>CAVSYI010000015.1:0-375068 GCA_963732045.1 Terriglobia bacterium | reverse complement strand
CGCCTTGTCCTCGAGCGAGAGGTTGGAGAGGCCCGGCGCCGGCGTACTCGACGAACTTGCCGACCACTCCGTGCTTGCGAAGCATCTGAGTGACGGTCAGCACCAGATCAGTGGCGGTGGCGCCCTCCGGCAGCCGCCCGTGAAACACAAAGCCGACCACGATGGGATCGAGCAGATACATCGGCTGGCCGAGCAGCGCGGCCTCCGCCTCGATGCCACCGACGCCCCAACCGAGCACGGCCATGCCGTTGACCATCGTGGTATGGCAGTCGGTGCCGACCAGCGTGTCCGGCTAGGCGACCGTCTCGTGTCGGCTTGGTCCTGGTCCACAACCTGCGCCAGATATTCGAGGTTCACCTGGTGGCAGATGCCGGTGCCGGGCGGCACCACGCGGAAATTGTCGAAGGCGTCCTGCCCCCAGCGCAGGAAGTCATAACGTTCCCTGTTTCGCTCGTATTCGAGCTCGACGTTGTGCGCGAACGCCTGCGAGGTGCCGAAATAGTCGACCTGCACCGAGTGGTCGATGACGAGATCGACCGGCGCCAGCGGATTGATTTTCTGCGGATCGCCGCCGAGCTTTCGCCGCGCGTCGCGCATGGCGGCGAGATCCACCACGGCGGGCACGCCGGTGAAGTCCTGCATCAGCACGCGCGCCGGGCGATAGGCGATTTCGTGCTCGGCCTTGCCCTTGTCATTGAGCCAGCCGGCGATGGCTTTGACGTCGTCGGCGATGACGGTGTGCCCGTCCTCGAAGCGCAGCAGGTTTTCGAGCAGGACTTTCAGCGAGTAGGGCAGGCGGGAGATGCCGGCGAGCCCGGCCTTCTCGGCGTCCGGCAGCGAATAGTAGGAATAGGTCTTGCCGCCCGCTGTTAGGGTCGACTTCGATTTGAAGGAATTGGAGTTGCCACTGGAACCGCCTTATGCTCGCGTTTGTGGCGCGATCAGCTCGGGGCCGGACTGGCCCGAACCGGACATCGCGTCTGGGGCGTGTCCTCGCAGGGAAGCCGCCAACAGGCACGCAACCACTATGAAGACTGGAATGACTCCAGTCTGGCGCTGCTATAGCGAAATCAATTCGCCCTTGCCAGCACCGACTTAGCACCCTTACGTGACGCCAAGATGAGCTATGTCACGCCCCTGCCGCCGCGCACGCTGAAACTCGATGCCCTCGCCGGAAAACGCGGCGAAAAGCTGCTGTTCGAGGGTATTTCGTTCGCGCTCAGCCCCGGACAGGCCGCCGAGCTGCGCGGCCCCAACGGTGCCGGCAAGACGACGCTGCTGATGATCGTCGCCGGTGTAGTGCGCCCCGCCGCCGGATCGGTCAGCATCCAAGGCAGCGATCCCGAGGGACGAACCGAGACCGATATCGGCTATTTCGCCCATCACCCGGCCATCAAGGCACGCTTGACCGTCGCCGAAAACCTGCGCTTTTGGGCCGCGCTCAACGGCAACCCGCCGAAGGGCATTGGGCCGGCGCTCGAAACGGTGGGGTGCGGTCTGTCCCGCGATGAAGCCGACTACGGGCTTTTTCATGTGCAGCTTGACATATTCCGCAGCCGTCTCCTCGGCGGTGCCACCGATTTCTCCGATCATCACAACCGCTTCGGTCTGAGGATCGCGATTGAACAACTCAAGCGCATCCAGGAAGTTGGTGCCGATAATGGGATCGCCGCCGATTCCGATCGCGGTGGACTGTCCAATCCCGCGCGTGGTGAGCTGGTACACGGCCTCGTAGGTCAGCGTGCCGGAGCGCGAAACGATTCCGACCGAGCCTTCCTTGTGGATGCGGGCCGGCATGATTCCGATCTTGCAGTGTCCCGGCGAAATAATTCCCGGACAATTGGGACCGATCAGCCGCGAGCGCCGGTCTTGCAGATACTCCCAGGCGCGGACCATATCCAGCGTCGGAATGCCTTCGGTGATACAGACGATCAGTTCGATCTCGGCGTCGGCCGCTTCCATGATGGCATCCGCGGCAAACGGCGGCGGCACAAAAATGACGGAGGTATCGGCGCCGGTCTTGTCCACAGCTTCCTGCACCGTATTAAAGACGGGCCAGCCTTCGTGCGTGGTGCCGCCCTTGCCCGGAGTCACCCCACCGACGATCTGCGTCCCGTAATCCGCGCACGCCTTGGCGTGAAACGTACCTTCGCGCCCGGTGAGCCCCTGAACGATTACCCGTGTCGATTTATTTACAAGAATGCTCATGAATTCCTTTTGTAGCGGCGTCCCTGGCTCCTACGCTTTTGCGCTGCCGCACTACCTTCTCGGCCGCGTCTTTCATGGTTTCAGCCACGATGAAATTCAATCCCGACTGCTTCAGAATCTCGCGCCCCTGTTCCACGTTCGTGCCTTCGAGGCGCAAAACAATGGGAAGTTTGATCTGCGTCTTCCGTGCGGCTTCGACCACACCGGTCGCCAGCGTATCCACCCGAAGAATGCCGCCAAAGATATTAATCAGCACGGCCTTCACATTCTTGTCGCTGAGAAGAATTTCAAAAGCGTGCGTGACTTGTTCAGAGTTCGCGCCTCCGCCCACGTCAAGAAAGTTCGCGGGCATGCCACCGGCGTACTTGATGATATCCATGGTCGCCATCGCGAGGCCGGCGCCGTTGACCATGCAGCCAACGTTTCCATCCAGCTTGATGTAGTTCAAGCTGTACTTCGAAGCCTCGACCTCCAGCGGATCTTCCTCGGTAACGTCCCGCAACTCTTTCAGGTCGGCGTGACGGTACATGGTGTTGTCGTCGAAATTCATTTTCGCGTCGAGAGCGAACAGGCGGCCGTCGGTGCACGTGATAAACGGATTGA
Organism: Terriglobia bacterium; assembly: GCA_963732045.1. Lineage (GTDB taxonomy): Bacteria > Acidobacteriota > Terriglobia > Terriglobales > Acidobacteriaceae > JAIQFF01. The sequence goes on along the minus strand of CAVSYI010000015.1, from coordinate 372,257 downwards.
TCTCCATCAGCGACGAATCGGTTTCGGCGAACGCCTTGTACAAGCCGGTCATAAACTGGACCGCCTGGTTGATCTGCTTCGCTTTCAGCCCGAGCGCGAAGGCCAGCTTTCGCGCTTGGAAGGCTTCCAGACCCATGCCCGGATCGATGTATTCCTTGAGGATGGCCGCAGGATTCTCTTCCGCCACCTGCTCGATTTCCATGCCGCCGGCGGCAGACGCCATAAACACAGGCCTTGCCTGAGCGCGATCGATCACGATTCCCAGATACAGTTCTTTCTCAATCGGCAAAGTCTCTTCAATCAGCAGTCGCCGGACAACACGGCCTTCAGGACCAGTCTGATGCGTCACCAGCGTCATGCCCAGGATCTTGCCCGCCAATTCAGCGGCTTGCTCAACCGACTTGGCGATCTTCACGCCTCCGCCTTTGCCGCGCCCGCCGGCGTGGATCTGCGCTTTAACCACCACGCCCGTGGCGCCGGCATCGAAAAGTCTTTTCGCAGCCGCTTCCGCTTCTTCCGTGCTCTCGACCATTTCGCCGCGCGGCACAGCAACCCCATACTTCTTCAGAATATTCTTGGCCTGATACTCATGAATTTTCATAATGATTTCCGGCTAGACCGACTGGCACTCGCTGGCTTGCAGTTTCGGGCAGCAGTTCGACAGTTGATTTTATAGAAGCGTTCCCGATAGGGCAAACGCGCGACGCGCCTCCGGTGCTTTTCGCGCCCAAAAACGTAAACCACGAAGGACACTAAGGTACGCGAAGGGTTTTCTTGTCTAAGGATTTCCTTCGTGCGCCTTCGTGTCCTTCGTGGTTCATGGTTTTAGCGGGTCACCACAACTTGTCTTGCGCAAACGATGCTAGTCTTATATTCGCCCTCATGATCACCGACGCCCTGCAGCGTATTGCCAACGAACACGAATCCCTGACCCGCGAAGAGGCTCGCGCCGTCATGACCGAGGTGTTCTCCGGCAGCGCCACGGATGCCCAGATTGCGGCACTGCTGGTTGCTCTGCACATGAAGGGCGAAACGGTGGAAGAAATCGTTGGCTTTGCCGAGGCCATTCGCGCCGCAGCCGAACCGCTACCGACTGCACGAAGCTTCCGCGGTATCGGTCAGCGGCACTGGGCGGGATGCGCTGGTTGACACGTGCGGCACCGGCGGTGACGCCACTGGCACCTTCAACATTTCAACCGCTGCCGCTTTCGTGGTTGCAGGCGCGGGCGTCCGTGTGGCCAAACATGGTAATCGCAGCCTGAGTTCCAAGTGCGGCTCAGCCGACGTCATGGAAGCTCTGGGAATCAAGATCAGTCTTCCCAGCTCAGTTCTCGCTGCCTGCCTCGAGGAAGTTGGCATCGTGTTTCTGTTTGCGCCCGCCATGCATTCGGCGATGAAATATGTGCAACCGGCCCGCCGCGAACTACGATTGCGGACGATTTTCAACTTGCTTGGTCCGCTTACCAATCCGGCTCGTGCGTCGGCGCAGGTGGTAGGCGTCTATTCTCTCGATCTGGTGGAAAGAGTCGCGGAAGCGCTTAGCATGCTGGGCACTCATCGTGCGCTGGTCGTCCACGGATCAGACGGCTTAGACGAAATCACCATCACCGGACCGACCCGCATCGCCGAAGTACGCGAAGGCAGCGTGCGCACTTATGAAGTCACCCCGGAAGAGTTCGGAATGAAGCGGGCCCGATTGGAGGACATTGCAGGTGGTGACGCCGCACCTAATGCAATCATCATCCGTGAAATTCTCGCGGGAAAGAAATCGCCGAAGCGGGATGTAGTCCTGCTGAACGCAGCCGCTGCGCTAGTCGCCGCTGGCAAAGTTGAACATCTGGGAGACGCATTGCCGTTGGCAGCACAGTCGATCGATTCCGGAGCCGCGGCCGCAAAGCTGGAGGCCCTGGTGAAGTTCACGAACACTTACGTGTAGACGACTGGACCTCGGGCGTCAGACTTCGGCCTCCCCGCTCAATGAGGGCGCAGTCTCCGGTCCGACGCCTGAGGTCCGACGTCTGACGCTCGCCCTGCTTCCCTCTTCAATCTCTCAATCTGCTCCAGATGACTCGCGCCGTGCGTCGCCATTCTTTCGATCAATTGCGCGACCGTGACGTCCTGCTTCGTCTCGGGATGGTACGTCGACTTTTCAAGATCATCTGGCTTGAGACGTTGCAAGAGCCGCAGGTTGGCGTGGCGATTCAGCCCGTAGAGAGCGACCAGTTCGGCAGGCGGAGTCTCCAGATGGCCGAGGTTCCGCGCCCAGTCGTCCTGGTCCATTGGAGCGATCACCGGCTTTTTGTCCGCCAGCATCTGACGCAACCGGAATGCGTACACAATCTCGATATCCGCCAGATGCCCGAGTATGTCGTGGATACACCACTTTTCCGGCGACGGTTTGTAGCGCAACACTTTTTCCGGCAGCCCCGACACCGCAGCCGCAACCTGCTTCGGGCTTTTCTCCGCAGCCTCGATATGTTTCTTCAATTCGGTTTCTGTCATGAAAATTACCCAATTACTAAATTACTCATTTACACAATGACTTTCTCCATCCACTCCGCCACTTGCACGTTCCACCCTAATTCTTTTGTCAGAGCTTCACGTAGCATCGACGACGCAGCGGGTTCTCCATGCACCAGATAGGTAGTCGCCGGTTTCTGAGTAAAAGTGCGGAGCCATTCCAGAAGCTCCGGGGTATCGGCGTGATCGCTGAATTGCTCCAGCACCGCGATTTCTGCGCGAATCGTCACCGCATCGCTGAAGATGCGCACTTCGGATGCGCCGCTCTTGATGATGGCTCCCCGCGTTCCGGGCGCCTGGAAGCCGATGAAGATCACGGTATTCTTCGGATCAGGCAGCCGCTGCTGCAGGTGGTGCAGAATGCGTCCGCCGGTGACCATGCCGCTGGACGACACAATAATCGAAGGATACTGATTGGAATTAATCTTCTTAGAGTCTTCCGCAGTCAGAGCAAACGTAAATCCCGGCCATTGCAACGGTGATCCGTATTGTTTAATCAAACGGCAGGTTTCCTCCGTACATTCGTCCGCATGCTTCATGAAGACTTCGACGGCTTTAATTGCCATCGGACTGTCGCAGTACACGGGGAGACGTGGAATCTGCCCAGATTCCATCAGATCCTTAATCATGAAAAGAAATTTCTGCGTGCGTTCGACGGCGAATGCCGGAACGATCACAGTGCCGCCGCGCTCCACCGTCTTCCGGATAATCCCTGCCAGTTTCGGCCTGGGATCATCCGTCGGGTGTTGCCGGTTTCCATAAGTTGATTCCATCACCAGAACGTCGGCAGTCTCGCCTTCGGTGGGTCCCGAACGGACAACTTTGCCCGGCGCGCTGATCTGGTCGCGCACCCGTCCAATGTCTCCGCTGAACAACAGTTTTTTGACCTGACCATTCAGATTTAGCGTGAGTTCCACCATCGCCGATCCCAGGATGTGTGCTGCCGGAACGAAGCGGAACGACACTTCAGGTGACAGTTGCCTGGTCTCTTCAAAATCTACCGGCTTGAAGTGCTGCAAAGAGTCTTCGGCTTCCGCGAGCGTGTAAAGTGGCAAGGCCGGATCATGTTTCGACTTCTTATGCCGGTTGTAAAATCTCGCGTCTTCCTCCTGGAGATGTCCGGAATCCGGCAGGATGATGCCGCACAAATCAATCGTGGAAGGCGTGGCATACACAGGACCACGGAAGCCTTCGCGGACCAGCCGCGGAATCCAGCCGCAGTGATCGAGGTGCGCATGGGTCAGGATCACCGCATCAATGCTGGCTGCTGGCACCGGCGTAGGCTGCCAGTTGCGCAACCGCCACTCCTTGGCTCCCTGGAACATGCCGCAATCGATCAGCACCTGAAATCCGGCTTTGCCGTCCCCATCTGAACTGGTGTTGACCAGGTGCTTCGAACCGGTTACGGTGCCGGCGGCGCCCAAAAATTGGATATAGGCCAAGAGTCCTCCTCGAAAAGCGATTTCAGATTGTTGATTTCAGATTGCAGATTGTCAAAAAACTCTCCAGCGAACGCTTTTCAAAATCTGCAATCTAAAATCTGCAATCTTCAATTTTTCTTTTTTGGCGGTTCAATCTTGTACACATTGTTGCCCAGATCGTTTTCCGGCACACTTCCGTCATTTACTACCACTTCCAAAGGAGTAGAGAGCGCCTCGATGCGGACTGTGACTTTCGATTTGCTCAAGACCTGCAGCCGTTTGGTCATCTCTCCTTGCTCCATGTTCAGAATCACTGGGACTTCGGCTCCTGCATCTCCCAGATTCTCCAGCGTGACCGTGACCACGTGAGCGTCGCCGACAGCATCCCAGGGATAAGCGGCGACCACCTGAAAATTCGGCAGACCGCGATCGTGATAGACCCAGTCGTCGAAGAACCAACCCAGGTCACGTTTGGATTGTGCCTCGATCAGGTGCTGCATATAGGATGGCGTCGTGTCGTCCGCGGGACGATAGGCCGCAAGCGCCTTTTTCAGCGCATCATCGCCAACCATGTCGCGCAACATCCACCACACGTACATCGCCTTGCTGCGGTAAAGCTCTTCGATGCTGGTGCTGACCAGCGCCTCGTCCGCTCCGCTGTCTTTAGACTTCTCCGCGGTCAATGCTTTTTCCGCTTCCGCCAGGGCCGTGCGGTGCAGTCCGATGAAATCCAGCGCCGACTGGCGGCCACTCTCGCGCTCGCGAGCAATCGCCTGGGCAAAATGCGCCAGCCCTTCATAGATCCAGGGACGCGGAGAAAAGAATGCTGCATGCGTCAGTTGGTGGACGACCGTCAACTGCGCCAGCTTCGGATCGGTGTTGAGCGGCGTAAGCAGCATGCTCCCACTTTCGTAAGGCGCCGCCTCGGGATCGTTCAACTCCACCACTTCAGCTTTGACTTCAGCAGCCCCTTTCGGCGCACCAAACCATTCGGCCACGAATGGAGCCGCCTGCTGCGCCGCCTGCGCATAAGTCTGCAGCAGCCGCCCGGTGATCCGGCACATAGGAGATGGTCACCGAAGGCTGATCCATTTCGTCATACCGGCCAGCCACAAACAACGGAACGCTCTCGCCCAGACGCTGGAAGGCACATTCGTTCACGCTTGCATAGGCTGTTCCCGTCTGTTCCGACGATCGCAAGCCTCCGGCTTCACCATTGCACACCAGGGTTGTGGGTGTACCCTCACCGGACTGGCTTAGCTTGATCCTCAGCTGGGCTTCCAGTTCGCGCGCCTTCCACCTCGCGACCGTTTCGAAAACACTGTTCCCTTCCGACAAATTCGCTGACTCGGTCGCCACCGGATACCAGGCCACGTATCCGACGCCGCGCACGGCGGTGAACGATTTGTCGATCCTGTCCCAGTCGCTGTGCCGGGCGACGTCCGCAGGCACCCCGATTCGCGTCAGCCGCGTCGTATCGAGAGGGATGATGCCCTCGTAACCCACCTCAACTTCCACTGTGCCTTTCGGCGGGACTTCTCTGGGCAAAGTTACGATGGCTTCCGAAAGTGCGCCGGTGTGATCAATGTCAGATGTGTAGGGCTGCGAAACGAACTGGACCGGTTTGCCCTCGAATTGAATCGATCTCCAGTCCAGCGTCGAGGAAATCTGCAGTGTCAGATTTTTCTGCGGCGACGGGGAGTCATTCCGCAAAGTGACTTTGCCGCGAACTGCCAGGCGTTGCTGCTCAGGTTCTATGCGGACATCGAGGTCGTACTTAGTAAAACTGAAAGCTTCGCGGTCGATGGCACGGGCTTGAATTACCAGACCACAGAGGACACTGAGCGACACAGAGGAACTTCATTTGGCTTTCGCGGCTTTGATCCTGCGCTGGCGTACGATTTCGTACAACACCACTCCGGCGGCCACCGACACATTCAGCGACGGCACCTTCCCCAGCATGGGGATAGAAACCAGAAAGTCGCACTTCCTCGCCACCAGATCGTGAACGCCCTTGCCTTCGTTGCCCAGCACGATAGCGCAATCCATGTTGTAGTCGAGGGTGTCGTAAGTTTGTTTGCCTCGCTCGTCCAGACCCACGACCCAGACATGTTTTTCTTTGAGCTCTTCCAGCGTGCGCGCAATGTTTGTGACCTTGGCGATGGGAAGATGTTCGCTGGCGCCAGCGGAGGCTTTGGTCACAGTCGCCGTCACCCCGGCTGCGCGGCGCTCCGGAATGACGACCCCATCGGCCCCGGAGGCATCGGCGGTACGAAGAATCGCGCCCAGATTGTGCGGGTCTTCGATTCCGTCCAGCACCACCAGCAAGGAATAATCTCCGCGCTTGGCGGCGATCACGTCATCCAGATCGTTGTACTGCTTGGCGGAAGTGACGGCGACCACGCCCTGGTGAGCGTTGTTTCCGGCCATGCGATCGAGTTCAGGCCGTCCAAGAAAACGCACTGCCACGCCGATGCGCCGGCATTCCTGTACCACTTGTTGCAGACGCAGGTCGTGACGCTCTTTCAACACCCCAACCCATTCGAACGACCGCCCGCGAGCCTTCAGCGCTTCGGCGACAGCATTGATTCCGTAGATGTAATTCATCGAACTGTAAGTTTACTTCCTGGCGAGAGTTGACGCGAGGATAGGTCGGAGTTCGGGCGTCAGACCTCGGACCTCGGCCTCTCAGATGGACGGGTCTGAGGTCTGAGGTCATCGAGGTCTGAGGTCCGAGGTCCGAGGTCTGAAGGTCCGAGGTCTGACGCCCGAGGTCCTGACGTCCGATGCTATACTTTGAGTGCGCCCGCCAGGAGAAAGAATGTCTCTGTCCGCAGTCATCGTGGACGATGAACAGCTTGCCCGCGACGAACTTGCCTTCCTGCTGAAAGATGTAGGCGACGTCGACGTCGTGGCCCAGGGCAAGAACGGCCTCGAAGGCGTCAACCTGATCCGCGAGCACAATCCCGACCTGGTCTTTCTCGACGTGCAAATGCCCGGCCTCGACGGCTTCGGCGTCATCAAGAAACTGCTCGACAAGAAAATCACTCTTCCCAAGATTGTTTTCGCCACGGCGTTTGATCAGTACGCGGTGAAAGCATTCGAAGTAAACGCTGTTGACTACCTGCTCAAGCCTTTCGACAAGAAGCGGGTGGCGCAGTCGGTACAAAAAGTGCGCGCCAAGCTGGAATCCGGCAGCGGATCGTCGGACAAGCTGGAAACCCTGGTTCGCATGCTGGAATCGCAGAAGCCGCAAGCCTCCAAGATTCTGATCAAGGCGGCTGGACGTCTTTTCCTGGTCAATCAGAAAGACATTGGCTTCGCCTCGATCGAAGAAGGCGTAATCACGGTTGTGACCAGCGGGGCCAACGGCATCGAGGGCCAATCCAACTGCCGTACTCTCGAAGAACTGCTGGACAGTCTCGATCCCAATCTTTTCTGGCGCGCCCACCGCTCCTACCTGGTGAACATTAACCGCATCAAGGAAGTCGTCCCCTGGTTCAAGAGTTCTTATCAACTCCGGATGGACGACAAGAAGCAAACCGAAATTCCCGTCAGCCGTGCCCAGACCAAGCGCCTGCGCGAACTCTTCGGACTCTAGAAAACAATTTCAGATTTTTGATTTCAGATTGCAGATTTCTAAGCCGTCGAGGTCTGAAATCGAGGTTCGATCATCAGTTTGTCAATCTGCAATCTGCAATCAGGGAGGCGATCTGAAGATCGCCTTTGGGCTGCCATCACGCTCGCCAGCGCTTCCAACGCCGGCCGATTGCGGATTACCAAGGTCGAACCTTCCAGACGAATCAATTCTTTCTTCTTCAGTTCGCTCAACAAGCGGGTCACCGTCTCCCGCGATGAACCGATCATCTGCGCAATCTCCTCGTGGGTCATGCTGGAACGGATGCGAATCTCCCTGGCCCAGCGCTGTCGCGCTCGCGACCACCGCTCCAGGAAAGCAGCAAGCGTGCCAGCTTGCCCGCGGACGAGCGCGCCAGCACCAATTCATGGATGTCCCGGTAAGCCGACTGAAATTCCCGGCTGAGCGCCTGCGCCGAATGCAGACCCAGTTCTCCATACTTGTCCAGAAGCTTCATCAGGGATTCGCGATCGATGAAGTTCACCTGGCACGGTCCCGCAGTTTCCGCCGTCAGTTCGTACGGCGTTCCGGAAATGACCGCGCTCAGGCCCAGAGCCTCGCCCGGTTCGGCCATCTTGAGAATGAGCACTTTGCCGTCGCGGGAAGTAGTCGAAAGCTTGACCTTGCCCGAGCACAGCACCACGACTCCTCGAGGAGTCTGGCCTTCCACGAACAAGATCGCGCCTCCGGGATACGTGCTCAGGTGGCTGGCTGCACTGAACGATTTCAGCACTTCGGGAGACAGGCCGCAAAACCACTTGTCCCTCCGCAGCTTGCAGGTGACACAATTCTCGATAATCTCCAATCCGTACGGGGTATTCATCGTCGCCACCGCCTTCGCGGTGCAATCGGCCGCCGGTTCGCTTTGCGTGGGCGGCTTGCGGACGGCTATTGACGAGCTCGAGGCTGCTGGCCGGTGACTGCTGCATCTTTTCCGCCTGGGCCAGCAAGGCGGCTGCGATCCGCGCCGTCTGCCCTGACGACTTCAGGCAGCGGACAAGTTCCCATCCGGCGCTGGTATTGCGCTGCTTGCGCCACGACAGCCCGCACCCGAACAGATAAAGCGGATCGACCCATGCTTCATCTGGCTGGTTCGATCTGGCGGTTTCGGCTGGCGGGGCTCTCTGCCGGTTGTGGTGCGGCAATGCAAGAGCCCGGCCGCCCTCGCTCCGGGTTCTGCCGGGCTCTGCCTCGGAGCGCAACCGTTTCGGAGAGCCCGCCACGGGGGAGGGCTTGGAGGCGGTTGGTTCGGTCCGGGCTCCGGGTTGCGCTCTGATAACAACACTTCGATCCTCGTTCCTCGGCGTCCAACACCTCGTCCGCCAGCCGGATCGTGGCAACCTCGCATTAAGTTTTCAGAGATATCTTTTGGCACCTACGGGTGAGTGCCCGACTTGGTTTGCATCGCAGTTGAGATTGCCAAACTCCAGACTGCACTGAAGTTGCGGCAAACACAGGCTGCTATGTGGTCCGAACGATCGACGGAGACTTCGATTTATGAGGTCAATCGGGCTGCCGGTGATTTCGGCACGATGCCGATGGATCGTCATCACCGGCGGAACTCATCATTCGTATTCCTGCCGGGAAATTCCCATCTTCAGAATTCTGGACTGGAGGGTGGTGCGCTTCATTCCCAACCTTACTGCCGCTCCATGCGGACCGGCGATCACGCCGCTGGTTTCGCGCAGGACTCGAATGATGTACTGCCGTTCCAGACTCTCCAGCGTGCCGTCGCTGTCCAGGCTCTCACTGCCCCTTCCTCAGCTCCGCCAAAGGAGCGTTGAGCATGCGGCCCTCGGAGAGAATCACCGACCGCTCCATCAGGTTCTCGAGTTCGCGTACATTGCCCGGCCATTCCCAATTCACCAGAGCGCTCATGGTGGCGCTGGGAATGATCTCGATCTGCTTGTTCATCCGCCGGGCAAACTTCTGAACGAAATGCCGCACCAGCAGAGGAATATCCGTCTTGCGCTCGCTCAGCGAGGGCATCCGGATGGGAAACACGTTCAGCCGGTAGTACAGGTCGCTGCGGAATTCCTTGTCCGCAACCGCCTTGGCCAGATCGCGATTGGTGGCGGCAATCATGCGAATGTCCACCTTGATGGTGCGCGTGCTGCCCAGCCTCTCGAATTCCTGGTCCTGCAGAACGCGCAGCAATTTCGGTTGCAGTTCCAGGGGAATATCGCCCACTTCATCCAGAAACAAACTTCCCTTGTCCGCCAGTTCCAGGCGTCCGACTTTCTGGCTGATGGCGCCGGTGAAAGCGCCTTTCTCATGGCCAAAGAGTTCGCTCTCCAGCAGTCCGGTGGGAATGGCGGCGCAGTTCAGTTTTACGAAGACCCGCTCTTTGCGGGAACTCATGCGGTGAATGGCCCGCGCGATCAACTCCTTGCCCGGTTCCGGTATCTCCGAGAATCAGCACCGTGGCGTCGCTGGGCGCAACCGTCCTGGCCTGGGACAATACCCGCTTCAACGCCGGGCTTTCTCCCACAATCTCTTCGAAGTTGAGTTCGGCGCGAATCTCCTCTTCGAGATAGAGTTTTTCGCTGGCCAGCTTCTCCGTAAGCTTGCGCGATCTCGCGATAGGATCGGGCATTGTCCAGCGCCACCGCCACCTGCGCCGCCACCTGCTGCAGAAAACCCACGTCACGCGGCGCGAAGGCGTTCTCGCTCTCTACTGGCGAGATTCAACGTGCCCAGTTCGCCCTTGCGGGTGGTCAGAGGAATGCAGCAGAGCGACTCGATTCCGTGTTCCAGCATCTGGCTGACGTAAGCTGGATTGAATTCCCAGCAGATCTTCACGGGTGAAAATCTTGGTTTCCCGCTCCATCAAGGCGTGTCCGGCCGGAGTGTCTTTCACCGGAAGGTCGTGTCCATGCCAGCCAGTCCGGTGGTCAAGGGAGAGTCCAGGGGATAGTAGCGACAAGGAGTGGGCCGCTTCGTCGTAAACCGCCACGCTGGCGTAGTCATAGCGGATCATGCGGCGGATGAACCCTGAAATTGCGGGAAAGAGCTTTTGCAGGTCGCGGTTGGTGACCAGCGTGTTGTTTACTTCCAGCAACATGTGCAGCCTTTCTTTTTCCTCCACCAGGGCTTCGCGCGTCATGAGCATTCTCCACCGCCACGGCAACCAGTTTTGCGACCCGCGGCAGAAGGCGCATGTCCTTTTCGCCGTAAGCATTGAGGTTGAGAACTGCCGAGACCCAGAGTGCCCAAACGCTTTTGCGCGGTGGTCAAAGGCAACCAGCAGTAGGACCGTAGTCCCTTTCTCCAGCAGTTGGCTCAGCACGAGGGAAATCGCGGCTATCGGTCCCAGGTCAGGAACCACCAGCGGTTGCTGGTTTTGCCACGCCCAACCCGACGGCGATTCATCCACCACCGTTCCGCTTCAAAAGGGGTGAGCCCACTTTTCTCCCACAAGCGGCCGCGCATCACATTTTTTATGGGATCGTAAAGCGCAGAAGTGGGTTGCGTCAGCTGCTGCTACTTCGCGCAGCCGTTCCGCCAGCGCGGCAAACAGTTCGGGCAGGCTGTGATGGTGAACCACGAGGTCCGCCATCTCGAGCAGAGCTTCGTAGCGCCGAAGATCTGCGTCAGAACTCGAATTGGCTCTCCGCACTCAATTGCGCGAGCCCGAGCCCCCTCGGCAAACCGGAGGATTATAGTACTGGGCTGCCAAACTCCAGGGTGCTATTCTCCGCGTGTTCCGATTTCCGGAAAAACTGCGGCCCATGCCGTTGTAATCATCGCCCTGTGGATTTCATCTTTTCAGAACAAGCCTGACTTTTCTTGCTGGTTTCAGAGCAACGTCGAGAGCCGCGCAGCGTGGGTGGGATGCTGCATCAGTGCGAGCTGACTAGCTAAAGCGCTGAGGCTTTGGTAGTTGTCGGCGAATCGGCCGTAGGATAAGCCGGCCTCGAGGAAACGCGATGCGCACATAAAGCTTGGCGCCGGAGAGCAATGCGTAAGCTCGCAAACGCAGCGCCTGGTCGATCAACTGACGGCCGGCCTGCGCGATGCGGGGATCTGGACTGCGGGCTGCGGCTGCGCCCACGCGCAACAGAAATGCCGCGTTGTAGGCGGTGTTGTGGATGTAGTCGAGGGCCGCCCGCATACGGTCCCTCTGGACGGCACGGAATTCCCCGGGGAGAAGGTTGGCGCGTAGAAAATCCTCTTCCCCTGGGTCCACCAGATTTCGGAAAGCTTCGAGGTCCACGGGACGAGTGCGTCCCGCCAGATCTTCCAGTTGGTTCACGGAGGAGTTGCGGCCGCCGTTCGAGATACACCAGCACCAGCAGAACAGCCAATGCGGAGAAGATCAGACTGAAGAAAAGAATCATTGCAGTAACAGGCGTTGCAATTCAGCGTTCCACTGCTCCAGATTGTTGTCCGGCAATCTCTTTTACGCTGCGGCCTGTCATTTCAGGCGCCAACAGGTATACCAGCCAGATCACCACGCAACAATGATAAGTCGCCATGGTGACCAAGTCGAAGGCGTAACCGGCCACGGGCCCGGTCCAGACTCGCATGGTCTGCGTCGCCAGCTGGACGCTGGAGAAAATCCCCAGGCCGGCTGCGATGCCATGACCGAAACCACGCCAGGCCAGGCCCGCGTAGGAGGCGAAACCAAGGAGGAGAAGCACCAGACCGCACTGCACCATGCTGGCAGCCAGCTCGACCTTGGGAAGTCCGGCAAGGAGTGGGATGGTTCCATCGTCCGGAGCCCGGGCCACGATCACGATGGCGACGAAGATGAACGCGGTCGCAGCGACTCGGAACAAAATCCGGCCCAGCTGCTTGAACCCAGGATACTCCCGGAACACGCTGGAATAGATTTCGCTAATGACACTAAGGCGTAACCCAAGGGCGATGAGTAGGCCGGCCCAGTAGGCATGCCAGTACTGGGTACCCGAAACCTTGGGATCGTGATCCAGGATGAAAAGGGTTCCTTCTTCGAAAATCTGGAAGATGGTGTAGGCGAAGAAGAAGGGGAATTTGCGCACCAGACGCCGGCGCACCATGAACACGGCGATCAGGATTTGCAGGGCGTGTGGTGCCAGCCAGAGGTAGTGCCACAGGAATGAGTGCGGATACATGACGGATTGCGGGAAACTATATCCCCATTTTCCGTCACCAGCAAACACTATTCCCGGAGCGGCATAGCGCAAGGGCGCTTTGCGATGACTACAGGTGCACCGCAAAGCGCTCATGTCGCCATGAACTTCTTTACGGCTTGCAGGATGGAGAGTTGGGCGGGCACTGCGGACCAGGACCGCCGTCTGCATTCAGGTGAAGAGGACTGGAAAGTGCGCCGGCCAGCAGCAAACCGCCAAGTACGAAGAGGAAGAATCGTTTCACGATAGAACTCCTTTTCAGGTGGATTGGGTTGTTCAACCGTGGTAAGTTCGCTTGATATTTGAGCTTTGCTACATAAAGCGAAAACGCTCAGGGTTTCCCGAAATCAGGAAAATGGCGCTGAAATCAGCTCTCGAAGATTTGCTGGGAACGACACTCGCAGGAGTGACGGGCACGGTGGGAAAAGTCGAATACCTCGCGAGCTTGCGAGATTCAGCCTCGGGAAATTATTCGCATTGGGGGCTTACTCGGGCGCACGGAGAAACTGCGGCTCAGCTCGCTCTGGCAGAGGCGCATCGTCTGATGTTTCTCAGACTGCTGCGCACTCCGCTGCGCAATTTGCGCGATGACGTGGTGGATTCGAGTGGGGCGTTACAGATGACAGCGATTGAATATGTGGAGAGTCTTCGAACTCGGCAGCCAATTCTGTTGCCGCCCGACCTGGGCGGAGGATCGCCCCGGCACTTCAGTTCAGTGCTATACGCTCTTTCGGTTCTGCTTTCGACTCCGGTAAAGCATCCACCGGACGCCACTCCCCCAGTTTAAGAGCAATCCCTACAACCTGGCCGATCACCTCCGCCTCCTGGGGATGCCGCATCACTTTGACCGGCACCGGCGAGAGCGGATGAGAATGCAGCACGATGTGTTCGCCCTTCAGAGAGCACCAGCAGCAGGTGTAGCCGTCGCGAGTCTCCACGAAGTAGATGGGACGCTCAAGTTCGGAACGCCACATCCCGCCCTGTATTTTGCAGCGAGCCTCATCCACTTGAAGAAACGTGCCTGGCGGAAGCAGCGGATACATGGTGAAATCTTCACTTCCGATGTAGCCGTACATGTAACGGTCCGTGTTCATACTCGCCAGATAAGCCAGTGGTACCGGGCCCCATTGCTCGACCATGCGGCTCAGGTTGGCGGTGCGGCGCGGATCAAATGAGGGATCGAGCCGCGTGGGAATGGCGACCTTGGGTGTCCCCTGCAGCGTCTCCTCGACATGTGACTTGGGAGGCAGATTGAGACTCAAGTCCGCGGCAGACAAACTTACGTCCATGCCGTACCAGGCCAATATTTCACGCAAGATCGCTGCGGTAAATGATGGCCAGAGAATAAAGACGGAAGATGCTGGGAACCAATCCCTTGGTCTCGATATCGGACAGCCGGCTGGGGCTGACGGTAAATTCATCGTTTCCGTGCCGTTCGGCGATACGAACGCTGGCGCTTTCCACTTCCCGCATGGTCAGTCCAAGGCGTTCGCGAAGACCGCGCAGGTTCAGTCCAGCTGCGAGGATGGCGATTCGACCGTCAGGAGCCTGCATCGAAAGATGTCCCGGATCAGCTGCGTTCCTCTACTTTATTTCGAGGCTATACTTCGCGCTGACGACGTCCCCAGTATAGGAGTGGATTGCGATCGCTGTTGCGATTCGCTCGGTTTGCGCCCGTCAACTCCTCGCAGACCCGGTAACGCAACGAACGATAAACTAAAGTTTAGCGGCCTGCAAAGAACTTTTATCCCTGCTCAAAATTGTGATTTCGTGCATCGTGAATTCGACACGCGTTAACCTGAACTTGACGAATATTGCGGAATTGCCTTCAAGGACAACAGATGGAGCGGATTTCCATCCCGACGCCGTCTATAATTCGAGCATGGCCCGGGGTTGGGAAAGTAAATCGGTGGAAGAACAGCAGGCTGCTGCCAGCGCACAGGTCGAATCGAAACAACGACTTACACCGGAACAGGCAGCTCTGAAGCAGGAACGCGACGCGCTTGAACTGTCCCGCCGGCGCGTGCTGCAAGCAACTGCAGTCAGTCCGAGAATGCTCGCCATCGGCAGATGCTGGAAAGTGCTCTTGCTGACCTCGATTCGAAGTTGGCACGCTCGGTCTAAGTCTATTGGTTTTGATTCGAATCTGAATGTTTCCGCTTATAATGAGGCTATCCCCCATGAAAGCTTACGTATACGTGTCGCTGAAGAAGAGTGTTCTGGATCCGCAGGGCAAGACGATCCAGGGCGCGCTTAAGAAAATGGGTTGTAAGGGATTGGAAGAAGTTCGCCAGGGCAAGTATTTCGAACTCACGCTCGACGGCGGCCTGAACCGAAACGAAGTCGAGGCAGAAGTAACACGCATTGCCCGCGACGTCCTGACCAATCCGGTGATTGAAGAGTTTCGTTTCTCCCTCGAAGACTAATTAACGGCTGACCGAATTCCCCAGTTCGGTGGTGGAAGGTTTCGCCTGCGCAGGTGCAGGTCGCGGAACGTGCGGTATGCGTTCCGAAGTAGTGGCCGGATTCTAACTCACAAAAAAGATTCTCGGTTTCCCCCGGGCCGAAAAAGGGAGCATTCGTATGTGCGGCATTGTGGGATACGTTGGCAAGAAGCGAGTGGTACCGGTCATCATCGAGGGACTTCGACGGCTGGAATATCGCGGCTACGATTCCGCCGGAATCGCGGTATGCGGCAATGGCGATGGCTTGCAGATTCGCCGGGCCGAAGGCAAGCTGCGCAACCTGGAAGAAGTCATCCGCCTCAAGCCGCTCGACGGCACCTACGGCATCGGCCACACTCGCTGGGCCACGCACGGCCGTCCCACGGAAGAGAACGCCCACCCGCATCGCGACTGCACCGGACGAATCGTCGTCGTGCACAACGGCATCATCGAGAACTACGTTTCCCTGAAGCGCAAGCTGATCGAAGAAGGCCACAAGTTCACCACCGAGACCGATACGGAAGTCATCGCTCACCTGGTGGAAAAATATTTTCTGAAGACCGCCAACGGTCATCGTCCGTCGCTCGAAGAGTGCGTCCGCAAGACGGTGGGTCAACTGACCGGCGTGTTCGCGCTGGCGGTGATCGCGGTCGATGAACCGAATAAGATTGTTGCCGCCCGCAACGGCCCGCCGGCGGTCATCGGCCTGGGCAAAGACGAGTACTTCGTCGCCTCCGACGTGCCCGCGATTCTGTATCACACGCGCGACCTGTTCTTCCTCGGCGACGGCGACCTGGCCGTCATCACGCCCGAAGGCGTGCAGCTCACCGACTTCAACGGACAGCCCGTCGTCCGCCAGGTGCAGCACGTGACCTGGGACCCGATCATGGCGGAAAAGGGCGGCTTCAAGCACTTCATGCTCAAGGAAATCTACGAGCAGCCGCGCTCCGTCCGTGACACCACGCTGGGACGCATTTCGCAGGAAACCGGCCACGTCTTCCTCGATGAGATGGAGATCACCGACGCCGAGTTCAAGGCCGCCAAGAAGATCAACATCGCGGCTTGCGGAACCAGCTGGCACGCCGCCCAGGCCGGCAAGTTCATGATCGAGCGCCTGGCGCGCATTCCGGTTGAAGTCGACTACGCCAGCGAGTGGCGCTATCGCGATCCCATCATCGCTCCCGATACGCTCACCATGCTGATCACCCAGTCGGGCGAAACCGCCGACACCATCGCGGCGCAGCGCGAAGCCAAAGCCAAAGGTTCGAAGACGCTGGCCATCTGCAACGTGGTCGGCTCGATGATCACGCGCGAAGCTGCGGGCACGATCTATACCCATGCCGGTCCCGAGATCGGCGTCGCTTCCACCAAAGCGTTCACCGCTCAGCTTACGGCGCTTTACCTGTTCTCTCTTTTCCTGGCGCAGCAGCGCGGCACCATGACCGCCGACCAGGCCAAGGACGCGATTCAGGAACTCACTCGCATTCCGGGCAAGCTCGAACACCTGCTCACGCGCGAAGAAGCAGTGTGAAGACCTGGCCAAGGAATATGCGCGCTCGCAAGACTTCCTGTTCCTGGGACGCGGTATTCACTATCCGATCGCGCTCGAAGGCGCGCTCAAGCTGAAGGAAGTTTCCTACATCCACGCGGAAGGCTATCCGGCGGGAGAAATGAAGCATGGCCCCAATGCGCTGATCGACGAAAATCTTCCGGTGGTGATCATTGCGACGCGTGATACGAAAGACGCGCTCTCGATGACGCGCTACGAAAAAACCTGCTCGAACCTCAAAGAGGTAAAAGCCCGCTCCGGAATGATCATCGCCATCGCCACCGAAGGCGACGAAGACATCAAGGAAGCCGCCGACCACGTGCTGTACGTTCCGCCGGCGCCGGAAGAGTTGCTGCCGATCCTGGAAATCGTTCCGCTGCAGTTGCTGGCGTATCACATCGCAGTACGCCGCGGTTGCGACGTCGATCAGCCGAGGAATCTGGCGAAGTCGGTGACGGTGGAGTAGGAGCAGCTCTCAGCTTTCAGCTCGTCAGCTCATCAGCCCTGTCATCCTGAGCGAAGGAAAGCCCATTCGCGTTGCGAATGGCTTTTCGCAGTCGAAGGACCCCTATAGCCACCACGTGCAGTGGAGATCATAGGGGTGCTTCGACTCCTTCGTCGTTCGCTCCGTGAACGACTCTCTCGCTCAGCATGACAGTAACGCGTGGCAATGTTAGCTTAGCAAGGCCATCTGGGGCGGGTCTCTGACGCGCCCTCGCCGAGCGCAGCTCGGCGAGGGTTTGAGTAGCGCCGCCGTCCCGGCGGCTGTCCTGCGGGCGTCCCGCCCGCAGAGGCGAGGGGAAGTTGCCCTCGCGACGGCCGCGAGCGCTGGCTATTACTGTCAACTGCGGAACCGGCGTCCAAGAGCGTAACTGCCGTCATCTACATAGTTGATGGCTCCCTTTCAAACTTTCGCGACCCGACTCGTTCGCTCCGTGTCTCTATCCGCCCAAACCAAGCACCTCGAATTCGAGGTATCGCGGCATGACGCGCTTCGGCTTCGTCGCCGGACAATGGCTGTCCTTCAAAACCAACAAGCCCGACGGCGAAGAAATCACCCGCGCCTATTCCATCGCTTCCCCGCCCGGAGACGACAATCGCTTCGCCCTCTGCCTGAACCGGGTGCAGGACGGCTTCATGTCGAATTTTCTCTGCGACATGAAAGAGGGTGACGAAATCAGCTGCCAGGGACCGTTTCGGAGACTTCATCCTGCGGCCGCCGCTGCGCGACACCATCTTCATCGCCACCGGCACCGGCGTCGCGCCGTTTCGATCCATGCTGCATTGGCTGCTGGCCGATCCGGTTCGCCATCAGGAGAAACAACTCTGGCTGCTGTTCGGCAACCGGACGGAAGAAGACATCTACTATCACGAAGAGTTTCTGAAACTCGCCGCCCAGCATCGAACTTTCACTATCTGCCAACGCTGAGCCGCGGCGCTGACGAATGGCAAGGCCTGCGCGGATATGTCCAGGAACACGTGCCCGGAATCGTCCAGGGTCGCGCCGACATGCATGCCTACATCTGCGGCCTCGACAAGATGATCAAGGCCAATCGCGAACTGCTGAAGGGCCTGGGCTGGGACCGGAAGTCGATCCTGTACGAGAAGTACGACTAACTCGCAAGAATTCGAGGATTTCTTTGCGTTCTTTGCGGATTGCCTTGGCGACCTTTGCGGTTAAAGATTTCGACCGCAAAGGACGCCAAGGGCTTCCGCAAAGGTCGCAAAGAAATCCCTAAAAATGCCTGTATCCATCCTTCGTTTTCCGGCATCTAAACCTTGACAATGATTCACTCAAGTCTTATCATGGCGGACATTGCAAGACTTAATCACTTTGATTAAAAAGCACTTATAGTATCAAGGAGGGCCAGATTATGGCCAAGATTATCGGAATTGACCTCGGAACCACCAACTCCTGCGTAGCTGTCATGGAGGGTGGCGAACCCAAGGTGATCCCCAATGAAGAAGGAGGGCGGACCACGCCCTCGGTCGTCGGCTTTACCAAGACCGGCGAACGGCTGGTGGGGCAGGTGGCGAAGCGCCAGGCCATCACCAACCCGGAAAACACGGTTTATTCGATCAAGCGGTTTATGGGACGCCGCTTCGACGAAGTGACCGAAGAAATCAAGATGGTGCCTTACAAGGTCGTGCAGTCGGGCGACCACGTCGCGGTGCTGGCGCAAGGCAAGGAGTACACGCCTCCCCAGGTTTCCGCGATGATTCTGCAGAAGCTGAAGAAGGCGGCGGAAGACTATCTCGGCGAGAAAGTGACCGAAGCGGTCATCACCGTCCCGGCGTACTTCAACGACGCCCAGCGGCAGGCCACCAAAGATGCCGGCCAGATCGCCGGCCTCGAAGTGAAGCGCATCATCAACGAGCCGACGGCGGCGGCGCTCGCCTACGGTCTCGACAAGAAGAAGGACGAAACCATCGCCGTCTACGATTTCGGCGGCGGCACCTTCGACATTTCGATTCTGGAAGTCGGCGAAGGCGTGATCGAAGTCAAAGCCACCAACGGTGACACTCACCTGGGCGGCGACAACCTCGACCAGCGCATCGTGGACTGGCTCATCGACGAATTCAAGAAGGACGAAGGCCTCGACCTGCGCGGCAAGGGCAACGAGATGGCGCTGCAGCGTCTGCGTGACGCGGCGGAGCGCGCCAAGATCGAACTCTCCACCACCATGGAGACCGAGATCAACCTGCCCTTCATCACCGCCGATGCCGGCGGTCCGAAGCACCTGGTCAAGAAGATGACCCGGGCCAAGCTGGAGTCGATGGTCGAAGAGATCATTCAGCGCTCGGTCGGTCCGTGCAAGCAGTGCATGAAAGATGCCGGCGTGGATGCCAGCAAGATCAACGAAGTCGTGCTGGTCGGCGGACAGACCCGCATGCCGCGCATTCAGCAGCTGGTGAAAGACCTGTTCGGCAAGGAAGGCCACAAGGGCGTCAACCCGGATGAAGTGGTCGCGATCGGCGCGGCCATTCAGGGTGGCGTGCTCAAGGGCGAAGTCAAAGACCTGCTGTTGCTGGACGTGACTCCGCTGTCGCTGGCGATTGAAACGCTGGGCGGCGTGGCGACTCCGATGATTCCGCGCAACACGACGATTCCGACCAAAAAGACGGAAACGTTCTCGACCGCGGCCGACAGTCAGACTTCGGTTGAAGTGCACGTGCTGCAGGGCGAACGTCCTCTGGCGGCGCAGAACCGCACTCTGGGCAAGTTCCACCTGACCGGGATTCCACCGGCGCCGCGTGGCGTGCCTCAGATCGAAGTGACGTTCGACATCGACGCCAACGGCATCCTGAACGTGACCGCGAAAGACACGGCCACGGGCAAGGACCAGAAGATTACGATCACGTCGTCTTCCGGTCTGAGCAAGGACGAAGTCGAGCGCATGGCCAAGGAAGCCGATTCGCATTCGGCCGAAGACAAAGCCAAGCGCGAGGAGATCGACTCCAAGAACCAGCTCGACTCCATGGTCTACAGCGTGGAGAAGATGCTGCGTGAGCAGGGCGACAAGATCTCCGGCTCCGACCGCGGCGACGTCGAAAACGCGATTGCCGACGCCAAGAAGGCGCTGGAATCGAACGAAAAGGCAGCCATGGACAAGGCTCGCGAGACCTTGACCCAGGCCTCGCACAAGCTGGCCGAGCAGATGTACAAAGCGGCCCAGTCGGCAACTCCGGGCGCGGCCCAACGCCCGAAGCAGGCGCAGGACCGGAGCCGGGAGGCAACGGTCAGCCCAAGAAAGACGAAGGCGTGATCGACGCCGAGTACGTGGACGTGGAAGACAAGAAGTAAGCTGTCAGCTTTCAGCTCTCAGCTTTCAGTAAAGGCCGTGTGGGGCGGGTCTCCGACTCGTCCCAGGCCGAGCGAAGCTCGGCGGTTGTGTGGTCGCGGGCGACTCGCCCGCGCCGCCGAGGGCAGGATGCCCTCGGGACAGCCGGCGAGACGCCGGCGCTACAGGTTCAAGGAGAAGAGAAATTGCAATTTGAAGTCAATGGTCAGGATTATTTTCTGAATTTCGCGGAAGACGAAGCCTACTGGTACGTGTTGGCGCCCACGCTGACGGGCGTCCAGCGCATTCCCGTGTACGTGGATTCGCCGGCGTACGAGCGTTTCGGCATTCTGGGAAAGAACCGGCAGAATATTCAGAACTAAGGCGCGGCCCGACGCAACTCTTATAAGCAAGAATGGCCACAACCCCTAAAAAAGATTATTACGAGATCCTCGGCGTGAAGAAGTCCGCCTCGGCGGACGATATCCGCAAGGCGTTTCGTAAACTTGCGCGCAAATATCATCCCGACGTCAATCCCGGCGACAAGGCTGCGGAAGAGAAGTTCAAGACGCTGTCCGAAGCCAACGAAGTCCTGAGCGATCCCAAGAAGCGCAAGATTTACGACCAGGTCGGCTTCTACTCCGACAACATCGATGCCGCCACGGCCGAGGCCTATGCCCGGGCCGGAGGCGGCGCGTCCGGCCCGGGTCCAGGATTCCCCGGCGCCCCGCCGGGTGGAGGCGGGCCGGCACCGAACTTCGATTTCGGCGGCTTCGACTTCACCGACATGTTCGAGAACGCCAAGGGCCGGAAAGCCAGCAACTCCGGCACGGGCAGCTTCCGCGATATTTTCTCCGGAATTTTCGGCGGCCGAGGCGGAGCTGCGGCAGGAAGGTCCCGAGCCGGGATCCGATCTCGAATATCAGGTCAACGTTCCTTTCTGGACGGCGATCCGCGGCGGCGTGATGCGCCTGAATATTACCCGGCGCGATACCTGTCGCCACTGCCACGGCCAGGGATTTATCGACGTCGGGCGGCACCTGTCCGGAGTGCGGCGGCAAGGGCCAGGTCACACAGACCGGCGGGCGGATGAAATTCAATGTTCCCTGTCCGCGATGCCACGGGACGGGAAAGAACATCTCTACCTGCCCGAACTGTCATGGCGAAGGCACGGTCGAACGCACCGAACCGCTCGAAGTCCGCATCAAGGCCGGCACCCGCGATGGCCAGCGCATCCGCCTCGCCGGCAAGGGCAACGCCGGAACGCACGGCGGCCCGGCGGGCGATCTGTACGTGATCATCCGGACCGCCGACCATCCTGTCTTCCACCGCGAGGGCGACGACATTCGCATCACCGTGCCGGTAACCGCCACGGAAGCGGCTCTGGGAGCCAAGATCGAGGTCCCGACCATCGACGGCCGCACCCTGCTCAAGATTCCGCCCGGAACCCAGTCCGGACAAAAGCTTCGCCTGCGCGAAAAAGGCGTGCCTTCGGCCACCAAGGAAGGCGCTCGCGGCGACGAGATTGTCGAAGTCAAGCTCACCGTCCCCATGCCCCGGGACGAGCGCTCCAAGGAAATCCTGCGCGAACTGGCCAAGCTGAATCCGGAAGATCCCCGCGCAGAACTCTGGAAAGAACGTCTGAAAGCAGTCGTCGGTCGTCAGTCTTCAGTCGTCAGACCTAGCCGCAAGCTGATTGGCTGACGACTGAAGACCGACGACCGACGACTGTTACCTCGGTGCCTCCCCGCAAAAAATAATCTCAAAAATTATTTTTACTCTGCATCTAATTTCCCGTATGCTCACGGCTGCGAACTTGCAACCAGCCGAATTCTGAAAGCGCAAGGATCGCCCCGGGAGGAAGCCGTCGAAATTGGCAACAGCTAGCGCCCCGCGTCAGAATCTCCAGTCCCCTACCGTCATCCCCAGCCGGAAAAAATCGGTTCGCCTCACGCTCTGGCCCCTGGTCGCCGCCACCTTCTTTATGGTGTCGGGCGGAACCTATGGCACGGAAGACATCGTGCACGGCGCCGGATATGGCAAAGCCATCCTCATCCTGCTGCTGACTCCGATTCTCTGGAGCCTGCCCACCGCGTTCATGATCGGCGAGCTTTCCAGCGCGCTGCCCTTCGAAGGCGGCTACTACGCCTGGGTACGCCGCGCCATGGGCAACTTCTGGGGATTTCAGGAAGCGTGGCTGTCGCTGGTCGCCAGCATCTTCGACATGGCGATTTATCCCACGCTGTTCGTGCTCTACCTCGACCGCCTGTTTCCCTGGTTCGCGGAAGGACATCGCGGCGTGATGGTCGCGCTGGCGGTGGTAATTGTTTGCGCACTGCTGAATATTGCCGGCGTTCGGGTGGTCTCGACGACTTCGCTGTGGCTGTTCTTCGCGCTGTCGGCGCCGTTCATCATTATCGTGGCTATCGCGCCCTTCAAGTTCGGAGCGCTGGCCCACGCCGTGACCACGCCGACCACGTCTACCGTGGACATCCTCGGCGGCCTGCTCATCTGCATGTGGAACTACATGGGATGGGACAATGCCTCGACCATCGCGACCGAGGTGGAGCGTCCGCAGCGGACCTATCCTCGCGCCATGCTGGCCGCGGTCGTGATCGTGGCCCTGAGCTACATCGTGCCGGTGGCAGCCATGTGGATGACCGGGCTTTCCTCCAGCGCCTGGGAGACCGGCTCCTGGGCGGACATCGCCGGCATGCTCGGCGGACCGCTGCTGCGCGTCGGTCTTGCCCTGGGCGGCATGATCAGCGGCTTTGGCATGTTCAACGCCCTGGTGATGAGCTACTCGCGCCTGCCTCTGGCCATGGCGCAGGATGGCATGCTGCCGAAGGTCTTCGCCAAACTGCATCCCCGCTCGCGGGCTCCCTGGGTGACGATTCTGGTCTGCGCCACCGGATGGGCCATGTGCCTGGGCCTGGGCTTTGAGCGCCTGATCATCATCGACATTCTGCTCTACGGAGTCAGCCTCAGCCTGGAGTTTGTGGCGCTGATCGTTCTTGCGCATCCGCGAGCCTGAGCTTCCGCGCCCCTTCCGGGTTCCGGGAGGAATGTTCGGGGCGGTGGCGGTGGGTATCGCTCCCATGCTGCTGCTTGGCTTCTCGGTGGTCCGGAGCCAGAGCGAGCACGTGCTGGGAATGAGTGCTTTCGCCTTCGGAATGCTGCTCATCGCAGCCGGAGTAGTCGCCTATTTCGTGAATGTAGCCCTCAAGCCCGCAGGGTGGGGTGCGGCGACCGAGAAACCTGAGCCGGTAGCCTAAAAATTCCTTGCCACGGATTGTACGCGGATTTCACGGATTTATCTGTGAAGATCCGTGTGATCCGTGGCTTTTGTCTTTTGGGGTAAAGTAGTACGGATGACCAAGCGCAAATCCAAGGGCGCGTACATGATCTCGTCGGTGGCGGAGATGTATGGCATCCATCCCCAGACGCTGCGCCTGTACGAACGCGAGGGACTGCTCAAGCCTTCGCGCACCGAAGGCAACACCCGCCTCTACACCGACGAAGATTTGCTGCGCCTGGAATTCATCCTGTCGCTGGCCCGCGACCTGGGCGTGAACATCAGCGGCATCGCCATCATTCTTCAAATGCGCGAGCGCATGGAAGAAATGCAGATTCAGATTCACGATTTCGTGAAGTACATCCAGGAAGAAGTGCTGTCGCGAGCCAGCGCCGCTGCCGACCCTGCCAAGGGAGCGATCGTGCCGGTGCGGCGGCACATGGTTGCTGCACCGCAGGCTGCGAAAAAGCGGTAGCACTTGGTCCGCAGACGACTGAAGACTGACGACCGAAGACTGCTCTCCCATGCTTCCCTTCAAGCTCATCTACAGCGACGACTACTTTCTGCCCATCGGCGAGCACGTCTTCCCTGCCGAAAAATATCGCCGCGTTCATGACCAGTTGCTCGAGAACAATGTTGCCGAAGCGTCTGACTTCGTAGTTCCGCAACCGGCATCGGACCAGGACATCCTGCTGGTCCACACTCCGCAGTATGTACAGAAGCTGAAGACCGGAACGCTCTCAGCGCGCGAAGAGCAGGAGATGGAGATTCCCTACTCGCCGGAACTGGTGCGCGCCTTCTGGCTGGCTGCGGGCGGTTCGATTCTGGCGGCCGAGCACGCCCTGAAAGATCGCGTTGCCTTCAACATCGGAGGCGGCTTCCATCATGCTTTCCCCGATCACGGCGAAGGTTTTTGCATGATCCACGACGTGGCGGTGGCGATTCGCCGCATGCAGCGCGATGACAAGATTCGCACCGCCATGACCGTCGACTGCGACGTTCACCACGGCAACGGCACGGCTGCCATCTTTGCCGGCACGCGCACGCCCAGCGATCGCTCTGCCTTCGACTTCGGCGGCGGCGCTTTCGGCTCCTCCGGGAAAAATTCGTCACGCACATGCCGGCGACGTTTTCACCATCTCTCTGCATCAGCACAACAACTATCCGCGCATGGAAGCCGCCTTCCTCGATTGACGTGGACCTGCCCGACGGCATGGGCGACGACGACTACCTGGCCTGGCTCGACAACGCGCTCAGTTCCGGCCTGCGCCAGTTCGAGCCCGACCTGATCTGCTACATCGCGGGCGCCGACCCCTATCGCGAAGACCAACTCGGCGGACTTGCCCTGACGATCGAAGGGCTGAAGCGGCGTGACGAACTGGTATTTCGCGTGGCCAAGGCGCGCAATATTCCGGTGATGGTCACGTACGCGGGCGGCTACGCCAAAAGAGTGGAAGACACGGTCACGATTCACTGCAACACGGTGATCGCGGCGAAAGAAGTATTCACGTTAGATGGGTGCCCCACCCTCGTCTCTCCGTTTTTTGGAGAGACAGGGTGGGGTTTTTGATCTCTCACAGTGAAAATCCCCGCCCTGTCGTTCCAAACTGCGGAACGACGAGGACGGGGCACCCGCTGATAGAATAAACATCATCTATGTTTGAGAATCTTTCAGAAAAACTACAGCGCGCGTTCAAGACCCTGCGTGGCGAAGCCACCCTCAACGAAGAAAACATTCAGGAGGCGCTGCGCGCGATTCGTCTGGCGCTGCTTGAGGCCGACGTCAACTTCAAGGTCGTAAAGCAGCTGATCGATCACATCCAGGAGAAGGCGGTTGGCCAACAGGTGGCGACCGCGCTCTCGCCCGCCGAGCAGGTCATCAAGATTCTTCGCGATGAATTGATCGCGATCCTGGGCAACGACACCGCCAAAGTCAAGTTTGCTTCGCAGCCGCCGACTGTCATTCTCATGGCCGGCCTGCAAGGTTCCGGTAAGACCACTACGTCCGGCAAGCTGGCGAACTGGCTGAAGCAAGGCGGACATCGGCCGCTGCTGGTTTCGGTCGACGTGTACCGTCCCGCTGCCCGCGAGCAGCTGAAAGTTGTCGCCCAGGCGATCAAGGCCAACATTTACGAAGGCGAAGTCGGCGAAGCCAACACTGCGACCGTCGAACGCCTGGCCAAGGAAGCGCGCCGCGAAGCCATCAACACCGGCTCCGATGTCCTGATCGTGGACACCGCCGGCCGCCTGCACATCGACGATCAACTGATGGACGAAATGCAGTCGCTCAAGCGGATGCTCAATCCGCAGGAAATCCTGTTCGTCGCCGACGCCATGACCGGACAGGACGCGGTCAACTCCGCCGACGAGTTTCACAAGAAGCTTTCGCTGACCGGCGTTGTCCTCACCAAGATGGACGGCGACGCTCGCGGCGGCGCGGCGCTTTCGATTCGCCAGGTCACCGGACAGCCCATCAAGTTCATCGGCATCGGAGAAAAATACGACGCGCTCGAACCCTTCCATCCCGACCGCATCGTTTCGCGCATCCTCGGCATGGGCGACATTCTCTCGCTGATCGAGAAGGCGGAACAGAGCGTTGACAAGAAAAAAGCCCAGGAAATGGCCAGCCGGGCGCTCACCGGCGACGGCTTTTCGCTGGAAGACTTTCGCGACCAGTTGCGTCAGCTGAAGAAAATGGGATCGATCCAGAACCTGATGGGCATGCTGCCCAGCGTCGGGCCTTTCGCGGGCATACAGAAGCACGCCGACAAGGTGGACGAAAAACAGCTCAATCGGGTCGAAGCGATCATCAATTCGATGACCCAGCACGAGCGCCTGCACCATGAAGTCATGAATGGCAGCCGCCGCAAACGCATCGCTCGCGGCTCCGGAACCAGCGTGCAGGAAGTCAACAACCTGCTGCGCCAGTATGCCCAGATGCGAAAGATGTTCAAGCAAATCGGCAAGCCCAGCTTCGCCCGCAAACTGGCCGGGATGAAAATGCCGGGAATGTAGCAGCGGGCGTCAGACCTCGGACTTCAGACCTCGGCTAGTTAAATACCCAGCTTGCCGGTCCTGTTCGAAGTTGAGGTCCGAGTCCGACGTCCGAGGTCCGATTTATGAAGTGGCGCTCGCTCGAAGAATCTACGCCCGGAACGGACACTCGGTCTCTGCGGGACATCTACGCCGAGCGCAAAGAACTTATCGCCAGGTACGTTCCGCCCGAGACGCAGGCCGTCCACGCCCGCGTGATCGCGGAACTGAAGGCCGCCCGATTCTGCGGAAAACGTTCTTCGCTTCGGCTCCAAGGCTCCATCCTTCGAACTCAAAGATCACAACGGCAAACGGTTTCATCCGCTGAGTCTTTGACGAAGGGCCGCTCGTGATCTGCTTCTTTCGCGGACGCTGGTGTCCATTTTGCGTCGGCCAACTGGAAGCGATGAACCTGATCGTGTCTCAGATCGAACAGGCTGGGGCGTCTCTGGTCGCCATCTCGCCGCAGACGGTTCAACAGTCGTTCTTCATGGTGGACCAGCACAAGCTGCGCTTCCCCCTGCTCAGCGATGCCGGGAACCAGATCGCACGCCAATTCGGACTGGTCTATCGGGTTCCCGACGATCAGCAAGCGATTTATCAGCGTGCTTTCGTCAACCTGCCTTTTGCCAATGGCGATAACAGTTGGGAACTGCCCATCCCCGCCACGTTTATCGTGGACCGCGACGGCACAATTCTCTACGCGTCGGCTGACGAAGATTACGCCCAGCGGCCGGAGCCAGCGGACATCCTGCAGCAACTGAGCGCGCGCCCATCAGCGCAATCCAGCTCGATTCAATTATGATTGGATATGGGCGAGCGATCCCTTTGGAATGCTGATGACCAGCGCAGCCGGCTTGAAGAACTAACTGCTGCTACCACCGACTCTGCCAAAGATCTTCCCGCTTCGTCGCGATGTCCGTTCGCTAGGCGTACTTCTGGGCCGCGTCCTGGTCGAGCAGGTGGGCGAATCACTTCTGGATGTGGTCGAAGGGTTACGGCGCATTTTCATACAGCATCGCGAGCAACCTGCAACACAAACCTCAGTGCCGGATTTTCAGGACCCTCTGCTCCATCAGGCGCGGGAAATCATCGCCGGCCTGAGCATCGACGAGGCCCACCGGGTCACCAAGGCGTTCGCGATTTATTTCGAACTTACCAATCTGGCTGAGACCAACCATCGCAAACGACGACGACGCGCGGCCAAACTGCATACCGAGCAACCCGCTCTGGAAGGCTCGTTCCGCGGCACCTTCAAACGCATGCGCGCTGCCGGGATCGACGCTGAGCAGGCGCTGGACGTGTTGCGGAAAATAAGAGTGGTTCCGGTTTTCACCGCCCATCCTACCGAGGTTGCCCGCACGAACCGTGCTGCTCAAGCGCCGCCGTGTGGGCAAACAACTGGAGCGACTGGACCGTCTGCCCTTGACCGACGAGGATGCCGCTCGATTCGAAGCGCGAATCTTCGCGGAAGTCACTTCGCTTTGGCAGACCGACGAAGTCCGCCAGGAGAAACCCCTGGTGACCGATGAGATTCGCATGGGGCTCGATCACTATCCTTTTTCGTTGTTCGCCGCCGTGCCGCGGCTTTATGACGAACTGCTCCATTCCCTGTGCGCGATCTACGAAATCGATCTGAAAGACGGTGACGTCCCTGATCTGCTCTTTTTTGGTTCATGGATTGGTGGCGATCGCGATGGCAATCCGTTCGTCACTGCAGCATCGACCCGTGAAGCCCTGCAACGTGCACGGAATGTGATCATCGGCCATTACATCGCGGAACTGGAACGAGCCGCCGATCAACTCAGCGCTTCGATTCGTCAAGCCCAGGTTTCAGATGCGGTTCGCTCAAAACTCGCGGACTATAGCGCGCAGATGGGCGACGAGTACGCCAGGCAATCCCGCCTCTCGAGTTCCGAACTCTATCGTCGCCTGTTAAACCTGATGGTGGTGCGACTACGCAACTGCCGCGACGAACTCACAGACGATGCGGCATACCGGTCTGCCAGGGAATTCGAAAGCGATTTACTAATGATCCGCGAGAGCCTGGAGGCGAACCGGGGCCAGCGTCTGGCGGAACTGGTCATCGATCCATTGCTGCGCCAGGTGCGCACATTCGGATTTCATCTTTCGACTCTGGACATCCGCCAGCACGCACGTGTGCATTCTCAGGCGCTGGCCGAGAATGTGACTGGCAACATTTCCGTTGCGACTCAGGAAGTGCTCGACACGTTCCGCGAAATCGTTAATTTGAAACGAGATTACCCGGCCTGCGCGATTCGCAACTACATCATCAGCGGAGCGGAGTCGGAAGACGATGTCTTCGCCGTTACGAAGTTGGCTGCTGCGTCGGGTGTACAGGTCGCCGCCTCCCAGGATGATCCTGGACTCATGCCGGTACCTCTTTTTGAATCGATTGAAGCGTTGCGTTCTTCTGCTTCTGTTATGGAACGCATCTGGCGTTCGCCGGAGTACCAGCCGATGCTCGATTCCTGGGGACGCTGGCAGGAAGTGATGCTGGGCTATTCCGATTCCAACAAAGACGGCGGCATGCTCACCAGCATTTGGGAGTTGTACAAAGCGCATCGCGACCTGCACCAGGCGGCGCGCGCATGCAACGTGAAGCTCCGCCTTTTTCACGGCCGCGGCGGCACCGTCGGACGCGGTGGCGGTCCGACGCACACCGCCATTCTCGCTCAACCTGTCGGCGATTTCTCCGGAGAGATTCGCATCACCGAACAAGGCGAAGTACTCAACTGGAAATATGCCGACCCTGTGCTGGCAGAGTGGAATCTGGAAATCATGATCGCATCCTGCCTGGAGGCGCTAACGCGCACTCGCGGACCCGCGCTGGGCGCTGACCAGCGCTGGGCTCCGGCGATGGAGCAGATGTCGAACGACGCCTTCGCGTTCTATCGCCGCAATATCGCCGACAATCCCGAAGTGATCGAATACTTCGAGCAAGCCACGCCGGTGAACGAACTCGAGCACGCGCGCATCGGTTCGCGTCCTCCGCGCCGGGCGCAGGGACGCCGCCTCGATGATCTTCGCGCCATTCCCTGGGTGTTTGGCTGGATGCAGAGCCGTCACGCGGTTCCTGCCTGGTTCGGAGTTGGTCATGCGATGGAACGGTTTGTGCTTGCAGGACGCTGCCAATCAAGCGTTGCTGTGCGAGATGATGCGCAGCTTTCCGCTGTTTTCGGATTTGATCCGCAACGTCGAACTGGCCATGTCCAAAGCCGATTTGACCATCGCGCGCCTGTACGCAGAACTTGTTCCGAACGTGGATCTGCGTGAACGCGTCTGGAACATGCTGGTTGACGAATTTGAACGCACGCGCCGGATGCTTTTGAGCGTGACCGATCAGGCAGAGCTGCTGAAGGGGAATCCTGTTCTCGCACGTTCGATCCGCTTGCGCAATCCTTACGTGGATCCCATGAGCTTGGTGCAGGTTGAACTTCTGCGCCGTAAACGGGCAGGCGGAAATGCAGACGGTGTGGACTACGCGTTAGGAGCAACAATTAACGGGATCGCTGCAGGCCTGCACAACACCGGGTGAGCAAACACGTTACCGCCCGGCTCCAGCCAATTCCCTCTCTGTGGTCGGTTCGTACTCAACGATATATCCCGCGACGGCGCTGGCAGCGACCGTGAGCGGACTGGCGAGGTACATCTGTCCAGGACCGCTGCGTCCGGGAAAGTTGCGGTTCTGCGCGCTGATCACAACCTGCTCGGGACGCGTCGTCACGCCCGGACCGGCGTTAATGCAAGCACCACAACTCGGCTCGATCACGTGCGCACCGGCCTTCTGGAAAATGTCGAGATAGCCTTTGCGAATGCAGTAGTCGCGTGTCTCCTGCGATCCGAACTGAATGTAGAACTTCACCGACTCGGCCACTCGTTTGCCCTGCTTTAGCGCATCTGCCAACACCTGGGCATACATGTCCATGTCTTCATTCTTGCCGGCAGTGCAGGTGCCGCCATAAGCCAATTCAATCGGGACCGGAGTATTCAGTTCTCGGACATACTTGCCATTGCCGGGATCGCCGGGTGTTGCGACCATCGGCGTGATCTCTGCGGCGTCGAGTTCGATGGTGTGCGCATACTGAGCATCGGGGTCGCTGTATAGACCCTCAACTAAAGACTCGGCTTTCTTGCGATCCATGCCGCGGCGCTCCACCAGGAAATCGACTGCTTTCTTGTCGGGCGCGACGATACCGGTGAAACCACCGATTTCCGCCGCCATGTTGGTCATGGTGGCGCGCTCGTCCACGCTTAGCGCTTCGATGGCTTCGCCAGCATATTCCATCACCTTGGCCAGGGCCTTCCCGCTGCGGACGTAATCAAGACTGAGAATCTTCAGGATGAAATCTTTGGCCGTGACATTGGGATGCTTCTTGCCGCGAATGATGATCTTTACCGATTCTGGCACCTTGACCCGCACGTCTTTTGTGATCCACGAATTGAAAACGTCGGTGGTGCCGATGCCGAAAGCTACGCATCCGATGGCACCAACGTGTGGAGTGTGCGAGTCCGAGCCGATATTCAGTTGTCCTGGCAACGCGTAGCTTTCCAAAACAATGGAGTGGCAGATTCCTTCTGATCCTTTGCGGTCTTTCAACTCGCCATGCAGCTTGATTCCCTGCTTGGCGGCGAAGTCCTGCTGCTTCAGCTTCAGTTGCGTAGCCAAATCGAGCAAACCGAGTTTCTTTTTCTCCTCTGAGATCACTTCGTCGAGGAAAGTCAGGTGATCGCGGAAAAACAAGATGCTTGAGGGATCGTTGACCTTGGCGTCTTTGCCCACGTAGCGCTCGAAGAAGATGGCCGCCATGGGTGTGACGTATTCGTGACTGAAGCGCAGATCGGCGCGAGCGAAGCCGGTGTCGCCGGGTTTGACGGACGGAACGCCTACATCCCCTTTTTCGTCGAGCATGTGCCGCGCGAAGATCTTTTCCGCGACGGTCATTGGCCGCTGGGTATATCGGCGGAGGCCCCCGGTTATTTCAAGTCCGAATTCACCCCTGATCGGCGGCAGAAACACTTTCTTCTGCAATCGCGCCACGTTGAATGGAAACAAACCGCCGTACTCGATTACCTGCCGCGTGATTTCATCTTCGCCACTGGTAAATTCAGCGAGCGGGATTTCTTCTCCTGCCCGTACTTTTTCGATCAGCGAGAAATTGGTCGAGGTCAGCAGGCCCAGGTTCTGGCAGTTCTGTTTGTAGATGCGCTCGATGTTTTCGGCGATCACCAACTGGATTCCGGCGCACATCTCCGCATAGGGTGACTGCTCACGGCTGGAGCCTTTGCCGCGGCGCTTGCCGCTGACGGCGCAGACGAAGCCGCCATTTTTTACGGCGCTTCGTCCGATGGGCAGCACGTCGCCGCACTTCAGCCCCAGGTAGGGGATCTCGCCCAGGGTTTCGTCGAAATAGAAGCAGTAGTGCGCGGGCGTGATCTCGTCGGTCGAAATGTCATCGCGCAGCTTGGGATTGTTGGCGGGATTCTTGCTGTCCCAGGGTAGGTCTTCGCCAGCCAATTGACGCTTGATCAGTTCCGGGTCTTCGGTGAGGAAGAGAATGCGCCCTTGCAGGCGAACTTTGTCAGGGCGTTTGTCGATCTTTCGATCCAGCAACGAATCGATCACATCTCCATTTTAACGCCTGCGGGTACCGACAACTCAAGAAAGGCGTAAACCACGAAGGACACGAAGGTTCACTAAGGAATTCCTTCGTGAACCTTCGTGTCCTTCGTGGTTAAAGATTATTAGTGGTGAGCGTGTTTGCGGTCGTATTCCTGGCCGGCCGGGATGGCAACGCTCAACCGGTTCTCCTTCGGCGCGAGCGGACACGTCGCGTACGCCGTAACCGCGCACGGAGGATTGTAGGCACGATTGAAATCGAGCACGACAGTGCCATTCGTAACCGGACCGGTTTTTAGAAAGCGGCCTCCGGGGTAGGTATTGGTCTTGCTGGTGGGATCGCTGAATACGAAGAACAGGCCCTTGGCAGCGTCGCCGCCGAGGTCGGTGAGCCGTAGTTCCTGACCGTTGATTTTGAAAACCGCCGTTCCGGCAACTGGTGTCGGCGGTGACATCACCGAGCACATTGGGAACATCGACGGTCTGCTTTCCATCGGAAGGCAGCCAGGTGGCGGTCACGCGATACGACAGGTCCAAGGGAAAGAATTGTGCGCCTTGATACTGACGTACAGCGTCACTGTCGAGATCTTTCAGTCGGATGCCGACACGCTCACCGCGCACAATCACATGGAATCGCAAATTTCCCATTTCCACGACGGTCGTCTTTCCCGAAGTGTCTGGCTGAAGCTCGGCGGTCGAGACGGGTTTTCCCTCGATAACCGCGTGACTATCCGAAGTGAAAGTGGCGGTGACGGTCTTGCCGTGCAGGTTAAATGACCCGGCGTGGGCCGGGCCTTTCGGGAAAACGACCGCATTCTTCGGATCCGTGCCGAAGGTGTTCTCGCCCGGCTTCAGCCAGAACAATCCGGCCAGCGGCAGCCATTCTTGTTTGAGATCTTCGACCAGTTCGTTTTTCCATTGATCGAAAGACTGCTGATAGGCGGGATCGACGGAGGACGAAGCAGGTTTGTCGGCCGCGGATGCAACTCCGCAGAGAATTGAGATTGCAGCGAGCAGGACTGCGAATTTCATGGTCTATTTTCGATACTCCTGAACATCGGGCAACGGCTCCAGGCCTCGCCCTTCGAAAATCTCCTCAAATTCATGAACCAGAGCAGGATGCAGCAAGCCATTCGAAGCCAGGGTTTCGCGGCTGTTGATCTGGAAAGGCCCGCCTTTGAAGTCCGAGACTTTGCCACCTGCCTCTTCGACAATCAGCACGCCCGCGGCCGTGTCCCAGGGATTGAGGTTGAATTCCCAGAAGGCGTCGAAGCGTCCGCTGGCCACACAGCACAGGTCGAGCGCCGCCGATCCCGCGCGCCGCACGCCATGGGTGCGCAATGTGATCTGGTGATAAAAGTGGATGTTGGGATTCTTGTGCCGCTTGTGGCTGGGAAAACCAGTTGCCACCAGGCTTTCGGACAGGTTCGCGATCTTCGACACCTGGATTCGTTGCTGATTTAGAAACGCACCGCTTCCCTGCTCGGCGGCGAACAACTCGTCGCGCGTGGGATCGTAGACCACGCCAGCGACGCGCCGATTCTTGTGCTCCAGGCCCAGCGAAACGCAGAACACCGGAAAGCCGTGCGCGAAGTTCGTGGTGCCATCGAGCGGATCGACGTACCAGCGATAGTCGCTGCCGGTATCGACCAGGCCTTGCTCTTCGCCCATGATGTCGTGGCTGGGCCAGCGCGCCTTGATTCGCTCCCGAATGAGGACTTCGGAAGTGCGGTCCGCAATCGTGACCAGGTCGGCATCGCCCTTGTACTCAACCTTCACATGCTGCTGGAAGTATTTCATCAGCAGGGCGCCGGCTTCGCGGGCGATCTCGGACATGCCGGAAACAAAGTCGTTGTGATTCGATTGAGTCATGGGATGTTTTTACTTTGCGTCTTTTGCGGAGTCTCTTTGCGAACTCTGCGGTAAAGATTTTCGGGGTAAGTCAAAAGCTTAACCGCAAAGGACGCCAAGGATTCCGCGAAGGTCGCAAAGAAGACCTGGCTACTTGCGCTTGGCGTTGTCTTCCGCGATGTACATGATTTCGTGCTTGAAGATAAACAGATTGGGCTGGTCTTCGCGGGTCAGCCGGACCATGTTCTTGTCGTAGTACTCGATCCAGCCTTTGACCAACTCGCCGTCCGCCAGTTTGATGCTGACGGGTTTCTGTTTTTCTCCGAGAGACTTCAGGTAGGCCGCTTCTTCCGAGGTCTGCTCGGGCGGGGCGGGCCTTCCCTTGCGGGCGCCGGATCCTTGAAAAGGCATAATCGCTATTTTACACGTGCCCTGTGCGAGCCAGTGATCCGTCCTAGAAAGTAAGCCGCACTCCAAACTGTATCTGCCGGGGAGCGCCCAGAGTGTATACGCCGGAGCCAGGGCCGACGCGATTGGCCACGCGATCTTCAGCCGAGGTCCCGTTTATAGATCCTGCGGCGCCGTTCAGCACCCCGCTGAGGCGGTTTCCGGGACCGTCGAAGTTGGCGAAGTTGAGAACGTTAAATGCCGAGATGCTGGGTTCGACCACAAAGCGGTCTCCCATACGGAACGGGCGCGAGAGCGTGACATCAAATGTGCGCAGCCAGCCCAGGTTTACGGCACCGGGCAGACGGATTGGCGATGGAGGGCAAGTCCCCACCGAGCTGTTGCAGTTGCGATCGAGACAACAAA
Organism: Terriglobia bacterium; assembly: GCA_963732045.1. Taxonomy (GTDB): domain Bacteria; phylum Acidobacteriota; class Terriglobia; order Terriglobales; family Acidobacteriaceae; genus JAIQFF01. The sequence goes on along the minus strand of CAVSYI010000015.1, from coordinate 337,157 downwards.
CCCGCGTTCACCACGGCAACTCCGGCTGGGGTAAGCTGGTCGGCGAAGTTCGTGTTGTAGTTTCCGATAATCGTATTCAGGTTGTTCAATGTGACGGCGCGGCCGAAGGCCCCGATGTTGGTTCCCGGCAGAATATCGCCGTAGGAACTGGCGCCGGTCTGGCTCTGTCCGCCGAACGCTCCGTCTCCGGTCACATCGGTACGGAAAATCTCTCCCGGAACTCCGCCGCTGGCGGGCAAGAACAAGCTCTGGGGCAGCGGCGATGCAACATTCGCAATCAGGCCTAACCTGAGGCCACGGGGCAGATCTAACACTGATCCAGCGGAAAACTGGTTCTTGCGGTCCTGCGATGCAGAGCCAAAAAATGCCGTGGGATGATTGAAATCCGCCGCCAGCGGTAGCAAGTCCTGATCGCCGAGCCCTCCGGCAAGATTGCTGCGGAAGCTGGAATGCGTGTAGGAAAACTGCAGGCTTCCGCCCAGAACGCCACGCACCGGATTGGTGAGGTGAGTGCGGATCGACACCTGCAGTCCGCTGTAAAGCGACCGTCCGGCGGGGAAAAACATTGTGTTGCGTCCGACGAGCGGATTGATTCCGGCAAATGCCGCACCGGTATCAGGAGTCAGACCGAACAATGACGCTGGCGCACCGGCCAGGTACTGGCCGCCGGAATCCAGGCCGTGGCTGGCGAAATCTGAAATGCTCGCGCTGGGCACGGATGCCAGGTAACAATTCACCGCAGCTTGCGAACTGCCGCCCGCACTGGTGGCCGGCGCACATCCGGCGCTAAGTGCGTTCGCCGCCAGCGTGTTGTTGATCGCGTTCAGGCCCGCATTGGTATTCAGGTGCGTCGCGTCCCCCACATGATTGGTGTCGTAACCGATCAGGTAGTGGGTGCCGACATTGCGGACATAATCCACGGTGAAAAGGGTCTCCGCCCACAACTGCTTTTGGAGGCCGATGTTCATCTGCAGGGAGCGCGGCGTCTGGTAGCCGGGAGCGAGCAGGCCCTGCTGGCTATTCAGCGACTGTCCCAGGAAACTGGGGTTGGGAGAGCTGGAGGTCAGGGCGGCATTGGCGGTCTGAAACGCGGTTTGCAGATCCGCAATCTGGGTCGCGACGCTGCCGATGCGCTGTCCGCAAAGCCCGGCAGCAGTGGTGGCAACATTGCCGGGAAAAATCACCACGCCGTGGCTGGCGCACGGATCATTTGCCTGCGCATTCAACTGGCCGCTCGCGAGCCGCGCTGCACGGTCGCCCAGCAGGTTGCGAAACACGTTGTTGTCGTAATACATCCCAATGCCGGCGCGGATGACGGTTCGTCCAGCCTTGCCTGGGTCCCATGCCAGACCAAACTGGGGAGCGAAATTCATGTCGGGTTGGCGCACGCGGCCGCCCAGTTGGGAATTGCCTCCAAAGTGAGTCAGCAGATCGCCATCGCCGGTACACGGCGTCTGGGTGCCGTAAGAAGGCGAGACCGCCGAACATGGAACGGCGGGAAGATCGGAGTCACTGCGTCCGCTGTCGCGAACATATTGCACACCAACGGTGACAGTCAGGTTGGGCCAGAATTTCCAGGTGTCGCCAGCGTACGCCTGGATCCGCGTGTCGCTGAAGCCGCCGCAGGAAGAACCGAAGCCAGATTTCTCGCTGAAACAACTGAACCCGTTCCCTAGCGTAATGCTGTCCACCGGATAGTTCAGAGGATTGGCAGCGCCACCGGCAAATGGCCCGCCTGCGGCGAAGATGACAGAGGCGGGATTCGTATCTGATCCCACCTGCGGCGATAAACCGAAAAGATCGGCGGAGATCAGATTGTTAATCTGGTTTACGGCAGCACCGAAGCGGAAGGTGTGGTTTCCCCACGTTCTGCTGCCGTCGTAACGGGCCTGCTTGTTGTCCTGCTTGGTCTGCTGTGGCGCTTCCGGATTGGGGCCGCTGGCAAATCCGGAGCCGCCCACAAAATTCAGACTCAGACCAGGAGCTGGGTCGAAAATGCTGCTGCCGCCGACCGCATCCACGATGCGATTGGTGTAGCGGTCGTAGGCGAAGCGAAGGCTGTGAAGATACGGTCCACGGGTGAAATCGAAACCACCGGCATTGCCGTAAGTGTTGTCGCGGCTCTTGAGCGCCTGAAAGTTGCTGCCACCGAAAGCGTTGGTATCGGTGCCGTTGTCATAATTGAAACGGTAGAACACTCGTGACCGGTCGGAAAGTTTGTAATCCAGGCGGCCTGAGGCTTCGGTCTCATGAAATGGGGCCTTATAGCTTCCGTCGAGAACATCGAAGGGCGCGTTGAAGACGGCCGGAGCGTCCAGGTCCTGCCTGAAATATTCTCCCGACAAGAAGTAGAACAGCTTGTCTTTCTTCCATGCGCCGCCGACATTGCCGCCAAAAAATTCGCGAGAGTAGGAATTGTCCTTGCCACCCGGCATGGCAGCGCCGCCGGCTGCTTTATCTCGAAAATTTCCAAACAGCTGGCCGTGAAGATCGTCAGCACCCGGCTTGGTCATCACGTTCACCGCGCCCGCCGAAGCCAGTCCGGAAGATGGCGGCAGCAGCGATTGCTCCACTCCGACCTCCTGGATGGAACCCACCGGAACATTCATGGTGGTTGCGCCCACTGCTTCGTCCGTGATGTCGAGTCCATCCACTTGCATCCGGGTGGTGCGGCCATTGCGACCGACAACAGAGGACGCGGTGAGTCCAATCTTGGACGCGGCCAGGATCTGGCCGTCGAGCAACTGCACTCCAGGTTCCAGTCGGGTCAAGTCGAGGAATCCGCGATCGGTAGGAATCTGTTCCATCTGGTCGCTTTTGACCGCGCCGCGGACTTCCGGCGTTTCGGTATCGACCAGTTTGGCCAACGGAGCGACCACGCGGGCCAACTTGACATCGCCGGTAGCGGTCGCGGAAGCCTGGATTCTGATCAGAAGTTCGGCAGGTTGAAAGCCTTTCGCCTCTACGTGCAGCACATATTGTCCAGGAGGCAGGTCGCGGACAGCATATGTGCCAGCCGGACTGGTGGTGGTTTTAGCGGATTGTCCGGTGATCTTATTGGTAATCGAGAGATCGGCTCCGCTCACCGAAGCGCCTCGCGGCCCGGTTACGGTTCCGGAGACATTGCCGGTGGAGGAATCCTGGGCGTAGGCCAATGATGAAAGAACGAGAAGGACCGCGATCGCTCCGGTCCACAGACCTGACTGCCTGAAGACCGAACGGGCACAACCAGTATTACTCGACATTCGTCTCGCTTACCTTCCTTACAGAGATTCGCACCGGCGCGACATACCCGCCATGCAGAAATTGTCCGTTTAGCAATCCTACAAGACTTTCACAACAGAATTTGTCCCGTCAACACGCAGCCAGGTTATGTAGCGCCGCCGTCCCGGCGGCTGTCGTGGGGGCGTCCCGCCCCCACCGCCGAGGGCAAGATGCCCTCGGGACAGCCGGCGAGACGCCGGCGCTACCATTCAGTGTGACTTGGACGTGTAGTATCCCGTCCGGTGACGCACCTTGAAGCTGGAATCCGCCGGTAAACCCGCAACCGTTACCTGGATGCGGCGAAAATCTGAGTCTGCGAGGCGCTGCGACGGATAGTACGCCAGCATGTACTGAGTACGCAGTTCATCGCTGATCTGGCGAAAAGCTTCGTCGAGCTGCGACAACGATGATGCGTAAAAATACTTGCCGCCGGTATCGGCCGAAAGCTGGATCAACGCATGTTCGCCGCCGGTGTCGCGTCCGGCGCTGGCCTCGATCGGCACCACGATGATGCTGTAGAGAATCGCCTCGGCGGTCTCGGCAGCTCGTACTGCCTCCTGATAATCGACTTTGCTCATGGTATCGCCGCCGTCCGTGATGACCACCATCACTTTGCGTCCCACTCGTGGCTCCAGGGCCTGCGATCCCAGAAAAAGAGCGTCGTAGAGGGCGGTGGCCGAGCCCATACGAATCCGGTCAATGCCGTGGTCGATGATTCTGAGATCGGAAGTGAAAGATGTCACTTCACTCACGGTCTCGCTGAACTGGTAGAGCGACAAAGCGTCCACCGGGCGCAGGATGGCATGTGCAAAACGGCGGGCAGAAGCCAGTTCAAGGGGAAGGTCCTTGCGCGTACTAAGGCTGGTATCAATGGCCAGAACAATGGAAAGTGGCAGGGCCGATTCCTTGTCAAAGACAGCAATCTTTTGGTCCAGGCCATCTTCCTTCAACTGGAAGTTGTCTTTCTTGAGGGATGCGATTGGTGCTCCACGTTCGTCGGTTACGGTGACGAACACGTTGACCAGTTTGACGTCGACTTTAAAAGTGGTATCGGGTCCCTGAGCAACGGAGACCAGGCACAGAACTAGCAGTAGACCTGCAGTCGCTACCTGTTTCATCTGGGAAATTCGGGTATTTCTGGTTCCCCTGGCCCTATAGATTCCGCTGAGAACACAGACCAACCGGCTGGTCACTTAGATGCACGCCCAATGGAATGGGTGCCTTGGGTACCAGCGATGCTATCCGGAAAAGGCTCGCCGTCGGCCCAGACCGCGCCATCTTCAAAATGCTCTTTCTTCCAGATCGGCACCGTGCGCTTCAGAGTGTCGATCAGCCAGCGGCAGGCGTCGAATGCCGCCGCCCGGTGAGCGGATGCCACGACGATCAAGACGCTGGTTTCGCCGATCTCGAGTCGTCCCAGGCGATGGACAATGGCGACCTCGCGAATCTTGAAATCCGCCAGTGCGCGCTCGGCCAGCTCCTCCATTTGCTTGAGGGCCATGTCTTCGTAGGCTTCGTATTCGAGATAGAGGGTCCGGCGGCCGCGAGTGTTATTGCGAACGATGCCTTCGAAAACGGCGGCCGCCCCATCCTCCGGGCGCTTAATGCGTTCAAGAACCGAAGCTGTCTCGATTCTTTCGCGAACGATTGCCGCATGTGGCTGCGTTTGCCGGAGGGTGCTTCGCCCTGCGATCCGCCACTCACCGGAGGCAGCAGCGCGACTTCATCTCCAGCTTTTAGCCTGGTTGCTGGTCCGGCGTATTCCTGATTCACCGACATAGCGAGCGAGGCTTTAGTTTCTTTTAGTCGAGGAATCGCTTGCTCATAGTGGTTGAGCACATCTCCGAGCGTGGCATTTTCGGGAAGATTGAGCGAGTCGCTCGCCTTGCCGGCAAGATCTTTCAGCACACCGAAGAATAAGACGCGGACTTGCATAAGAACCGGTTCTCAGTTTCTAGTTCCCGGTTCTCAGTAGTCTATCGTGAGGGCCATGATTTGGCAGTTCGTAAACAAAAATGCCAGCTCCGCGAACGGAGCTGGCACTTTTTCCTGCGACGTCATGGACTAATTCGGCTTACGGTTCTCCGGCCGGGCCTGGTGTTCCTGTGAATGCTCCTGCGGCGCGCGATTTTGAGGAGGAGCAGCCTGCTGGCGATTTTGCTGCCAGTTGCGGAACTTGTTCTCGTCGTCCCGGGCCTGGGCTGGATTACGTTCCTGCACCGGAGGCGCGGGCTTGGCCTGCGGATGAGACCAGCCTTGTGCCCCACGGGAGTTGTCGTTCTGGTTCACTCCTCCTTGTGGCGGACGCGGAACCATTGCGGTTGGCGGATGCGGCGGCTCGGTCGCCCGTGGCGCCACTTGCGGCTGCTGCGGGCGCGCATCGGGACGAGGCACGTCGGCTTGCGACGCGTCGTCCTTGTCCCTGTCCCTCAGGCGGAAATGGAGGCCGTTGCGGACGAGCTTCCGGACGTTCCACACCCTGAGGATTCAGAGGCCGCGGCTGTGCGTTCGGCTGCTCAGTACGAATGTTCGTCGCCGCCTGTCCCTGCCCGAAGGGCTGTCGAGGAGGAGCCGGTCTCTGAGTCGCTACTACCTGGCGATTGATGACGTTTTGGGGCGGTCTGAACCTGGCAGGCACGCCCGCGCCCATTACGCTGGTCCTGACCGGCTGGACCTGAATGCTTCGTTCAACCGGCGCTTCAGCCAGCTGGCGCGCGTCGTAGTGTCCGAGATTGCGCCCGACAGGACGCGCGTTCACGAACGTGTCCCGTGAGACCAGGGTCACGCCATTGTTCACGCGCTGGTTCACATACGTGATATTCGTGCGTTGGTTCGAGTTGTAGACGTTGTAAACGTTGGTGACGCGAGTGACGTTTACAACGGTATTGGTCACATTGACCCGCTCCACGTAGCCGCGGCTGCCCCGGTAATAGGGCATGTAGACTTCGCCAGGGCCGAGCGGAAACCAGCCCACTCCAGGGCCGCCGCCGATCGAAATACTGACTCCGCCGACGAATGCGACTAACGCTGGCGCATAAACCGGCCTGACCGCAACCGGGCCGGGCACCCAGCACCAGCGGCTGCCGGCATAAGCCCATCGTCCGTAGTGGAAGGGCGCAAAGCCCCAGGGTTCGTCATCGACCCAGGTCCATCCCCATGGGCTGATGTACGCCCAATGCCCGTCGCGATACGGAGCCCAGTCCGACGCGACATTCTGCGGAACCCAGACCGTGCCGTAGCCCGCCGACATATTGCCAGTGGCCGTAGTCGTCCAGGTCTTCGTAGCCGGTCATTTCCGGCGAAACATAGTTAGCGGATTCGGATCCGTCTTCGCGATGGTCGCGCTGAAATGCCCAATTGTCGAAATCATCGGAGCGCGGCAACTGCCCGATGTCGTAATTCAACTGGTCGGTGCCGGAGAAGCGGGCCGACTGGCCCGCGACCACGGAGTACGAATATCCGCCGCCGGTCACTTCGCCGCGTCCGCTCAGAACGTTCACGATGGTGGTGTCGCCGTTGCTGTCGACATCAATCCGGTATTCGCCGGTGCGTTGCAGGTTAAAAGCGAGATTCGGTGTGTCCACTTCGACCAGATCGCCGTCATCGAGGTGACGCACGCGCAGGTTCAGGGTGCCTTCCGACAGGCGAAGCTGCATGGTGCGGTCATCCAGATCAAGTACCGTCATGCTGGTTTGGGGCGCCAGTCGTATCGCTGTGGAACCGACATGCAATTCGGCGCGAGCGCCCTGATCAGTCCAAAGGTTGTCGCCGCTGGTCAACGGCCGGTTGGGGACAGCGGTCACCCAATCGCCCTCGCCGCCGGGCTGAAAAGTAACCGAGCCCTGCGCGTAATTGAGTCGCGCCACACGGCTGGGCGGATCCTGATCGTTGTCGTTTTGATCGTCTTGCGCCCGCACGTTCAGGGGGCTTTGCAGCACCAGCAATACGCCCGCCAGGAGAACTCCGACGAACCACCCGCGGTATGTCTTCGTCTTTGGCATATTGGTTTCCTCGCTGCGGCCGAACTGTGCCGCTCTCACTACAATTAAACCCCGGAATGCCGGATTTAGTTACGCACGATGGGTCATGTACCCTTCTGATAAATAAGCACTTAGGGACATAAAAATGCCAGTTTCCTTTAAGGTTGGCTTCAGGAAACTGGCATCTTAGAGCTGATTGCGAAGAGTATTACGAAGCGCCCTGAGCGGTGAGCACTTTCTCCCGCTCTTCTTCGTCCTGCTTCTCTTCGTTCTGGGTGGTGGGCAGCGCCAGCTCCAGCACTTCGTGAATCGTCTTCACGTAGTGAACTCGAATGTGAGCGAGTTGCTCCGGTGTCAGGTCTTCCTCCACGTTGGTCTTGTTTTCCGCCGGCAGGATTACATCGTGAACGCCCGCACGCTTCGCAGCCAGGACCTTCTCCTTGACGCCGCCGATCGGCAGAACATCTCCGCTCAGCGTGATCTCACCCGTCATCGCTGTTAACGGCCGCACCGGGCGCCCCGTCAGCAGTGACACCAGAGCAGTCGCCATGGTGACGCCCGCTGAAGGTCCGTCTTTCGGAATCGCTCCCGCCGGGACGTGAATGTGGATGTCATGCTCGGCGAAGAAATTCTCCGGGATTCCGAGTATGGCCGCATTCGACCGCACCCAGGTCAGAGCCGCCTGCATGGATTCCTGCATCACCTGGCCGATTTGTCCGGTCATGGTGAAGCCGCCTTTGCCCTTCATGGTGTTGGCTTCGACGAACAGCACGTCGCCGCCTGAAGGCGTCCAGGCCAGACCGACGACCACGCCGGCGCGCTTGGTGCGTTCGGCAATTTCGCCTTCGCTGCGGACCTTGATTCCGCCCAGAAATTCCTGGACGATTTCCTTGGTCACGATCAGCTTGTCGGTCTTGCCTTCCGCCAGCCGCCGCGCCTGCTTGCGGCAGATGGTGCCGATATTGCGTTCGAGGTTGCGAACGCCGGCTTCGCGCGTGTAGTGCCGGATCACGTAGGCAACGCCTTCTTCCGGAAATTCGATCTGTTCCGCGGTAACGCCGTTCTCTTCGATCTGTCGCGGAATCAGGTACTGGAACGCGATGTGGACTTTTTCTTCTTCCGTGTAACCCTGCAGTTCGATGATCTCCATGCGGTCGCGCAAAGGCTCCGCGATGGGATCGAGCATGTTCGCGGTGGTGATGAACAGCACCTTCGAAAGATCGAAGGTCACATCCAGGTAGTTGTCCCGGAAGGTGGAGTTCTGCTCCGGATCCAGCGCTTCGAGCAACGCCGAAGCCGGATCGCCGCGGAAGTCGCGTCCGACTTTGTCGATTTCGTCGAGCATGAAGACCGGATCTTTGGTCTCGGCGCGGCGAATGCCCTGAATGATTTGTCCCGGCAACGCGCCGATGTAAGTGCGGCGGTGACCGCGAATCTCGGCTTCGTCGTGCACGCCGCCCAGAGAGATGCGGACGAATTTCCGTCCCAGAGCGCGCGCAATCGACTTGCCCAGCGAAGTTTTACCCACGCCCGGAGGTCCGACAAAGCAGAGAATCGGGCCTTTCATGCCGGGCTTCAGCCGACGCACCGAGAGGTAATCCAGAATGCGGTCTTTGACCTTTTTGAGGTCGTAGTGATCGGCATCGAGGATTTCCTTGGCCTTCAGAATGTCGACTTCGCCGCCGGAGGTCTTCGCCCAGGGCAACACCGCCAGCCATTCGATGTAGTTGCGAGTGACGGAGTAATCCGCCGCCATCGGCGACATGCGCGCCAGCCGGCCCAATTCTTTCAAGGCTTCTTTTTTGACTTCGTCGGGCATGCCCGCGTTGTCGATTTTCTGCTTCAGTTCTTCGGTGTCGCGCGCGCCTTCATCCTGCTCACCCAATTCTTTCTGGATGGCTTTCATCTGCTCGCGCAGATAGTACTCGCGCTGCGTCTGCTGCACCCGGTCCTGCACTTCGGACTGGATCTTGTTGCGCAGCTGCTGGACTTCCAGTTCTTTCGCCAGATGCTGGTTGATTTTTTCCAGACGCACGCGGACGTCGGTGGTTTCGAGCGTGTCCTGCTTGTCGGCAGTCGAGAGCGACGGCAGCGAGGAGGCGATGAAATCCACCAGGCGGCCCGGCTCGTCGATGTTCATGGCGACGGTCGAAAGCTCATCCGACAAAGTCGGCGAACCCGCGACGATCTGCTGGAACAGAGTAAGAACATTGCGCTGCAGAGCTTCGACTTCGGAACTCTTCGGCGGAATCGATTCCGGCACCGAATCCACGCGGCCACGCATGAATGGCGTCAGCTGCGAGAATTCAGTCAGCCGCACCCGCTCCAGGCCTTCGGCAAAAACAAAGAGGCTCTGGTTGGGCATCTTTACGACTTTGTGGACGACGGCCAGGGTTCCGACCGTGTAGAGATCGCTGGGCTGCGGGGCATCGACGCGAGCTTCGCGCTGCGCCACCACGACGATGGTCTTGTCCTCGCCCAGGGAGTTAATGAGTTGAACCGAGCTCTCCCGGCCCACGGTCAGGGGCAGCACGGCATGGGGAAAAAGAACCGTATCCCGCACCGGCAGGATGGGCAGAATCCCAGTTTCTTCTTCTTTTGGCTTGGTAGTGCGCTCAGTGCCCTTTTTTTCTGCCATTTTTCACCTTGAGTGACTTGTGCTCAAGTTTTGATGACATAGAGGCCCGTAAGGATGCAGGCCCAGCCTATCCACTTGAAACTATTTGCAATAGTAAACCCTAATGGAAAGGTTTGTACCCAATCAAAGGTGCAGCGACCGATTGGTGACCGTCAAAAGCCTGAAACGGGATGAGGCGGATTGTGTGGGCGGACACTCCTGTCCGCCGCCTTTGAATTTGGGTTGATTCGCGAATCGCAACCGGTCACAAAGGCACAGCATGCCGCGAAATGTATTCGTCCATCGAACGGTCAGGCCCGATGTAGTGAAACGCTTCGGCATAGTCGAGACCGTATTTCTGACCAGCGGCGCGATTGCCGGTCTCCAGCACCTGTTTGGTGAACTCGTCGATGGCAGTGGTGTCGGCACCGGATAACGCCGGTATGCGCAGTTTACGTTCGACCAGAGCAGCGTTCAGGTCCTTGATCATGTGCGTGATCATCGTCTTGCACGACCTCAGGCAGGCCAGTTTGGTTTCGAAAGTCGGGCCAATATCGACCACGCGATTGACCAACTGCGGCCCTCTGGCGAAATAGTATTTCTCGGACACGCTATGCGGTTTCAAACCGGCGGCAAAGTGTTCCGGCATGTCCAGGTGCCCGCCCGACATCCAGCAGGCCGCTTCTACCGCCTGCGCGGTCACATAGTGGTCTGGATTCTCCTCGTAGTGGCCCCACGGGTCGTAGCTGAATACGGTGTCGACCTTCAGCAAGCGAAACAGAAAGATCAGCCGGGCGCGTATTTCCGTGCGGGCCAGATCGTCCATGCGGTGGTTGCGATAGCTGAGGTCGAATACTTGCTTCAGACCCGACGCCTTGAGGAACGCGGCTGTGTCCCGCTCGTTGGCGAGCACGGTTTCACCCAGAGTGAGGTCGTAGGAATCTTTCTCGTCGTTGCTGGTGCGGATGAAGTATCCGGTATAGCCCTCGCGCAGGAGTTTGGCGACAGTGCCGGCGGCAAAAAACGGGCCGTCATCCAGGTGAGGCGTGATCAGGGCCAGCACTTTACCCTGGTGTGGCGTTCCCGGCATGGGCCGCTCGATCACGATATCCGCGGCGGGCGTGGTCTGGGCTGGCAGTTGCGGAGCGCCTAACAAGCTCGCTGCGAGAGCTCCTTTGAAAAGATCTCGTCGTTCCAATGGGCGACTCCTCCGTTTGTCGGAAAGAATTGTGGGCTGACGGCTTAAAGTCCAAGTCAAAAACGGCGGACAGGAGTGTCCGCCCCACACATGCAACATCGTTCAGGCTGCGGGATAGATGCCCAGTACTTTTACCAGATCGGCGACCTCGGCAAGGTGGCGCAGAGCGTTGCGGGCCGGTTCATCGTCCCCGCGGAGAAAGTCGGCGTAGAACACATATTGCCAGGGTAGTCCGCGGCGGGGCCTCGACTCGATCTTGGTCAGGCTGATATCGCGCAGGGCAAATACAGCCAGCGCCTTGAAGAGCGCGCCCGGGATATTTTTGACGCTGAAGGCAATCGAAGTCTTGTTCGCGCCGGGCAGAACGCGCCTTGCTTTGCGAATCAGAAAGAAGCGGGTGAAGTTGCGTTTGTCGTCTTCAATACCGGCCGCCAGAATGTGTCCTTTATATGCCTTCGCCGCCTGGGTGCCGGCAATTCCAGCAGCATCCTGTAATTTTTTTTCGATCACATACTTCACGCTGCCCGCCGTGTCATAGAACGGCGTGGGCTGAATCTTCGGATTCTTGGCGAAGAAGTCACGGCACTGCTCCAGTGCGACCGGATGCGAGTACGCCCGTCGCAGCTCGCCGCGTTTGACCCCGGCGCGGCGCAATCAGATTGTGCACGATACGCAACTCAAATTCCTGTTCGATAAAAACCTTGCGCGCCAGCAACAGATCGAAATGTTCGGTGACGGAACCCGCCAGCGAATTCTCGATCGGGATCACCGCCGCAGCCACCGAGCCGCGCTCCACCCGATCAAAGACCTCGACCGAGCGCGCGCACGGCACAATTTCGCAGCCTGGAACCATTCGCTGCGCGGCTTCCTGGCTGAACGAGCCGACCTCGCCCTGGATCGCAATTCTCATTTTCCGTTCTTCATCATTAGGTTCATGCTCAATGTCACTGGGGCAACTTAGCTGGCTCCGCTGGCGAAAGCAAATCTTTCTTCAGGACGAAGGCATCCACGCCATTCGAATAGTAACGGGGCCAGGTCTTGATCACGCTGTAATGATGCCGCTTGTAAAAAGAGAGAGCGGCTTGGTTGTCGACCGCGGTTTCCAGAACGACCGCATTGCAATGCGGCGGCACGTAACCGGTTCTCGGCAGCCTGTAGCAGCTGCGATCCGACACCCGTCCGACGGAACTTGGGCAAGACGTCGATGGTGATGATGTGACCGCTGCCACGGGTACCCGCCTCGGCGACGATGAAGGCAACTGGGACAGGCGGTCCGACGGAGACCGGACGAATCCACCACCAGGCCAAACGCGCCCGGCCTTCGCAGATAGGAAATGAGTTCCAGTCGGCTGTAGGAAATCCCCGGCTCGAAACACTGCTGATCGATGCGCCACAGGGCTTCGATTTCGTCGCTCCGGTAGTCTCTTACAGCGAATTCCACCAAATGATTGTAGTCGCGAAGCAAGCGTCTTACGGGAAAGTGGTGCCTGATTTCAGTCCGTGTTCCTTTGCGTCCTTTGCGTCCTTTGCGGAGTCCTTTGCGAACTTTGCGGTTAAGAATTTGTGGTTCCTGGACGCTGCGGAGATCAAAGTCTCTAACCCGCAAAGTTCGCAAAGGATTCCGCACAGGACGCAAAGACTTCCGAACTCAGGACATTTCTATCGGGAATCCCCTCGGCCAGAAGGGGTTTAAATTCTGTTCACGAAAATTGCCGGAACCGGTTGCGGTACTTGCATAACAAGTCGTACTATTTGCAAAGAGGTCCTTGTGGGACGCCTGGTGCTCATTGACGCGATCAGCGCGGTGGTCCTGCTGGCGGTATGGTTTTTTTATTTTGCGCGCTATAACCGCCGCAAAGGAGCCACGGCCCTGCACTGGGTGGAAGTCGCGTGTTCCAGCAAAGGACAAATGCTGGACGCCCGCTGGCTGGGCGTAAGCCAGCTTCAGGCCCGCTTCGGTTTCTCCGCCCACTGGTTCGACAATGCCCGCGTGACCATTCGTTTGCGGCCTCGTCCCATCCCCTTCAAGTGGTTCATCAGCATCTGGCACAAGCAGAAAGAAACTCTCACTTTTGAAGCTGACCTGGACGGCGCTCCCGGCTTTCATCTTGATGTGTTCCGCCATCGCTGGCTGTCGCAGCGCCACAGCCACCTGACGTCGCAGCCGCGCGACTGGTCGATCTCTCAGCCCGGGCCTGTCGTTCTCACCACCCGCACGCGCTGGACCCAGGAACTCTCCCCGGTGGTCAACACCCTGATGACCGCCCGCGGACACAACCTGATCAGCGTGCGTTTCCGTTCCGAATCGCCCCACATTGCCGCACACGGTCCCGCTTGATGCGCTCTCCGACGAGCAGGACGCAGCTGGTTTCCTGAGCGCGTGCAGTCGCGGAGCCTGGCCACCCGCCGGAGCCTGTCAGCTCTCCGCGGCCAGTCGAGCTGTTCCGTCCTAGTCTATACACCATCTGAACAACCACGGACTTAGCCGCGTTGACTTGCCAGTTTAGTGCGGCCTACCATGAGCCATCGGCGGGAAATTCCAATGCTGGGCCAAGTCATTTCTCACTACCGGATCGAAGAAAAGCTGGGCGGCGGCGGCATGGGAGTCGTCTATCGCGCCCTGGACCTCCGGTTAGGTAGAAACATCGCCCTGAAGTTCCTCCCGCCTGACCTGGTGCGCGATCCGCAGGCCCTGGAGCGCTTTCAGCGCGAAGCCCGGGCCGCCTCCGGCCTGAACCACCCGAACATCTGCATCATCCACGAAATTGACCAGTTCGAAGGACAGCCCTTCATCGTGATGGAACTGCTCGAGGGCAACACCCTCAAGCACATGATTACCGGCAATCCCCTGCCGCGCACCCAGATTCTGGAGATTACGATCCAGATCGCCGACGCGCTCGAAGCTGCCCACGACTCCGGAATCATTCATCGCGACCTCAAGCCGGCGAATATCTTTCTGACCAAACGCGGGCAGGCCAAGGTGCTGGATTTCGGTCTGGCGAAGCTGGTTCCGCCGAAAAGCCGCCGATCGGAGACCAAGCCAGGCAGCGAATCGCTTCCTACCCTGAGCGGAGTCCATCACCTGACCAGCACCGGAGTGGCGCTGGGCACCGTGGCCTACATGTCTCCGGAGCAGGCCCGCGGCGAAGAACTGGACCGCCGCAGCGATCTTTTTTCCCTCGGCGCCGTGCTGTATGAAATGGCGACCGGACGGCTGGCATTTGGCGGCGGAACTACAGCGGTGGTTTTCGAAGCCATTCTCAACCGCACGCCAGCTGTCGGCTGCGCGGGTAAATCCGGAACTGATTCCGGACCTGGGCTGGATCACCGCCAAGCTGCTGGAAAAAGACCGTAAGCTGCGCTACCAGTCCGCCGCCGAACTTCAGGCCGACCTCAAGCGGGTCAAGCGCGACACCGAATCTTCCGGAGTTCCTACCTTCACGCCGCCGAAATGGATCGCAGGGCCGCATGGCGCAAACCCGCGATCATTGCTGCGGCCGTCGTCGTCCTCTTGTTGCTGGTGGCCGTGTCTGCTTCCGCACCGCTGGCGTGATCGCTTGCTGGGAGGCGGAAATCACATTCATGCCATCGCCGTTCTTCCCTTCGTCAATGTGGGCGCGGACCCCAACATCGAGTATCTCGCCGACGGCGTTACCGAAGGAATTATCAGCAGCCTTTCCCGCGTTCCCGAATTGCGGGTGATGGCCCGCAGCACGGTCTTCAGCTACAAGGGGCGCGACGTCAACGCCCAGAAAGTCGGCAAGGAACTCAACGTGGACGCCGTGCTGATGGGCCGAGTGGCGCAGCGCGGCGATACTCTCACTGATCCAGACCGATCTGGTGAACGTGGCCGATGGCGCCGAACTTTGGGGTGACCAGTTCAATCGCAAGGTTTCCGACCTGATCGCGATGCAGGGCGACATCTCCAAGGAAATTTACGACAACCTGCGGCCCCGAATCGTGGGCGCAGAAGAGAACGTCAGCCAGGTCGCCAAACACGATACCGAAAATCCCGAGGCCTACCAGCTCTATCTGCAGGGCCTTTTTTACTGGAACAAGTGGACAGAAGACGGGTTCAGGAAAGCCACCGACTATTTCAATCAGGCAGTCGAGAAAGATCCCCACTACGCCCAGGCGTACGCCGGACTGGCGGATACGTACAACTTTCTGGGCGAGTCCGGATACATGGCGCCGCAGCAGGTCTGGCAAAACGCAAAGTCCGCGGCCATGCAGGCCGTGAAACTGGATGACACGCCTGCCCGAGGCGCACATATCGCTGGCGCTGGTGCGGGAGAGTTATGACTGGGATTGGGCAGGAGCCGAATCCGAATTCAAGCGCGCGATTCAGTTGAATCCCAACAACGCGTCCGGTCACCAGTGGTACGGCGATTTTCTGACCCGCATGGGCCGCTTCGATGAAGCCCGGATCGAACTGAAAAAGGCGCAGGAACTCGATCCTCTGTCGCTGCTGACCAACACGAGCCTCGGCCGGCTGCTTTACTTCACGCGGCAATATGACGACGCGGCGGTGCAACTCACGAAGACGCTGGACATGGACCCGAAATTTGTCCCGGCCCAACACGCCATCGAAGCTGCCTACGCGCAGAACGGCAAGTTCAAGGAGGCGATTGGGGAACGGCAGAAAGTGCTGACGCTTTCCGGCAACCCCGATCTGGCGGCAGCGATCGGCGAGGACTTCAACACCTCCGGCTATCCCGGCAGTGATGAAGAGTTGGCTGGAAGGTTTGAAGGAAGTATCCAAGCGACGGATACGTTTCGTCCTACAACATGGCCCAGATCTACGCCCGGCTGGGAGACAAGAACCAGGCGCTGGCCTCGCTCGAAACGGCTTACAGCCACCGCGACAGCAATCTCACCTATGTAAAGGTCGAACCTGCGTTCGATGACTTCCGCTCCGATCCACGATTCCAGAAAATCGTGCAGCAACTGGCGTTGCCGTAGTGCGCTTGGAAGTTTGAATTGACGCGGGACGCGATTTGGGAAGGGCACGACTTCAGTCGTGCCATAAGAGCGGGCAACGAGCGGCTTCAGCCGCTGAGGTTTGCTTTCGTATCTGTACGGCCTTTCAAACAAATTGAAGTGTTCCCGATCACAAGCTCTAAGCTCAAACAGCAGACCTCAGCGGCTAAAGCCGCCATCTCTTAGGGTCTTGGTGGCACGACTAAAGTCGTGCCCTTCCCAAACCTTCTCCACCTCGCCCGACCGAAAAAGCCACTACCCTCTTTAGCGTGCGAACTCAACGCAACGGATAACCTGCCTCACCCGGCAAACGGCCATCCACTCGCAACTACCTTCGCGCCGGGTTTCACCTCCTTACTGTCGATGAAAGCAATCGCGCCCGGAATGGCCGTCACCAGTTGATTGGCCATGTCATTCGAGTAAACAACCTTCGGCGCCGTGGCTGACTCAGCACGGAAGATTTTCGCAATCCAATACTGTTTGAATTGCGATTCCGACATCTGGTAGATGATCTTCAGCACCACGTCTCGCTCCCGGGCCACGGGGGCGCGAATCAGCAGGACGACCGGAATGTTTGTGCTCCAATACTGGCGATCGCCGAGAAATACTTTGCGCACATCGGCCAGGCTCAGGTTGCTGATCGGCGTGTCGGGATGCACCACGACCGCGATGTCCACTTCGTGGCGCTGGGCTGCCAGCGGCTGCAGAAATGCCAGGCACAGGCAACTTAGCGCGAAGACTCGGAGAGGCGAATTTCCGATGTGAGTTGTCATGTGCATGTCAGAAAGTAAACGCGGTCTGGAAGAATGCCCCGTTTACCCGGGGTTCGTCCACGCCATGGCGACTGTTCCGATACTCGCCCTTGAACGCCGCGTAGTTCGTAATATCGTACCGGACCCCAAAAATCGAACCGTCAAGATCCAACACATTCACCAGCGTCGGATCGTCTTGCAGGCTTATGAATATACTCGTATCGATAATAAGGCTTCCATTTGCTTTGCTGCCAGGGCAGCCGGTACGCCAGCTGAACATAGAAAGACTGGCTGTCCCAGGTATTGCCGGTCAGCTTCGTCGCGATGATGGACGTTGGCGTACTCCGCAAGAAATTCCGGCTTCTCCTTGGTCCAGACCACATCGGCGGCGGTGATCCATTCGCCAAAATTCTGTCCCGGTTGCGGCGTGAGCTTGTCGCGATAAACCGAGGCGCCGACCTGAAGTCCGTAAAACCGGGACGGCCGAGCATACACATTGGCCACCCATGCCCGGTTGTCGTTGGAATCGCCGCTGTCGCCGGACTTGCTCAGAAGCGACGAGCGCCCATTCCCGATGCCCACGTTGTAGCCCAGACCCAACCCTCCCGAAGGAATATTCCCTTCCGCCTGCAAGCCTACAAAGTGCACGGGAATAAATGTTCCGCCAAACCTGACCATTTCCGGACGGGCGATGGTGGTCTGCAGCCAGGCTCCATGGTGGAAGGCGGCATTCCAATAACCAATCGGAGTGTGATATTTGCCGAAAGAGAGTTTGAAGTAGTCGTTGTAGTCGTAGCGAATGATGGAGCGTTCCACGCTCAGTTCATAGCCGGTCGGGTTGGGCAGTGAAGCTGATTTCGCCGAAGTAGCTGACCTTTTCCGACAATGGTGATGCCAGGTGCAGAACTAACTGACCGAGGTTGAATCCGCTGATCGAACCTTTCTGATCGGTGCCGGAAAAATCCACGTCGCCGAAGCCCCTGATTTGCAGCGAGGGAAAATGGCGTTCAGTGTCGCGGATTTCTCCCATGCTGGCATGATCTTCACCCTGCATAGCGGCCGGCGCAGGAGGAGCAGATGGAGTCGCGACGACGCTCTCGGGAACAGCCGTGAGCAGGAGTCTGGCCTGCGGCTGGAGTTGCCGGGCCAGAGCCTGAGCCTCTTTCTGGCGGTCACGCTCCTCGAGTTGATTGATCCGGCTCTCCAGTTGCTGAATGCGGTCAAGCAGCGTCTGCACCGTCGGCTCCGCGGCAGCGGTCTGGGTTGCGACGAAGAAACCTGTGGCGGCGAGGACTGCGCCAGCACCGCGCTGGTAGTCAATGAGAATAAGAGCAACAAAAGCCAGCGAGAGCCCATAAATCTCCTCCTGAACAAGACCACGTGAGGACAGCCGCCCTCGGCTATCCGGGCGAGCAGGGCTCGCCAGTTGCGGTGTCCCGCAATTTCAATTGAAGCTGGGGAAATTTCAGTCGCCTAGTCTAGTACGGTGAGAGTTTTTCTCAAAGCATGGATTGGAGAGATGATAGATTGCATGGTTCATTGTTCCGTTCCGCCACTTCAGTCCAGCATCCTGATGAGCTTGCAACGTAGCCCGATTCCAGAGTGTCGCCGAAGTCTGAAGCTCGGCGTTTGTGCTAGAGTCGAAACTTTCCATGGCTTCTCCCACCATCTCAACCGAGCATCTGACGCGACGTTTCGGCGATCTTGTCGCGGTCGAGGACGTAAACCTGAAAGTGGCGCCCGGCCAGTTCTTCGGCTTCCTGGGACCCAATGGCGCGGGAAAATCCACCACCATCAAAATGCTGACCGGTTTGCTCGCTCCTACTTCCGGGAGAATTCAGATTCTCGGGCTCGACCTGGTCACGAACATGGTGGAAGTAAAGCGGCAGATCGGAGTAGTTCCGGAAGGCATGGCGCTGTTTGGCCGATTGACCGGCTCGGAATATCTGAATTTCGTCGGTCGCATGTATGGTCTTGACCGCGACACCGCGGCCCAGCGCACCGCCGAACTGCTCGACTTCATGCAACTCACCGATCAACCCAAGACACTGGTGACTGACTACTCGCATGGCATGCAGAAGAAGCTGGCGCTGGCGGCAGCGGTGATCCACGGACCGAAAGTTCTGTTTCTGGATGAACCCTTCGAAGGCGTCGACGCCATCGCCGCCGGCACTCTGAAAGTCATGCTGCAGCGCATGATCGCGCGCGGCGCAACCGTCTTCCTTACCTCGCACGTGCTCGAAATCGTGGAACGGTTGTGCACTCATGTCGGCATCATTCATCGCGGACGGCTTGTCGCCCAGGGTTCGCTGGAGGAGCTGCGGGCCGGAGTCGAGGCGCGCGCGGCCGACCTTCCGGCGGCAAGCGCAAGCTCGCCAGGGGAAAAGCTGACGCTTGAACAAATGTTCCTCCTCATCGTCGGAGGGTCACGGTCCAACGGTCAGGAATTGTCGTGGCTGGGCTAAGACTCCAACAAAGCATGACTCTCGAGAAAACCAGTTCGGCTCCGCATGCCCGCCAGCAACTGGCGGCGGTCGCCGGGTTGCGCTGGCGGCTCTTTGTGAATTCCCTGAGGACGAGGCGCGGACGAATGGAGTTGGCCTCGCGCATCTTCGTCAGCCTGTCCTTTTTGGCCGGCGGGATTGGCGGCGCAATCGGCCTGGGCGGGGCAGCGTGGTTTTTGCTGACCCAAGGACTGGGAGAGTGGCTCAGCACGTTACTCTGGCCCGTATTTCTTTTTTGGCAGCTCTTTCCGCTCATGGCGTCGGCGTTCACCCAGAATGTCGAGTCCTCGAGTCTTCTGCGTTTCCCGTTAAGCTACCGGTCGTACTTTCTGATCAGGCTCGCTTACGGCTCGCTCGATCCGTCAACCGCAGTGGCCAGTTTGTGGCTGCTCGGAATCGATATCGGTATCGGAGTCGCCAGTCCGGGCACCCTGCCCTGGGCCACGATTGTGCTCGTGACCTTTGCATTGGTAAACCTGGTTCTGGCGCGAATGCTGTTTGCCTGGCTGGACCGCTGGCTGGCCCAGCGGCGAACCCGCGAAATCATGGGGATACTTTTCTTCCTCTTTATTCTGAGCTTCCAGCTGATCGGCCCGTTGTTCGCTGTGTACGAACATCGATCCATCCCTGAAAGCAAAATGATGGGGCAGAAGTTTTCCAACGCGCAGCGTCCCCTGCCGCCGGGGCTAGCCGCATCGGCAATTGCAGGCGTGATAGAGGGCAAGCCCGCCAGCAGTGTTCTCCCGTTTCTTCTACTCGGATGTTATGGAATTGCGTTTCTCTGGTTGCTGAATTTCAGATTGCGCGCGGAATACCGAGGCGAGAACCTCAGCGAATCGGAGCGGCGTAAAGCTGTGTCCGGCGGGCTTCCTGCACTCCGGCCTGGCTGGAATTTGCCTGGGCTCCCGGGACCGGTGACTGCCGTCTTCGAAAAGGAGTTGCGCTATCTCAGCCGCAGCGGGCCCATGCTGTTCACGCTGATCGTGCCTTTGGTCATGCTGTTGGTATTTCGATCTGCAGGGCAAAATGACGGATTGTTTGTGCATGTTCCCGGACTTACATTCCCAATGGGCGCAGCCTACTCATTGCTCCTTCTGACCAACCTTTCCTACAACAATTTCGGAAGCGAAGGCACCGGAACGCAGTTTTTCTTCGCCTCGCCCGTCCGCTTCCGGCAAATCATGATGGGGAAGAATCTGGCGCACTTATCTGTTTTTGCATTGGAGGTTGTTCTGGTTTGGCTGGGAACTTCCTTAATCTATCGACCGCCAGCTATCGGTGTGACTCTGGCCACGCTGGCGGCGATTCTGTTTGTCGTTCCCATTGACCTTGCCGCGGGAAATTTGTTCTCGATCTATTCTCCGAGCCGAATTGACGCAGGCGTGTTCGGCAGACAGCGAGCTTCCCTCACCACCGTGCTGGCGAGTTTCGGAATTCGTGGAGCGCTCTTCGGTGTCGGGGCGGCGATGCTCTGGCTTTCCCGTGTTTACAGAAATTCGTGGATGGAACTGCCAATCTTTCTACTGCCCGCCGTGTTGGCCTTCGCCGCTTACATCGTCGCCCTGGACCGGGTGGATGGAATTGCTCTCAATCATCGCGAAAACCTGATTTCAAATCTTGGCCGCCGCCACTAGGCTCACTTCAATCTTTTTCCGGTTCCGCAATAAAGCGATAGCCCACCCCTCGAACGGTGAGGAGATGCCGGGGTTCGGAAGGATTGTCTTCGATGTAGCGCCGCAGGCGAACGATGAAATTGTCGATGGCGCGAGTATCCGTGTCCTCGTGCAGGCCCCAGACCTCTTCGAGAATGGACTTGCGGGAGACAACCCGTCCCTGGTTCTTGATCAGATGGCGTAGTAGCTCCGCTTCCATCAGAGTCAACTGGATCGTGGTTCCGTTGACCCGCAACTCCAGTTTTCCGAAATCGATGGTCCGACCGTGGAATGAGAACGACTCGTACTCTTTCGAGGCTGTTGCTGGGGGGGCACTAGACGCCAGGCTCTGCTGCATCCATTCGCGGCGGCGCAGCAGTCCCTGCAAACGGGCCAGCAGGATGGGAAGCTCGAAAGGCTTTGGCAGATAGTCGTCGGCGCCGGATGCGAAACCCTTCAGCACATCTTCCGGACGCCCGCGGGCAGTCAGCATGAGCACGGGAACGAATTGCTTGGCGGCGCGCAACTCCGTGGCGACGGTGAAACCGTCCTTGCCGGGCAGCATGACGTCGAGCACCACGGCATCGAAGTCCGCACGCTTGTCGCCTAAAAGAAGATCGAGTGCTTGCTCGCCGTCGCCCACGACGTCGACAGAGTGTCCCTCGGCCTCGAGGTTGAATTGCAGACCTTTGGCCAGGTGGGCTTCGTCTTCAACGATCAGAACATGACTCATGCAGATCTTTGCCTATGTGGGGCGGACACTCCTGTCCGCCGCCTTTGACTTTGGCTTCTGCTTCTAACTTTTCCACGATCAATCAACTTCAAAAGCGACGGACAAGAGTGTCCGCCCTACACGTGCGCTACAGATTCACTCTCGGCAACTCCATCACTACCTTGGTGCCCTTCCCTTCGCCTTCACTCTCGGCGAATACGCGGCCGCCGTGCTTCTTCGCGATCGCGCGCACGATGAAAAGACCGAGGCCGGTTCCCTTCACATGACTCAGCGACCGATTGGATACGCGATAAAAGCGTTTGAAAACGCGCTTCAACTCTTCGGCCGGAATCCCGACTCCCTTATCGCGAACACTCAGCGTCACCAGTTTCTGGTCCGGAGTGTCGAGGCGAACGGAAATCTCCACGTTCTCCCCAGAATACTTGACCGCGTTGTCGAGCACGTTTGAAACGGCCGCGCGCAGTTCTTCGGCGTCTCCTAAAACGCCTGCGGCAGGACCGTAGTTGATCGACTGCTCGTAGCGCAGGGCTTCAGGCGGAAGGTGATGGCTGGAACGGGTTCTGTCCACGCAGTCACGCACCAGACCGCTGAAATCCACCGGCACGCGACGGTCCTGCCGCTTGTGACCGGCTTCGCCGGCCTTGAGCACCTGGTCGACGGTACCCATCAGGCGATCGGTATCGTCCAGCATGAGGCGATAG
This sequence comes from Terriglobia bacterium, assembly GCA_963732045.1. GTDB lineage: Bacteria > Acidobacteriota > Terriglobia > Terriglobales > Acidobacteriaceae > JAIQFF01. The sequence goes on along the minus strand of CAVSYI010000015.1, from coordinate 314,776 downwards.
AACTCGCGACGTTTGGATTCATCCACGTCGCGGTGCTGCAGGGTTTGCAGATAGAGTCGGATGGAAGCGATCGGAGTTTTCAGTTCGTGAGTAACGGCATTGATGAAGCTGTCATGCTGTTCGTTGCGGCGAATCTCGCGAACCAGAAAACTGGTGTTCACGATCAATCCGGCGATCAGCAGGGCGAAGAAGATTACGCCCAGGAAGAGCAGTACACCTTCGCGCCAGTTGAGGATGATCCAGCCGACGTTCAGGCCGACGGCGAGCAGCACCAGGCAAACGCCGAGAACGATGAAGAAGGCGATCGTCCTGCGGCGGCTGCTGATACGCATGGCAGGATTCTACCGCGTAGCTGGAAGAACGTGTGGGGCGGACACTCTTGTCCGCCGCCTTTGAAGTTGGGGTTGGGTTGGAATTCCTGGCTATGTTGTGTGTGTTTAGACTGTGCAACACCAACATCAAAAGCGGCGGACAAGAGTGTCCGCCCCACACAAACAACAGCCTAGGCCGAGACCATTTCCGCGCGGGCTTCTGCCGGTGCTCCCTGCTCTTCTTCCTGACGGCGCAGTTCGTCGAGCTTTACGCGATAGACCTGGCGCGCCAGGCCCAGCTTGGTCAGCGCCCAGATGCCGTACCAGTTGAAGTCGATCTCGTACCACCTCAAGCCGTGGCGGGCGGAAACCGGATGCGCGTGGTGATTGTTGTGCCAGCCTTCGCCGAAGGTGAGCAGCGCCACCCACCAGCTGTTGGTGGAGAGGTCGCGAGTAACGAAGCGGCGCGATCCCCAGCTATGCGTCGCGGAATTGACCAGCCAGGTGGTGTGCAGCCCGATCACGGTGCGGAAGAAGACGCCCCAGAGGAGAAACGGCAGCCCGCCGATGGCGAACAGAATCACTCCAAGGACGATCATGGGAACGTAGTGATACTTCGTGATCCAGACGTGAAATTTGTCTTTGGCGAGATCGGGAACGTAACGCGCCAGCGTCGTGGTGTCGTGATGCATCGACTTGCCGGTCAGGATCCAGCCCATGTGCGCCCACCACTTGCCGTCGCGGGGCGAATGCGGATCGCCTTCCTGATCGGAATGCTGGTGATGGATGCGGTGCGTGGCGACCCAGAAAATCGGTCCACCTTCGAGCGCCAGCGTGGCGCAAGTGGTCAGGAAATATTCGACCGCTTTGGGAGTCTTATATCCGCGATGGGTAAGCAGCCGGTGGTAGCCCATGCCGATGCCGAGGCTCCCCGAAACCCACCACAGGAACATCGAGACCAGAAAAGCTTTCCAGGTAAAGAAGAAGAGCGCCGCGATTGCGCCCACGTGGAACAGGCCCATTGCAATTGCAGTAACCCAGTTGACTTCGTTGTCCGCAGCCGCTTTCCGATCCAACACCTGAAGGTCGATCGCCATGTTCGTTTCCCTGTACCCGAGGATTGAGCTTCCAACAGCTACGTTAGCAGGGTGGGAAAAGGGCGCGTGTAAGACTTCTGTAATAGAAGATTCTGGGGTTATTACCAAGGTAATAGCGGGGAACGGTTGAAGAGTGTGGCCGCGGGCGACTGGCCCACGGCCACAAGAACTTAGGCCGATGCGCCTTTCACTTCTACTCCAGCCCATTTTTCCAGCAAGGTCAGGGTGGCGGCGTAGTCGAGATCCTGATGCCCATCTTCGGTGGCCATTTCGTAGATCTCTTCGACGGTTTCGAGGGCTGGCAGTTTGACCCGAACTTCTTTGGCGGCCTCCAGAGTCAGGCGAATATCCTTGTGCATCAGGCGCAGAGGAAAGTTCGCCGTGAAGTCGCGCTTCAGGACGAACGGCGCTTTGTAGTCGACGACGCCGGAGCGAATCATGGACGCCTGAATCACCGGCATCAGTTTCTCGACATCCACGCCCAGCTTGGTGGCCAGGGTGAGGCCTTCGGCGAAGCCTTCGTAGATGAGGGCGATTTGCAGATTCATCACCAGCTTGGCGGACTGCCCCTTGCCGGTCTCTCCCAGGCGGAAGAAGACTTTGCCCATGGCAGCGAATAACGGCTTCAATGACTCGATCACTGCTTCGTCGCCGCCCACGATAAAAATGAGAGTGCCGGCTCGGCCGCCACTTTCGATCCCGTCATGGGCGCATCGACGTAACGCACTCCCTTCGTTCCCACCCGCTCCGCGAACTTGCGCGTTGCCGAAGGAGAGATGGTGCTGGAATCCACAATGGTCATGCCCTCGGCCAAGGACTCCTCGACGCCGTTCGGTCCGAACAAGACACTCTCGACGGCCTTCGTGTCGGAGACGCACATCCACACCACTTCCGCGCCGTGCGCCGCGTCGGCGGGTGAGGCCGCGCTTCTTGCGCCGTCAACTCCCTTGCCTGCGGTGCGGTTCCAAACCGAAACTTCGTGACCAGCCTTAACCAGATTGGCCGCCATCGGACGTCCCATAATTCCCAAACCTAAGAAAAGCAACACGCATCCTGTGTCTCCCTTACCTGTTGTAATGACTAGCAGCGATTAGAACTGACGCGTAATCTGGGGTCAAGGAATTCCGGAATGTATTTGTTCTAGAATGATGGACTACAGCCTCTCCTAATGTTGAAGACGGTTAAGAATCGCGCATTACGCAAACGGGCCCGCCAGTTCGGAAGCCTGGTGCGGCATTCCGCCGTGACTCCCCGGACCGGCTACACCCACAAGCCCAAACTCGCCACCCGTGAGCAGATGGGAGTAACGTTCATCGGTCATTCCAGCTTCTTCCTGCAGATTGGCGGGCAGAATGTGGTCATCGATCCCAACTTTGCGCGCTGGCTTTTCGTGCTTAAAGCGACTGCGGCAGCCGGGCCTCAGCGTACGCGATCTGCCGGCGATTGACCTGGTGCTGGTTACACACGCGCACTTCGATCACCTGCACCGGCCATCGTTGCGCGCGATCGTGCAGCAAACCAGACGCCGTCACGGAATGGCGCCCACGATTGTGGTTCCGCATCATGTGTTCGATCTGGTTTCCGATCTGGGATTCGAACCGTGGTGGAACTGGACTGGTGGAACAGCTATCGTCATCGCGGATCTGACCGTCACTCATGTGCCTTCGCGGCACTGGGGCGCGCGCGTCATCAAGGATTCGCATCGCGGCTACGGCGGCTACGTGCTGCGCGACCACAAGCACTCGATCTACCACGCCGGCGACACAGCGTACTTCTCCGGCTTCCGCGAAATTGGGCAGCGGCTGTCGCCGGAACTGGCGCTGTTGCCGATTGGCGCCTACAATCCTCCGTCGTTCCGCAACGTTCACACCAGCCCGGCAGATGCCATGCGTGCCTTCCTGACCTGAATGCTCGCTGGATGGTGCCCATGCACTACGGCACCTTCCAGCTTTCCCACGAACCCATGGACGAACCTCTGCAGCTGCTGGAGCAGGAAGCCAGGGCGGCAGGCATTGAAGATCGCGTGGTGGTGCTGGAAGAGGGCGTGACTAGGTTCTTCTAACCTGGTGTGGGGCGGCACGATGCGCTCATCTGTCCCGCCGCGACAGGTTCGCCAACGCCTAGTACGCCAGCAGGATTCTTAGGTCCCGCAGATTGTTCCCCGTGGGGCCGGTCATAATCGCATCGCCAAGCGAGTCGAACAACGGGTAAGCATTGAAACCGGCGAGATGAGGCAGCTCGGATCCAATCCGCGGGCTCTGGCACGTTCGAGTGTGGTGCCATCCACGATGGCTCCCGCGGCGGCGCTGTTGCCGTCGATGCCGTCGGTGCCGGCGCTGAGCACGGTGATGGCTTCGCCGGCAATCTTCGCCGCGCAGGCCAGCGCAAACTGCTGGTTGCGGCCGCCGATGCCGCCATTTTCTACCTTTACCGTAACTTCTCCACCTGACATCAGGCAGACGCGTTCGGACTTCTGCCGCAACTGGCGCAAACGTTCGAGCAGATAATCCGCCGCGCGAGCGTAGTCCCAGTCATCGCAACTGTTGTCGATCTGGACAGTGAAACCGTGACGTTGTGCCTCCGCCTCCGCGGATTCCAACAGAGAAGCATTCGACAGCAAAGGCCACCAGCGCGACCGGTGGAAGGCCAGATCGTCGGGTTTGGGAGTCTCGTCGAGGGCGTGGCGTTGAAAAAGCTCGCGCACCGAATTTGGAAACTGCGGCAGCATGCCGTACTTTTCGGCGATGGCGTAACAATCTTCGACCGTGGTGGAATCAGGCATGGTCGGCCCCGAGGCCAGGGCGTCGGGAGTGTTGTCGGGAACGTCGGAGACCAGCAGCGACACCTGCTGCGCTGCAGGCGCGGCGACAGCGAGTCTTCCGCCCTTGATCGCGGAAAGATGCTTGCGGATGGTATTGATCTCGGCGATAGGCGCACCGGAATGCACCAGCGCGCGGTAGGTCGCGACCAGATCTTCCAGCGAGATTTCGTCGTCAATCGGCTTTTCCGCGATCGAAGATCCGCCTCCGCTCAGCATGAAAATCACCAGCGACGAAGCGTTCTGGGCATTGAGCGATTTCAGCATGGCGTCGGCGGCGCGAATCGATTCCTGGTTGGGCAGTAGGATGCCCTCCGCGAAAATAACGGAAGCCTCGCAGCTGCGAAGCCGGGTCGACCGAACTGGCGACGATGCCTTCGAAGCGGTTTCCCGCCTGCATTTCGAGCGAATTCACCATGGCGTGCGCCGCTTTGCCGATGGAGACCACGAACACGCGATTGTAAGAATCGAGATCGTACAGGTCTTCGCCGACGCGGAGCACTCCGCGATCGCAATCCACGTGACGCTGAAACGCCCGGTCGATGCTGGCTTCGGCGAGAGCGTGCTCGAACAGATGGCGCGCGGTGACCCGCATGTCCAGGGCAAGCCGGTCTGGCGATCGGAAGGCATGTGCAGAGGATTATAAAAGGCGTTCGGCCCTTGTAGCGCCGGCGTCCCGCCGGCTGTCGCGAGGGCGTCTCGCCCTCGCAGGAGAACACGACTCTACACGCTCAGCGCTGAACTCACCCACCCGGCCATCGCCTCGCGCATCTCCCTCAACCGTCCTTCGAAGAAGTGATCGGCGCCCGCAATCAGAACCAGCTTCTTCGGATCAGCGACCGTCTGCAACCAGCCTTCTCCAACTGCGCCGGCGTCCCGAACTGGTCGCGATCACCGCTGACAAACAGCTTGGGTTTCGTACAGGACTGACAGAAAGCTGAAGTCGTAGGCGCGACCATCAATCGGCGCCACCGGCAGGCCCAATCCAATCGCCGCCTTCACCCGGGAATCATCGGCAAGCCGCACGAAGCCCACCGCGGCGCCAAAAGAAAATCCAGCAAAGATCAGGGGAAGGTGAAATTCCTCGGTCAGCCAATCCAGGGCAGTTCGAACATCGTCCACTTCGCCGATTCCGTGATCGTGCTCGCCTTCACTGAGTCCGGTCCCACGAAAATTGAAACGCAACACCGGAAAACCAAAACCGTTCAGACGCCTTCATGGCGTGGAAGACAACTTTGTTGTGCAGCGTGCCGCCGAAAAGAGGATGCGGATGGCAAACCACGGCCGCATACGGGGTGTCCGGACTACCAGCATTGAGCAAAGCTTCGAGGCGGCCGGCGGGCCGTCGAGAAACAGCGAGCGAATTGCAGTTTCCATGGGTTCAATTAAGCATAGCAGCGAATAGGAAATGCGGAGTAAGCGTAACTGCGCGGGACTAAGGTATCCTGTCGCGCATGGATGTTGTCGCCTTTACCCGTCAACTCGTAGATATCGAGTCCATCACCGGCAACGAAGGTCCGGTGGGCGATTTCCTGCACGCGGAATTGATCCGGCGTGGGTTTCAGGCGGAAAAGATTCCGGTCGAAGGCACGCGCTGCAATGTGTTCGCGATTTACCCGGAGCAGCCGAGACCAACCATTGTTTTCTCCACCCACATGGACACGGTACCGCCGTTCATTCCGTCGTCCGAAGATGCGGCGCGGGTCTACGGACGTGGCTCGTGCGACGCCAAGGGGATCATCGCAATCCAGGTAGAAGCCGCGCTGCGACTGCATAGCGAAGGCATTCACGTCGGGCTGCTATTTGTCGTGGGCGAGGAACGCGACAGCCTGGGCGCGAAACGCGCAAACCAGAATCCTCCGGGTTGCAAATTTCTGGTGAATGGCGAGCCTACCGAGAACCGAGTCGCGATCGCGTCCAAGGGAGCGCTGCGAGTGGAAGTGATCGCCGAGGGACGGATGGCGCACTCGGCCTATCCGGAACTAGGCGAGTCCGCGATTGACAAGCTGCTGGTCGCCCTGAGCCGCCTGCGCGAGATGAAGCTGCCCAGTGAGGAAGGCATCGGACCGTGCACGCTCAACATCGGCGTCATCGAAGGCGGCCGCGCCCCGAATGTCATCCCGGACAAAGCACGTGCGCAACTGCTCTATCGCCTGGTCGGTTCGTCGGAGCAATTGAAGCGAGACATCGTTGCAACGGTCGGCAATCTGGCGAAAATCGAGTTCGTTCTCGAAATTCCGTTTGTGCGGCTGCGCACTCTCGAAGGCCTTCCCACCATGGTCGCCGCTTTTACCACCGACATTCCCGCGCTCAGCAATTGGGGACAGCCACTGCTGGTTGGGCCGGGATCGATCCACGTAGCCCACACCAATGGCGAATGTGTCGAGAAGAAGCAGTTGCAGGATGCGGTGGAGTTGTATTGCTCGATAGCCCGTCAGCTACCGGCGTAATTTCAGATTGAAGATTTCAGATTGCGGATCTGAAAACAAATCCCTCGTGGCCGATGCAGCGGGAAGTAGCGCCGGCATCCTGCCGGCTGTCCCGAGGCGTCCCGCCCTCGGATAGCCGCGATGAAACTATCTTATAGTTTTGCAGTTCCGTTTTCCCTATGTCAATGAACTCGATCGTGCGCCAACCTTGGCTGAACAACTTTTCCTATCACTCCGCGATACACTTGACCCATGACCACCCAGACCCTCAACTCGCTCTCCAAGGCATCCTCCGCCTACCTGCGTTCCGCCATGCACCAGCCTATCCAGTGGCACGAGTGGGGCGAAGAGGCTTTTGCCACGGCGCAGCGCGAGAACAAGCCCATCCTGCTCGACATTGGCGCGGTGTGGTGTCACTGGTGTCACGTGATGGACCGCGAATCCTACGACGATCCCGAAGTCGCGAAGATCGTGAACGAGCGCTTTGTCGCGGTGAAGGTCGATCGCGATGAGCGTCCCGACATCGACAGCCGCTATCAGGTCGCGGTCAGCGCCATCAGCGGGCAAGGCGGCTGGCCGCTGACCGCGTTTCTCACTCCTGACGGCAAGCCGTTTTACGGCGGAACCTACTTTCCTCCTGACGATCATTATGGACGTCCCAGTTTCAAGCGCGTGCTGCTATCGATCGCCGATGCCTATCACGAGAAGAATGGCGAAGTGGTGGAGCAGGCGCAGATGGTTGAAATCGCCATCTCGCAGGCCGAGTCTTTCGCCGGCGGCACTGGCGAGTTCTCTCCCAAGGTGGTCGACGCGATCGTGGAATCGGCGCTGAAGATGTTCGACGCGAAGAATGGCGGCTTCGGGAGCGCGCCGAAGTTTCCTCATCCCGCCGTGCTCGATCTGCTGATCGACCGGTACGCGCGCACGGGCGACGAGAAGCTGCGCGACGTCTTCGTCACCACGCTGGAGAAGATGGCGCGCGGCGGCGTGTACGACCAACTCGCCGGCGGCTTTCATCGCTACTCGGTGGACGAGCACTGGATCGTGCCGCACTTCGAGAAGATGTGCTACGACAACTCCGAGCTGCTGAAGAATTACGTCCACGCCTATCAGGTGACCGGCTCCGAATTCTTTGCCGCCGTGGCGCGCGACATCATTCGCTGGATGGACGAGTGGCTCAGCGATCGCGAGCGCGGCGGCTTTTACGCTTCGCAGGACGCCGACTATTCGATGGACGACGACGGCGACTACTTCACCTGGACGCGGGCGGAGACGCAAGGCTGTCCTGACTGAAGAGGAATCCGCGGTCGCGGGTCTGCACTACGACATCAACGAAGTCGGCGAGATGCACCACAATCCGGCGAAAAATGTCTTGTATGTGCGAGCTTCGGTTGAAGAAATCGCCAAGCGGTTGAGCCTGACCGTGGAACGGGTGACGGCGTTGCTGGAGTCGGCGAAACAGAAAATGTATGCGGCGCGGCTCAAGCGGCCGACGCCCTACGTCGACAAGACGATCTACGTGGGTTGGAACGCGCTTTGCGTCTCGGCGTATCTGGAGGCGGCGAAGGTCTTGGAGCTTGATGGCGCGAAACATTTCGCGCTGCGTTCGCTGGATCGCATTCTCGCCGAAGCGTGGCATCCGGAGCAGGGCTTGCTGCATGTAATTGCATATTCCGACCCGGCCGCCGAGCGGCGCGAGATTGCCGGCCTGCTCGACGACTACGCCTTCACCGCCATCGCCTGCCTCGACGCTTACGAAGTCACCGCCGACCTCAGCTATTTCAATTTCGCGCAGCGCATCGCGCGACAAGATGATCGACATGTTTTTCGATCCTGTCTCCGGTGGGTTCTTCGACACCGCGGCCGACGGAAGAGAAAAGGCTCTGGGAGTGCTGGGCACGCGGCGAAAGCCCTTTCAGGATTCGCCCACTCCCGCGGGAAATTCCGTGGCAGCGATCGCGCTGCTTCGTCTGCACGCTTTGACCAACCAGGCGAGTTATCGCGAGAAAGCTGAAACGACCTTGGAGTTGCCCGCCTCCCTTGCCGGAAAGTTTGGGATCTTTGCCGCCAGCTATGCGATTGCAGCGGTGCATCTCTTATCGCCCCACACCCAGGTCGTCGTGATTGGCGACGATGTCATAGCGGATCAATTACACGCCGTCGCAACCGGGTTCTTTGCATTTCCAAAGACAGTACTTCAGCTGGAAGGCAGCAAGGTTGTCCCGGAAAATCTGCCGCCCGCACTGGCGGAAACCATTCCTCATCTGCCCGTGCTCAAGGAAGGAAAATCCGCAGCCGTGGTTTGCTCAGGCTTCAGTTGTCAGCCGCCGGTAATGGATCCCGATCAGCTTAGAAGAAGCCTCGAAGCCGCGCTGAAAAACTGAGGCGGAGTTTCCGAAAGGACCTTGCGGTCAAGAAAAGAGGGCTGCCCTTGAATAGGACAGCCCTGTAAAGATTTGCGACACTGCTAGATGGACCCTTAATTTAGCGGCCACCTGCGCAGTTCGGCTTGCTTGGTGGACATAGCGGCATCGGGCCCAATTCAGCATTGAGGATCGGGGTCGCGATTGCCACGTACGTGCAAGCCAGACCTACCATCAGGATCAACATCCTGATCGCACGTTTCATGGTGTTCTCCTTTACGGTGCGAAGCTCCTGGGAGGAAGCCTCACAAGGTGGCGGAATTATACAGGCGTCCGTCACTTCGTCCAGCCTTTTTTGCACCAGGGATGCGGCACTTTCACGCAACCAATCGATTAATTATTAAAGTATTAGGCGAGATTTTCGCGTGAGTAGTAAGTCCTAGGAAGAGTAAGCGTCGCCGCTAGCGGTCGGAAGAAGAGTTCTAGTGGACCCGGCGGCTTTGAGCTGGAATGGCGTGAATTTTGCTTTGGACAGCAGCCACCGGTTCGGCTGGCGGATCGGTGACGGTTTTCGCGGTCGGCGGCGCATAGTCCGTTTGGGTGCGCGAGAAAGCGCGATCCACCATACTTTCAAACATCGGTATCAGTGAATCGCCCTGCCCGGGATTTTGAATGTCGGTAAGGCCCTTTTCCCAGCGATGCGACGCGAACAGTTCCGTACCCGGCGATCGTCGCCGGATTCTCGCGGTACGCATATGCGAACCAGACGAGAATGGCGATGTTATACGCGACCAGATTCAAGACGTGGACGGTGACCTGTGACATCGGGCCACCGGCGTAGAGCGCGAGCGTCGCCAATTCCATGGCTGCGGCGCCTCCCAATCCAAGTGCAATGCCAAAACTCTGCTGCCGCCACGAAACTCCCAGGTAGCGTGAAAACACCATCAGGAAAAGCACCAGGCCGCACTGGGCCACACGAACACAGCGCTGTATGGTGGTGATCGCCTGGAGAATCGGCTCCATGTCATGGCCTGAATTGGAAGCAGCTACGACACCGGCGACCAGCATCATCACCAGCGCCGCCCATTTGAACATGACCGATCCCAGGTCTTTCAACGTGTGGTACGGGCTGAACACATCGAGAAACACTTCATGAATAATCATGAAGCCCAGGATCAGGTTGACCGCTGAGCATCCCCAGTAGAGGTAGAAGTAGGTTGCGTACCACCTTTCGTAACTCCCCCAGGTGTTGAGAGGAAACAAGACGCTGAAGCTCAGAACTTGAAACACGATGTAGGCGAAAAAGGCAGGAAACACCTTGTGGAGTTTTCGGCGCAACATCACCGCCCCGACGGCCAGTTGCAGCACGGGGTGGGCGATCCACAACGCGGTTTGGACTTGAGCAGTCATTTCCTAGTCTTCTGCCAGAACCAGTTATGTGCCAGCCGGGCGCGCGGTTGGACGCAGTACTGCGATTAGACTTCTCTTATGTGTAACCTTAGCAGGTACGTTCCAAGGGTCAATGTACCGAGGTAATCGAAAGTAATGGTTACCAGGAAGGTAAGTCCAGACGAGGACTCAGCCGTAAGGAACCACGTCAGGGCAAAGTCGTGACATTTGCTATTGGTTTTCATCCAGATAGAACATATCCAGCACCCGACCCTTGCTGTCGATCAGGAGGGCACGGCCGCCGTATATGACTCGTTCCAGGTCGCTGGACAATTTGGGCAACTGGTCCTCGCAGGAGAGAGGCAGGGACTGGGCCTGGTTCTGTATCTCGGAGGGCAGAGTGCCTCCGCGATGAATCTGCCGTTCTGACCCTGAGGGCAGTTCTGGCCGTTGAGTGGTTCCGGCGGGAAAGTCCGAAGCATGTTCGCTCACGCAGGTCCGGATAGTTCGGCGGTCACGGAGAGAGAACAACGGGGTATCGACGTCGGTTGACGAATCTGGATTTGGAGGCACATCCGAGACCGATGGTGCAGGCACCGACGCCGGCGGAGGTTCATTTGAGGACGGCGCTTGCCGGTGGAGGAGTAGTGGGCGCTGATGTCGAGGATGTCACAAAAGTCAGGACCGCCTCCGATTCGACAATCGCCGGTTTCTTGCCTGTCGCTGCGGCGGCTCCCGTGCCGGCGGCTCCGCCAGCCAGCGTGCCAATGGCCGCGCCTTTGCCCCCGCCCGCGATAGCGCCGATCACAGCGCCCAGGGCGGCGCCGCCGCCAATCTTGGTCACATTGCTTTTCTTGTGCGATTCACCCTTCAGCACCAGCGGCTCAACATGAATCGACGCCGCCACCGTTCCCGAACTCACAGTGTTCAATACCAGGTCGAGTTCGCCAGGTTCGCTGAGCCGGCCGGTAGGATGCACGTCCGTGACTCGCCCGATGACATCTGCGCCCTTGGGATAAAGCTCATGGCCATTTACCACAATCGGCTCGTCCAGAGTGCCACGGAAGGTATCACCCATCTGGGTCTGTTCACTACTCAGGTTGTCGGTCATGCGCACCCGGATCGAAGTGCCGGAAGGAATTTCCAGCGATCTTTGAGCCAGCGCCACAGGCGCCGCAATAGCCAGCAGAAGAGACGTCAGCACCGTGCTCGGCAACAGCAGATATTTTCGGTTCATTTCCTAATCACCTCTTTGAAATTTCGGCTGTCCAGGCAAAGCGGCGTCACTTTTTTACTATTTCCTACTTATGGGATGCGCTCCCCTGCCACGCGGCTGCATGCGGGCGCGAGCGCCTCGCCGACGGGCGCTCGCGCCCACATCATACGGCCCCGATGAAAATGAAGTAAGAGCAATTCCAGAGATGAGGCGGGATAGCCGCCTGCGGACGACTCGTGAGTATGACGTTGTAGCTGCCGGAATTTTCCAGATCATCGAGCGCCGACGCAGAAACCTGCGGGTCTACGGTCGCGAGATATGCGAGGAAGTCGTGAATGTCAGCCTCTGCCCTGCAACCTTGCGCCACGAAAGACAACTCCGCGTTCGATTCAGCGAAGTGCCATCCCAGCGAGGCCGCGGCCGTCACGGCGTTTTCGTAGGCCTGCTCGGAAACTGTTCCCGGGGCGGGATTGTCGAACACCAGGCGCAGCTTGCGCTCGTCTTCGCGGCTGAACTCGCGCACTTTAAGCGACCCGGATTTCGCGGTGGCCTTCCAGTCGACGTGGCGGGCCGAATCTTCCGGCATGTATTCGCGAATCAGATACAGATCGTCGCCGCGTCCGCGAGCGAAAGATTCGAATTCGCCGGCAATCAACGGCAGCACTTCAAAGAATTCGTCGGTCGTATCGACCGGAGGGTACACCAGTATTTCGCGAGACAGTGGCACGCGGCGCGTCTTGGTCAGGAACGCAAAAGGAAAGCGCGTGGCCAGGCCAAAACTGTTCTGCTGATAGCGTCCGCGGCGGGGAAAGCAGAGTTCCAGTTCGGCGCTGAGTTCGGCCGCTGCAGGAATGTAGGGAAAGTATGCCGATTCGTTAAAAATTCCAAGTGGCAGCTGCCGCGCTGGCCGCGACGCGGCGCAACTGGCGGTCCGGAAGTCTCACCCACTGCTTGGCGGCAGGCTGGCCCGGGGGAAAACCGAAAGTTGTCGAAACCCATTGCCACTGGGCTGACGATTTCTGCTTGAGCGGCACGACGCTGATCGAAAACGAAGGCAGCCACTTGCGGCGATTCCTGACGACGATCTTCCCCAGCGTGGCCGCGCCGGCGAAGACGTGCTCGGGCAAACGGATATCCAATTCCAGTTCGCGCAGAACGACCGCCGACGCCACGCCTGACACCAGGATGGCCGCCAGCATCGCCGCGACGATTACGTAGAGCAGGTTGTTGCCGGTATTCAGCGCCGCCACGCCGATCAAAAGGACGGTGAGGACGTAGATGATTCCCACGCCGGTGACGTCGTAGTTGAAGGCATCCCGGACGCGTCCGCCTGCGACGCGGCGTGCCAGATAGGGCACCGTGGTGAGACCGACGACACTGCCAGGGCCAAGGCAATCGAGGCCAGGATGACCGTGCCCCAGAGGCTGCCGGATTCGCGGGTGACGGTTGAAAAGAGTGCCGCGGCAAAGGCCAGGATCAGTCCAAGCAGGGCCAGCAGGAACCGCATCCAGACTTCGGGAATGTCAAAACGCATGAAGCCGGATCGATTGCCGGCCGCAGGGTCCAGCGCCGCGGATATTACGGGATCAGCCATTCTGCGGGATTCGCTGCGTCGAGGTTAGCATCGCGTGGGATGCAGCATCAATCCGTTTTGGGTTCACCGGAAATCCGCCGTAACCAGGCGGTTGCCTTCTCTGTAGCCTGGTCTGCCGTGCGTCCAAGCTTCGGAAAACGGTTGCGTATTTTGTTCAGCAGGTTATGAGCCCATACATATTCGGAAGACAGGATGATTAAGCCGACCAGCAGGAACAGGACACCCTGGAGCACTGGCAGAAAGAGCCCGGCGATCCCCAGCAGGATGAAAATCCAGCCCGCGATCAGAGTCAGGATTCGTTTGGTAATGGAGGTCACGGCAATAGGCTCTGACCTCAAGGTAACAGGCTCTACGGCGCGGCGGAAAATCCAGAGCTATCCTGAACGACTTTAGTCCCGAAGGGATCCTGCGCGCAGCTGCGCAGCTGCACCGTTGCTCGCTTCATATCCGATCTGCGACCGATGCTTAGCAAGCTCGGCGTGTCACATCGCTGAAGGAGTGTCGTAGTCCAATCGACTAACGCGCCATCAGTTTCTTCGCCGCTTCCACCAAAAAAACCCACACACCACGACCACCACAATTGCGACGGCGATGTTTGCATCCTGCACCAGATCGACTAGCGCATCCCAATGTTTGCCGAAGAGATATCCCGCGCTTGCGATCACGCTGACCCAGAGCACAGCGCCCAGAAAGTTGAAGAGCAGAAATTTGCGCCAGGGCATGCGCAGGACTCCGGCCAGCGGGCCGGCGATGATCCGCAGGCCAGCGATAAATCGAGCTACGAAGATGGTAGCCGCGCCGTAGCGCGCGAAAAGCTCTTCACCGCGGGCGATAACTGCGGGGCGGATGCGCAGAGTTCTTTGGTAGCGCTCCAGCAAAGGACGCCCGCCATAGGATCCAATCGCGAAACCGATGTTATCTCCCAATGTGGCGGCGCAAACGCCCACGACGATGATCCAGGGCAGAGCGAGCTTATGCTCCGAGTAGGCCAGGAAACTGGCCAGCAGAAGAATCGTTTCGCCGGGCACCGGCAAGCCTGCATTTTCCAGCAACAGCGCGGCGCCGACCGCCCAATAGCCCCACAGCGCCAGATAATTTCTCAGCATTTCAAAGAGGTAGCTGGGCATGTCAGCGGGGATCCATCGGAGAATTCAGGAATTCGATCACAGATGCATTGAACAATTCGGGAACTTCTTCGTAGGGCAAATGGCCGACGCCGTCGAAAATTTCGACCGTGCAACGCTTGAATTGCTGGCTCAGCATTTCAGCGGAAGCGGGGTTCACAGCCGTGTCGCGGCTGCCCCAAAGCAACAAGGCGGGAATATCCGCGATACGCGGCAACAATGATTCCAGCTCAGCCAGATCGCGGTTCCATGCACTGACTACCCGGAGACCGTAGCTGAGAGTGCCGGGAATTTTGAACGGTGCCGAGTAACCGGCGAGTGTCCCCGGACGTATGCGCCCTGGATCTCCGTAAAGGCGTCGCAGCAACCGGTCGTGAAGAATTCCGAGAAGCGGTTCGCCGCGAAGCAGCAGCCAGGAGACTGGTACGCTGCTCAGAAATGGAGCGAGGCGCCTGCCGTGGGCCGACCACGGGTTTACAGGAGCAACCAGAATCAGACGTCGCACCCGGTCGGGTGCCAGAGCCGCGGCCATCATGGCGACGGCACCGCCGTGAGAAGTTCCCAGCAGATCAAAGGAAGCGACGCCAACGCCGTCCAGAAAACGCAACAGACGTTCGGCATGGGCACGGAGGCTGCCATCAGCATTTGGGGGCCGGTCGGAGAAGCCGACGCCGGGCATGTCAACCGCGAAGAGCGTCGCCTTGGCGGTCAGGGCAGGGATCGTAAATCGCCAGGAGAAAGAGTAGCCGAGCAATCCGTGGAGGAGGAGCAGGGGCGGCCCTGAACCAGCGCGCAAGTAGCGCATGCGGTAGCCATCGAGGACGAACCAGCACTCCTCGATCGGAGTTGCGCTTTGGACTGAACTTCCGGAGAAATTATTCAATGAATTCCAATTCTAGCCGGAGTATCAGTGATTGTGTGGAACCGCGACTTCGAGCCGGTCACGCCGAGCAAAGCTCGGCTATGGTTCTAGAACTCCCGAGCATAGAGCTGTCGAGCTTCGCTCGACTTGGCCCGATCAAAGTGCCGGCGCCACAGAGTCAGAATTGACCTTCCTAAAGTTCTGTCATGCATAGAGTTACCAAACCCCACAGAAGCCTTCCAAAAAGCATAGCTTTCCTTCCACAGCGCTTCTATAATTCAGGAAGTCTTTTCCTTGAAGCAAGATAGAGGTTCTTCCTTGCGACCTGCCTTGGCACCCGACGTGCAGAACCAAATTTCGGGTCTTTCCCCCGCCCTCAACCAGGAGCCGTTGCGGTCGATG
Source organism: Terriglobia bacterium (assembly GCA_963732045.1). Lineage (GTDB taxonomy): Bacteria > Acidobacteriota > Terriglobia > Terriglobales > Acidobacteriaceae > JAIQFF01. Next base: position 299,171 of record CAVSYI010000015.1, on the reverse strand, counting down.
AATCGGGACTTCCAAATCCGCTTTACAGCCGGGCTGCTGATCCTGTTGACCACGGCTGCGGTCGTTCTGGCCTGGATTAATTTCCAAAAAGAAGCTGACTTCCAGATTCCTTCTGATGGCGTCTGGTGGATGGAACAAACGGGACAGGCGGGAAACGACGGCGGCATGGTCGCCAACCGGGTTGAACCGAACGGTCCGGGCGACAAGGCAGGCATTCGAGCCGGAGACCGGCTGACCGCGATCAACCAGCACGAAATCAAAGACACTACCGCGCGGATGCGCCAGGTCTACCGGGTAGGCGCGTGGTCGAAAGCGACCTACTCGCTGGTGCGGCAGTCCGTGCCGCTGGATACGACCGTTATTCTGGTCCCGGCCGAACGATCCCTGAACTACTGGCTACGCTTCATCGGCCTGATCTACCTGGGCATCGGGCTCTATGTTCTGCTGCGACGCTGGACGGCGCCGAGTTCCACCCACTTCTACGTTTTCTGCCTGGTCTCGTTCATCTTTTACGCGTTCAAGTTCACCGGAAAACTGAACCAGTTTGACTGGACCATTTACTGGGGCAACGTTACAGCCTGGCTGCTGCAGCCGGCGTTGTTCCTGCATTTTGTCCTGACTTTTCCGGAGAAACGCGGATTTGTTCGTCGCCATCGCTGGATCATCCCAGTTATCTACATACCGGGAATGGTTTTGCTGGGTGTCCACATCCTCGCGCTGCGGGTGCTGAAAGCCAGCGAGCGGGTGCGCTGGAACCTTGACCGGGTTCAGATGGGCTACCTGGCCCTGTTCTTCGTGATCGCGGCGGGAATGCTTTGGTACAGCTATCGCCGGGCCAGCACGCCCATCCTGCGCCAGCAGCTCAAGTGGGTCACGCGCGGCACGATTCTTGCCATTGCTCCGTTCACGCTGTTTTACGTGATCCCCTACCTGACGGGTTCGATGCCGAGTTCGGCGTTGAAAGTTTCCGTGCTGTCGCTGGGCCTGCTTCCCCTAACGTTCGGATACGCCATCTTCCGCTACCGTTTGATGGACGTAGACCTGATCTTCAAGCGCGGCATGGTGTACACGCTGGCCGCGGCCGCGATTGTCGGACTCTACTTCGCGGTGGTCGCAGGAGTTGCCGAACTGGTTCACACCCAGGTACCAAGTTCAGGGCCAGTCGGACTCGTCCTGGCGATGGTGGTCACGGCGCTACTATTCGACCCCGTCCGCAAGTGGATTCAGGAGCGGATCGACCAGTTCTTCTATCGCACCCGCTACGACTATCGAAAGACGCTGATCGAATTTGGCCGCGAGCTCAGCGCGGAGACCGACCTCGACCGGATGCTGAGTTCGGTGGTCGATCGCCTGTCGCGAACTTTGCTGGTCGATCGCATGGCGATTTTCCTCTCCGCCGGCGAGCCTCCGCAGTTTGCTTTGGCCAAGTCGTTTGGCATGACCCAGACCAGTGGCCTGGACCTCGCCTTCCTCAGCGCGCCCCGTCCGGAAACTGAAGCCGGGCACCTGTTCCTGGAAAATGTGCACCAGGTGCCGCGTGAGACAGCCAGCGCGCAACAGGCTATCGCGAAGCTGGATCTGAACTACTACATCCCATGTCGTGCCCAGCAGCGGACGATTGCATTTCTTGGTCTTGGTAAAACTGTAGAAGGCGACTTCCTCACCAGCGAAGACATCGAACTCCTCGAAACTCTGGCCGGATACATCGGTATCGCCATTCAGAATGCCCGCCTGTACGCATCGCTCGAACAGAAAGTCACTGAGTACGAACGCCTTAAAGACTTCAACGAAAACATCGTCGAGTCGATCAACGTAGGCGTGATGGCAGTCGATCTGGCGGACCGCATCGAATCCTGGAACTCGCAGATGGAGGTCATGTATGCGCTGCCACGCTGGCAAGCGCTGACCCGTCCGTTGAGCGAGGTGTTCCCCGCGGAGTTCGTGGAAGAGTTTTACCGCGTGCGGCAGAACCCGGGCATTAACAACCTGTACAAGTTCCGCCTGGCAACGCCGACGGGTGAAAGCCGCATTGTGAACGTCGCTATCGCGCCTCTGGTCACGAGGAAGTTCAATGTAATCGGCCGCCTGATCATTGTCGATGACATCACCGAGCGCATCGACCTGGAATCGCAACTCTCGCAGGCAGACAAGCTTTCGTCCATCGGACTGCTAGCCGCCGGCGTGGCACACGAAGTCAATACGCCGCTGGCGGTGATTTCGTCTTACGCACAGATGCTGTCGAAACAATTGCAGGACGATCCACAAAAAGGCGGCCTGCTCGAAAAGATTACGCGGCAGACCTTCCGCGCATCGGAGATCGTGAACAACCTGCTGAACTTCTCACGCACCAGCGGCACGGAGTTCACGGAAGTCAATATAAACAAGATCATCGCGGACACCATGGCGCTGCTGGAACACCAGTTCAAGATCACCAAGATCAGGGTCGAGGACGAACTGGCAGGGCATCTGCCGCTGATCAGCGGGAATCCTGGGCGTCTACAACAGGTTTTCCTGAACTTGTTCCTGAACGCGCGCGACGCCATGCCCGAAGGCGGAACTCTTAAAGTAGCAACTTCCAACGGCGATGGTGTCAGTGTCGTCGTATCCGACACCGGCACTGGCATTGCACAGGAACATATTCAACGCATCTACGATCCGTTCTTTACGACAAAAGCCGCGCCGCGCGAAGGCCAGGGCAAAGGCACCGGGCTGGGCCTCTCCGTGACCTACGGAATTATCCAGGAACATGCCGGAAAGATTCGAGTGGAAAGCCACCCTGGCCGCGGCACAACTTTCTATCTTGATTTTCCGCTGACGAGGAAGGCTGTCAATGTCTGAGCTGGCCACCATCCCGCGACCGAACCTGGGGGAAAACTCGTCCGCGGGTTCTGTCCTGATCATTGACGATGAAGCCGCCATCCGCGAGTCGCTGGAAACTCTCCTGGAGATGGAAGGTTATGAAGTGCAGTCGGCTGCCACCGCCGACGAAGGCCTCACACGAATCGGCGACCGGCCCTACGACCTGGTGCTGCTCGATCTGGCATTGCCCGACCGTAACGGCATCGATTTGCTGGCGGAACTCCACCATACTGACCCCCAGCTGGCAGTGATCATGATCACCGCATACGGCACCGTGGAAAATGCGGTCAAAGCGATGCAGGCCGGCGCCGCGAACTTCGTCCAGAAGCCGTGGGACAACGAGAAGCTGCTGGCTGATATTCGTGCCGCTGTCGCTCGTCACCGCACGGAAGAAGAAAACGTTCAACTCAAGCGCGCCCTGAAGCAGCGCTACAACTTTGAAAACATCGTGGGCAAGAGCGAACCCATGCTGAAGATTTTCGATCTGGTGGCGCAGGTTGCCCCCAGTCGTTCCACGATTCTTCTGCAAGGTGAGAGCGGGACTGGCAAGGAACTGATCGCTAAGGCCATCCACTTGAACTCACCACGGCGAGACCGGGCATTTGTTCCGGTGAACACGGGCTCAATGCCGCCGGACCTGCTCGAATCCACGCTCTTCGGACATGTCAAGGGCGCGTTCACCAGCGCTATCGCGTCGAAAAAAGGATTGTTCGAAATAGCTGATCGCGGAACCCTGTTCCTCGACGAAATCGGCACCATGAGCATGGACACGCAGAGCAAGATTCTGCGCGTGCTGCAAGACCGGAAGTTCATGCATTTGGGCGGCGTCCACGAAATACAGGCGGATGTCCGTATCATCGCAGCCACCAACGTGGACCTGAAACAACTGGTGCGCGAAGGCCGGTTCCGTGACGATCTCTTCTATCGCCTGAACGTGATCACTGTCGATCTGCCACCTCTGCGGCAAAGACGCGAAGACATTCCACTGCTGGTGGATTTCTTCCTCGCTAGATACTCGGAAGAGAACGAGCGTCCACGGCGGAGAATGACGCCGGAAGGACTGCGCCCGCTGCTCTCGTACTCGTGGCCGGGAAACGTTCGCGAACTGGAGAACGTAATCGAGCGGGCGGTCGTACTCTCCTCCACCCCGGATGTCGGTGCAGAACTCCTTCCCGATGTGATCGTAGGCCGCGGTACACCCGTACCTCTGATGGAACATCGTGGCGACGCTTCCCTGTTCGACATCGTGGAAGACTGCGAACGTCACATCATTCTCGACATGCTCGAGAAATGTAACTGGAACCAGACCGAAGCCGCCGAACGCTTCCACGTACCTCTCTCCACCCTCAATCAGAAAATCAAGCGCCTGAATATTGAGATCAAGAAGAAAGTCAGAGAGTAAGGCGGACTTCGGGCGTCAGACCTCGGACTTCGGCTATCCATTTGGCGTTCTCGATGATCTTTCTTCGCGACAAGATTGAAGATGAGCTCAGCTGGGCCTTCAGGTGCAAGGGCTGCGGGGAAACGTACGTCATTCGCACAGTAGGGGCAGAGACCACTTATCCCCGACGAGAAACAGTAAGTTGTCACCAGACTGCAGACACGTATTCATATTCTCCCCCTGAGATTGAGAGTCTGTGGGTCCCTTAAGTCTCAACGGGTGCTAACGCCCGAGGTCCGAGGTCTGACGTCCGACGTCCGACCTCTGCTATAGTTCCTCAGATAGAGGCCACACTGCATGGCAGCTGGGGACATACAAATCCCGCTCAGATCTCCCACCGAATTCGCCAAGGAGAAGGTCAAGGCGCTCCAGGATTACGCCCTGCTCGTCGGGCCAATCCATGGCCAATCTTTTCCGCCGCCCTCTTTACGTCACGGACATGATTCAGCAGGCTGACCTGATCGGCGTAGGTTCCCTGCCGATCGTCATCCTGACTGGTGGCTTCACCGGCGCTGTATTGGCACTCAATAGCGCCAGCACTTTATCTCGATTCGGATCACTTACGCTGATCGCTCAACTGGTTTCGGTCGGCATGGTGACCGAACTGGGGCCGGTCATCACAGGACTGATGGTCGCCGGCCGCAACTCTTCCGGGATGGCCAGCGAACTAGGCTCCATGACCGTGACGGAGCAGATCGATGCCATGCGCGCGCTCGGCACCGATCCCACCAAGAAGCTGGTCACGCCACGAGTTGTGGCCACGGTCATCATGTTGTTTTTTTTGACCATCATTTCCGATCTGCTTGGCTTGGTCGGCGGAAACATGGTCTCAACCCTGCTCCTGGGGCTGGACTCGCGGCAGTATTGGACATCCGCCTGGCAGTCGCTGGTCTGGCGCGATCTTACTTCTGGACTTATAAAACCTGTTCTCTTCGGATTTGTAATCTCCACTGTCGGCTGCTATTTCGGCATGTCAACGCGCGGCGGTACGCAGGGAGTCGGCCGTTCCACTACACAGGCCGTCGTGGTTGCGTCGGTCATGATCCTCGTCGTGGACTTCTTTGTCACCAAGCTGCTGATTACTCTGCTGGGATACCGGTGATTCATGTCTGCACCCACTTTGCCGCTTGAAACATCCGCAGGTGCGAACAAGCAATCCGGCAATGAGGCCATCCGTTTTGAGAATGTGACGCTCGCCTTCGACGACAGGGTCGTCCTCGATAACATTTCCTTTCGTTTGCCGCACGGCGAAACCAAAGCCCTATTCGGCGTGGCAGGCTCAGGAAAGAGCATCCTTCTCAAGCTGGCACTCGGCCTGATGAAGCCCGACGCCGGGCATATTTTTGTTCTCGGTGAAGACGTGACCGAGATGAGCGAAAACCAACTCTTCGCCCTGCGACGGCAGATTGGCATGGTCTTTCAGGAAAGTGCGCTATTCGATTCGCGCACCGTACGGGAAAATGTAGCGTTCCGCCTGATCGAAGAAGGTAACGTTTCCGCGGATGAAATCGAACGCCGAGTGCGCGAAGCTCTGAGCTTCGTGGAACTGGAAAGAACTGTCGATATGTTTCCCTCGGAGCTTTCCGGCGGAATGCGCCGCCGGGTCGCGATTGCACGCGCCATCGTGACGCAGCCTGACATCCTGCTCTACGATTCGCCCACCGGCGGATTGGATCCCGTCACCTCAACCACCATCGTGGAACTCATCGTGAAGCAGCGCGACGTGTATAAGACCAGTGCTCTGATGGTCACGCATCGCCTGCAGGATGCTTTCGTCATGGCCACCCACTACTTCGATCGCACCGCCAACAAGATGTTGCCCCTGCCCAAGGGAGTGCACTGCGAAGTGCCCATGGCATTTCTCATCCTGAAAGACGGCAAAGTTATTTTTGATGGTGACCTGGATGAGCTGTCACGCACGAAAGATGAGTACATCCGGGAGTACATCGCTTAAAGCAGTTTCGGGTTTCTAGTTCCTGGTTTCTTGTTTCCGCTGCACAATGGGCGAGAATGACACCCGCGCCTGCTTTGCCACGAGAGGGCTAGCTGGCCTTTTTCCGCGCGGCAAGATTGGTTTCCATGCGTTTCACGAACTCCTGGCTCTTCTTTGTGCTCATGGCCAGTGATTCGATGCTGGCGAGAAATTGCGGGTTCTTCATCTTCTCCCGCACCTCTTTCAGAAAGGGCTTCACCTTGGCGTAGATAAGGATCATCTCTCCGCAAAAGCTGGGTTCGAGGAACAAATCCCGATTCAACGCACCCTGGTGCACCAGAGAAGACGCGATCCCCCAATATCCCAGCACCTGGCGGAGCCAGTTGTTCTCCGGTGTTCCAAATGCGCCTGATACCTTCATGAAGTCGTCCGCAGACTGCGGCGAGAACGTCACCACCCACCAGTTGCGAGCTTTCCGCAGTTCAGGTTCGCGGCGGAGATCGTACAGCTTGAGAATCAGTTGCGCATCGGCAGCAGTTGCTTTCGCCATTCTTTCCTCGCAGTTTTATTCGTTCGTGGAGCTGTCGCACGAGCGAACCGCTCGCCGATATTAAAACCTAAGTTGTCGATGAAGCGGAAGCGGCTTCCACCGGCACTTCGCGCTCAAAGTCACATTCCTTGTTCGGACACGCGATCACCGGACCGGCCTTCAGCATTTTCTCCACCAGATAATCGCTGCCGCAACTCGGGCATTTTTCGTCCATCGGTTTGCCTGCCGAAGTGAACTTGCACTTGGGATAATTTCCGCAGCCGTAGAATGTGTTTCCCTTGCGCGCCTTCTTCTCTACCAGGTCGCCGTCTTTGCAGAGCGGACACTTCACGCCAATGTAGTTCTGCTTGACGTACTTGCACTCGGGATATCCGCTGCAGGCAGTGAATTCGCCGAAGCGTCCGTGGCGGATCATCAGATTGCGTCCGCACTTCGGGACACATTTCGTCGAGCGGAATGTCGGGAACCTTCTTGCCCTGATCGAGCCGGCGCGTGGTCTTGCAATCGGGATATCCGGTGCAAGCCATGAACTGGCCGAAGCGTCCGCGCTTCAGGACCATCACCCGGCCGCAGTTCTCGCAATACTCTTCCTGCGTGGTCTCCTGCACGTCGGCGGAATCCAGATCGGGCAGGTTGATCGGATTTTCTTTGGTGAAGTTGCAGCTTTCCGGATTTTCCTTGTCGTACGAACTGCAGGCGTAGAACGATCCGTGCTTGCCCCACTTGATGACCAGAGGAGAGCCGCAGCGCTCGCACTTCTCGTCCGTGGGCTTCTCCATCCGCTTGACGTTCTCCATATGCTTTTCGGCATATTTGAGATCCTTGGCGAATCTCTTGTAGAAGCCGGCCAGCGCGTCAGTCCAGGTTTCCTTGCCTTCTTCGATTTCGTCGAGCTCTTCTTCCAGTCGTGCGGTGTACTGCGATATCGAAGATGTCGCGGAAGTTCTCCACCAGCAGATCGGTGACAACCAGTCCGATTTCGGTGGGAGAAAATTTCCCGCCCAGTTTCTGCACGTACTGCCGCTCCTGAATGGTGCTGAGAATGGCCGAGTAAGTTGAGGGACGGCCGATGCCGCGCTCTTCAAGCTCTTTCACCAGCGAAGCTTCGTTGTAACGCGGCGGCGGCTCGGTGAAGTGCTGCTCCGGCTTCAGTTCGCGTCAGCGTCAGCTTTTGTCCGGGTTCGAGCGCGGGCAGCTTGTGCTTGAGTTCTTCGTCTTCCTCGTCCTTGCGTCCTTTGACTCTTCGTAGACTTTGAGGAAGCCGTCGAACTTCAGCACCGAACCGGTCACGCGGAACCAGAAAGTCTCCGCGCCGGACTTGGCGTCGATGTCGACCGTGGTCTGATCGAAGACCGCCGGCGTGATCTGCGAAGCCACGAAGCGCTGCCAGATCAGCTTGTAGACCTTGAACTCGTCTTCTTTCAGATACTGCTTGATCTGGTCGGGATGCGCGCATCGCCGACGTCGGACGAATGGCTTCGTGCGCCGCCTGCGCGGCCTTCTTCTCTTTGTAGGTGTTCGGCGATCTCCGGCAGATATTCCTTGCCGTATTGCGACGTGATGTACTCGCGCACCTCGGCCAGCGCGTCGTTGGAAACGCGGGTGGAATCGGTACGCATATAAGTAATGAGACCGACGGAGCCTTCTTCGCCCAGTTCCACGCCTTCGTACAGGCGCTGCGCGATCATCATGGTGCGCTTCACGCTGAAGCGCAGCTTGCGCGACGAGTCCTGTTGCAGCTTGCTGGTGGTGAAGGGCGGAGTCGCGTTGCGCCGGCGCTCTTTGCGATCGACGGAGCGAACGACCCAGTCAGCTTTCTCCAGCGCGGCGCGGATCTTCTCGGCATCCTCGCCGTTGTTGACTTCGACTTTCTCTTCACCTTTGCCGACGAAGCGGGCATCGAATGCCGGAGGCTTCGGCCCGGCAAGGTGCGCGTCGATCGTCCAGTATTCATCTTTCTGGAAGGCCTTGATTTCGCGCTCGCGCTCGACGATCAGGCGCAGCGCGACAGTCTGGACGCGTCCGGCGGACAGTCCACGGCGAACCTTGTCCCAGAGCAGCGGAGACACCTGGTAGCCCACCAGGCGGTCGAGCACGCGGCGGGCCTGCTGGGCGTCCACCAGGTTCTGGTCGATGTCGCGGGGATGCTCGAAAGCTTCCTGCACGGCGCGCTTGGTGATCTCGTTGAAGGTCACGCGGCGGATGCGGTCGGGCTCGTCGCCATCCTTCTTCTTCTTTTTCTTCTTGCCCTTGTTATTGTCCTCGCCCAGTTCTTCGGCCAGGTGCCAGCGATGGCTTCGCCTTCGCGATCCGGGTCAGGCGCCAGATAGATGTTGTCCGCCGACAAGGCCAGCTTCTTCAGCTTGGCGAGAACCTTCTCCTTGCCGGGAATGACGATGTATTCGGTCTCGAAATCGTTGTCGATATCGACGCCGAGCGTGCTCTTGGGCAGATCTTTGACGTGGCCGAGCGAGGCTTCGACCGTGAAGCCCTTGCCCAGATATTTCTGGATGGTCTTCGCCTTGGCCGGCGACTCGACGATGACTAAACCTTTAGACAATGTGTCCTCTGATGGTGGTTACTGGTTTTGAAGCTAGCATGAAAGACTGTGCGGCAACAAGTTTTGTGGTGGAGCTCTCAGCTCTCAGCTATCAGCTCTCAGCTTGTGGATGAGAGCTGCGAGCATGCGTTTACAGCTTCGCACCACTTCCCTCGAAAGCCGCTGATAATCGAGAGACTTCATGACTTCCAGATCGTGTGCCAAGCAGCAAGTGGTACTCCAATTCACTGGCTGAACCCATCGCAATCTGCAAAAATCTTCCAAGTTCGGTGTCCCCTTTCCGGCAACATCCCTCCGCAATGTTCGCACCGATGGACGCCGCGGACCGTCGCATCTGACTCGTCAATCCAAAGAGTTCATCTCGTGGAAATCCCTTGCTGGACTTGTACACGTCAAGCGTCAGGACGTGCGCTTTTTCCCAAACTTTCAAGTTCCTGAAACTCTGCATGTCTCCTCGGTTGCCACGCTTTCACTGAAAGCTGAGAGCTGATGGCTGACAGCTCCCCTAAAAGCTCTTTACAAAATTCTTCCCCGGCATCTGCTTCACTTTGCCTGCCAGCTCCAGTTCGAACAGTGCGGCGAAGATTTCGGAGGACGACATGTCCAACTCCAGGAACTCTACGATTTCGTCGATGTGGACGGCTTCGTCGGCTTTCAGGAGTTTCAGGATCTTTCTTTCGTGTGGCGGCAACTCGCTTTCCCCGAATAGAGATGCAGTCTTGCCTGTCTGCGATTCATCGCCGGTCGATGGGGTGAGCGCAAGTCGTACAGCCGATGGGAGTTCTTCCCAAACGTCCTCCCACGTGGCGGTGAGCTTGGCGCCTTGTTTGATCAGCGTGTTGGGTCCCCAGGAGTTCTTGTTGGTGACGTTTCCGGGGACGGCAAAGACCTCGCGATTCTGTTCCAGAGCACAACGCGATGTGATCCTGGTGCCGCTGTATTCGGCGGCTTCGACGACCAGCACTCCGATCGAAATGCCGCTGATGATGCGATTGCGAATGGGAAAATTCTGCGGCGCCGCGAACGTGTTCATGGGAAATTCCGAGATCAGGGCGCCTCCCAGTGCCAGGATCTGCTCGGTGATCCGGGTGTTTTCCTTGGGATAAATAATGTCCACGCCAGTGCCGAACACCGCGACCGTCTTCCCTTTGGCATTGATCGCCCCGCGATGCGCTGCCGCGTCCACGCCGCGAGCCAGGCCACTGAAAATGACCAGCCCTCGGTTGGCCAGATCGCAGGCCAGGCGCTCCGCCATTCCCAATCCGTAGGGCGTGGGATGGCGCGTGCCCACGACCGCGATTCCGGGCTGGGCGATCGCCTCGACATTTCCGCGTACATAAAGGATGAGCGGAGGATCGTAAATCTGCCTGAGCTGGGCGGGATAGGTGGAATCATCCAGGCAGACGATGGAAACTCCGGAGGCCGCGACGCGTCCCATTTCGTCATGGGCCAGTTCCATGGACTGACCGGTGCCGAGCGATTGCGCCGACACCGTTTGAATGCCGGCTGCTTCGAGTTCGGTCAGCGATGCCTTGAAAATGTAGCCGACGCCGCCAAAGTGCTCGGCCAGCCGCCGCGCCCGGGTGGGTCCCAATCGAGGCGTCAGGGCAAGAGCCAGCCACTGCAAGGCAAGGCTTTCTCTGGGTCGGGAACTTACGGATGCGGCTTCCGCCACTCAACACCTCCACCTGGTTTGACTGGCGGACTCTTACATCCGGCCAAAACCATGTCAAGGTCATCCGACACACTCCTCTGTTAACATTGAACATCCAACGGTTAAGCTAGCCGCATGAAGCCCCTTCGTATATCCGCGATTTCCTACCTTAATACTGCGCCCCTGATGTGGGATTTTGAGCATGGAGACGCGGGCAAGGCCTTCGACATTTCCTATACCGTCCCGTCGCAATGCGCGGCCAGCCTGGCTGCGGGCTCGGCCGATATCGGCATCATTCCGGCGGCGGCCTACGCCACGATTCCAGGACTTGTCATCCTGCCCGGGGTGGCGATCGCTTCGCGCAAGCCGGTGCGTTCGATTCTTCTGGTAAGCAAGGTTCCGCTGGAGCAGATTCGCTCGGTGGCTTTGGATACTTCCTCTCTGACCTCGGTAGCTCTGACCAAAGTGTTGTTCGCGAAATGGTGGGGCGAGGGCCGAACTTTCACATCCATGGCACCAGATTTAGAAAAGATGCTGGCGGAGCACGACGCGGGACTGGTGATCGGCGATCCGGCTTTGAAGATTGACCGTTCGCGCTATCTCACCTACGACCTGGCAGAGGAATGGATCCGGCTCACCGGCAAACCTTTCGTTTTCGCTTTTTGGGCAGTGCGGCAGGCGGCTTTGAACGATGCCCCAGCGGTCCTCGATCTGGCGACGGTATTTCAGGACTCACGGGATCACGGTCTGGAACCAGCCAATCTTGACCGGATCGTCCAGGAATGGTCTCCGCGCCTGGGTTTGAGCGAGGCTGACATCCACGCGTATCTGACGGAAAACATCTACTATGAGCTTGATGCCGCGTGTGTTGAAGGATTGCAACTTTTCTACCGTTACGCGGTCGAATGCGGAGCGTTGCCAGTCGCTCCGGCGTTGCGATTCGTTGATGTGGCCAAGACTGCAGCTACCTAACACCGTCCTTGTGATACCACTCGCTGATGAATACTTGCCTCTAACGTGAGAATGTCAATTCAGGTTCACTTATTACTCGCCGTTTCGGTGTGGAACTGGCTTCGCCACCTGGGCGGAGTGGGCCTGATTCTCCTGGGACTGGCAGACAACTCGGTAGTTCCCCTGCCGGGCAGCATGGATGTTCTGACCATTCTTCTAGCGGCACGACATAAACACCTATGGTGGTACTACGCCTTCATGGCTACCGTAGGCGCTGTCATCGGCGGGTACATTACATACGGTCTGGCGCGAAAGGGAGGAAAAGAAGCTTTCGAGCGCAAGCTCTCAAAAAGCAGGGCTGACAAGATCTTCAAGCGATTTGAGAAGTGGGGATTCTTCGCGGTGGCCGTGCCCGCTATATTGCCGCCTCCTTTTCCGATTGTCCCTTTCCTGCTGGCCGCCGGAGCCATGCAATACTCCCGGCAGAAATTCGTGGGGGCGCTGGCGCTGGGACGTGGAGTTCGTTTCACCATTCTTGCCGGTCTGGGAGCGATCTATGGCCGGCACATCGTCAGATTCTTTTCCAAAGTATTACAAGCCGGCACTGATTGTCCTGATTGGGTTGGCGGTGATCGCGGGAGTTCTTTCGCTGGTTCAGTATTACCGGTACAAGAACAGAACTGCCACGGCCTAGGTACTCCGCTTTTCTTTGCGAACTTTGCGGTGCCTCTGCGTCCTTTGCGGTTAAGAGCCTGAACCGCAGAGTGCGCAAAGCGATCGCAAAGTTCGCAAAGAAACCCACTCATGCCGGGCGTAGTCGGCTTGGAGATAGCCCTCCACGTCCGTTAGAATCCTTACAGCGGTTCGTAAAACTCATGTCCCTGACCAAACAGCAAGCCCTCGACCTGTTTCGCTCCGACGATCTGATCGGCATCGGCATGGAAGCCGATGCGGTGCGCCGCAAGTTTCATCCTGAAGGCGTCGCCACCTACGTCATCGACCGCAACATCAATTACACGAATTTCTGCACCGAATACTGCACCTTTTGCGCCTTCTACCGGCCGCTGAAGGGGCCTGCGGCGAAAGAGGGATACATCCTCGAGTTCGAAACCATCTACGACAAGATTCGCGAGACCGTGGAACTGGGCGGCACCGGCGTGTTGATGCAGGGCGGCCTGCATCCCGATCTGAAGATCGACTGGCACGAGAAGATGCTGAGCGGCATCAAGCAGCGCTTTCCGAAAGTTCACCTGCACTGCTATTCGGCATCGGAAATGATCGCCATCGCCGAATACAGCGAGCTGAGCATTCGCGACACCATCATTCGCCTGCGCGATGCTGGACTCGATTCCATTCCCGGTGGCGGCGCCGAGATCCTCGACGACGAAGTCCGCTTCAAGATCGCCCGGCTCAAGTGCCTGACGGAAGACTGGCTCAACGTGCATCGCACCGCGCACCAGTTGGGCATGCGGACCACCGCCACCATGATGTTCGGAGTGGGCGAAAACGTCGAGAACCGCGTCAATCACTTTCAGCGGCTCTACGAGTTGCAGGAAGAAACCGGCGGCTTCACGGCATTCATTCCCTGGAGCTTTCAGCCCCAGAACACGGCTTTGGGCGGACGCAAGTGGGACGAAGCCACCGCAGTCGAATATTTGAAAGTCCTGGCCATCTCGCGCCTGTATCTTTCAAACTTCCTGAATGTGCAATCGAGCTGGGTGACGCAGGGACTGAAAGTCTGCCAGATGGGTCTGCGCTTCGGCGGCAACGACGTGGGATCGGTGATGCTGGAAGAAAATGTCGTGCGCGCGGCCGGAGTGACCAATTGCACCACCGAAGAAGAGCTGCGCCGCATCATCCGCGACGCCGGATTCAAGCCTGCCCAGCGCGACACGCTGTATCGCACCTATTTCCTAAACTAGCAATCTCCCCTGTCCATGTAGGGACGGGCGCCCTCGCCCGTCCAGTGGAGCGAAGCTCCGCACGGTTTTCACAATCCAAACCTAGAAAAGGCGAGCCTTGCTCGCCCACCCGGACGAGGGCGTCCGGGTCTACGCGAGCCCGTGCGGGTCTACGTGGCCATCCTGGTCCGAATCACAGAGGGCCTTCGGGTACAATGACATCTCCCGGTACGCAAGGAGAATTGACCGGACAAGGACTTTCCTCTGGGCGCAGTCTCCATCTCACCTTCTTTTTTGGCCGCATTCGTGGCCTCGCGGGGCATCGGACAGTACATCCGGCAGCATTTTCTTGACACGACCTTCAAGGGCCTTTATCACGCCAACGCTTTCGACATGGCGTTGCTGGTCCCTTACTTCATCGTGCTGATCTTGCTGGCCTCGTATGGCATGCACCGTTACGTGCTGGTCTATCTTTATTACAAGCACCGAAAGAATCGTACGATTGAACCGGCGAGCCACTTCGCTGAACTGCCGCGCGTGACTGTACAGCTTCCGATTTTCAACGAGCAGTTCGTCATCGAGCGACTGCTGGATGCGGTCAGCCGGCTGCAATATCCGCTGGAGAAGCTGGATGTTCAGGTGCTCGACGATTCGACCGACGAGACTGAGTCCGTGGCGCGCGCCCTGGTCGAGCAGCATGCTGCCCAAGGTTTTCCTGTCACTTATCATCACCGCACCAATCGTGAAGGCTACAAGGCGGGTGCGCTGGCGGAAGGATTGAAAACGGCGAAAGGCGAATTCATCGCCATCTTCGACGCCGACTTTGTTCCGCCCGAAGATTTTCTGATGCGGACCATCCATCATTTGACCGATCCCAAAATCGGCATGGTGCAGACTCGCTGGACGCACATCAATCGCAACTATTCTTTCCTCACTGAGGTCGAAGCCATTCTGCTGGACGGCCACTTCGTGCTGGAGCACTCCGGACGCGCCCGCAGCAATGTCTTCTTCAATTTCAACGGAACGGCGGGAGTCTGGCGGCGCAGCGCCATCGACGAAGCCGGAGGCTGGCAGCACGACACGCTTACCGAAGACACCGACCTGTCTTACCGGGCGCAGCTTAAGGGATGGAAGTTTATCTACCTGCAAGATGTGGAGTGTCCCGCTGAGTTGCCGGTCGAGATGACGGCGTTCAAGACACAGCAGGCGCGCTGGGCCAAAGGTCTGATTCAGACCGCCAAGAAAATCCTGCCCAGCGTGATGAAAAGCGATCAGCCGTTTCGCGTGAAGCTGGAAGCCTGGTATCACCTGACCGCGAATCTCAGTTATCCCTTGATGGTCGTGCTGTCGGTGCTGCTGTTGCCGGCCATGATCATCCGCTTTTATCAGGGATGGTTTCAGATGTTGTACATCGATCTGCCGCTGTTCATGGCGTCCACTTTTTCGATTTCCAGTTTCTATCTGGTGTCACAGCGCGAGCTGTTTCCGCGGACCTGGCCTCGCGCGCTGCTCTATCTTCCCTTCCTCATGGCGCTGGGCATTGGCCTGACGATTACCAACACGCGAGCCGTGTTAGAAGCGTTATTGGGACAAAAGTCAGCCTTTGCGCGGACCCCGAAGTACCGTGTGGAATCGAAAAAAGACCGGATCAACGCCACCAAGTACCGGCGGCGCCTGGGCTGGGTCCCCTGGGTCGAACTGCTGATTGGCAGCTACTTCGCCCTTACCGTTTACTACGCCATCAGCAATGAGAACTACATCACCGTGCCGTTTCTGGTTTTGTTCGTAGTCGGGTACTGGTACACGGGGTTGATGTCTTTGTTGCAGGGCCGCTTTTCGGGATTATCCATCAGCGCGGAAAGCCACACGAAGCCGTTTCCCGTCGGCGTGTAGTAGCTTTGATTCCTTTGCGACCTTTGCGGCGCGTCTTGCGTCCTTTGCGGTTAAAGATTTTTGGACGGCGGCGTCGAGATCCAACCCTTGACCGCAAAGGACGCTAAGAACCCCCGCAAAGGTCGCAAAGGGAGCCCCTATTTTCAGTCAGCGGTGTTTGGTCTTATTCAATTCCTTTTCTTTCCCCTCACGTAGGTTTAGAATCCTTACCGTTTCGCGTCCGCTCGGTTCGCAAGGAGGATTCCGATGCGCCACCTCACGGTACCTTCCAGAATTATCTTTGGCATGCTGCTGCTTGTCCTAGTCAGTTGTGGAAGCGCGCACGATGCCGATGAAAAATATTATCTGATTTCAGCCAACGTCAAGATTCCCTATTGGCAGGCTGGTTCGGCTGGTTTGTTCCAGGCTGCTACCCAACTTAAAGTACGGTCAGAGTTCGCCGGTCCGGACACCTACGATCCCAAGGGAGAGCAGCAAGCCTTGCAGCAGGCGGTCCAAAGTAAAGCCACCGGAATTCTGATCTCGGTGGCCGATCCGACGCTCTTGAAAGACGACATCGACAAAGCGATCGCCGCCGGCATTCCCGTAATCACGGTCGATTCCGACGCGCCCGCGAGCAAGCGACTCCTGTTTATCGGGACCAATAACTATCGCGCGGGGCAGATCGGCGGCGAGCGACTGGCCAAGGAATTGAACGGCAAGGGGAATGTCGTCGTGTTTACCATACCCGAGCAGGCCAACCTCAAGGAGCGTCTGCGGGGCTATCGTGACGCCCTCGAGGCTTCTCCAGGAATAAAGATCACCCGTGTCGTGGATATGAAAGGTGATTCTCGCGTCGCGTTCGACAGCGCGACCGAAGTCCTGGGTAACGACAAGAAGGAGCACACCGACGCTTTCGTCTGCCTGGAAGCCCTGGCAGGCAAGGAAGTCGCCACAGTGCTCAGCCAACATGGCGCCAAGGACAAAGTGGTGATTGCGATGGACACCGACGACGATACCCTGTCATGGATTCAGAAAGGCGTGATCGCGGCCACCATCTCGCAGAAGCCTTACACCATGAGTTATGTTGGACTGAAAATGCTCGACGATCTGTACCATCACAAACTATCAACCCTGAGTAACGACTGGTCCAAAGACAGCTTCTCCCCGATTCCGGCATTCGTGGACACGGGATCGGCACTGATCGACAAAACCAACGTGGATGCCTTGATTGCGGCCAGCAAATCCGTGACCAGCGCTCCGAAGTAAATTCTCACAACGAACAAAAGGGACTTTGAATGCGTAAGTTGTTGCTGGTTGCTTTTATTTTCTCTCAACTCATCTGGGCTCTCGACCGTCAACCAAACTCCGATTTCCGGATCCGGCGCCAATCGCTGGCGAGCAAAGCCAATGGCGCCGCCGTCCTGCTCTTCGCTTCGAACGAAGCCGAGGGCCCGAACGATCTTTACGGCTACCGGCCTGACGACAATTTTTTCTACCTCTCGGGCTGGAGCGAGCCGGGCGCGGCGTTACTGGTCATTGGTACGCCCAACTCCGGTAGTGCGAACTCTCAGGATCATCCCTATACCGAGATATTGTTCCTCCCCAATCACAATCCATCGCAAGAGAAATGGACTGGCCCGAAGCTCGGCGCGGATAGCCCTGACGCCGGCAAGATCACCGGGTTCGACCACGTCGAGGTTCTGGATAATCTGCGATCGGAACTGGTCCGACTGTTACCGGCAAAGCGAGCCACGATTTACACCGATGTGGTCTCTGGCGAGGAAATTTCGAATTCGGTCGTACCTCTGGATTGGCTGAAGCGAGCCAATGCTTTCCCCGTTGGAGCGGCGTTTCAGGACGTTCGCCCGATGATGGCCTCCCTCCGAACGCATAAAGATTCGGGCGAGATCGAACGCATTCGTCGCGCCACGGACGACTCAATTGCCGCGCATTTCGCCGCCATGCATACCGTGAAGCCTGGCATAACCGAACGCGAGGTTTCCGCCCTCATGCAGTACGAGTGGGGAAAGCGCGGATGTGAGCGTCCCGCGTACGCTCCGATCGTGGGCTCGGGCTTCTGATTCCACCGTCCTGCACTACTCCGCGGATTCGGGCACGATGCAATCGGGAGATCTGGTGGTGATCGATGCCGCCGGAGAATATTCCATGTACGCCTCCGACATCACGCGTACTCTACCCGTTACCGGGAAGTTCACTGCCCGTCAGCGGGAGATTTACGACATCGTCCTTGGGGCACAACAGGCTGCCGCTGCCGCGTTCCGCTCGGGCAAATCGGTGTTGCGCCGGGATCGTCCTGAGTCGCTTCACGATGTGGCTTATAACTACATCAACACTCACGGCAAAGATCTTCACGGCGAACCGCTGGGAAAATATTTCATTCACGGGCTTGGCCACTATGTCGGATTGAATGTGCACGATCCCAATGACTACGACGTTCCGCTCGGTCCGGGAGCCGTGTTCACGCTCGAGCCGGGAATTTACATTCCGGAAGAAAAGTTGGGCGTTCGGATCGAAGACATTCTCTACGTCGATCAGGATGGCAAGCTGGTCAATCTGACGGGAAACCTACCGCACACAGCCGACGAGGTTGAGCACGCCATGGCGGGTAAATAAGGTAAAGTGCAGACCCCGCGAAGCGGCGGAAGAATAAAGCCCAGGGGTGTAAGCTCCGGGACGGCCGGAAACGATGGAGCCCCGCAAGGGGCAAAAGAAACGTCCCATTTAGGCCTCGGCATCCCGCCCGCAATCGTCCCTTTCGCTCCTTCGGGGCTGCCCGCCGTCTTCCTTCCGACCCAGGGCTTACGCCCTGGGCTTTATTCTTTTCGCCGCTCTGCGGCTCGTTACGATCTTTGCCACATCTCGACACACGCTTCCGGCGCACATTCCACTTCCTTTTGATATCCTAGGACATCGTGCGGATGATCTGGTTGTTCCTGATCCTGGCCCTGAGCACCGTAGCCGTAGTCTCTGGTCGGGCTGGCGGCCTACCTTCGAGTGCGCGGCCATATGAAGGAAGGTTCTCCCAAAGAAACGCACGAGAAGGATTGAATCAACCAAAGCCGTAAAGTCCATTCCTGACTTGGAGAACTTCAAACATGGCGAAGCCCGCTAGTCTTGCCCTCGATCGAGGCAGCCGCTCTCTATATTGGGCGGAACAGGCGGCGATCGTACTGAGCGCCAGCCTTTTTGTCGCGCTCTGCGCCCGAGTAACCGTGCCCCTGCCGTTTACTCCTGTACCGTTGACCTTGCAGAACTTTGGCGTGCTTCTGGTTGGCCTGACACTGGGGAGCCGCCGTGGCTTTGCGGCCCTGGCGCTTTATTTGGTCGAAGGAGCCGCCGGCATGCCGGTGTTCAATCCAGCCGGACTGGGCGGTGTCGCGCAGCTATTTGGGGCCACTGGTGGGTTTCTGCTGGCCTATCCGTTCGTCGCAGGTCTGGCGGGCTGGATCATGGAACGTGGCAAAGCAAGCTTCGCTCGCGCCGTGACGGCGGGTGTGCTGGCGGAGGTGTTGTTGTTCGCCGGCGGCCTATCGTGGCTGGCGGTGCTGACTCATTCTTTCGCCCAGGCAGCGCGTTTTGGGCTTTATTGGTTTGTATTCGCGGAAGTAATCAAGGTCATGATGGCGGCCGGAATTTCTACCGGATGGCAGCGTGTCCGCAAGGAGCAGGCATGAGTTTCGTCGAAACCCCCTCTGGAAATACGGCCATCGCACCGGAAGCAAAAGATTTGGCACACGGCAGCGCCTCGACCCGCGAAATCACCATCGCCCACAGCCCCGACTCCGACGATGCGTTCATGTTTTACGCACTGGCCACGAACAAAGTTCGCGTTCCCGGGCTGCGTTTTACCCACACCCTTTGCGACATCGAGACCCTGAACCAGAAAGCGCGTCAGGGCGATGGCGTGTACGACGTCACCGCGATCTCGTTTCATGCCTATCCCTACATTCAGGACAACTACGCTCTGTTGCCGAGCGGAGGCAGCGTCGGCGACGGCTACGGTCCCATGATCGTGGCGACGCAGGGATTTTCTCAGAGCGAAGTCAAACACAAAAAGATTGCGATCCCTGGAACTCTGACGACCGCGTATCTCGCGTTGCGGCTCTTTGCGCCGGGAATCGAGACCGAAGTCGTGCCCTTCGATCAGATCATTCCGCAGATCGTGGCCGGCAAATACGAAGCCGGACTGATCATCCACGAAGGCCAGTTGACCTACGCGAAGGCCGGCCTGCAGCGGATCGTGGACCTGGGCAAGTGGTGGTTGAAAATCACCGGACTTCCCTTGCCTCTGGGCGGAAATGCAATACGGCGCAGCCTGGGACCGGAGCTGACCGCCAAAGTTTCAGGAGCGCTGCGTGACAGCATTCAGTACGCGCTCGACCATCGTGAAGAGGCCCTGGCCTACGCCATGCAATTCGCGCGCGACGTCGATCCCCAACTGGCCGATAAGTTCGTCGGCATGTACGTGAACGAGCGCACGCTCGACTACGGCCCCGACGGTCGCGAAGCGGTACGCCGCCTGCTGGATATGGGATACAAGGCAGGAATCATCACGCGTGAGGCGCGAGTGGAGTTTGTGGGGTAAACAGCTTCTGGCTACTAGCTCCTGGCTTCTGGCTAAAACCTAAAATCATTGGAATCGGCTAGAAGCTAGGAGCCAGAAGCTAGAAGCGCTTCTACCTGATCTTCTCTGGAAACGAAAATACCGGATCCACATCCACCGGCACTTTGGACGCCGCTTTCAGCGCCACCTGCAACTCTGCCGGCATCACGTCGTATTTCTTGAACCAGTTCTCCGCACGCTCGCGGTCCCCCGTCGCTTCAATTTCCAGAAGTTCTTTGGCCAGGTCTGCAATGGCGCCGGGCATCGCCGCGTAGTCGATCGCATACATTCCCGAAGACTGTCGCTTCACCGCGCCGCGTTCCGAAAGATAGTTGAACTCCATCATCTCAGCCTGGCCGTGGGCTTCCGCTACGCCAAAGCGAATCGTGCGAAAAATTCCCGCGAGATAGGAAGCGTAATATTCCTCCAGCTTTTCCTTGGGCAACACTTCGCGGTCAACCAGTAACTTCAGACCGAACATTCCGACGACGTCGGCTTTCGCTTCCTCCAGGCCGCTGTACGCGGGACCGATGGATTCGCGAATCGACACTTTGCCATTCGCCGTACGTGCGTATGCCGGACCGAGTCCGTGGGCCATCTCGTGCATGATCGTGCCCAGCAGATATCCTTCGGCCGAGGCCTTGGCCGCCTGCTCCGGCAGCATCATGTACTGCGCCAGGGGGAGAATCACGTAGTCGACTCGCGCGTCCATGAAATTCTTGAAGAAGATTTTCTTGCTGCCCTTTTGTTCGTGCACTCGCGGCATCGTTGGGCAAATTGTCGGCCACAGCCTGGTAGCCATGGCGCAAGTCGCCCACGCGGTAAGGCGCGTCCATCACTTCCATCGGAGTTTCGAGGCCGTGCTTGGAGGGACGATCCTCGGGCGCCAGAGGCAGCGCGTCCTGAACGTCGGCGACATACTTCTGAAACAGCGCCAGCTTCTGGCTCTCGGCTTCATTGCGAATCAGCACAGCTCCGCCGAAAGATCCTTTCACGCCCAAGCAGACCGTCATCGTAGGTTTCGTACGGGCGCGAAAATCACGTCGAACTTCGGATCTTTCAGGTCGAGCCAGGCCAAATCGCTCTTGAAGTAGTCGTCGGTCAGCAAAGCATCGGCGCGCAGGCGCAGGAAGTTTGCGAACGCCGGATCGTCGCTCAAAGCAGCGGCTGCACGCAAGTCGCGCGCGGCAGGCTCCAGAAATGAGCGGTAGGCAATGTGATAAGGCACAGCTTCGAGTTGATCTCCGTGCCAGCGCACGATCGTCGTGGAACTGTAGATCTCGTCGCGCTTCCCGGGATGCTCCTGCACGTACTGCTCAACCTGTTTGCGGGTCAGGCCGTCGGGATAAAAACCGCGGCCCGGAGACATCGGAGTAGTTCCTACAAAAGGCCGGTTCTCGTCGATCAAATCGAAACGCGAGCCGTTGATCCACAGATAGTGGCGCAGTTCCTGATCCTTTGGGCTCTTGCTGGACGCCAGCGACTGGTAGAGCATCAAGCGCTTCAGGATCGTTCTGCCGCCAGTAAATGCTTTCCAGGTTGCGGGATGCATCCACCAGTTTGGCAACCATTTTCTTTTCGCGTGCCGTGAGCCCGGCCGAGTGAAATGCCATCTCGACGCGGCGGAACTTGGCCAGCCGCTGCGTCAAGATCCGGCACAACCTGCAAGCTGCTCGAAGCCGCACCGCGGGCCGCCGAGCCGGTCATGGTTCGCGTCTTTTTCTGGGCTGAGGTGGGAGAAATCATCAGAACAATAAATAGCAGGGGAAAGAGGAAGCCCTGTTTGATCATCAGCCTGATTCTAGCAGAGGATAAGTCAAAGTCCTTACCGCAAAGGACGCGAAGAATTCCGCAAAGATCGCAAAGACGATCTCGCCATGTTTCGTCTTCCTCGCTATTATGTTGAGGATGGCCGCTGAACAAAATTCAAATGGCGCACAGACTCTGCTGATCGATGCCGACGATACGCTTTGGGAAAACAACATTTATTTTGAGCGCGCCATCGCCAACTTCATCTCATTCCTGAATCACCACGAGTACACGCCCGAGCAGGTGCGCGAGGTGCTGAACCAGGTGGAGCGCGAGTCCATCGTCAGCCACGGCTACGGACTGCACAGTTTCGCGCATTCGTTGATCCAGACATTCGAGAAGCTGGCGGTCGAGCCGTTGACTCCCGCTCTGCACGAAACCATCAACGGATTCGCGCATACGATCGCCGGCCACCCGGTCGAGCTTCTCGCGGGCGTTCCAGAAACGTTGCAATATTTGGCGGAACGCCATCATCTGATTCTGATGACCAAGGGCGCCGTGCCTGAGCAATCGGGCAAGGTTGAACGCTCGGGACTGAAAGAGTATTTTTCCGCCATCGAGATCGTTTCCGAGAAAAATGTGCCTACCTACCACTCAGTTATTTCCAAATACGAATTGCTTCCCGATGCTACATGGATGATCGGTAACAGCCCGAAGTCCGATATCAATCCGGCGCTGGCCGCGGGATTGAACGCGGTGTTCGTTCCGCATGGCGCTACCTGGATTCTGGAGCACGAAGAAGTGGATTCCGCCGAGCCGCCGCGGCAGTTGCTGGTGGTGGAAAAGTTTGCGGAGTTGCGAACGCATTTCTGACGAAACGCAAGGTCCCTCCACTGCGCTCGCTGCGCTTCGCTCCGGTCGGGATGACAGTTTTTTGCTGACGGCTGAGAGCTGACAGCTGACAGCTGTTTTCCTAGCACCAAACTAACCAACAACCTCCGTATCCTGTTGTATCGGCGCATGCTACTCTTTTTCTGCTCTGGTTTATTGCCCGCATTCTAGCGTGGCTGTGCAGAAAAACAATTTGCGGCGGCTGCTGCGAACTGTGGAAGCTCTGTCCGATCTCGGCCCTGAGATGACGGCAGAGCGTGAGTTTCCGCAGACCGCGCGGGCCATGGTCTCGGCGCTGCTTCAGGCAGGCGGCGCGCGAGAAGCCGTGCTCTTTACCTTCAGCGACAAGCCGTCCATGCTCTCCTCGGTCGCTTCCGAAGGTTTCGCTCTGATGCCTGAGCCCGCCATCATGCCGCTGCTGCCCAAGCATGTGCATGCTCTTACTTCGGCGCGCGGGCCGATCGTCCTCAATGCCGGCTCTTACGAAATCTTCCTGAGTTCGAACGGAAACGTTGCGCCTGAACTTTTCAAGTGCATCGCTCCCCTGAAAGTGGGCGGAAAGCTGGTCGGATTGGTCGCGCTGGGACGCCGCGATGGCGATGCTCTCTTCGACGACGAGGAACTCGGAGCTCTCGACCTTCTATGTAACTACGTGGCCATTGCGATTCAGAATCACGTTCTGTCGCAGACGTTGGCGCAGCGCGTGTCCGAAAATCTGCGACTGCTGGCATCCCTCCACGGTTTTTACGACACTGCGCTGGAAGCCTTCGCTACCGCGATCGATGTCAAGCACGTGAACATTCACGGCCACTCCCTGCGCGTGGGCCGCTACGCCTCCGCCATCGGAGAGGCCATGGGCATGGATCCCAACGAAGTTGCAGCGCTGCGCTCCGCCGGCTACCTGCACGATATTGGCAAGGTTGCGGTAGACAAGCGTCTGTTCGGAAAAGCCACATCGCTTGATCCCGAAGAATTTCGCGAGATGGCGGACCACACGATTGTGGGACATCAGATCGTCAGCGGAGTAGAGTTCCCCTGGCCGCGCATCCCTGAGATCGTGCGCTCTCACCACGAGCGTGGCGACGGTTCGGGATATCCCGACGGCCTGGTGATGGAAGACGTCGCCATGCCGGTCCGCATCATCGGACTGGCCGACACGTTCGATGCCATGACCAGCGAGCGTCCATATCGCGAATCGCTCTCGGTTGGCAACACTCTCAGCGAGATCGTTCGCCTCTCTCCGCAGAAATTCGATCCCAACGCGGTCCACGGACTGCTGCTGCAAATCCGGCGCGACTCGGTAGGCAGCAACCGTATTCCCTTTCTCCAGGACCGCCTTGCGGTGAACATCGCTGCCGGCGATATCGATCAGCTGGCCGCAACCCTGCAGCACAAGGTCACCCATGGCCGACTGTACCTGACCTAATCCTACCTAAAGTAATCTCGAATGTTTTACGTATAACTATCAGTTTTAGAACTTCTTACAATGTTTAGCCTGATCCGGTCCTTCTCAGGCCCTCGACGCTGAGTGGCCCCCTTTGGCAGCAACTTTTCCTCTGGCTCGGGTTAGTACTATTCAGACATCTATCGCCCGAAATCGGTCCGCATGAGTTTCTCGCGTCGACAGATCGCAGTATCTCTTGCCGTATCCGCGCTCGGTCTTGCGCTTTCGCTCCAATTTGCAATCGCCAAAAAGAACAAGCAGGTTTCCAGCGCCACCGCAGATGGACGAGCAGAAACGCGCGTTGCATGCGCTCAACCGTCTGACCTTCGGTCCACGTCCTGGGGACGTCGATCGGGTAGCTGCGCATGGGCGTCGACAAATGGATCGATCAACAACTGCATCCGGACAAGATTGACGATCACGCCCTCGACGCCCGGCTGGCACCGTTTCGCACGCTTCGCATGGACACGCGTCAGATCGTCGAAAACTTTCCACCACCGCAGGTGATCAAAGCCGTCGCCGAAGGCAAACAGTCGATGCCCTCCGATCCGGCAAAGCGCGCCGTCTACGAAGCGCAACTGGAACGCTATCAGGAGAAAAAAGAACAGAAGCAGGACAGCGCGAATTGGCGACGCTTCGCGGCAAGCCGGGAAACACGGCCCAGATGGACGAAGACCGCCTATACGCCGATCTGAAAGCCGAGGACTTGCTGGATCTGCCGCCCGACCAACGCATGAAGGCGATTGCTGAAGATGTCGCCCGATGATCAGACGTGCCGTCGAATCGTCGCTCAAGGGCGAACAAGCGCGACGAATTCATGGAGGGCATGAAACCGCAGCAGCGCGAGACCTTGATGGCGATTAACAATCCGCAGCAGGTCGTGACCAGCGAACTGGTGCAGAGCAAACTGCTGCGCGCCATCTACAGCGAACGCCAACTGCGACGAAGTGATGACCGATTTCTGGTTCAACCACTTCAACGTATTCATCGGCAAAGGCGCGGACCGCTACCTGCTCACCAGCTATGAGCGTGACGTCATTCGTCCCCACGCGCTGGGAAAGTTTGAGGACCTGCTGGTGGCCACCGCGCAGAGTCCAGCCATGCTGTTCTATCTCGACAACTGGCTGAGCGTGGGGCCGGACTCAGATTTCGCCAATGGCATTCCCAAGCGCAACATTAACTACAACTGGCGCCGGCCGCCTCGTCCGCCGCGCCCGGTACCGGCGAAACAAGCCAAAGGCCAAGCGCAACGGCCTGAACGAAAACTACGGACGCGAGCTGATGGAACTGCACACGCTCGGCGTGAATGGCGGATACACACAGCGAGATGTCACCGAAGTGGCCCGCGTCTTCACCGGATGGACACTGAAGCAGCCCAGGCAGGGCGGAGGCTTTGTCTTCGAGGAACGGATGCACGAGCCGGGTGACAAACACGTGCTCGGACATCGAATCAAGTCAGGTGGTGAAAAAGAAGGGCGCGAAGTACTGCACATTCTGGCGCACCATCCCTCGACGGCGAAGTTTATTTCCACCAAGCTGGCAATGCGCTTTGTCTCGGACGATCCGCCACCCGCGCTGGTCGACCGCATGGCACAGACCTTCCTGAAGAAGAACGGCGATATCAGCGAAGTGTTGAAGACGATGTTCCGTTCGCCGGAATTCTGGGCGCCCGAGTCTTACCGGGCGAAGGTAAAAACTCCGCTGGAGTTCGTGGTTTCGGCGGTGCGCGCCAGCGGTGCAGAGGTCACCGACGCCATGCCGCTGGCGCGCCAACTGCAAAATCTGGGCATGCCGCTCTACGGCATGCAGCCTCCGACCGGTTATTCGATGAAAGCAGACACCTGGGTGAATTCGTCCGCGTTGCTGGGACGCATGAACTTCGCACTGGCCCTGACTGCGGGGAAACTGAAGGGCGTTCAAGTGGATCCGGGACAAATGCTCGTCAGCAGTACCTCGCACCGCGGACTCGCAAGCCATGCTGCTTGCGCTGGAGAAGCACATTGCTTGCGGGCAATGTGTCGCGGCAAACGCACGACACAATTGCCGCCCAGATGAACGATCCTGAAGATCAGACAGACTCAACTGGACGACCCGAGCTCGTCCCGTCAAATACAAACGCGATAGCGGGCCTGCTGCTGGGGTCGCCGGAGTTTCAGAGAAGGTAGGAATGCAGTCGTCGGCCTTCAGTCGTCGGTCGTCGGCTAGAAGCCAGGAGCTAGAGACTAGGAGCTGTATCAATGTCTTACTCGTAGAGTTTTTCTTCGCAACGGCGCGCTGGCTGTTGTGGGTACGGCTGCGATCCCGGCATTCCTTACGCGTGCGGCTTACTCAGCGGCTCAAACCGCGGCTGGGGAACAAGCGGCTGGTGGTCATCTTTCAGCGAGGCGCGGCGGACGGACTGAATATTGTGGTGCCGCACGGTGAGCCGGCATACTACGCGATGCGGCCGTCGATCAATATTCCGCGTAGCGCGGTGATTGATCTCGACGGCTTCTTCGGACTGCATCCCTCGATGTCCGCATTTCAGCCGCTTTGGAAGCAGGGACATTTGGCCATCGTGCATGCCGCCGGTTCTCCCGATCCGAGCCGTTCGCACTTCGATGCCCAGGATTTCATGGAATCCGGCACACCCGGGATCAAAGCCACCGAAGACGGATGGCTGAATCGCACACTGCACTCGCTTCCCTCGCCCGCTGACAAGTCGGCGTTCCGCGCCATCGGACTGGGGCCGTCTCTACCGCGAATTCTGGCAGGACCTGAACCCGCCGTAGCCGTGAACAACATCAATGATTTCGGCGTAGGCGGCCGCAATCCCAACGCCGCGCCCGTCTCCAACACGTTCGAAGCCATGTATGCGAATTCCGTGGACTCCGTGCTGCACGGCAGCGGGCAGGAAACGTTCGAAGCGGTGAAGATGTTGAAGTCGGCGATCCCGTCGAAGTACAAACCAGCAGCCGGCGCCGATTATCCCAAAGGACGATTCGGCGACAGCCTCAAGCAACTCTGCCAACTCATCAAAGCCAATCTCGGAGTGCAGGTGGCGTTCGCCGACATCGGCGGCTGGGACCATCACGTCAACGAAGGCAGCACGCAGGGACAGATCGCGAATGTGCTGCGCGATTTCTCGCAATCGCTCGGCGCTTTCTGGACCGACCTCGGCGATCTGGCCGAAGACACGGTGGTCGTCACCATGTCGGAATTCGGCCGCACCGCCCGCGAGAACGGCAATCGCGGCACCGATCACGGCCATGCCAACGTCATGTTCGTGATGGGCGGCCCAGTCAAAGGCGGCAAGGTGTACGGACGCTGGCCCGGCCTCGACCAGTCACAACTCTATGAAGGACGGGACCTGGCGGTCACCACAGATTTCCGCCGAGTGCTCGGCGAAGCTGTTGATCGGCATCTGGGGAATCAGGCGTTGGACAAGGTGTTTCCGGGATTCGACAACCAGGCAGGAAAGTTTTTGAGATACCTGGGAAACTGAGGCATGTGCTTGGTCGCCCGCGACCACACGATCCCTACATTTCAATCATCACGTCGCCGCTTTCCACCTTCAACGGGTACACCGCAATTTTCGCCGCAGGATTTTGCACCGCCTGGCCCGTCTTCGGGTCCCACTGCCAACCGTGCCAGGGACAAACCACCTTGCCGCCCTCAATCACTCCCTGCCCGAGTGGACCGCCGCGATGCAGGCAGACGTTGTCCATGGCGGAAACAGTTCCATTTACGTTGGCCACGCAGATGATTTTGTCGCCCAGCTGAAACTCTTTGGCCTCGCCCTCGGGAGGAAGTTCGGATTGAGCGGCAAGTCTTACGAAGTTCGACATGAGACCTTTCGGGATGGAATTAAATAATTGCCGAGGTGCGCTCGGCCAAGGCAGCCGAGGGTGGCTGTCCCCACGTGGCCGGTGGCAGCGCTGACGACTGAAGACCGACGACTGACGACTATTTCGGCTGCAGCGTCTGCGCGATCATCACCTGGCGCTTGAAATTCTCCACCATGTGCGGATCGAGGCGGACTTCCGTGGGACGCTTGGCCAACGACATCTGATCGATCTTGTCCTGCAGCTTCAGCAGCGCGTAGAACAAATTTTCCGGACGCGGAGGGCAGCCGATCACGTAGACATCCGTGGGGACGATCTTGTCCACGCCCTGCAGTACGGCGTAGGTATTGAACGGTCCGCCGACCGACGAGCACGCGCCCATCGAAATCACCCACTTGGGATCGGGCATCTGGTCGTAGATGCGTTTCACCACCGGAGCCATTTTCAACGTGACGGTTCCGGCGACGATCATCAAGTCGCTCTGCCGTGGGCTGGGGCGGAAGACTTCAGAGCCGAAGCGGGCAATGTCGAAGCGCGCCGTCGACGACGCGATCATCTCGATTGCGCAGCAGGCCAAACCGAACGTCATAGGCCACACCGCCGACTTGCGTGCCCAGTTGAACACGTAGTCCACGGTGGTAATCATGAAATTCTTTTCGAACTTGTTCTGGAGCCAGCCCATGGAGTGTCCTCGGTTTCGCCGCGACGCAGTAAACGCGCCACAGCATCCGATACAATATATGCGTCCTAGCCTTGTACTTCAACGGCAACGTAGATGTGAACGCGAGCGTCCCGCTAGCGCGGCAGCGCCGCCTGGGTTATTGCCCGCCTCAGGCGTATCGGCTACAAATGAAAGGGTCCACAATGTTGCTTCCCAACCATGGCTGATGTCCCCCAAACCATCCTGCCGATGACCAAGTCCGATTCCGGTACCTTCGCCCGCTGGTGGAACAAAGCCCGCACATCCTACTTCTGGATGGTCTTGATCGCTTTTGCACTGCGCTTTGGCTGGATTGTCGTCGCCCACACCTACAAGTTCAAGACCTTTGAAGATAACTTCAGCTTTGGCTGGGAAATGGGCCGCATCGGGCGCTCTCTGGCGCAGGGGCAGGGGTTCAGCAATCCATTCAGCACCACCACGGGACCGACAGCCTGGGAGCCGCCAGTTTATCCGTTTCTCATTGCGGCCGTTTTCAAACTGTTTGGGATTTACACGCGAGCCTCTGCTGTGGTTCTGCTGACCATCAACAGCTTCTGCTCAGCTCTGACCTGTGTTCCGATTTTTCTGATCGCGAAACGTTGTTTCACCGTAAAACTTGCGATCTGGACTGCCTGGCTCTGGGCCCTGATGCCGCCCGTGATGTATTGGTGCACGCGCTGGGTGTGGGAGACCAGCCTGGCGGCCCTGCTTCTGGCGGTCATTTTCTGGCTGACACTCGACCTCGAAGAAAGAGACGGACTGGTTCCCTGGATCCAGTTCGGGCTGTTCTGGGGCATCGCAGCGCTCACCAACACTTCCCTGCTGGCGTTTCTGCCTGCTTCCGGGCTGTGGGCGTGGTACCGGCGCTGGAAGCGTGAGCAAATCTTCGCTGGCTGGTGTTGTTCTCGTCAGCGCTCGTATTCGTCGCCTGCATCGCTCCCTGGCTGGCGCGAAATCAAAAAGTGTTGGGAGTGATGTCTATACGTTCGAACTTCGGAGCGGAGTTGCGGATCGGAAACGGCCCGGGAGCGGACGGCACCTGGAGAGAATACCTTCACCCCACCCAAAACGTTTACCAGATGCGCCTCTACCGCGAGATGGGAGAAGTTGCCTACGTAGCCCAGCGCAGGCAGGAGGCAATGGCCTTCATTCGCGAAGACTATCCCCGCTTCCTGGGTCTGAGCCTCAAGCGCTTCATTTATTACTGGGGCGGAGTTCCGCGTTTGTCCGAGATTCCTGCGCTCGCGCAAACCAAAAATTCAGTCTTCCTGGCTTCTTCGCTGCTGGCGTTCGCTGGCCTGGGACTCGCCTTGCGCAAACGCCGGCCAGGAACCTGGCTTTTCCTTTGGCTGATCCTGTCTTATCCCACGGTGTACTATGCCGTGTTCCCGCATCCGCGCTACCGTCATCCCATTGAGCCGGAACTTGGAATACTGATCGTCTACGTGATTTCCGAAGCAGAGAAAAAGCGTGGTGGACAGACGGAAGCTACCACGACCTGACCAGTTCCAAACGCCGTCAACGCTAAACATGTGCGGGTTGGGCCACTTCCTGCAAGGCCGTTGCGAAAGCGTCGATCGCCCGATCGATTTGCGGCCGCGTAATGATGAGCGGAGGTTGGAAGCGAATCACGTTGCCGTAGACGCCTCCCAGGCCAACCAGAACTCCCTGCCGCAGTAGGGCGTCACGAATCGCATCCGCTTCGGACGTGGCTGGAGTAAGTTTCTCGTCCTTAACCAGTTCGACGCCGATCATCAATCCCAATCCGCGAACTTCACCGATCAACGGATTCTGTTTTTGCAACTCGCGCAGCTTCGCCATGGCATATTCGCCGGTCTCGGTGGCGCGGGCGGGGAGGTTTTCCTTCTCCATGAATTCGATGTTGGCCAGGGCGGCGGCGCACGATACCGGGTTGCCGCCAAAGGTCGACAGGTGGTCGCCAGGTTTGTAGGCGGCAGCAATTTCCGAGCGTGTGGTAAATGCACTCAGCGGAAAACCGTCTGCAATACCCTTTGCAGTGACCAGAATGTCAGGCTCGACCCCGTAGTGTTCAATGGCAAACATTTTTCCCGTACGTGCGAATCCGGATTGCACTTCGTCCGCGATAAAGAGGATGCCATGGCGGTCGAGGACCTTCTTTACTTCTTTGAAGTAGTTCGCTGGAGGAACGATGATTCCACCTTCGCCCATCACCGGCTCTGCGATGAACGCAGCCACGTCGTCCGCGGTTGTGAACCGGATAACGTCTTCAATAGCCCGCGCACACTGCCGTCCGCATTCTTCGGGATCATTCGGCCACTGCGAACGATACGCGTAGGGTGCAGGCGCGAAGGTCACGCCTGCGGCGTATGGTCCGCCACGCTTTTTGCGTCCCATGTTGCCAGTCACGCTGAGCGCGCCCCAACTGCGTCCGTGAAAGCTGGCGTGGAGCGCAATGAATTCATGCTTGCCGGTGTAGAGCCGCGCCAGCTTCATGGCGCCTTCGATGGCTTCGGCGCCGCCATTGCCGAAAAATGTTTTGGTCAAGCCGCGCGGGGCGATGTGGGCGAACTTTTCTGCCAGATCCGCGACCGGCTGAACATGATAGATGTAGGACGAGCAGTGGACGAGCTTATCCATCTGCGCCTTGGCAGCGGCGATCACACTGGGATTACAGTGCCCGGCGTTGACCACGGAGATGCCGGCAAAGCAATCAAGATACTCGCGGCCGTTGATATCCGTGACGGTAGCGCCGCTGGCCCGGTCGATGACAATGGGCACGACCGACTTCATGAACCCAGTCATCACATAGTCTTTGTATTTCTGGATGGTATCTGACATGAATGCCTCAATCTTCTCAGGTTGCGTAGACCCGGACGTCCTCGTCCGGGTGGGCGAGCAAAGCTCGCCGTGATTTTCTGCAGGTCAACAACTCTGCCGAGCTGTGCTCGGCTGGGCAGGTGGGACACCTGCTCCTAGGCGGCCTGTGATGGCCTAAAACTTTCGCGAATGGTCTTTCGCCCAGCGCTCGACTACGATTTTCTTTTCGGTATAGAACTCGATTGCATCGTGTCCCTGGGCGTGCATGATTCCGAAGAAGCTGTCTTTCCAGCCGCTGAACGGAAAATACGCCATGGGAGCGGCAACGCCAATGTTGATCCCGATATTGCCAGCCGGCGCTTCATAGCGGAAACGCCTCGCCGCGGCTCCGCTCGAAGTGAAGAGAGATGCCTGGTTGCCATACGGGCTGCGCTCGAGGAAAGCCAACGCCTTCGTCCATATCATTGGCGTGGACCAGGCTCAGCACCGGACCGAATATTTCAGTCTCTGTCAGTTCGCTGGTAGCCGGAACAGCGTCCAGATACAGTCGGCTTCACGAAATTTCCCGCTTCGCCGCGGGGGATGCGGGAATTGCGCCCGTCGAGCAGGATCTTTGCGCCCTGCTTTTCACCTGTGGCGATCAAGGTTTCTACCCGCGACTTACTGTGCGGTGAGATTACCGGGCCCATTTGCACGCCTTCGTCGAGTCCATTGCCTACTCGAAGTGACGACGGCAGCTTCGGTGATCGAATCACGGAATGTCTTTTGCGCCTCGCCAACCGTCACGGCCACCGAGACAGCCAGGCAACGCTGCCCGGCGCATCCAAAAGCGCTGTCGCCGAATGATCTGTGTCGTCATTTTCATATCAGCGTCAGGCAACACGATGACGTGGTTCTTCGCGCCGCCCTGGCACTGCGCGCGCTTGCCATGCTCACCCGCCCGCGCGTAGACGTACCGGGCCACCGGATGTGGAACCAACAAAGCTGATAGCCCGGACTTTGGGATGTTCAAGCAATGCGTTGACCGCGTTCTTGCCGCCATTCACCAGGTTCAGAACGCCCTTGGGCAGTCCGATGTTCTCCATCAGCTCAAATGCCCGCTTCATGGTGAGCGGCACCCGCTCGGACGGCTTCAGGACAAACGTATTTCCGGTCGCGATGGCGTAGGGCAGAAACCAGAACGGAATCATTCCAGGAAAATTAAACGGAACGATCGCCGCAACGACTCCCAGAGGCTGCCGGATCATCATCTCGTCAATGCCCCGGGCGACGTCTTCGAGGTTGTAGCCCTGCATCATTGTCGGAATGCCGCAGGCGACTTCCACATTTTCGATGGCGCGGCGCAATTCGGCCTTGGCTTCGGTGAAGGTCTTGCCATTCTCCAGTGGTGAGAATGCGGGCAAGGTCCTCGATCTCCGCTTCGAGAATGTGCTTCAGCTTGAAGAGCGGTTGAATGCGATCTTCCGCCGGAGTGCGACGCCATTCGGGAAACGCCGCCGCAGCAGCTTCAATGGCAGCACCAACCTCGGCAGCACTGGAAAGCGGCGTCTGAGCGATGACTTCGCCGGTGGCCGGATTGGTAACGTCGAGCCATTCGGTTGCCTTCGAATCAATCCACTGTCCGTTAACGTAGTTGGGAACTTTGGTCAGAGTCGCAGTAGCAACAGTCATAAATTTATCTCGGAATTATTTTAGCGCCGGCGTCCGAAACCAAACAAACCAAACCTACACCGGCTGGGCGATGGCACTATTCTTTTCACAGACCGTCTGTAGTGCGGACTCCAGCACATCCAGCCCCTCATCCAACTGCGAGTCCGTTACCACCAGCGGCACCAGCACCCGCACCACATTGGAATATGAGCCAGCAGTAATCGTGATCAGTCCGTGTTCGTAACAATATTGCGTGATCTGTTTGGTTTCGCTGGCAGCTGGTTCTCGCGTTTCCGCGGACTGCACCAACTCGATGGCCTGCATTCCGCCTAGTCCGCGAACGTCGCCGACAATCGGCCAGCGCTTCTGCCACTGCCGGGCGCGCTTCTGGAAGCGTTCTCCAACTTCATTGGCGCGGGCCAGCAAATTCTCGCGCTCGAATATGTCCAGCACCGCAAGGGCAGCCGCGCAAGAAAGCGGATTGCCGGCAAAGGTGCCCGCCCAGTCCGCCGGGGCCGGGAGCATCCATGATTTCCGCGCGGCCGGTAACGGCCGCTAGCGGAAGACCGCCCCCCAGAGATTTCGCGGTCACCAGAATGTCCGGCTCGATGCCGTAGTATTCGCTGGCAAACAAGTGGCCAGTGCGTCCGAAGCCACTCTGCACTTCGTCCGCAATAAACAGGACACCGTGCTTGTGGCAAATCTCCATCAGCACCTTGAAGAAATCCTTTGGAGGAACGACGAATCCGCCTTCTCCCAGAACCGGCTCGGCGATCACCGCGGCAACATCTTCCGACGCGACCACGCGCTTGAAAGTGTCCTCAAGGTGGCGGGCACAGAAAAGATCGCACGACGGATACTTCAGCGAATACGAGCAGCGATAGCAGTAGGCGTACGGAATGCGGTAAACATCGCCGGGGAACGGCGCAAAGCCGGCTTTGTAGGGATGCGTCTTGCTGGTCAGCGACAGTGCCATCATGGTGCGTCCATGGAAAGCATCTTCGAAAGCGATGATGCCGGAGCGGCCGGTATGCGCACGCGCAATTTTTACTGCGTTCTCGACCGCTTCAGCGCCAGTGTTCACAAACAAAGTCTTCTTCGGAAACTTGCCCGGCGTGACCTGATTCATCCGCTCGGCGAGCCGTACGTATTCCTCATACGGCGTCACCTGCACGCAGGTGTGAAGAAAACGATCGGCCTGATTCTTTATCGCAGTAACCACCGGCTCGCGACGATGTCCCACGTTCAGGCAGCCGATACCGCCGGCGAAATCCAGGTAGCGGTTGCCGTCCACATCTTCCAGCCAGGCATCCTCCGCCTTCGCGACATAGACCGGCGTGCCGATCGAGAGCCCGCGCGGAATCGCATCGACACGGCGCTGAGCCAGAGCTTTTGACTTCGGTCCGGGAATCGGGGTTCGTAGTGAATGGTAGACATGTCAGGTTCTCAAAATCGTCGTTGGTCGTTGGCCATTGGTCGTTGGCCTCTGGCTACTCGTCGTTGGATTGGCCGAGGACTGACGACCGATGACCGACGACTGCTTTCTCAGTACCAGCCAATCGGAGGCTCATTCAGATTGATGTGCACCTGCTTCGTCTCCAGATATTCTTCGATTCCCCAAGGTCCCAGTTCGCGTCCGAAGCCGGATTGCTTGTAGCCGCCCCAGGGCGCTTCGACGTACGTCGGCTGCATGTGATTGACCCAGACGATTCCGGCGCGCAGCGACTTCACCATGCGGAAGGCTTTGAAGATGTCGCGCGTCCAGACCGCTGCGGCCAAGCCGTAGGGAGAATCGTTGGCAATCTTCACGGCATCTTTTTCGTCTTCGAACGGAATGACGGCAGCGACCGGTCCGAATATTTCTTCGCGGGCGATGCGGGCGCTGTTGTCGACATCGTAAAAGATCGTGGGCTCGACGTAATAGCCTTTGGCGAATTTCTCGGCGCGGCCGCCACCGGATGCGAGCTTGCCTTCTTTCTTTCCGATCTCCTGATAGGAGCGCACGCGGTCGTATTGATCTTTGCTGACCAGCGGTCCCATCTTCGTGTCGCGATCGAGCGGAGCGCCCAGCTTGATGGTCTTGGCTTTCGCAGCCATGGCATCGACAAACTTCTTGTAGATCGGCTTCTGCACCAGGATGCGGCTGCCGGCAGAGCAAACTTCTCCCTGATT
This sequence comes from Terriglobia bacterium, assembly GCA_963732045.1. Classification (GTDB taxonomy): domain Bacteria; phylum Acidobacteriota; class Terriglobia; order Terriglobales; family Acidobacteriaceae; genus JAIQFF01. The sequence goes on along the minus strand of CAVSYI010000015.1, from coordinate 263,594 downwards.
GATGAACACGCCGAAGAGTGCGCCGTCGATGGCAGCTTCGAAGTCGGCATCGGCGAAAAAGATGTTGGGCGACTTGCCGCCCAGTTCGAGAGTCACTCGCTTCACCGTGTCGGCGGCCTGCTTGACGATGATTTTCCCGACTGACGCGCTGCCGGTAAAAGCGATCTTGTTGACGTCAGGATGCTGCACCAGCGGCGCGCCGCAGGTTTCACCGAAGCCTGTGATGATATTGACCACGCCCGGAGGCAAGCCAACATCCTGCAACCAGTTGGCCATTTCCAGCGCGGTGATCGGAGTCTGCTCGGCCGGCTTCAGCACGCAGGTGCAACCCGCGGCCAGTGCTGGTGCCAGCTTCCAGGCCGCCATCAGCAGCGGATAATTCCACGGAATGATCTGTCCCGCAACGCCGATTGGTTCCTTGAGCGTAAGGCTCATGGCGTTGTCGGGGACCGGATTCACGTATCCGAGAATCTTCGTAGCCAGTCCGCCGTAGTACTCGAAGCAGGTGGCGACGTCGGTGATGTCGTATTCCGCTTCGACAATCGGCTTGCCGGTGTTACGGGATTCCAGTTCCGCCAGCATCGCGGTGTTCTGGCGAATCTTTTCCGCAAGACGGAAGAGAACGCGTCCGCGTTCCTGGGCGGTGGTTGTCGCCCATGGGCCATCTTCGAAGGCGGCTTTGGCGGCGGCAACGGCGCGGTTCACGTCGTCGGCATTGGCGTCCGGAACCTGCGCGATCACTTCTTCGGTGGCGGGATCGTAGACCGGAAAAGTCTTGTTTGATTTGCTGTCGACCCACTCGCCATTGATGTAGAGCTGGTAAGTGCGTACGTCGGTTTTCACTCCGCCGGGCATGAGGACTCCTTCGATGTCAATCTTCGCCGAGCTTGGCTCAGCTACGCGGGCGAGTTGCCCGCAACCGCACGTTTTGCTTTGCGGCCGCCGTATACGTAAAAGAAAAATGCCGCCAGTCCGATGAAGAACAGCGTACCGCCAAACATCCATACTTCATAAGACCACAACGAACTGATCTGCTGTGCCGGGAAAAATACCAGCACGATTCCGAGCGTTGTCGTCACCAGTCCGCTGATGCCAGCCAGCATCAACGTCGTTTTGCTGTAGTGTCCCGGTCCGGAACAGTGTTCATCGCCAGTTTGATCAGCGCGGCAAACATGTAGAGAAATGGGATCAACTGCAGCACCACAGCCAGCGACAGCATCTTTTGAAATGTTTCCTGCACGCCGGCGCCGATGAAGTTCATCACGATCAGCACCATCGAAACCGCGGCATGAACAATCAGCGCCGCATAGGGAGTTGCATAGCGGGGATGAACTTTCGCCATCCACGCCGGCATGTACGAATCGAGGCCGGCGACAAACGGAATGCGCGCCGAGCCTCCCAGCCACGCCGAGCCGATTCCTGCGATCGAAAAACTCAGCAGCAGAGCAAACGGAGCCAGATATCCAGCCGACTCCGACTCTCTCCGCCATGTGCCCTACGGCCTGCACGATTCCCTGCAGCACGCTGATCTGGTCTTTGCTGACCGCAATCAGCAAGGTCAGCGTCGCGCCGATATAGAGCAGTCCGGAAAGCACTCCGCCCCAGGCGACCGCGCCCGGCAAGGTACGTCGCGGATCCTGAATCTCGTCTCCCATGACGGAAGCCAGTTCCAGACCCACCAGTCCGAAACAAATCACGCCAAACGAGTTCAGCACGAACCGCGGATTCGCCGGGATCCGAAAGTCAGCCGCAGTGACGGTGGTGCCAAATCGCATCCAGATGACCAGACCCAGTCCGATCAAGCGGCGGCGGCAATGCCGGTTCCAATTCCGCCGAGATTGTTGACCCACTTCCCTACTCCCAGGCCCACGATATTCAGCACCACCAGAATGACCAGCAGCAACAGCGACGCTATCAGCGCAAACGGCTTGTTGTCCGCCAAAGCCTGATGGTTCGGGCCAAGAACAAATACCGACACGCCGACGAAGTACAGCATCACCGTCGGCACGTACAGCATGTTGTTCGTCCAGTAGCACCAGCCGGACAGAAAGCCGTGGAAGTCGCCGAAGACTTCCTTGGCCCAAAGATAGACGCCGCCTTCGCCGGGATAGCGGTGCGCCAGTTCGATCACGGCGATGCCCTGCGGCCAGAAAAACAAGACTAGCGAGATCGATCCACAGCCAGACGGTGACTCCGCCGTTGGCGGCGATGGACGGGACCACGTTCAGGTTGAAGATAGCGACCACGAACAGCAAAACCAGATCGGCGCGGCCGAGGACGCGCTTGAGATGAGGCTGGTCAGGATCGTTCGCGGACAATACCTGCTCCTTGGGTTGAATTTCGTAGCGCCACCGTCCCGGCGGCTGTCGTGAGGCGTCCTGCCCCACTGCGAGGCAGGATGCCCTCGCGACAGCCGGCAAGATGCCGGCGCTACGAAAATCCTAGTGCGCTGCCACTCGACTTCTCCATGCGCTCCTGCTGTGCCTGGGCCAGTGCCGGCGCAACATCTTCAAACGCAGCCAGATGCTTGTCGATGTCGGCCTCGGTGTGCTGCACAGAGATCGTCCACTGCTCATCCCACCAGTAAGGCTGCGCCATCACGCCGCGGTTGACCATGGCGAACCAGTAGTGACGCCAGAGATCGACGTCGATAGCTTCCCAGTCGCGATAGTTGCGAATTTCCTGCGGATAGAGCATCAACGCGCCGTTGGCTCCGGCGCTCGCGATGTAAGCCTGCAATCCCGACTTGGCGACGATCTTGCGATAGCCTTCAGTCAGTTTCTTGCTGAGTTTGTCGACGTGCGCGTAGTTCTCACGCGTGAGCACTTCGCGGAACGTAGCCAGACCGGCAGCCATCGAAACCGGATTGGTGTTGTAGGTGCCGCCGTGGAAGACCTTGTGCTGCGAGATCAGGTCCATCACGGATTTGTGCGCGCCGAAAGCCGCCAGCGGCAAACCGCCGCCGATCGACTTCGCCAGGCAAATCATGTCCGGCTTCACGCCGAAGTATTCGGAAGCGCCGCCCCATCCCAGCTTCGCGCCGGTCTTCACTTCGTCGAAGATCAGCAACGCGCCATTTTTGGTGGCAGATATCGCGCAGTCCCTCGAGAAAGCCGGCCTGCGGCATGCACAGGCCGACGTTCATCAGGATCGGCTCGAGGATGATCGGCCGCAATCTCGCCGGGATTCTGTTTGAAGCGGAGTTCGACGCTGGCAAGATCGTTGAAAGTCGCAATGACCACGTTGGCGAACGAAGCCTTCGGAACTCCCAGTCCACCGGGAACTGAGGTCGGAGCGTTGATGTCGCCGTACTCCGGCGCATGCGGCTTCACGCTGACCAGTGCAGCATCGTGCAGGCCGTGGTAACCGCCTTCGAACTTGACGATCTTGTCGCGTCCGGTAGCGGCGCGAGCCAGCCGAATCGCGTGCATGGTGGCTTCCGTACCGCTGTTGCCGAAGCGCACCATCTCGACCGGAAAGCGGTTACAGATTTCTTCGGCCAGTTCCCACTCCATGTCGTGAGGCATGCCGAACATGGTGCCGGTGCTCAGACGCTTTTCGACAGCCTTCATCACTGCGGGATGGCAATGTCCCGCCATGATGGCGCCGAAGCACAGGTTGTGATCGATGTATTCGTTGCCGTCGAGATCGCGGAACTTGCTGCCCGATCCTTCTTTCACGAAAATCGGATAAGGATCGTAAGCGCGATAGTTGCTGGCAACTCCCAGCGGAATGCGTTTGAGGTTTTTCTTGTGAGCATCGGCGGATTTCGGCGTGCGGCGCTCGAAAGTTTCGAGCTCTTTCTGCAGTGCGGGGTACATCGGATCTCCAGGAATGGCTCAAGCCGCTCTGATTGCGGCCATTAGAATGCCCGGACGACCGGAGCCGCCCGGGTTTAAAGACTGTCTCTACTCTACCGCTTTCCGGCTAGAAGTAGAACTTCAACGCCAACTGAATCTGGCGTGGAGCCTTGGCCCGCAGGATGCGGCCGAAATCCGAACCGTCGGTTGTGTTGCCGTCCGGATTGTTGAACTGCGCGTGATTGAACAGGTTGAAGAATTCGGCACGGAACTCGAAAGCGCTTGCCCTCTCCAACCGGAAGCACCTTGTGCAGCGCGAAGTCGATGTTATTGACCGGCGGCCCGCAGCAAATGGTGCGCTTCGCGTTTCCGATCTGCCCAAACAAGCTCGGGTCGTAGCAATTGAATGAGGCGCCCGCCGAACACGGTGGCTCGAGTATCGTCGGAAGCATTCTCGGTGAAGCTGTTGGGATCGAACCAGTAGCCGCCGCTGGTCTTTCGATCAACCTTATGGAATGGCGCCAACTGGTTCGGCTCGCCCGGATATTCGAAGAACGCGCTGTACATCAGTTCATTGTCGGCGGACGAGGTAATGCGAATCGGGAAGCCGCTCTGATAGGTGTAGATACCTGAAATATCCCAATCGCTGAGCACCTTGCCGGCGAAGCCCGAATACTTCGGTATCGGCAACTGCCACACGTAGCTCAGAACCAGACGATGGCGGGCATCGAACTGAGAGAGCGAGTAAGTGCCGCGAGGATCGAGCGGATTCAGTTCGCCTTCGAAGCTGGAAGCCTGGTCAAACGACTTGCTGAAGGTGTAAGCCATTTCGGCCTGCAGTCCGTGTGAGAAGCGTTTCTCCAGCGAGACCTGCAGCGAGTTGTAGTTGGAATTCGCAATCGTGTCTTCGGCGAAGATGCTGGAGAAAACCGGAGTGCCATCCTGCGGGCATCCCGTACCGGTCAGAGGATCGCAATTGGGAGACGAGTACCGCCGCAAGCCGACCAGTTGCAGATCGTTGGTCAGCGTTGTGCCCTGCGGAATGACCGTGGGGCCGCCGCCATTCGCCGAATACGGCAGATGGAACGGCACCGGCATAGTCGTGCCGGCAGGAATCGTGAAGGCGCTGTCGGCGTAGAACTGGCCGCAGCGTTCCGTCGCCGAGAACCGAGTTCAGATCGAGACAGGTCTGCGAGTTGCCGTAGTTCACATCGTGACTGGCCAGCAGGCGATGGCCCTGCGATCCCACATAGCCGACCTGCAGAACCAGGTCTTTGGTCAGCTCGCGCTGGATGTTCAGGTTGTACTGGGTGGAATACTGCGTCCGCAGATGCGGCTGAAATTGTCCGTAGAGCAGAATGGGACGGTAGAGCGCCCAGTCCACTGGCTGTCCTCGCGGAGGATTGAGAATTCCGTTAAACGGATTGGGCTTCTGTGTGCCGTCCTGCTGCTCGTATGGCGTGTTGAACAGCGGAGCGTTGATGATGTTGCTGCCGCCGAACGGAGGCTCGGCGCTGAACTGCTCCAGAACCAGTTGCTCCATCGGGTTGTAGAACAGTCCCCAACCTACGCGAATGCTGGTCTTGCCGGAATCGCCCGGACTCCAGGCCAATCCCAGGCGCGGAGCAAAAGTCTTGTAGTAAGTGCTGGTCAGTCCAGCCGGTACGCCCTTGTCGCCCGGAACGACCAGGCCGGTAGGAGTGACTCCGGTGTTGGCGCAGTCCGGATTCGCCACTCCGGCATTCTGGAAAATCGTGGTCATGACCGGATCGGTGAACTGGCAGGGATAGATCGTGCTCACTTGTCCGGGACGGAAGCTCTGGACGTGTTGGCTGATGTCGGTGAGCGGAGTGAACAGCTCCCAGCGCAACCGTAATTGAGGGTTATGTTCTTCTTGATCTTCCAGCTGTCCTGCGCGAACACGGAAAAGATGGAACTGCGAACATTTTCTACCTGCGCCGAGCCCTGACTGAAGCTGTCGGGCAGGCCGAGGAGATAGTTGGGCATCAGGTCATCGCTGCCCACGTCATTCGCGCTGCCACCGTAGTAGCTGTAAAGACCGTTCACGTTGTAGTACAGGGTCTGATCGAAACGCATGCGGCGGACATCGCCGCCGAACTTCATAGTGTGCGTTCCCTTGACCCAGCTCAAACTGTCCGACCATTGAAAGCTGTTGCCTACCTGCGGAATTTCGCCTTCGAAGTTGTTGCCGTAGGAGAACAGACCCGAGACGTCCACGAAGGGAACGCCTTCGCGGCTGGCGCCCAGGCGGGGATGAATGCCGGTATCGTTGTTGGCCGTGCCGTCATTGAAGCAGGCGTCCGGACGGAACCGTGGCGCAGGAATCCTGCACCAGGTCGGTGCGCTGCGGATGCAGGAAGTTCCCCTGGGCCTCGCGGAAGTAGGTGAAGTGGGCTTCGTTCACCAGGTTGTTGCTGAGCGTCCAGTTGTGGGTCAGGTTGTACTGCTGGTAGCGCTCCTGCGTATTGGCTCCGAAACCCAGCGTGGTCGCGCCGCCGGCCTGGAAACGCGAATAGGGGTCATACAGCGTGCTGTCGTTGAAATAATAGTAGGCGGAGAAGTTTTGTTTGTCGTTGATGCGGTGGTCGAACTTCACCGTGAACTGGTCGGTGCGATCTTTGTGAATTCCGGCGACGGTTTGGAAGGTTCCATCCGGACGGTTGGCAGGCGGGTACGAACTGGTTCATCAGGTCGACTGATGTCGGATCCATACACGCAGCGGGAATTTGATTGCCCGGAAATATGTCCGAGAAATTGGCACCGGGAGCGATCGCGGCTCCGCCGGCAGCTGCTACTGCGGTTGCGCAAGCGCCTCCGTTTCGGGCGTTCAATGTGATCTGCGACAGTTTGATCAGTGAGCACGCCACTGAAAATACTCTGACCCGAGAAGTCTCCTGCACGTTCGCCAGCCGTTGGCACGAGAATGGAATCTGACGAAATGCCCTGCCGGATGCGCCGGCCTTCGTAAGAAGCGAAGAAGAATGTCCGGTCTTTCTTTATAGGTCCGCCGAACGTGCCGCCGAACTGGTTCTGTTTGAAGTCAGGCTTTTCGATGTCCAGCGGACCCGATGCATTCAGCACCTTGTTGCGGAAAAACTCATACACATTGCCGTGAAAGGCGTTCGTTCCGGACTTGGTCACAACGTTGACCACCGCGCCGGAGTTGCGTCCGTATTCCGCGTCGAAGGTGTTGGTCAAAACGCGGAACTCTTCGATCGAATCCGGAGTTGGCTGGACGGCAGGCAAGTTGGCGAACTGGTCGTTGGCATCGCCACCGTTCACGCTGAAGTTGTTGGAGCGTCCGCGGCCACCGTTCACCGAAACCACGCCGGCATTGTCGCTGCCGTAGAAAAGATCGGAACCGGTCTGCGACTGCACGCCGGGCTGCAATTGCAGCAACTGATAGGTATCGCGGGCATTCAGCGGCAACTGCGAAACCGCGCGCTGGTTCACCACAGCGCCCATCTGGGTGCTGGTAGTCTCGACCAGCGGCGCTTCCGCCGTCACCTCGACCACTTCCTGCGTGCCGCCCAACTGCATGGTGCTGTTCAGCGTGACTACCTGGTTGACCTGGACAATCACGTTCTTCTGAACATTCTTCTTGAAGCCGCGCTCTTCGAACTCCACCCGATAGCTGCCCGGCGGCACTTCGATCATGGTGTAGTCGCCGCTGTCATTGGTCAGCGCTTCGCGGGTCGATCCAGTGGCTTCATTGACCACCGTGACCTTTACGTTGCTCAGAACCGCGCCACTCGGGTCGGCCACCCGGCCCACAAGTCTGCCCGCCGTGCTTTGGGCCAGAAGGAAAGTGGGACACACGAGACAAAACAATACGGCCAGCCGAATGGCTGCCCAGCGCGCTGTCGACGAAGTCATGGGGATTCTCCGAGCTGCGGGTGGAAGTTTCAATTTTTTCGAAAACGCGAGGCTTGCGTGCAGAACAAACCTTGCTATAATCGCGCAAGGTTAGAGGCAATCTCCGCAGACTGTCAAGCAAAAAATAGCGTTAAGGCTGATCCGCAAAACACATAGAACTTCGCACCGCTACGATGTTCCGACGGCAGCTTGAGGATGGTTTCTGGAATGATTCGAAGGAAACTCGGGGAATGAAGCGCGCCGGGCCAAAGCCTTACTTGAAAATCGGTGACGTGGCGCGACTGGTCGGCGTTTCCCCTTCCGTCATTCGTTCCTGGGAGAGCCTCGGTCTCGCCCGTCCTCACCGTACCGCCAGCAAATATCGGCTCTACACGCCCGAGGACGTGAAATTACTCAAGCGTGCACGCTTCCTGCGCAAGGTGCGAGGAATGAACGCGCCTGCGATCGTGCAACTGCTCAAGCGCGATGGCCTGTTGCGGTCGACTCCAAATGGTTCCAGCAATGGAATCGGTACTCGGCTGCGTCAGCTGCGAACCCGTAAACGCATGTCCCTGGCGCAGGTGGCGAAAGCGGTAGGGATTTCGCTCGGATTTCTCAGCGCGCTCGAGCGCTCGCACATGAGCGCTTCGGTTTCGACCCTGCGCAAGCTGGCGCGATTCTACAAAACCAATATTCTCGATTTTTTCGATCCCGCCGAATCGAACCTCCGGCTGGTCTCACCTGACAAGCGCAAGGTGCTCGAAGCGGGACCGGGAGTCCGCATGGAATTGCTCGCGTGGGGCAACACAGTGATGGAACCGCACCTGTTTCGCATCGCTCCCGAATCAGGCAGCGGCGAGTCTTACCACCATGAAGGCGAGGAATTTCTTTACATCCTGCAGGGAGAGTTGCAGATTTCCCTGGACGGAGAGGAGTACCATCTCCAGCCGGGAGACAGTTTCTACTTCGAAAGCGCCACGCCGCACAGCTGGAAAAATCCAGGACGCAGCGAAACCTGGGTGCTATGGGTCAACACGCCGCCCACTTTCTAGCGGCTGCAATTGGAGTCGGCGCTCACGGCCGCAGTATTAAGGAGAATGATGTGATGATCCGGCGTCTCGCACTTTCACTTGTACTGCTTGCTGGCGTCGTACTGCTCGTCTCCTGTGGCAAGAAAACTCCCACCCTCAATCTGCTGGTGTGGGAAGGTTATGCTGACCCTTCATTCGTACAGGGCTTCGAGGAAAAGTATCACTGCAAAGTCTCGGCGTCCTACATGGGATCGAGCGATGAATTGGTCGCGAAACTGCGCGGCGGCAGCGCCGGAAATTACGACATCATCTCGCCTTCCAGCGACGTCGCGACTTCCATTGCAGCAGCAGGCTTGGCCATGCCGCTGGACCTGACGCAGATCCCAAGCTACAGCCAGCTTTCTCCGCAACTCACTTCCCTGCCTCTGGTTCGCATCAAAGGTCAGGTGTACGGCGTCCCTTTCATGTGGGGCCCGGATCCGCTGATCTACGACACCACGGTTTTTCCCAAACCTCCGGAGAGCTGGACAGTGTTCTGGGACCCGAAGTATCGCGGAAAAATTTCCGTCTGGGATGATCTTTCGACTGTCTACATGGCCGCGCAGGTTCTCGGCTATGACAAACCCGACCCATCGCAGCTCTATAACCTGACCGACGAACAACTCGACGCAGTCAAGAAGAAGCTGCTGGAGCTGAAGCCGAACATCCGCAAGATGTGGTCGACCGGAGGCGAACTGACCAACCTCTTCCAGAATCACGAGGTGGTCGCCGCCATGGGATGGCCGCTGATGACCAACCAACTCCGCAAGATCAACTTTCCCGTCGGCGAGACCATCCCCAAGGAAAACACGACGGGCTGGATCGATCACCTGATGGTCACCGCGGGCAGCGAGAACAAAGAACTGGCACAGAAATTCCTGGAGTACATGATTGAAGCGCAGACCCAGAAGAAGGTCACGGACATCACCGGCTACACTCCGGCGAATCCACAAGCCGCGCAATCCATGACGCCCGAAGAGATCAAAGGCCTGCATCTCGACGACGTGGACAACTATCAAAAGCGCCTCTACTTCTGGCAAAACGTCGAGCGCCGCGCCAAGTACAACGAAATCTGGAACGAAGTAAAAGCCGCACAGTAAGCGGGTGCCCCGTCCTCGTCGTTCCGTTTTTTGGAACGACAGGGCGGGAGAGTTGCTGTCAAAGATCAAAAACCCATCCTGTCTCTCCAAAGAGCTGGAGAAGGAGTTTGGGCACCACGAGGGCTATCAGCGAACTGCAACGACGCCTGCAACTTCTAATTCGACAGGCCCTCTGCTCGACATCCGCAACGTTGCCAAGTCGTTCGGAAAAAACGCAGTGCTGCGCGACATCTCGCTGCAGGTCGCGGAGGGAGAGTTTCTCACCATCCTCGGCGAGAGCGGTTCGGGCAAGACGACTCTGTTGCGCATCATCGCCGGTTTCGAATCCGCCATCGTCTGGCGAAATTCTCATGGGCGGCGAGCGCCTCGACACTCTGCCGCCCTACCGGCGCCGCGTCAACACCGTCTTTCAGCACTATGCCTTGTTCCCGCATTTGACGGTCGCAGAAAACGTTGGCTACGGATTGAAGATCGCGCAGCTGCCCAAGCACGAAGTCGAGACTCGAGTGGAACAGGCGCTCGACATGGTGAAGATGACGGCCTATGCTGCGTCGAAGCCCTCCAAGATCAGCGGTGGACAGCAGCAGCGCATCGCTCTGGCGCGCGCTCTGGTGAATCGTCCCCGGCTGCTGCTGCTGGACGAACCGCTCTCCGCCCTCGACGCCAACCTGCGCCGCCAAATGCAGGTGGAGCTGAAATCGCTGCAGCGCGAAGTTGGAATCTCCTTCGTGTTTGTCACTCATGACCAGGAAGAAGCCATGGTCATGTCGGATCGCATCGCGCTGTTGCGCATGGGAGAGCTGGAACAGATTGCGTCCCCGCGAGAGATCTACAACCGGCCCGGCGACTGCCTACACCGCGCAGTTCATCGGCCACACCAACCTGCTCAGCGGTGAAGTAAAGGACGGGATCGCGCGCTGCCAATCTCTGTCCTGGCGAACCGGCTTGCGCGACGGCCCCGGACTATTCTCGCTGCGTCCTGAAAATATTCGATTGGCGGACGCGACCAGCGGTAGTGCGACGGTACGCTTTCGCGGCAAGATTCTGCGCCAGGCGTTTCACGGAGCCACCGAACTGCTCCAAGTCGAGTGCGCCGGCGGACTGCTGCTCTCGGTGCGCACCGCCAGCCAGGAAAACTGGAGCGGCGACGTAGACTTCGAATTCTCCCCGGCAGACGCAGTCCCCGTCGCGAGCCCTCGGAAGGAAGAGCCTGATGTTCTCCCGCGCCTATCGAGCCGCGATCACCGTACCGCCGCTGCTTTGGGTGACTGTGTTTCTACTCGTTCCCTACGCTCTTCTTTTCTGCTACAGCTTCTGGTCGGTCTCGTCGTCGCAAACCATCGTCCACTCCTGGACGCTGGACAACTACCGCCAACTGCTGCAGGTGAATGTCTACTGGCAAACTCTGTTGCGCTCGATGTGGATCGCGGCCCGGGTGACAATCTTCTCCCTGCTGCTCGGCTATCCCCTGGCCTACTTCCTGTCGTTTTACGCGCAAGAGAAAAGATCTGTTGTACCAGTTGGTGATCATCCCGCTGTGGGTCAGCTACCTGGTGCGCGCCTACGCGTGGAAGACGATCCTGGGGAGTGATGGCGTCCTCAACACGCTGCTGCAATATGTTCACCTGACCAGCCATCCGCTGGATTTCCTGTTGTACAGCCCGTTCGCCGTAGTGCTGACGCTCACGCATATCTACACGCCGTTCACGATTCTGCCGATCTACGCGGCGCTCGAACACATTCCGCGGAACCTGGTCGAGGCATCTCACGATTTGGGCGCGTCGCCGTTTCAGACTTTCTGGCGAGTAATCTTTCCGCTTTCCATTCCCGGAGTTCTGGCGGGAGCGACGTTTGCGTTCGTGCTCAGCCTGGGAGATTTTCTGGCGCCGCTGCTGCTGGGCGGCCCCAGCGGCATCATGATTTCGAACATCGTGGTCAGCTTGTTCGGAGCGGCCTACAACTGGCCGCTCGGCGCAGCCATTTCGTTCTGCATGCTGGCGCTGGTGCTCGCTCTGCTCTTTCTCTCGGAAAGTCTGGAGAAGAAATGGAGCTTCCGATGAAGGCCGGCGAGCGCACGGTGCCGACTTCGCGCTGGCTGCCCTGGCACGCCATTGTCGTCTTCGGTTTTCTTTACCTGCCCATCGTTACGCTCATCGTTTATTCCTTCAACGGTTCAGGCGTCGGCGGATTTCCGCCGCGCAACCTGACTCTGAACTGGTATCGCATCCTCTTTGCCGACGAGGCCATCTGGACTTCCGTCCTGAACAGCCTGCTGGTTGCTCTTGCGGCGATGGCGATCTCGCTGACCTTCGGCATTCCGGCGGCGCTGGCCCTCGATCGCGCGAACTTCCCTGGCAAGGCACTGTTCCGGCGTCTCGTTCTGCTTGCCGCTGATCCTGCCCGGAATCATCACCGGACTTTCTCTGCTGATGTTGTTTCAGGCAGGCGAAGTGAAGCTGAGCCTGCTGACCATTATTCTGGGCCACGGCACGGCGCTGATTTCGGTTGCGACCACCGAAGTCTTCGCCGGTTTGCAGAAACTCGACCGCGCGCAGGAAGAAGCGTCGCTCGACCTGGGCGCAAACTACTGGCAGACCTTCTGGCACGTGACTCTTCCCAACCTGCGGCTATCGATCATCGGCGCGGCGCTGCTGATCTTCACTCTCTCCATGGACGAAATCGCCGTCAGCTTCTTCCTGATCGGGCGCGACAACACGCTGCCGCTCGAAATCTGGGGACGCCTGCGCCGCGGCATCACGCCAGAGATCAACGCCATATCCACCATCATCTTCGTTTTTTCGCTGGCCGCGATCGTGACCTGGTACCGGCTCAGGGCGAAAGCCGAAACAGACCTGGTGCTGTAGCGCCGGCGTCCCGCCGGCTGTCGTGGGGGCGTCTCGCCCCCACAGCTTGAGCCTGATCCTAGGTGTCCAAGAAATTAGAATCTGCAGAGTGGGCAGGCGAGACGCCTGCCCGCCAGCCGGCGTGACGCCGGCGCTACAGCAAACTCCCTCGCTGCGGAACCGTAAATACATAGTAAAGTAGTAGCAGAGCTGTATTTGTGAGCCTCAGGAAGGCAACTGACTTTTGACTTCAAACATTCGCAACATCGCCATCATCGCGCACGTTGACCACGGCAAGACCACCCTGGTGGACGCCATGCTCCGCCAGAGCGGCACGTTTCGCGCCAACGAGCACCTGGTCGAGCGCGTCATGGACTCCAACGATCTGGAGCGTGAGCGCGGCATCACGATTCTGGCCAAGAACACGGCCATCTTCTATCACGACGTAAAGATCAATATTGTGGACACGCCCGGCCACAGCGACTTCGGCGGCGAAGTCGAACGCGCCCTCAAGATGGTGGACGGCGTGATGCTGCTGGTCGATGCCAGCGAAGGCCCGCTGCCGCAGACGCGCTACGTGCTGAGCAAGGCGCTCGAAGCTCACCTGCCTCCGATTCTCGTCATCAACAAGATTGACCGCTCCGACGCGCGTCCGCAGGAAGTGTTGAACGAGGTCTACGACCTGTTCATCGACCTCGACGCCAAGGAAGAGCAAATCGACTTTCCCGTCCTTTATACGAACGCCAAGATCGGCACCGCTTCGACGGACATCAAGGGCGGCGGAGAAAACCTGCAGCCGCTGTTCGAAGCCATCGTCAAGACCATTCCGGAACCCAAAGGCGATCCTGCCGGGCCGCTGCAGATTCTGGTGGCCAATCTCGACTACAGCGACTACCTCGGACGCCTCGCCATCGCGCGTGTGTTCAACGGCACCATGCGCACCGGTGAAGACGTCGGCATCGCCCGGCTGGACGGCACGCTGCACAAGACCAAAATTACCAAGCTGTTTTCGTTCTCCGGACTGAAGCGAGTCGACATCACGGAGACCACGCTGGGCGACATCATTGCGGTCGCAGGCGTGGAAGGCATCACCATCGGCGAAACCATCACCGACGCGGAGAATCCGTCGCCGCTGCCGCACATCGCCATCGATGAGCCCACCATCGCCATGCTGTTCACGGTAAACACTTCGCCCTTCGCCGGACGCGAAGGCACGTACGTCACATCCAGAAATCTGCGCGAACGCCTGCAGAAGGAACTGCTGACCAACGTCTCCCTGCGCGTCGAAGACACCGACAGCACCGACTCCTTCGTCGTCATGGGACGCGGCGAACTGCAGCTTTCCATCCTGATCGAAATGATGCGGCGCGAAGGCTTCGAACTCATGGTCGGCAAGCCCGAGATCGTCACCAAGCGCGTCGACGGCAAGCTGATGGAACCGATCGAGAAGCTGACCGTCGACGTGCCGGAAGAATTCGTCGGCGTAGTGATGGAACAACTGGGCGCGCGCAAGAGCGAAGTGCTCAACATGCACAATCACGGATACGGACGCGTGCGCATCGAGTTCCGTGTCCCCAGCCGCGGACTGATCGGCCTGCGCAGCCAGTTGCTCACCGACACCCGCGGCACCATCGTGATGAACTCTCTGTTCGATGGCTACATCGAGTGGCAGGGTGAAATTCCGCACCGCCTGACCGGCGCGCTGGTCTCCGACCGCAACGGCGTCACCACTCCGTACGCTCTTTACAACCTGCAGGAGCGCGGCGAACTTTTTGTCGGCCCCACCATCGACGTCTATGAAGGCATGATCGTCGGCGAAAACGCCAAAGACAACGATCTTGACGTAAACGTGGTGCGCGAGAAGAAGCTGACCAACATGCGGTCGTCGACCTCCGACATGGCGATCCGCCTGGTTCCCTTCCGCAATCTGAACCTGGAGCAGGCCATCGAATTCATCACCGACGACGAATACGTCGAAGTCACTCCCAAGTCGCTGCGCCTGCGCAAGAAAGTCCTGCAAGCCAACCGGCGCGGCAAGAAAAGTTCGATGGTCGCAGTCGAAGAGTAGCTGACGATGGAAGAGTAAGAGCGGGTGCCCGACTTTATCGTTCCGTTTTTTGGAGCGATAAGCGTGGGTCTTCCCACCACAGACTCGAGTAGCCCGATGATCCCTTCCTGGTAGCGCTATACTTCCTCTAAGATGTCCAAGGCCGACGCCAAGCCCCTGAAGATGTTCGTCGTTCCCTGTAGTTGCGGGACTACGTTTGCCGTCGCCGAAAACTATGATCGTCAGGGAACGGCATGGAGACGCTATCTGAAATGTCCCAACTGCGAGAAGCGGCACGATCCCAAGAATCGCTTGCTGCAACTGGGCTATCAGCGCAGCGGGATATTGGAAGGTAGATAAGTGCTGAGATTTCGACGCACGAAATGAGAACATCACCGTCCTGTCCGTGTTGCCGTAGTCGGCGTCGGCAATGTGGGTGCGACCTTTGCCTATGCCCTTCTCTTGAGCGGACTGGCTTCCGAAATCGTGCTGATCGATGCCAACCACGCCAAGGCCGAAGGCGAGGCCATGGACCTCAATCACACCGTGCCGTTCGCTCTTCCACCAAAGTGTGGGCGGGTGATTATTCGGACTGCGCCGGAGCCTCAGTCACCGTCCTCGCCGCCGGGGCTGAATCAAACCCGGCGAAACCCGTCTTGATCTGGTCAACAAGAATGCCGCTATCTGGAGCCAGATCGTGCCCGAGGTGGTCAAGCACAATCCCCACGGCATCCTGTTGATTGCGACCAACCCGGTGGACGTGCTGACCTATGCGGCGTGGAAACTCTCTGGATTGCCCGCTGAACGCGTGATCGGCTCGGGGACGATCCTGGACACGGCGCGCTTCCGCTATCTGCTCAGCCAGCACTTCGGTGTCGATGCGCGTAGTGTCCATGCCTACATCGTTGGCGAACACGGCGACAGCGAAGTGCCGGTCTGGAGTCAATGGCCAACATCGCGGGCATGCGCTTGCCGGAATTCTGCAAGGCCCAAAACCTGCCTCACGAGCCAGAAGGCGATGGAAGAAATTTTCCTGCAGACGCGCGATGCGGCGTATACGATCGTCGAACGCAAGGGCGTCGACCTACTATGCCGTGGCCGCTGGACTGATGCGAATCACTCAGGCGATCCTTCGCGACCAGAGCACCGTGCTTTCAGTTTCCAGCCTGATTGAGAATTATTACGGAATGAGTGATGTCTACCTCAGCCTGCCGACGGTGATCGATCGTCTTGGAGTCAAGAACGTTCTGCGGCATCGAACTGAGTTCGGAGGAAATCGACAAGCTTGCGCCACTCGGCGAGCATGTTAAAAGCGGTGGTCGGAAAACTGGAACTCTAGCAAGAATCGAATCCTTCGCGACCTTGCGGAGTTCTTTGCGTCCTTTGCGGTCAAAGATTTTGCTTTTCCTGGCCTGGAAGAACGCTGGCACCCGATGTTTGCTGGATTTTTTCAGGCTTCCACCGAATAACTTCCCATCCGCAAAAGACCTGCTATACTTCCCCACGCATTTGACTGTACCTCTGCTCCGGCTGCAAGACGGCCAACCAGCCTTCGCTTTTCCGCCGAAGTCAGCACTCTCAGATAGCTCACCTAGAGGCCACTCGCTTGAAGAATATCTTCGTTGGGAACCTCGACTTCAATACTTCAGAAGAAGAGCTGCGGCAAATGTTCGAGGCGCACGGACAGGTAGACCGGGTCAGCATCATGACCGACCGCGACACGGGACGATCGCGCGGGTTCGGTTTCGTGGAAATGACCAACACGGAAGAAGGCGACAAAGCGATCGCCGCTTTGAACGGCACGCAGGTAGGCGGCCGAACGCTGAACGTCAACGAAGCCCGTCCCAAGGTGGAGCGCGGTGGCGGAGGCGGCGGTGGTGGCGGCGGAAGAGACCGTGGCGATCGCGGTGGCCGTGGCGGCGGTGGTGGTGGCCGAGGCCGCTACTAACGAAGATCTCTCCGCTCGCCTGACTCCCATTTCCCAGCGACTGAGGCCGGTCTGCGCTCCGCTGCGCCGACCTCACCGGATTGTCGCCAAGATTGCTGCCCGTCACCTCGGGATGTAAACTGAATCAGCGCGCCCGTAGCTCAGATGGATAGAGCGATTGCCTCCGGAGCAATAGGTCGGGAGTTCGAATCTCTCCGGGCGCACCAAACCCCTAAAGCTTCAGCAGCACACACCTGTCGTCACGCCTTGAGGCTAACGCTTTTGCCTTCCCGCCGCCATCTTTGCTGGCGATTTCAAGGTCCGCTCTCGGGTAACTGAATCAAGCCTCCATCGTGACCGTCGCATCCTCGGGATATCCTTTGAGACCGAACTCAGGAATATCCAATCCTTCCAGTTCGACATCAGGAGCAACCCGCATGCTCTTGATCTTATTAACGATCGAGAACACAACAAAAGTTCCACCAAAAGCCCAGACAGCGCACAGGCTTGCGCCGAGCAGCTGGCAGAGAAACTGCCGCGAATCGCCGTGGAACAGACCTGTAACGCCCTGCCCCGCATGTCCCAGGTACGAGGAAGTGCCGACGCCGTTCCAGCCGGCGCCATAGGTTCCGTCGGCAAACAGCCCGACGCAAACTGCGCCTAGAAACCCGCAATAGCCATGCACCGAAATGGCGCCGCAAGGATCGTCGACTTTGATCACTCGATCATTAAAGAGGACACCCAGACATACCAGAACTCCCGCTAGAGTCCCGATTACAACCGCAGAGTTCGGGGAAACGAAGGCGCAAGGAGCAGTGATGGCTACCAGACCCGCAAGCATCCCGTTACAGGCCATGGTGATATCAGGCTTGCCGAATATCAGATACCAGAGGAGGAGAGCGGCTGCCGATCCTGCCACGGCGGCGAGATTCGTATTCACGGCGACTACCGAAATGCGGAGATCGGAGGCTCCCAGCGTTGAGCCTGGGTTGAAGCCCATCCATCCAAACAGCAGAATGAAGGTTCCGGTCACCACGTAGACGAGATTGTGCGCGGGGAAGACTTTCACTTTCCCGTCTGGTCCATACTTACCCAGCCGCGGACCCAGGACCACAGACAAGGCCATGGCTGCAAACCCTCCTACCGCATGCACCACGGTCGAGCCGGCAAAATCCACATAGCCGTGACCCAGATTCAGGGTCGAGCCGATCTGGGACAGCCAGCCGCCGCCCCAAACCCAGCACCCGAAGATGGGATAAAGAAATCCGCCAATGAAGATTTCGCAGAGCAGGAACGACCAGAAATTGATCCGCTCGCAAATCGCGCCGACGATGATGTAACCGGCGGTCTCCATAAAGACAACCTCAAACAGAGTCAAGCAAAGACTGCCCGCATCGTAGCCGGGGCCGGAGAGAAAGAAGCCTTTGCCTCCAAGGAAGCCCCACTGCCCACTCCCCAGCAGGAAATGATTGAGGGTAGGTGTTCCGCCGAGGTTTACCGGCGCGGCATTGATCGCTATCGCTCCAAATTGGAAGGCGTACCCAACCGCGTAGTACGCCAGAAAGGCAAACACGTACGCCGCAAAGTTCAGCATCATCAGATGTCCGGCGTTTTTCTTGCGTACCAGACCGCAGGTCAGCAGGGCGAACCCAGCCTGCATGAAGAGCACTAAATATCCGGTGAGCAGGGTCCATGAGAAATTTGTGGCGACCCGGAGGTGGCCCACATGGTCGGCCAACTTGGCGGCCAGTGGTTCTTTTGCCATCTGGGCCTGGAAGTCGTCGGAGTCTTTCTTTTTCTGGGCGTAGTCTGGCGCATTCGGATCGGTCGGCGCCGCCACCACGAAACCATTCCCCGCTGCATCGGTGGTCGAAGTTTTATCTCCAGTCGCCGTGCCCGAAGGATCGGGCGCCGGTCCTTCATCCGCGAAACAAGGTGTCAGCAAGCTGCCCAGTGCAAACGTGGCGAGAAGCAGTACGGCGCGCCGCGAAAATAATGACCATCGCGACCGCCTCATCGAAGCCTGAGGGGTTGTTCCCACTCTTCCGTCGTCCATCTTTTCCTCCTGATAGTTTTCTCCCCTAGCCCAGCGGCAAACACTTGATGCAGATTGATTTGAAAGATGAAGCCTGACGGTATGAACTAAACGGCGGCCTTACCAATCTCCCCGGTTCGGATGCGGACGACCTCATCGACTGGCGTGACGAAAATCTTGCCGTCGCCGATATTTCCAGTGCGTGCGCCTCCAATAATCGCTTCGAGGATCTCTTCCACCTGGCCTTCGTCGGCCACGATGGTGAGCAGGAGCTTGGGGTGGAAGTCGACTTTGTACTCGCCTCCCCTGTAGTACTCCGTATGACCCTTCTGCCGTCCGAAACCAATGACTTCGGTGAGTGTGAGGCCCTCCACGCCGATGTTGGTAAGGCGTTCCCTCACTTCGTCCAGACTCCCTTGCCTGATTACGGCGTCGATCCGTTTCATTTGGCGGTCCCTTCCTGACGACGATGGCAGATACTTGGGCCCTGATTTGACATGGCTCTACATAAAAAGTGCGTAAGGAAGTCGTAAAAAAAACGTAAAGAAACCCCGAAAGAACGGATTGTGAGGGTAACGAGCCTGAGAAGCTGGATAGAAGAACTAGGTTCCCTCAGCATTGCCGGCGCATACAGCAGTCGGTGAGGGTACCTGACCCTGATGAGCAGGGTGAGTGACCATAGTCATCTTGTTCAGAAGCCGATCCTGCTTCAATCTGATGGTGCCCATCACCAAAGTTTGGGGAATATTGCGTATCTCATGACTGACCCTAAGTATTCCGGCACTGGTGCGGATTGGACACAGCTTCTGACCGATCCGGCTTTAGTGAGCCATCTCGGTGACCTGCTCCAGATCTATCGCGAGGCTCCGGCCGACAAGCGTGACCAGGTGCTGCTCGAAGCCATGCGCAACATCAAGGGCGGAGTGAGCCCACTTGCCGCCGCTCCGAAAGCGGCTGCCGCCGCAGCCAAAACACAGCCGGCAGAAGCCGTATCCGGATGCACCCGCCTGCCCCGGTTGCCACCAGCCCGGCGGCAAGTCCGCCGTTTCAACCTGACATCTTTACGCCGAACTGGGGCGAAGACCGCCGCCGTCATGCTCGCATGCGATGTTTCGTCGCGGTCGAGTTGCGTCTGGGGAACTCAGCTGTTCCGGTGTGGGGAAATTTGTCCAACACCAGCATGGGCGGATGCTTCGTCGAAACCGCTACGCCCGTACCCTCGGGGGTGACCGTCGAAATCGGTCTCTGGCTGGCCAATGGAAAGATCTGGATCAAAGGACTGATTCTTACCGGAATCGTCACCAAGAGCAGCCCGTCATTTGGCGTCCGCATTAAATTCTCTGAGCTCGAAGCCACGGAGCGGGAAAACCTGCGGCATTTCCTGAAGTTCGTGGAAAGCACGACCAAGGGCTACAACAGTGAGCACGGATACCTCGCACAGTTGAAGCGCTAGTTCACCCCAACCTGCATATCTCTAAGAACCACGCTTCGACGAACCGGGTGGAGCAGGCGTTCAGGCCTGGATACAGGTGTGCCTGAGTGTTGGGCTTCAGCCCCCGAGGCACATCAGTGACTGAAGCCGCTCGTCATTCCTGCGGCAATGCCGCGGTCGAAGCGGTGCTCCCCTCAAAATCAAAACTAGCAAAGCTTCGCTCCGCCTGGACATTCGAGGGCGGATGTCCTTACATGATTCTTTGCGATACCCTTCGCCATCTAACTTGATACCGGAGATACCCGACAGCAAGGGTCACGAGAAATTGATAGACTACAACTAGCAGAAACTGCGGACATCCATTTCTTAGATAGTTGTTAAGAGTTCGTGGACTTCCAGCCGCATCCATTGATGACATACCCTCCAGAGGGAGAGTTTTTTCATGGCAACGATCGAGCAGACTTTGGCCACCGGTAAGGAACTGGAAACGCTGTCCATCAACACCATCCGAACGCTGGCCATGGATGGCGTGCAGCAGGCCAACTCCGGACACCCCGGCGCACCCATGGCGCTGGCGCCAGTGACCTACAGCCTGTGGCAACAATTCCTGCGCTACGATCCTGAAGATCCCATCTGGCCCAATCGCGACCGTTTTGTGCTCTCGAACGGCCACGCTTCCATGCTGATCTACGCCATGCTGTACCTGTCACAGGTGCGCGGCGTAAATCCGGAAGGCGAGCGCCTGGGCGACTACGCGGTCAGCCTGGATGACATCAAGAAATTTCGTCAACTCGACAGCAAGACTCCCGGACATCCCGAATATCGCTGGACCGCGGGCATTGAAACCACGACCGGCCCACTGGGACAGGGCGTCGCAAACAGCGTGGGCATGGCGATCTCCGGCAAGTGGCTGGGCGCGCACTTCAACCAGTCCGGCTTTGAGATTTTCAATTACAACGTGTACGCCGTGTGCGGCGATGGCGACATGATGGAAGGCGTTGCCAGCGAGGCTGCCTCCCTCGCCGGACATCTGAAGCTTTCCAACCTCTGCTGGATCTACGACGAAAATCACGTCACGCTCGATGGTATGGCGGACGTGTCATTCACGGAAGACGTGGGCAAGCGCTTCGAAGCTTATGGCTGGAATGTGATTCACGTCACGGACGCCAACGATTTGAAGATGCTGGCGGACGCGTACAACGGCTTCCTCAATACGAAAGACCGTCCGACGCTGATTCGCGTCAACAGCCACATCGGTTACGGATCGCCGCATAAGCAGGACACCAGCGCCGCTCACGGCGAGCCGCTGGGAGAAGAAGAAGTCCGGCTGGTAAAGAAATTTTACGGCTGGCCCGAGGACGCAAAGTTCCTGGTTCCGAACGGCGTGCTGGACAATTTCAAGAACGGAATCGGCAAGCGCGGCGGCGAGTTGCGGAAGAAGTGGGAAGCGCTTTTCGCTGACTACGGCAAGAAATATCCTGATCTCGCAAAGCAGATCAACGCCATGCAGAAGCGCGAATTGCCCGAAGGATGGGACAAAGACCTGCCAACATTTCCTGCCGACGCAAAAGGCGTTGCCACCCGCGAGAGTTCCGGAAATGTATTGAACGCGATCGCCAAGAATGTTCCCTGGCTGGTAGGCGGCTCCGCCGATCTGGCTGGCTCCGACCGCACACGCTTGAAGTTCGATGGCGCCGGAGACTTTCAAGCCGATAACTACGGCGGACGCAACCTGCACTTCGGCGTGCGCGAACATGGCATGGCCGCGGCCTTGAACGGCATGGCAGTTTCAAAGATTCGAGCGTTCGGTGGCACCTTCTTCAATTTCAGCGACTACATGCGGCCATCCATCCGGCTCGCTGCGCTTGATGGAATTGCCGACGATTTATGTTTTCACCCACGATTCCATTGGACTCGGCGAAGACGGCCCCACACATCAACCGATCGAGCAACTGGCGTCACTGCGAGCCATGCCCGGCCTGATGCTGATGCGTCCCGGAGATGCGAACGAAGTAGTCGAAGCGTGGAAGGTCATCATGCAACTGAAGCATGAGCCGGCGGCGCTTGTGTTAAGCCGCCAGGCCATGCCCACCTTCGACCGGTCGAAGTATCGGCGCCGCGTCGGGCGTTGCCAAGGGTGCCTACATCCTGGCTGACGCGGCCGACGGCAAGCCGGAAGTCATTTTGATGGGCACGGGCAGCGAAGTTTCGCTGTGCGTCAGCGCCTACGAAAAACTGACAAGCGAGGGCGTGAAAGCCCGCGTCGTCAGTATTCCTTCGTGGGGTCTTTTTGATGCACAGAGCGAAGAATATAAATCCAAAGTCCTTCCGCCGGATGTCAAGGCGAGGGTTGCGGTCGAGCAGGCCGCCACGTTTGGCTGGTCAAAGTATGTTGGACCAACAGGAATCGTGATTGGAATGACGCGCTTCGGTGCGTCCGCGCCAATCAAGGAATTGCAGAAAAAGTTCGGGTTCACGACCGAGAACGTTGTCGCGGCCGCCCGAAAAGCAATGGGAAAATAGAGACGCAGTCGTCAGTCGTCGGTCGTCAGTCTTCAGCAAGATCGTTGCGTTTGAAGCTTTGCTGAAGACCGACGACTGACGACCGACGACTAAAGAAAAGAGGTACACAATGCAGCCCACTGGAGTTCTCGATACCGCTAAAGCCACCAACCCTCTCAAAGATCTTTTGAAATTCGGCCAGTCGGTTTGGCTGGACTACATCCGCCGCGACCTGCTTACCAGCGGCGAACTGAAGCGTCTGATCGCGGAAGATGGACTGCGCGGCATGACGTCGAACCCGACCATCTTCGAAAAGGCAATTACCGGCGGCACGCTGTACGACGATCTGCTCACTTCCCTGCAGCCGCGCACCGATCTCGATGCCAAGGGCCGTTACGAAATTCTCGCGATCCGCGATATTCAGGATGCCGCCGACGTATTTCGTCCGGTCTACGAAAGCTCGAAGCGGCACGACGGCTACGTCAGCCTCGAAGTCTCACCTTATCTCGCTCGCGACACCAAGGGCACGCTCGAAGAAGCTCGCACGGCTGTGGAAGTCAGTACAGCGCGAAAACGTGATGATCAAGATTCCCGGCACCGTCGAGGGCATCCCGGCGTTCCAGCAGGCGATCAGCGAAGGCATCAACGTCAACGTGACGCTGCTGTTCGCGCAGGACGTCTACGTGAAAGTCGCGGAAGCCTACATTGCCGGCCTGGAGCAGTATGCTGCCAATGGTGGCGACGTCAGCCGTATGGCAAGCGTTGCCAGCTTCTTCATCAGCCGTATCGACTCCGCGGTCGACGCCATCATTGATTCCAAGCTGAAAGCTTCCAAGGACGCAGCCGAGCAGGAGCAACTGAACAGCATCAAGGGCAAGGTTGCGATCGCGAACGGCAAGCAGACATACGAGAAGTATCAGGGCATCTTCAGCTCTCCCCGCTGGAAAGCTCTCGCCGCCAAGGGAGCGCAGGTACAGCGAGTGCTCTGGGCCAGCACCAGCACGAAGAATCCCGCTTACCGCGATGTGCTTTACGTCGAAGAACTGATCGGGCCGGACACGGTTGACACCATCCCGCCCGCCACCTTCGACGCCTTCCGCGATCACGGCAAGCCACGCCAGAGCCTCACTGAAAATCTTGCTGCCGCCCACAAGACGATGGAAACCGCGGCCAAGCTTGGCATCTCCATGAAAGAAGTCACGGACAAGCTGACCGATGACGGTGTTCGCCTGTTCTCCGAGGCCTTCGACAAACTGCTCGAAGCGGTGGAAAAGAGCTCGAAATCCAAATGAGTGCGAAAGTAAGCCTGCCTGCCTACAAACTGCCCGAGGCTCTTGCGGCCTCGGTAAAGGCCAACATTGAAGATTGGCGAAACGCCGGCAAAGTTCGCCTCTTGTGGGAGCATGATGCTTCCCTCTGGACTGGCACGGACGAAGCCAAATGGCTGGGCTGGCTCGACATCACCGCCGAGCAGATCGCACACGGCAGACAAAGCTTCGCGCCGCCGTCGCCGACGTAAAGAAAGAAAACTTCACTGACATCTCTGCTGCTGGGCATGGGCGGTTCGAGTCTTTGCCCCGACGTGCTTTCTGTAACGTTCGGGAAAATCGCCGGCTTTCCTGCGCTACACGTGCTCGATTCCACCGATCCGGCGCAGGTGAAGGCCTCCGAGAACAAAATCAATCTTGCCAAGAGTTTGTTCATCGTCTCCAGCAAGTCCGGCACGACGCTTGAGCCCAATATTTTCAAGCAATATTTCTTCGATCGCGTGAAGCAGACCATTGGCGCGGACAAAGCAGGCAGCCGCTTCATCGCCATCACCGATCCCGGATCGAAGATGCAGAAGGTAGCCGAGGCCGATCACTTCCGTTACATATTCCCGGGATTGCCCAGCATCGGCGGACGCTACTCTGCTCTTTCGAACTTTGGCGTTGTACCGGCCGCGCTCATGGGTTTGGACATCGACCGTTTTCTCGCGCGTACGCAGGAAATGGTTGAAGCTTGTGGATCAAACATTACTGCCGAACAAAATCCGGGAGTCCTGCTCGGAATCATTCTCGGGACCGCGGCCCGCAATGGACGCGACAAGCTCACCATCATCACCTCGCCGGGAATCTCCGCGCTCGGCGCATGGCTCGAACAGTTGGTGGCCGAATCCACGGGCAAACAGGGCAAAGGCATCGTCCCAGTCGATCGCGAAGATATCGGGTCGCCCGACGTTTATGGAAACGATCGCGTGTTCGCCTACGTGCGCCTCGAATCCGCGCCGGACAAGGCCCAGGACGCCAAGGTGGCTGCACTCGAGCAAGCTGGGCATGCCGTCGTCCGCATCCCACTCGGCGATCTTTACGATCTGGGACAGGAATTCTTCCGCTGGGAAATCGCTACGGCCGTGGCCGGCTCGATCATCGGCATCAACGCCTTCAACCAGCCGGACGTCGAAGCCAGCAAGATCGCGACTCGCACTCTTACCGACGAATACGAAAAGACCGGTTCCCTTCCCGCAGAAAAACCGGTTCTCGAAGATGGCGGCATTAAATTATTTACCGACGCTGTGAATGCCGATGCTCTTGGCAAAGGCTGCCGGCAACGATAAATCTCTGGCGGGGTATCTGCGCGCTCACCTTAAGCGCATCGGTGCCGGCGATTATTTTGCGCTGCTGGCATATATCGAGATGAACTCGAAACACGAAACCTTCCTGCAGAAATTGCGCCAGGCTCTGCGTGATCGCAAGCGGGTGGCTACCTGTCTGGAATTTGGTCCGCGATTCCTGCACTCGACCGGCCAGGCTTACAAAGGTGGACCGAACAGCGGAGTCTTTCTACAGATCACGTGCGACGACGCTGCCGATCTTCCTGTACCGGACCAGACGTACACGTTCGGCATCGTGAAAGCGGCGCAGGCCCGCGGAGACTTTCAGGTCCTTGCCGAACGCGGGCGACGGGCGCTGCGAGTCCATCTGGGCAAAGACATCGCGGCGGGTCTCGACCGCCTGGCGGCGGCGTTTCACCAAGCCCTAACCTGATTTTCGCCCCGGCATAATACACTGGTTCAGGCTATAACCACGGAAAGCAGTAGCCGTGTTTATAGAAACGATTTAATATTGGATAAGGAGCGGATTTATGCGTCTGGGAATGGTCGGTCTGGGCAAAATGGGCGCGAACATGACGCGCCGCCTGATGAAAGGTGGCCACGAACTGGTAGTCACCGATCTGAGCGCTGACAACGTAAAGAAGATGGCCGGCGAGGGCGCAATCTCTTCCGCCTCCCTTGATGACTTCGTCGGCAAGCTGGGCAAACCCAAAATTGCATGGCTGATGGTCCCGGCCGGAGCTCCCACGGAGCAGACCGTCGATGCCTTGGCACAACGGATGCAAGCTGGCGATATTCTCATCGACGGCGGCAACTCCTACTTCAAAGATGACGTTCGCCGCGCCGCCAAGCTGAAGGAAAAAGGTATTCATTACGTAGATGTAGGGACCAGCGGCGGTGTCTGGGGCCTCGAGCGCGGTTACTGCATGATGATTGGCGGCCCGAAAGAGATCGTCCAGCAACTCGATCCGATTTTCAAAACACTGGCACCGGGACGCGGCGATATTTCCCGCACTCCCGGCCGCGAGAAGTTACCAGGCACTGCCGAAGAGGGCTACATCCACGCCGGCCCGTCCGGCGCCGGACATTTTGTGAAAATGGTGCACAACGGAATCGAGTACGGCCTGATGCAGGCCTACGCGGAAGGCTTTGACATCTTCCGCAACGCCACCAGCAAGGAAGTCCCGGAAGAACACCGCTTTGATTTGAATCTGCCTGACATCGCTGAAGTCTGGCGGCGCGGAAGTGTGGTGAGTTCGTGGCTGCTCGATCTGACGGCGATTGCTCTGGCTGATAATCCTACGCTGGCCGAGTACACCGGCTTCGTGCAGGATTCCGGCGAAGGGCGCTGGACGATTCAGGCCGCAATCGACGAAGCCGTCCCCTGCGATGTGCTTTCCGCAGCTCTTTACACTCGCTTCCGCTCGCGCCAGGAACATACCTTCGCGGAGAAAATGTTGTCCGCGATGCGTCAGCAGTTCGGTGGTCACATCGAGCAGGGACCGAACAAGAAATAGCCATGGCCCAGACTGAAGTCACGCCTGCGGTAGAAACGCAACGGATCGGCAAGCTCGGCGATCCATGCACCATGGTGATTTTCGGCGCGAGCGGAGACCTGACCCGCCGCAAGCTGATTCCCGCTCTCTACAATCTTGCGAAGAACGATCTGTTGTCGCGCGAGTTCGCCGTCATCGGAATCGCGCGTGCTCCTCTCTCCACCGATGACTTCCGCAAGAAATCTTCGGACGACATCCAGCAGTTTGCCACCGACAAAGTCGATCCCGACGTGTGGGAGTGGTTCGTCCGCCGCATGTATTACTTGAGCGGAGACATGGGCGACAAGGCTCTTTACCCCAAGTTGAAGGAAATGCTCGACCAGGTCGACAAAGACCATTCCACGCACGGAAATCACATGTACTACCTGGCCACCGCGGCTGAGTTTTTCGGCCCGACGGTGGAACAACTGGCAGGCGCGGGCCTGATGCAGGAAGACGGCCAGCACTGGCGGCGGGTGGTCATCGAAAAACCCTTCGGACACGATCTGGAATCCGCGCGCTTGCTTAACAAACAACTCTTGAATGTCGCCAGCGAAAAGCAGATCTACCGCATCGATCACTATCTGGGCAAGGAAACCGTCCAGAACATCATTGCTCTGCGTTTCGCGAACGGAATTTTCGAGCCCATCTGGAACCGGCGCTACATCGATCACGTACAGATTTCAGTGGCCGAAACCGTCGGCGTCGAAAAGCGCGGCGGCTACTACGACAAGGCTGGCGCCCTGAAAGACATGGTCCCCAACCACATCATGCAGCTCATCAGCTTGACCGCGATGGAGCCCCCCGTTTCGTTCCGCGCCGACGCGGTCCGCGATGAACAAGGCAAGATTCTGCACGCGATCCAACCGATGAGTTCTGAAGACGTGCTGACCCGCACAGTACGTGGCCAGTACGGCGAAGGCATCGTGGGCGGCGAGCGTGCGCCTGCGTATCGCAGCGAGCAAGGTGTGCCGCCAGATTCGAAGACCGAAACTTTCGTCGCCATGAAGCTGCTGATCGATAACTGGCGCTGGGCAGACGTTCCCTTTTACCTGCGCACTGGCAAACACCTTCCCAGCCGCAGCACCAGCATTGTTATCCAGTTCCGGCGTGCTCCGTTCGTATTGTTCCGTGACACCCCGGTCGAAAACCTGATGCCCAACCAACTGGTCCTCCACATCCAGCCGGAAGAAGGTATCTCGCTACGCTTCGCCGCGAAAGTTCCTGGTCCCGCAATGCGATTGGGCGCGGTCAATATGAATTTTGAATATTCCGATTACTTCGGAAAAATGCCGAGCACCGGCTACGAGCGCCTGCTGCACGACTGCATGATTGGCGACGCCACACTGTTCCAGCGCGCGGACATGGTCGAAGCCGGATGGTGTGTCGTCAGTCCGGTGCTCGACGTCTGGAAAGCTTTGCCTCCGCGTAATTTCCCCAACTACGCCGCCGGCACCTGGGGCCCCAAAGAGGCCGAAGATCTGCTGGAACGCGACGGCCGCCACTGGAGGGACTTCGAGAAATGATTCTGGCAGGCGACATCGGAGGTACTCACGCTCGGCTGGCATTCTTCGATGCCATCGATGGCCGTTTCAGCCTGGTCTCCGCCTCCGTTTTTCCCAGCCGCGAATATTCCGGCCTCGACGAGATCGTAGCCAAGTTCGTTGACACCTCCAACCTCCATCCTGACACAGCATGTTTCGGCATCGCCGGCCCGGTGCGTAACGGCCGAGTGGAGGCTTCGAATCTTCCGTGGATCATCGAGTCCAAGCGACTGGCGGATGAGCTCAAGATCGCGAAAGCGCTTTTGATCAACGACCTCGAAGCCAATGCCTGGGGCATTCCAGCGCTTGATGCGAAGGACGTAGTTACGCTCAACCAGGTGAAGGGACAGCCGGTCGGAAATCAGGCGGTAATCGCCGCCGGAACCGGGCTCGGAGAAGCCGGGATGTACTGGGACGGAACCAAGCATCACGTCTTCGCCTGCGAAGGCGGTCACGCGGACTTCGCTCCCCGCACCCAGTTGGAAGTCGAGCTCTTCAATTATCTGCACACCCGCTTCGGTCACGTCAGCTTCGAGCGCATCGTCTCCGGTCCGGGCCTGGTCAATGTTTTCAATTTTCTGCGTGACACGAAACGCGGTACGCCTCCGCAATGGCTGGCTCGACGAAATGGCTACATCTGACCCGGCGGCGGCGATTTCCCGCGCCGGCATCGACAGTAAATGCGGCCTGTGCGAGCAGGCGCTGGATATTTTTGTCTCGATCTACGGCGCCGAAGCGGGCAATCTGGCGCTGAAGATTCTGGCAATGGGTGGAATTTATCTGGGAGGCGGCATCGCTCCCAAAATGCTCTCGAAACTTTCCGGACCTCTGTTCATGCAGGCTTTCACCAGCAAGGGCAGAATGCAGGCTCTGCTCGAATCCATACCCGTCAGAGTGATCACCAACGACCGCATCGCCCTACTGGGAGCTGCCCGCTGCGCAATGTTCAAGACTGCCGATGCAGTGCCAGCGTAAAGTGATTTCAACATGCCGGCCCAACCTGAAATTCGCATTCTGAAAACTGCAGCGGACTTATTCGAAACCGCGGCTGCAACATTCGCCGCTCAGGCTGCCGAAGCCGTACGGACCAACGGCAGATTCACCGTCGCCCTCTCTGGCGGTTCGACGCCAAAGACTTTATACGCACTGCTCGCGACCAAACCCGGCATTCCGTGGGACAAGGTCTATTTTTTCTGGGGCGATGAGCGTCACGTTCCACCCGACGATCCCGAAAGCAATTACCGGATGGTCAACGAAGCGCTGCTTTCGAAAATCCAGGTGCCGGCAGGAAATGTCTTTCGGATTCATGCCGAAGAAAACGACGCAGCCGCGGCCGCCCAGCAATACGAACAGACGATTAAAGATTTCTTTCATCTCTCGTCCGGCCAGTTCCCGCGCTTCGATCTGATCTACCTGGGAACCGGACCCGACGGACACACCGCTTCCCTCTTCCCCGGCACCGCCGCCCTCAACGAAACCCAGCGCCTGGTAGTCGCCAACTGGGTCCCGAAATTCAACACGCACCGTCTCACCTTCACTTATCCCGTCCTGAATGCCGCCGCGTGTGTAACCTTCCTCGCCAGCGGACCGGACAAAGCTCCGATCCTGCACGAAATTCTGGAGAACAGCGCGGCAGGTTTGCCATCACAAAAAGTCCAGCCCAGCAACGGCAAACTAATTTGGCTGGTGGATGAGGCCGCGGCGAGTAAGTTGTCCCGCCGAAGCGGTTGAGCTTGTCGGTGGACCATTCAAGCCCGATTTTGGCTTGAGTGGGACGTTCAGATCTCTACAGCTCTGTCATCCCGACCGGAACAGATCATCGCAAAGCGATGATCTGTGGAGTGGAGGGACCTTGTGTTTGGATGGAGCGGCTTTCGCCTGCTGGCGTCCGGAGTTGACGGACGCGGAGAGAGATCGAGTCTGATGTGGGCGACACGAAAGCGCGAACGAAACACTCTACAAGATCTTGAACCATTTTCCGCTCAATTGGTAGGTTATAAACAACTGAAGAACGTCCCGTCTGTCCCCGGTTTTCCCCCGGCCTGCTGGTGACGAAACTCGCTTCGCAATCGACTCAAACAGTCGCTCACTGCTTCTCAAAGCGAGACTCTTAGGCCCTCGTCTGGATCGCCCAAAAAGTAGAAAAGACTCACTGCAGACCACCCTTTGGCTACGTCCATATGTGTACTAAAAGGTAGTTTGGTTGGAACCCCGCCATTCGGAATCACCTGAAAGTCAAACCATACTTGTTGTTTGCGTTCTCGTGAAACGAGCTTCCAAACTCCGCTACCGCCATCAAGTCGGGGACGCGCCGGAGGAGAGTCAAAAATTCCGGGGAGATCAGAGGCAACGAAAGTTCCATTCGTGGCAAGAACGATCTTTGCCGAGCTTTTTTGTAGTTCGACGGGCAGGATCTGTCGCGACGTGTCCTTTATCGTCCAAGTCCCGGCGAGGTCGGCGGGTTGGACACTCCTGCAACCCAGCCCGACGCACAGCAGCATAGCGATTGGCAGGAATCTCAGCAACGCGCACTCTCCCATTATTGGACCCGCATTTGTCGTTTAGGTTTTCGTAGAGAGGAATCCTGGGACAAATGGGACGTACACTACTTTTTTGTTGATTAGCGGGCCGCAAACAACAGGAAAAGTCGTCTCCCCAAGTTCACGGATTTCTCCCAAACAGTCCAATTCTTACTGAACCTCAATCGAAAACACACGCCCTTCGCCCGCAGCCGTTTCGCGGTAGTTAAGCGCGACTTTCTGTTTGCTCCATGAACAGGAAAATGTGTCCGCTCCGATCAGCAATACATGTTTGCTATCGGCGACTTGCATCTTCCAGGTTTTGCCGCTGGAGAGAACTGTCAACGTCGCGTGGGGTGGCGTCGAGCAGTCGACACTGACAATGGTGCCTTTCAGGAAACTGGGTGGCGTTTGATCGGGAATCGGGTGCACGTCCTCGGCAGGCGGCGAACTCTTGATCCTCACAGAGCCGCCAGGAGCCGGGTTCCCGTTGTCTGTCGCTCCGTCGTCGGGAACGATACTAAAACCCTGTATCGGTTGTTGTTGCATCGCCGCCTTGAATTGCAAAGCTTGCTGCAGAGTTCCATTGGCTCTAGCCGCGATTTCCGCGCTTCCATTCCTGGCCAAACCTTGCAGGATTGGAATCGCCGGATCGGGCTGCCGATTGTTCAGATACATTTGCGCCAGGTCGAATTGATAAATTTCGTTTCGCGGACTCAGGGCCACTGCCTTTTGGATTGTGGCCAATCCCTTGGCCGGATCTCCGTCATACATCTGGGCAAACGCAAGCAGGCTGTAGGGATCGGCAAAGTTGGGATCGAGTGCGATGGCAGTTTCAAGCTGCTTGATCATCTCCGGCAAATCCGAATGATCGGTAAATGCGCCTTCACGACTCATCAGCATCGCAGAGTAATAATGCACGCGGGGGTCCTTGGAATCAGCCTGTGCCGCGCGTTTGAAGTATTCCCCCGCCTGGGTAAGATCCTGCTTCTGCAGGTAGGCGTATCCCAGTCCACGCGCCGCCGCGGCATTGTTCGGATCGCCCTTCAATATGTCCTGGAACTCCGCGATTGCTTTCTCCTGATAATCGCGAGAGTGGAGATGGATATCGGCCATCACAGCGCCGCTGTCCGCCGGGCTGAGCGGTCGCATGGCATATGCGCTGCTCACAATATTCGCCGGCGTGGGCATCGGGAAATACTTGAAGCGGCCGCTGCTGACGTAGTTGCGCAGTACTTTGTCGAAATCCGCCGCACTCATGCCCAGGCTCTGCTGGATGGCGCTCTCGACCGGAACATTCTGGTCGAGCTTCAATACGAAATATTTTGAAAGCTGGGGAATCAGGCTGTTGTCGTAGAGATAGTGCATGACCATCCCTGATTCCGCGTAGAAGACGGTGCGGTGGCTGCCGCTCTCATTGTAGGTCGAAGAATTCTGCTGCACCCGGAACAGATCACCGACCTTCATCATCCCTTGCTGCTGCAGTATCAGATACTCATCTTCCGGAATCTTGCCGACCCGCGCCTCTTTGCTATCGACCTCGATGCTGGAAAAGTATTCCGCGAAGCCTTCTTCAAACCAGGGATCGACTCGTGCGGTCAGGACGCCGTTCATGAGCTGGTGTGCATATTCGTGGAAGACGACGGCCCAGGGATTCTCCGTGGACATATCAAGCATGATGAAACTGCGATCCTCGCCTCCCTGAAAAAGCCCCGCCAGCTGCACTGGCTTTCCATTCCACAGAGGTACAAACTGACGAAGCTCCTTGGAATTACGGAAGGCGACAATTTGCAAAGGGATGGGAATATTCACGTTCGCCTTCGTGAGCAAAGTCCCAAAGACGGCCCGCATCTGCTCGAAGCGCATGGCGGTTTCGCGCCCACGCTTTTCTCCAGCGTCGGTCACCACGGAAAAATGGGGAGACTTGATTTCAATCCATTGCGAGTCGGCGGCAAGGGTCAGAGGAGTTGCGCTCAACGTGAGCACAAGAGGCAACAGCCAACGGAAGAACCATGCTAGGTGAGAGCGCACAGCCGAAAACTCCCGAAGGATAGTGGCTGAGTTAAAGAAGTAATCCAAGTCACCACTAAGGAACGCCCTAGAACACCGGCACCAGGTTGTGCTTCTTGGAATACATCTTGCGATCGATGGTGCGCAGGACGTCTTCGGCGTCCGATCCCGTGACATAAGGGGCCAGAGCCCAGGTGAAGGAAACTTCGTAACCCTTTTTGCTGGACAGGTTCCACTGGTCGACTTCCTTGAGAATGCGCTGCACCGGATTGTCAGCCTGTTCTTCGGTGGTGTCGGGCATCATGATCAGAAACTGGTCTCCGCCCTGGCGAAAGGCCAGGTCAGCGCCGCGGAAGACAGTGCGCAATATCTTGGAAAATTCGAGCAGGACCTTATCGCCCTCAAGCGCTCCGAACTTGGAACTGATGGCGCCGAACCCATTTAAATCTATCGCCATGAAAGTCAGGCTGTTGCCCAGCCGGTTGGCGCGAGCTACTTCCCGCGGGACGAGCTCATTTAACGCCCGCCGGTTCAAAAGCTGGGTCAGCGGATCAATAAGAGAAAGGCTTTCCAGGCGCTCGTTCAGCACCAGCTCACGAATCAGTGCCAGGCGCGTGTTGTTCAGCGTTTTCTTTTGTGAGAGCAGATAGATATTGAACAGCAGGACTAGAGAGATCAGGCCGAAAAAGAGTTGCGGTAAGTAGAAGTGTTCGACATGGACCATGCGCTGCGCCCACACCAGGTTCGGAATGACCAGCGCCAGTAGTCCCGAAGTCAGGACCAGGATCAACAGAATTCCGATGGACCAGAGTTGCAGGTCGCGTCCCGAGAGCTGCTGAATCTGCTCCTGGATCTCGTCCGCGCGAATCAGTACGGAGGGTTGGACTGCCTTGTCGTCTTCAGGTTCCGACATGCCCTCTCCTCTCGTAAGCACAAGCTACGCTGTCCGGAAACAGTGCTCCCTAGAATTTGTACTGCATTGGACAGTCCAGATTAGCGAGAAAAGGGATTTCTGCAGTTACGTTCGTAACGTTGTTGAGACGGGAAAAATCTCTCAGGCGTAGTCTACGTCCACCAATACGTTGTGCCCGCTTTCCTTGCGGAAAGTGACATCCACTTTCTGGCCGACAGGCAGGGCGTTTCGCATGTCGCCTTCAAGAACCAGCAGGTTCGAGGCGCTGCCTGCGTCAGAAAAGGTGACGATCGACTTGTTGGGCTGGCCCACGCCGGACTCGTAGAATTGGACGCTCTCCACCTTGCCGCGCTGCCTCAACCCGCCGGATGCGGTCGCGGTCGGCGTGGAAGAGACGCGCGGCTCCCGAGCGAAGCTTGCGCAGTTCGAGCAGAACATTCAAGGCGACGATACCCGACATGGCCGCGAGGATCAGCGCCATAAACAATCCGTCCACGGTTGTGATCGAACCGTAGAGCACGATCCAGACAATGCCGAGCAGTGGAACCAGAGCAAGAAGAACAGAGATGACCAGCATCATGGTTTTGTCCGCAGGCTGCGGCCAACAGATTAGCAATCAGGTTTCAAAGTTTCAAGGTTGGGGAAAATCAGGTTTCAAAGTTTCAAAACCTTGTATTTGAAGGTTTGAGGCATGTCTTCTGAGGATCGACGATCAGGCGTCTGAGTTTCGGGGCTTCAGCGTTTGAAACCTTGAAACGCGAAACTTGAAACCTGCCGTCAGAATTCCGTTGTCAAGCGAGATTTCAGGACTTCAAGGTTTCAGGGTTTGAAACCTTGAAACGTGAAACCTTGAAACTGCCTTCGGAACCTTGAAACCTGCCCTTAAGCGCAGGTATCGCGCCAGTCGGCAATCTCTTTCAATCCCTCAGCCCGGGTTTGCTCGAAAAGACGGACGCGGTGGCGGGTATGCTCAAATTCGTGGATATCGGCCCACACTTCAGCCTGCCAGGGCTCATCATGAATGTCGGTCTCGCCGCAGGTGGCGCAACGGGTGTGCAGCTTCCGGACTAGCGGCCGGTTCGGTACTGCTACCGGGCCCGGAGGCAGCTCCACGAAGATACAGCGGACCTCCTGGATGTCTTCTTTGTCCCCAATAATGTGTTCGTAGCGCAGCAGGTAGCCAAACGCCAGCTTTCTGGCTTCCTGTTCGGCCTCGGCGCGGGTGTGAAACGGACCATATTCCGCTCGCAGTTGTTCGGTTGAGTCACAAGCCATCCAAAACGTTTCCTTGTACGCCATCATCGCCTCGAGGGGTCGGACTGGGCTGGCTTAGGGGAAAGCGCCGGATGGTCCTGGGATCACGCCCCACTCTGAGGAATGCAATTGGGCTGCCGGGATGAAGACGTCACCGAATGGCAGGTAGCCTCATATTAATCAATAACTTGCGGGATGTATTCAAGGACAGGTCGAATACTGAAATGCAAGCTTTTGCAGTCTTTTCCCAGAGACCCTAGCCTTGAGGACGTAGTCCCTCTGCCAATCAGGAGAAATGATCGCGACCTTCTTGAGGGAAGCTCAAAGGGGAGAGGGAGAGGCTCCCCTGTCAGCATGGCCGATCAGCTCAAAGGAGCGTTCGCCTCAGGCATCGCAGTCGTCATAGCCAGGGCGATTTCATTCCGCCAGCGGTCGCCCCCATAACGCGCAACGTAGATCGCCAGTTCGAGACGGCTCCACACTCCGAGTTTGTCGAAGGTGTTGCGCAGATAGTTCTTGACCACCTGCTCGGTGGTGCCAATGACGCTGGCAATTTCGCGATTGGTCTGACCTTCCCAGACCAGGGCCGCAACGTGCATTTCTTTGTCGGTTAACCGTTCACGTGGTTGCATGATGTCATCTGCTCCTTGGCGAACATCGCGGTTGCGAGTTTTACCCGTTTTCTTCCGTCACGGATTCCCGCCCGAAGGAAAAGGGTGCGTAAGTGCTGCTTCACCGTCCTCGGACTAATGTTCAGTTGCGACGCGATTTCCTTGTTGCTGCATCCTTCCATCAGCAACTGCAGCACCTCGCGGTCGCGTGGCGTAATCTTGATATGGTTCAGGATCAACATGAAGTTTCCTTAGCTGATCGCCGATCTTTAAATCTTTGCCCCGTACTCTGTTTTTCGGTGGCGATCGGAAATACTAAGAAGCAACTTATCCGCCAAAGTTTCGCGGTACCACAAAACCGCGACAAATCCTTGTGAATACTGCATTTTGGTCTATGGCCCATGGTGCCTGGACAAATTTCTCTTGTCCAGAATCGGGACAATTCGTCCCGCAATGGGTCGGAAACCTGGAGGTGCTGCCTCCGAAGTCCCAGTGACTGACTGGAACCGGATTTCCAACTGCGGTCCGAACCAGTTAAGCTTTTGGAGCGACAGGTCACGGATAGAATCGAACCGCGGGGGTACAGCATGCGCGTGCTAGTGGTGGAAGACGAACTCCGGCTGGCGGAAAATGTCGCCCGCAGTTTGCGGGAGAGCGCCGGCTATGCCGTGGATATCGCCGCCGACGGCCAGGAAGGCCTGTTCATGGCGGAATCGAATGCTTACGACGCCGTACTCCTCGACCTTATGCTGCCGAAACTGGACGGCATGGCGCTACTGGGCAGAATTCGACAGTCGGGCCAGCACACTCCAGTCCTGGTCCTGACCGCGCGGGATGACAAGGAATCGGTCGTGGCCCTGCTCAACGCTGGCGCCGACGACTATCTGACCAAACCCTTCGACCTGGGCGAACTGCTGGCCCGCACCAAGGCCCTGATCCGTCGCGGAAAAGGGCAACCTTCGCCGGTCATCACCATTGGAGATCTCGAACTGAATACGGTCAACCGCACGGTGCAGCGGGGCGGCCGGGAAATCACGCTCACCGCCATGGAATATCGCGTCCTTGAGTATTTAGCTCACCGTCCCAAGGCCGTAGTCTCGAAAACCGAGTTGCTGGAGCATCTATACGATTACAACTGGGAAAAATTCAGCAACGTGATTGAAGTCTATATTTCCGGGCTGCGCCGCAAGCTGAACGAAGGCTCGTCGCGGCAATTGATCCGCACCTTGCGCGGACAGGGCTACATGCTTCAGGAGTGATTCAGACAGCTGTGTTTTAGAAACACCGATTGCGAAGTACTGATTCCAGCAGAACGCACATGCATCGCGACTCCATCCAACGGCGGCTGATCGCTTCAGTGTTGCTGTCCCAGATCATCCTCACTGCGGGACTGGTCGTGATCGGCGTGGTCGTGACCTACTCGCGGTTGCTCTCCACCCTCGACACCAGCATGCAGGCCCACGCCACCAGCGTGGCCGTGCTGGTGCGCTACACCGAAGACGCCAGCGGGCATGTCTACTTCGACAACAGCCTGTTGCCCGAGTCGATCGATCCCAATCATCCTGACCAGTTCATGGTCTGGGCCGACCGTACCGGGTTTCTGACTCGCTCCGAAGACTGGCCTGACGGATTGCAGTTCCAGCCCGGTCCCAGCCAGCATTGGAATTTCACCTACGCCGGAGTTCCCTACCACGCAGTACGCATGACTCATGTTCCGATCCTCGACCGCGAAGAAGGCAAATCCTTCCAGCCGCAAACCCTGACCATCGTCTATGCCACTCCTACCGTCCGGATACGGCAACAGGTGAAAGTGGCAGGAATCTCGATTTTCCTCGCCAGCCTGCTCTTGCTGGGTGCAACCACCTGGCTGGCTTCGTGGAGAATCCGTCAGAGTCTGTCGCCATTGCAGAGCCTCGCCCGGCAGGCTGCGCTGGTCTCGACGCAGAGTTGGAAACTTCAGCCTCCGAAAGAAGCGGAGGAGATTGAAGAACTGCGTCCGCTGACCGACTCGATGACCCAGATGCTGGCGCGACTCGAGTATTCCTTCAAACAGCAACGCGAATTTATCGGAAACGCGGCGCACGAGTTGAAGACGCCAGTGGCGGTGCTGAAGTCTACATTGCAGTCGCTACTGCAGCGGCCTCGAAGCTCCGATGAGTATCGCGAAGGCTTGCAGGCGTCTCTGCAGGACCTCGACCGGCTGGAACAGTTGCTGCAGTGGATGCTTCGCCTGGCGCGGGCAGAACAGTGGGCGCAAAATGCGCAGCAGCGCGCACTGGATGTCATCGACATCAACTCGACCTGCGAAGAAGCGGTTGAGAGAATTCGTAGTCTTGCCCAATCGCGCAATACGACCATCCATCTGGCGACCAACGGCCCGGTTCCTTTGCGGGCTGACCCCGAAGACCTGCAATTGGTGTGGACGAATCTGATCGAGAATGCCGTCCGCTATAGTCCAGAAGGATCATCCGTCGAAGTGGCAGTTGCCCACACTAAGGACAAGGCAAGGGTCACTGTTCAGGATAATGGCGCCGGCATTCCCGCCAGCGATCTGCCGCGAATCTTCGAACGCTTCTACCGCGGAGACCCTTCGCGGAACCGCGCAACCGGCGGCTTCGGCCTGGGCCTGGCCATCGTGAAGGCGCTGGTGGAAGCCTATGGCGGAACTATTTCGGCCGAGAGCACGCCGGGTAAAGGCACCCGGATGACCGTAGAACTGCCTGTGGGCAAATCCTAGGACAATCGAGACGGGAAGGGCACGACTTTAGTCGTGCCGCATCGCGAAACCCGATTGGCGCTTTAGCGCCTGAGGTTTCGCTCTTCTAAATAAGCCTAGCCGCAGCGGCTAAAGCCTCACTGTACCGGATCTTTGTGCGGCACGACTAAAGTCGTGCCCTTCCCAAATTCGCTAGCGGCAAACGGGCTTCAGCTTCCCTTAAGGTAACTTCCGGTAATATTCGGGGTTTGCCACCTCGGGCCTATGGTGAATCCAATGACAAATTATTTCTGCCGCGCGGCCAGCAAACCTGTCAGGTTCGTCCTCGTAGTGTTGAGCCTGCTTTCCATCGCGCACGCTCAAAACACCGTCAATGCGGCGGACGCGAACAGCGACCCGAATCAGTCCACGAACTCCGCCCCGCTGACCATCACTTTGCAGGACGCCATCGCCCGCGCTCGCAAGAACAGCCCTGAGTACCGCGCGGCGCTAACCGCTTACAGCTCTGGCAAAAGAAGACCGGGTGCAAGGCCGCGCTGCCCTGCTGCCGGGCGTGGACTATAACGCAGGCTTTCTCTACACCCAGGGCAATGGCACATCCACCGGCCGGTACATTGGCGCCAACGGCGTGCACGAATATCTGAGCCAGGGCAATGTTCATCAGGACATCTCCCTGCAAGGGATTGCCGACTACCGGCGCACGCTCGCAGCGGAAGCAGTGGCGAAAGCCCGGTCAGAGATCGCCGCCCGCGGCCTGATCGTGACCGTCGTACAGGCCTACTATCAGTTTGTCGTAGCCCAGCGGAAGTATGAAACGGCTCAACGCGCCACCACGCAAGGTCAGCGCTTTCTCGATATCAGCCAGCGGCTCGAGCATGGCGGCGAGGTCGCGCACTCCGACGTGATCAAGGCCCAGATTCAATTCAATCAGCAGCAGCGCGACCTGCAGGAATCAGAACTGGAAATGAACCGCAGCCGTCTGGAGCTGGCCGTACTGATCTTCCCGGACTTCAACGAACACTTCAGTGTCGTCGACGATCATGCAGACTCCGGAGCCTCTCCCTTCCATGGCAGAAGTCCAGACCGCCGCGGCGCGGCAGAATCCCGAATTGCGGGCAGCGCTCGGCGCACTGCAGGAAGCTCGACATGAAGTAGGAGCCGCATGGTCCGGCTTCCTGCCCTCTCTCAAACTGGATTATTTCTACGGAATCGATGCGAACCATTTCGCCACCCGGCAATTCGATCCGGTATCGCAGCTCCAGGTGCACAATCTGGGATATGCTGCCACCGCGACGCTGCAACTGCCAGTCTGGAACTGGGGAGCGAATCGCAGCAAATTGAAGCAGGCAAGTCTATTGCGTGAGCAGGCGCAGGTGGAACTGACGTTCGCGCAACGCCAATTGCTGGCGAAATTGCACACGCTATATGAAGAAGCTCAGACCGTCCGCTCCGAACTCGATTCCCTGAGCCAGTCAGCGGAACTGGGTGCAGAAAGCCTGCGCTTGACCACGCTGCGTTACCAGGCCGGAGAAGCCACAGTCCTCGAGGTAGTTGACGCGCAGAATACAGCAACATTGACGCGCAACGCTTTCAGCGACGGCCAGGCCCGCTATCGTGTTTCACTGGCGAATCTGCAAACTCTGACAGGAAATTTCTGACTATGAAAATAAAGCCGGAGAAGCGAATCCCTGAGGGTGTCCCGTCCTCGTCTCTCCGTTCTTTGGAGAGACAGGGCGGGGGTGTTCGGAAACTTGTGTCGCACCACCTGCGCGCAATCTCCTTAGCGATCCTTCCCGTACTTTTCCTCTCCGCCTGTTCCAAGGACTCCGGCGAGAAAGAACCCGCAGTCCCGGTACAGGTCGTCACGGTCAAGAAGGAAACGATTCAGCGCACTGTAACCGCCGAAGCTGTTCTCTTCCCGCTGCAGCAGGCGGCGATCACCCCGAAGATCAGCGCGCCGGTCAAAACTTTCTACGTCAAACGAGGAAGCCGCGTACACAAGGGACAACTCCTGGCAGTGCTCGAGAATACCGACCTTGCAGCCGCAGCCCAGGAAAACAAGGGCTCCTACGATCAGGCTCAGGCCGCATACGCAACCACCACCGCTTCCGACTTGCCGCAGGAAGTTCAAAAAGCTCAACTGGACGCCCAGGCCGCCAAACAACTTTTCGAAGCGCAACAAAAGATTTACAGCAGCCGGCAAGAACTCTTTCAGCAAGGGGCGATGCCTCGCAAAGAACTTGACCAGGCGGGAGTGGACCTGACCAATGCGAAGAACCAATACGAAATCGCACAGCAGCATCTCGACGCCCTGACCAAGGTCGGAAAGCAACAGACTTTGAAATCGGCAGCGGGACAACTGGAGTCAGCCAAGGGGAAGTATCTGGGCGCGACCGCACAACTCAGTTATTCCGAGATCCGAAGCCCGATTGACGGAGTCATAGCCGACCGCTCTCTGTATCCCGGAGAGATGGCCGCAGCCGGAACTCCACTGCTCACTGTGATGGACACATCACAAGTCATCGCCCGCGCCCACATTCCGCAACCTGAAGCTGCGCTCCTGAAAGTCGGCGACCACGCTACGGTCACAGTTCCCGGTCAGGAAGATCCGATCGAGGGGAAAATCACGGTGGTCAGCCCGGCACTCGATCCCAACAGCACTACGGTCGAAGTCTGGGTGCAGATAAAGAACGCCGATCAGCTTCTGAAGCCTGGCACTAGCGTTCAGGTTTCTATGTTGGCGCAAACCATTCCAGACGCGCTCATCATTCCCAGCGCCGCTCTCCTCACTGCACAAGACGGAACCACTTCTGTGATGCAAGTGAGCGCCGACAATCACGCCAACCAGAAGGCCGTAAAAGTCGGGGTTCACCAAGGCGATTCGCTGCAGATCGTCGAAGGCCTGCAAGCTGGAGATCGTGTCGTCGCCTCCGGTGCATACGGCTTGCCGGACAAAAGCAAGATCAAAGTGGAAACGGCAAATGACAAGTAGCCGGGAAAACCATAATCAGGAATCGCCCGTCCGGAATTACTGGTTCTCGCTGCATTCGAAGCCGGTGATCTTCGTGATTCTGACCCTTGCTCTGGTTGGCGGATATCTGGCATTCCGCATTCCTGTCGCAGTTTTTCCTGCCACCAACTTCCCTCGCATTCTGATCGCGGTGGACAACGGCGTCATGCCCACCGACCAGATGATGGTCACCATCACTCGTCCGATTGAAGAAGGAGTGAACAGCGTTCCCGGACTGCAGGAAGTACGCTCGATCACCAGCCGCGGATCAGCCGAAATCGATCTGTTCTTCGACTGGAATGTAGACATGTTCCAGACCTTGCAGTATGTGAACGCCGCGATCTCGCGCGTTCAGACCGAACTGCCGCCGACAGCGAGTATTGTCGCCAATCGGCTGACCTTCGCCAGCTTCCCCATCATTGGTTACAGCCTTACTTCTTCCACAGTTCCACAAACCCAACTCTGGGAAATGGCAACCTACGAGATCAAGCCACGGCTCAACCGGCTGGACGGCGTGTCCTCGGTGCTGGTGCAGGGCGGACAGCAGCCGGAATTTCACATCACGCCCGACCCCGCGAAGCTCCTTACCGCAAGCGTCACCGTCACCGACATTCTCGACACAATGCGGCGCACCAATCTGATCGATTCCCCGGGACTGTTCGAACGCAATCATCAACTGGTTCTCGCGCTGGTGAGCGGGCAAGTGCGAACTCCACAGCAAATCGCGGACACAGTCATCAAGAACACGGCCGCGGGAATTCCAGTGCGCATCGGAGACGTGGCCACGGTCACTCCCGGAGTGAAGCCGGTCTACACAATTGTTACCGCCAACGGAAAGCCTGCTGTGCTGCTCAACATCAACCGGCAACCGGACAGCAATACGGTGCAGGTTGCGGACGAAGTCCACAATCAGGTTGAGGAGATTCGCAAGTCGCTTCCTCCTGGAATCGAGATCAAACCTTTCTACGATCAGTCCATCATCGTGGGCGACTCCATCAAAAGCGTGCGCGATGCCATTCTGATCGGCCTGGTTCTGGCTTCGATCATTCTCGTGGTTTTCCTGCGCGACTGGGGAACATCGATCGTTGCGGGACTCGTAATTCCGGTCACGGTGCTTGTGACTTTCATCGCGCTCAGGCTGCTCAATCAGAGTTTCAATCTGATGACATTGGGTGGACTTGCCGCGGCTGTTGGGCTGGTGATTGACGATGCCATCGTCGTGGTCGAGAACATCGTGCTGCATCGCGACGCCGGCGAAGGCAGGCTGCAGGCCATACACAATGCGCTGCAGGAAATCACAATTCCGCTGATCGGTTCGACCGTCACTCCGGTCGT
Source organism: Terriglobia bacterium (assembly GCA_963732045.1). Taxonomy (GTDB): domain Bacteria; phylum Acidobacteriota; class Terriglobia; order Terriglobales; family Acidobacteriaceae; genus JAIQFF01. Next base: position 220,922 of record CAVSYI010000015.1, on the reverse strand, counting down.
CGTCTTCCTGCCTTTGATTTCCATCACAGGAGTTACGGGAACATTTTTTCGCGCCCTCGCTGTAACCATGGGTGTGTCGTTGTTCACATCGCTGGCGCTGGCCCTGACCTGGACGCCGAGCCTGAGTCAATATTTCATCGGCAGACGCAAGCCGGAACTCCCAAGCCTGCCGCCCGCGGCGACCGAAGAGGACGCGCGGGCGCGCCTGCTCGCCGCCGAAGAAGCCTCGCTCGGGACATTCTTCAGAAAGGTGGTCGAATTCCATGCCAGGTGGCTGCGTCGCGCCCTCGCCCAGCCCCGTATGGCTGGCAGGTTTGAGCCTGGTCCTGATCGCGGCATCGTTCGTCTGCTATCGCTACTCCGGCTCCGACCTGATGCCCGAAATGGATGAAGGCGGATTCACTCTGGACTACTGGACGCCTGCCGGCAGTTCGCTCGCGGAAACCGATCGCATGGTGAGTCATATGGAACAGATTCTGAATTCTGTTCCCGAGGTGGAAAGCACTTCCCGACGCACCGGCCTGGAACTGGGACTGGCTGCGGTCACGGAAGCGAACCGCGGCGACATCCTGGTCAAGCTGAAGAAAGACCGCAGCCGCGCCATCGACGACGTAATCGAAGACGTGCGGACAAAAGTCGACGGCGCAGGAACCTGCCGTGCAAGTCGAGTTCGTGCAGGTGCTGCAGGACATGATCGGCGATTTAACCAGCGAGCCGGAACCTGTCCAGATCAAATTATTTTCGCAAGACCCGGCGCTGCTGGAAGCCTGGGCGCCAAAAGTCGCGGAGGCGATCGGAAAAGTTCCCGGCGTCGTTGACGTGCTGAACGGAATCGAAAACACCATCAGCGGACCGGCCACGACTTTTCAAATCAATCCCAGCGTCGCGGCCCGCGCCGGATTCACGCCTGAAGAAATCGCCACTGATGCCGCTGCAATTCTGGAAGGCGAACCCGCTACGGCGCCCGTGGTCAGCGGCGATCGTCCGTACGTCGTGCGCGTGCGCTTCCCCGCCGGGAAATCGGGCATCGCTCGAAGCCATTCGCGACACGCTTGCTGACCAGCAGTACGGGTAAGACGGCGACTCTCGGAGCGCTGGCCACGATCGTCGAGCTTCCTCCGCAAACTGAAATTCGCCGCGAGAACCTGCAGCGCAATGTCTCCGTGACCGCGCGCCTCGAAGGCACGGACCTGGGAAGTGCGGTCTCCGCCGTGCAGAAGACGGTCGATGGGTTGCACCTGCCCTCCGGCATTCGCGTCGAGTACGGCGGCACGTACCAGCAGCAGCAGAAGTCTTTCGGTGATCTCGTGCTCGTCCTGCTTCTGGCGATCGTTCTGGTGTTTATCGTTCTGCTCTTTGAATTCGGATCGTTTGCCGCTCCTCTGGCAATCCTTGCGTCGGCATTGCTATCGACGTCAGGCGTATTCATCGCGCTGATGATTACGCGCACCACCTTCAACGTCTCGTCCTTCATGGGAATGATCATGGTGGTAGGGATCGTGGCGAAAAATGGAATTCTTCTGCTCGACGCCGACCAGAAATTCCGCGCCTCGGGAATGTCCGCCGAAGATGCCATGCTACAAGCCGGACGGCGCCGTCTGCGTCCCATCGTCATGACTGCGCTCGCCACCGTAGCTGGAATGCTTGCCCTTGGCGTTCGCGCTCGGAGCCGGCGCGCAGATGCTGCAACCGCTGGCTATCGCCGTGATCGGCGGCGTTCTGGTATCGATGGTGCTGTCACTGATCATCACTCCGGCAGTTCACTTCTATCTGGCTCGCAATGAAGTCGAATTGGAAAGTTCATAGCCAGCTCAATGCTGGCTGCAGGGTTAAATCCGACGAAAGTGCACAACTTTGCATAGTCGCAGGCTTGCGGGAGGCACGCTTTTCACTTCGGTGAGCGTGTCTAGAACGAACAAAACTCGGGAAATACGAGACGATGTAACTAAAGCGATATCCTTCAAAGATTTACCGATCAATGCCAACCAGATGCCTCGATACTGCCCTCAAAACAGAGCAAACTTTGGTGTATGCCGTCGGTAAGTCCGTTTGGTTTATGGATTGCATTACAATAGGGTTACCGGATTCCCCCGCCGGCTGGAGTGTTTCGATTCGCTTGACCCAAACTGCCACCAGCCCGCAACGCAAGCCCCTTCTGGACGAGGCCTCGTTTCAGCAACTTCTCCAGGCGGCGCACGTGCTCCAGGAGCACAACGATCGCTTGCGCTCCAAAGGGAGTGCAGGCAGATTTCGCGGAAAATCTCTCCGCGATTGTGGAAACGCAAAAACTGATTCAGACCCTGCAGCTGGATTTGACTGCTGCCGCCGAGTTGGTAGCCGAGAGAGTGCAGAAGATCACCAACGCTTCCGGCGCCGCCATCGGAATCATCGACAAAGGACAGCTCTTTTATCGTGCCGCCACCGGAAGCGCCGCGCATGGACGCGGGTACGCGTATCGCTCCGGATTCCGCCCTCTCCGCGGATTGCATCAGTAAAGGATCCGCGCTGAATTATCCGGATGTCACTCCGAGCCTGCACGTGAACTCCGAGACGTTTTCGTGAGCGCGATGTAAAAGGCTTCATTGCCGTGCCGGTGTATCACGCGGGACAGGTTGCAGGCGTACTTGAGCTGCGTTTTGCTCGCGCCAATTCTTTTCGCGAAGCGGACCTGCGGTCGGCTGAACTTATGGCCGGACTTGTTAAGCGAAGCCATGGTCACCGCAGCGCGCATGAAGTGGAAAGAAGCGCTGGCTTCGGAACGCCAGAGCATGCTGGAAGCGCTGGAGAGAATCAAGCCTCAGTTGGAACGGCTGGGCAGTGATTCGCTGGAGAATGTGTCAGCGGAGAAGCCGCCCACAGCGTTCTCGCCGCAGGCGACAGCGCAGTCTGAATCTTTCCTGCGACGGATGGCAGACACGTGCCCCGCGTGTGGCAGTGAATTTTTTGACGAGAGCGAATCCTTCTGCGGCATTTGCGGAACCGCGCGCCCCGTAGAGGCTATCACTGCAGCACTCCGAGGGCGCTCAGCGGCGATCAAGACCGATCTTCCGTGGCTGACACCTTACGAACAGGAAAGTCCCTCCAACGGACACTCCAGCGTCATCCTGCCGGAAATCGTGAAAACCGTGACACGGGAGGAGCGTAGCATCGGTTTCTTCGTCGGACTGTCGTTTTGCCCGAGCCGCAGCATGGCGACCGCAACGTCGCAAAGAGCGTCTTGGAACCAAGTGCCGCCTCGCACTTCGAAGCGGAAGCCATACCCAGCCTGGGATTTTCCACAGCAGTCGCTTGCCGACGCTCCTAGCTAGCGACATGCTGAGGATCGTTCCGGCAGACATAGTGCGTTGAAGCACTGCCGGCCGATCCGGTTGGCCTAGCCCCGGTTCCGGCTGCAGACCAGATTCAGGCCCAGCCCTGGACTTCGGCCAAAACGACCCAGGACTGGCTGCAGACGGTCAAGACCCGTCGAAGTCCGCAGGCGGAGTGGCTGGCACAACAGTGGCAAAGGCGACGAGCGAACATCTATCTGGTATTTGCCGGCTGTAATCCTCTTGTTGGCAATTACCGGTTGGGGCATTCGTCCGGCGGGCACCACCGCAGCTGGCAACGCTGCTCCGGCGGGAAATAGCCAGGTCATCGGCGCCAGCCCCTCCTGAGATGAGTTTGTTTGAAAAACTGATGGTGAACCTGGGACTGGCAGAGCCTCCTGCGGCGCCCGTCAACCTGGGAAATCCGAATACACAGGTGTGGGTTGACGTCCACACTGCCCTCTACTACTGCTCAGACAGCGAGCTGTACGGCAAGACCGCTGACGGAAAATTCACCAACCAAAAGGATGCCCAACAGGACCAGTTCGAGCCCGCGAACCGGAAAGCTTGCCCGTAAAGTTCATCAGCAACGCTGCAATACTTTTCCACATCTTCGCGTTTTCCACACCTAAGAATTAACAACTTCCAGACAAAATTTGATGTCTAATATCAAGCATGCAGTCGGAGGACAAGTGTGCCTAATCTCTGGGACAAGCTGCCAGACACCGTGCCCGCCGCGGAACTGAATCCGCTCACCAATCCACTGTCTGGAGCGCAATCTTCGCCGTTGGGCGAATGTGTACTTTGGCAATCCTCCAGCGAAACGCGAGCGGGCCGTGAGTAACCTTCTGGAAGAACTCAAGCGGGAGTCGGGCAACATGCCCTCCGAATCGACGCCTTCCTCTCGCATGCTGGATGCGAAATTTCTGGGCGTTGTCTGTTCTGCGTGCCAGCATCAAAATCCCACCGGCCACAAATTCTGCAGCCGTTGTGGTGGGACGCTCCATCCCGCACCGCCGGTTGCAACCGCGAACTTTACCGTTCCGAATTCCACCGCACCCAAGACCACCGAACCAGAGATGGCGGGTTCCACGAACGATGTACAGTGGGTGAGGGAACAAAGATTCAGCAGTTTGAGTGAGTTCGATGTTGCGCCCAGGCGCGGTTGGAAATACGCCATCGCAGCAGTCTTGATCGTTACCGCTGGCATTGGCTATGTGCAGTGGAACTCATGGAATAAGACGAGGACATCCTCCCATGTCGCCACCCCGGCGCCGGAGATGATCGCGCCAACCTCAGCTCCGCCGAGCGATTCGCCGTCCGCGGAAAGCACTACCCCGAAGGAAACAATCTCGCAGCCAGCTCCAGCCGCCGAAGCACCGAAGGAATCCGCGACCACGCCAGCGCAGCAGCCTGCAGCAGTACCCGCCGGAGTTCAGCCCGCATCTCAACGGTCGCCTTTGCCCGGTGCTGAGAGGTCGCACCCGACCGCGCCAATTGAGGAGAGCGGCGCCAGCGATCTACGACAGGCGCAACGCTTTCTCGGGGGCGGCACGGGCCCCAGGGATTCGTCGGAAGCCGCTAAGTTGCTCTGGAAGGCTGTGAGAAAGCAGAATGCAACAGCGGAAGTTCTATTGTCGGATCTCTATGCGAGAGGGGATGGAGTTCCTCAGAGCTGCGATCAGGCACGCCTTCTGCTTGTAGCCGCCGCGAAAAGAGGTTCCCCGCAAGCGGCCCAGCAATTACGTGATCTGGAGTCACGAGGCTGCAGGTGAGTAATTGAGGTCGTAAAACATTTTACGGGAACATTCGCAAAAACGAGACCCTCGCTCATGGCGAGGGTCTTCGTTCGTAAGGGGCCCGAATCGCTTCCAATTCAGCGCTGAAGATGATGGCGGCGAGGACCGGGATGATGGAGGCTCAGAATATTCTGTTCCCAGCTTTCCAAAACCTCAGGCGTGCGCCGGGATTTGCTGGCGGCGCGCTTCGTACCAGAGGGCCAGTTCGACTCGGTTCCAGAGTCCGAGCTTGTCGTAGATGATTCGTAAGTAGTTTTTGACAACGTGCTCTGTGGTTCCGATGGCGTCCGCGACTTCGCGGTTTTTGAGACCTTGGGCGACGAGTTCGATGACTTGGTGCTCTCGCTCACTTGGGGTCCGGTTTCCGTAACGTTGTTCTCCAAACATAATTGCCTCCGATAAAGAATAGTTGCGAGTTTGACTCGCTTGATACCGCCAGTAATCGCGAAACGTAAAAATAGACGATTAAAGTGCGCTTTTACGGTGCGCCGGGCCATCTTGAGCTGTCGGGCAATTTCTGAATTGTCGCAACCCTGAAGCAGCAGCTCGGCTATCTGCTGTTCACGCGGACCCAGCCGAATAGAGCTTTCGTTCATTTCGGCTTTCCCCCTGATCTAAATTGATTTCAGGCCCGGATTCGGGCGATGTTTTAATTGAAGGAGCTTGCGCGCAGTGCCCGAAGGCATCCACATCACCCAACGCTCCCAATATGTTTGGGTTTCTCCCAAAATTCATAGCATGCACACTGCCATGTGCACCGTGGATTTCCAATTTTTCCTCGAAATATGCCTTCTTTGCGGATATTCCAAATAGGACCGCTAATTCTCATAGATGGATCCCGAAATGAGAATAAGCTATTTGTTTTGTGCACCCTACTAAGGTGCCGCAAAGTTGCGGGGCCGACTCAGGATCAGTGGCAATACCGTTGGAATGCCAATTCATTTTCCGCTGGCGTGCCAGAGAGATATATTCCACCGTAAACCTGTCCGTGGGCGTGCGAAATTGCCGAGCCTGCCGACCTTTCGGCACGATGATGGTATTGCGGAAGTCATGCGTAAGTTCTTTATCTTCAAGCTATGAGAGAATCCAATGCGAAAAAATTTCCCGCACGTACAGGACGAGTCGGAACAAATTACATCTTTTACCTGATGGCGAGACAATAACCCCGGGTCAACTTGTGGATAACACTGGTCATACTGTCAATCGAGGATATTTACCGATTTTCAGTGTGCCACACCCTATCGGCATCCCATTTTGTTTTAAACTGGAAGGGATCTCCCGTTCCCTGGTTGCGCTTGGTCATATCGGTCATCACTGTCCTCTGGGCAGAGGACAGATACCTGCGACACTCGCTCGTTAATTTTGGAGCGATTGAGAACGAAGCTGCAAGCAACAGGCAAACCGACGCAGCCGTCTCACACCAGTGAAGTGGCAGGATTTCTTCATCTGTAGCATTTACCAGCAAATCTTACGGACGCCGGAATCTCTTAAAAATTCCAGGAGGCAAAAGAGTTTGAGCACTTCGAGCAGTCACCTGATTCCCCCGCACGGTGGAGAACTTGTTGATCTCATCGTCCAACCCGAAACCGTCAACCAGCTAAAAGCCAGCTCGCGCGAATGGCCTTCGTGGGACCTTACGGCCCGCCAACTCTGTGATCTCGAGTTGCTGCTGAGCGGCGGCTTCTCTCCCCTTGCGCGGATTCATGAATCGCGCCGACTACGACGGGGTCTGTCAAAACATGAAGCTGGCCAGCGGCGTGCTCTGGCCCATTCCGATCACGCTCGATGTCACTGAAGCCTTCGCCAAGACGTTGCAGCCGGGCAGCAGCAAGGTTGCGTTGCGCGATCCCGAAGGCGTCATGCTCGCAGTGCTCCACGTCGAGGATGTATGGCAGCCCGACCGCACGGCGGAAGCCAAAGCGGTATTTAACAGCACGAGCAAAGCCCATCCTGGCGCGGACTACACAATCAACAAGGCGAATCCCTGGTACGTCGGCGGACGCATCGAAGGTACGCAGCTTCCGTCACACTATGATTTTCGTTCGCTGCGCCTGACACCTGCCGAACTTCGCGCCGAATTTGCTCGCCTGGGCTGGCGCCGCATCGTGGCCTTTCAGACGCGCAATCCCATGCACCGCGCTCATCAGGAACTTACCTTCCGCGCTGCCAAGCAGGTGGAAGCGAGCCTGCTGATTCATCCTGTCGTGGGCATGACCAAACCCGGCGACGTGGATTACTTCACTCGCGTGCGCTGTTACCAGTTGCTGTCGTCGAAATATCCGCAGGGAACCGTAAAGCTTTCTCTTCTGCCGCTCGCCATGCGCATGGGCGGACCGCGCGAAGCCATCTGGCACGCACTGATTCGCAAGAACTACGGTTGCAGCCACTTCATCGTCGGCCGCGACCACGCCGGTCCTGGCAAAGACACCGACGGCAAGCCTTTCTACGGTCCGTACGAGGCCCAGGAAGTCTTCAAGAAACATGAGACCGAAATCGGCGTCACCATGGTGCCGTTCAACATGATGGTCTACCTCGAAGACCAGGACAAATATTTCCCGACGGACGAAGTGCCGCAAGGGGCACGCGTTCTGGACATCTCAGGCACGGAACTCCGCCAGCGGCTGAACGAAGGCCGCGACATTCCCAGCTGGTTTACCTATCCGGAAGTGGTGCAGGAGCTGCGGCGCAGCTATCCGCCACGGCACAAGCAGGGCGTGACGATTTTCTTTACCGGACTTTCCGGTTCGGGCAAATCGACCATCGCCAACGTGTTGCTCACCAAGTTTCTGGAAACTGGAGGACGTCCAGTCACTCTGCTGGACGGCGACCTGGTGCGCAAGAATCTCTCGTCCGAACTGGGATTCTCGAAAGAGCATCGCGACATCAACATCCGCCGCATCGGATACGTTGCTTCCGAAATCACGAAGAATGGCGGCATCGCGATCTGCGCTCCCATCGCGCCTTACGACGCAACTCGTAAATACGTACGCAGCCTGATCGATCCGGTGGGCGGATTCATCCTGGTGCATGTGTCTACGTCGGTGGATGTATGCGAGCAGCGCGACCGCAAGGGTCTGTACGCCAAGGCCCGCGCTGGAATTCTCAAGGAATTCACCGGCATCTCAGATCCTTACGAAGAACCGAAGGATGCTGAGGTTGTGATCAACACGGCGGACCTGACGCCCGAAGAAGCGGCGCAGGAGATCATCCTGCACCTGGAACGCGAAGGCTTCTTCGGCGCCATTGGAGAACGCGCTTAGGACCGACGTGGGGACAGCCGCCACCGGCTGTCCTGCGGAGCCCAACACCGCAGGTTTCTTTGCGAACTTTGCGGATTTCCTTTGCGACCTTTGCGGTTAAAGATTTTGACCGCAAAGTTGCGCAAAGGAAATCCGCAAAGTTCGCAAAGAACGGTAAAGCTTGACTCATGAATAGTTCTTTTCAAACCGAGACGGTGCAACGAATCCAGGCTGCGCTGGAATCTGCCCGCCAGGTCTTCGCCCGTTTCACGCCGGGAGAGATTGAAGCTGAATACAAAGCGGGTCACGATCCGGTCACCGAAGCAGATAAAGCAATTGACTCGCTGTTGCGAAGCGAATTGCTGCGTGAAGGCGAAGGATGGCTCTCGGAAGAAACCGTGGACGATCTTTCTCGTCTCGAGAAAAAGCGGGTATGGATCGTTGATCCTCTGGACGGCACCCGCGAATTTGTTGCAGGTATCCCCGAGTTCTGCGTTTCGGTCGCGATGGTCGAAGACGGAATCCCGGTTGCCGGAGGAATTTGTAATCCCGCTACCAACGAGATCTTTTTAGGCTCTCTTGATTCAGGCGTGACTTACAACGGAAAGCCGGTTCAAGCCAGCCAGCGAACTACCATCGAAGGCGCCATCATTCTGGCCAGTCGAAGCGAGACCAAACGTGGCGAGTGGAAACGCTTTGAGAATACCTCGGTAAAAGTGCAGCCGATGGGTTCCGTGGCTTACAAACTGGCTCTGGTCTCGGCCGGCCTGGCAGACATCACCTTCACTCTTACTCCAAAAAATGAATGGGACATCGCCGGCGGCGCCGCCCTGGTAACGAGTGCCGGGGGTTTCATCAGCACGCTGGAGAATTCGCCGTTGCGCTGCAACCTGAAGTCGTCTCTGCTCTCCGGTCTGCTGGCAGGCGGTCCGTTTCTGCGCGATGAATTACTCGGTCTGGTGAATGAGTATTTGCCAGTGAATTCCGGCCACCCACGATAGATCAGTGATTACGACTTGATCAGCGTCTTCAATAGTGCTTCCACACCGTTCCAGGTAATTTGCACTCCGATACACAAAAGTACAAAGGCGATGACACGCAGGATGCCATGCGCGGTCTGGGGCTGAATCCGTGCCGTGATCTTTGGAGCATAGGCATAGCAAACGAAAACGAGCAGACTCAGAGCCACCACCGCCAGAAAGACTCCTACGTGTGCCGTAACATCACCGAGCACGCCCTTCACCGAAGCATGGGCGCTCAACGTGAGCATCACCACGATGCAGCCCGGCCCGGCGGTGACCGGAAATGTCAGCGGATAGAAAACCTTCTGCTGCAGAGATCCGAAGCTGGTTTCGGCCACCTGGGTGCGGTCAGGATCGGCTTGGACCTCGTGCTGGTTCAGCAATCCCCATCCCATGGAGGCGAGCACAAGTCCTCCGGCAACCTGTACCACGGGAAGAGAAATGCCAAAGAATTCGAGCAAGGCTGTTCCCACCAGTTCGACCACGGCCAGGAAAAGCGTAGTGCGGATCGCGATTTTGCGCGCGAGGTCACGATAAACGGAAGCAGGCGCATCACCTACGAGTCCGAGCAGTACAAGAGCTGATCCCAGAGGGTTAATCAGCGGCAGCAAGGCGCTGAACGCGAGCGCGAAATACTTGGCGAGAAGAGAGACGCTTCCCATGGGTGCAACAGAATAGCATCTCGTGTGGGGCGGACACTCCTGTCCGGCGCCTTTCAAGTTGAATTTAGAGTGAACCGGATCGTTCCCGATTGCGCGGAACGTCAAAGTCAAAGACAAAGTCAAAAGCGGCGGACAGGAGTGGCCGCCCCACACAGTCGTACTACAGAGGCGGCGGGGTCATGCCGACGAACGTTGTTCCCAGAAATTTGCCTTGAGCGCTGAAATTCCAGGTGAACAGCGCGGACCCGGCGTGGGCGCAGGCGTGACAACCGTTAATCAGCGGATAACCCACCGTGAACTGTATCCCGCCATCGGGGCCGGTTTGCGAATTGGGCCAGGTCTTTCCGTCGCGATCCCCCGGCCACACGTCGACCTTGGGAAATTGAAACCGGAGGTCCTTGAATTGCGGACTCTGCTGCATCGTCTTCTTATCGAGCAGTTTCAGATCTTCGACGTTTACCGTCCTCGGCTTTCCGTTGACCAGTAGCAGACCGTAGTTGGTATTCGCCCGCAGTGGATAAGTAATCCATGCGATGTCCACCGGACCAACTGGCTGAAAACCGGTCATGATGCCGACATCGCCGTGACTCTGCTTGTAGAGCGCGCGAGTGAAGCTGACCGCGTCCGCGGAAGCGCCAGCCGGCGCCATCTGGTTCATGACGCATTCGGCGAATCCCGATGGAGCTGTCTTGTCGCAGGCCGCGTGCGCTTTGGCCATGAACTGCTCAGGCAACTGCCACACCGAAGACGTACCGATCTTCGCCGGCCCGGAGCCAGCAGAAGCCCGACCGGAGCCCATGATGCATCCGACTGCACAGAGAATTGCTACCAATCGAAATACGTTGCGCATATTTCCCCTGTCAGAGCTGGGCTGAGTTGCTTAGTTGTTCCCTGGCTCGGCGTAGCGGCGGAAGAAACTGTCCGCCTTCCACTGCGGACGCCCCGGATCGTTCGCGACTTTGATCATGAGCAGCCGGATGATGTCTTCATACTTGCCCGCTGACGCAAGATCAACCGGTTGGTCCAGATCATCCGACGGTGCGTGGTAGCGGTTGGTCAACCAGTCCTGGTAAATCTGTTTTTCCTGTGGAGTGCTGGGAGCAATATCCATTGCCAGCGACGGAATGCCGCGACGAATGAAACTGTACTGGTCGCTACGGACGAATACATTTCTCAAAGGCTGAGGATCGGCCTGGACGGTGACGCCGTCCGATTCCGCGACCTGACGGGCTGCGTCGCCAAGATCGGATTCCGCCAATCCGAGCACAGTGATGAGTTTCAGCGGCACCAGAGGCCGGAACATGTCGATGTTGATGTCGGCCACCATTGATTTCGCATCGACCGTGGGATGCGCGGCGAAATATTTCGATCCGAGAAGACCTTTCTCTTCACCGGTAACAAATACGAAAAGCAGCGAGCGTTTCAGACTCTCAGGGTGCTTCTTCAACGAGGCAGCAACATCGAGCAGCACGGCCACTCCAGATGCGTTGTCCATGGCCCCGTTGTAAATGCGGTCGCCATTCACCGGCTCGCCAATTCCAACGTGGTCGATGTGCGCCGAGAGAACCACGTATTCGTTCTTCAACTGCGGATCGCTCCCTGACAGACTGGCCACGATATTTGAAGACATCACCGTTTTCTTTTTAAGCTTCGCTTTGGCCTTGATCGAGACTGACAATGGGAAGTGCGGCAGACGGTTTGCGCTCTTTCGCCAGCTCTGCCAGTTCCTGGAAGGCATGGCCCGACCCGGCAAACAATTTGTCCGCGTGCGCCGGATTGAAGGCTAAGCGCCAGATTTTCTCCTTCGGTTTCATTGAATTCCGCGCCTGCCAGCTCCATACTCGGATGCAAACGGTTCAAAGCAATGCGGGCCCAGGGGACATCCATGGAAGCGGGGTTCGGGATCGAGATAATCCCGACCGCCCCCGCCGCGCGCAAAGGCTTCCAGCGCTCCGCCGCGGTTTGATGGTGTGACGCCACTGCCGATGGAATCTGTGATGGAGAGCCGGTGATCAGGACCGCCACTTTGCCCTTGAGATCGAGTCCGGCGAGATCGTCGAAGTCTTTCTCTGGAATGCTCAACCCGTAACCGACAAATACCAGGGGAGCATCGACGCTCGGAGCCAGATCGACGCGCGTACTGAAAATGGCATCTTCACCCAGAGTCAGGGGCTCGGCCTTGCCGTCACGAACCAGAGAAGCGCTCGAATCTTTTTCCACCAGCTGCCGCGATTCGAACTTCACCGGCTGGTAGTAGCCTTTCGCGCCCGCAGGTTGGAGCCCAGCCGTCTTCAATTGAGTGACGACGTATGCTTCCGCTCTCTTGAGTCCTGCGCTTCCCGTGTCGCGGCCTTCCATGTTGTCGGCGGCCAGTACTTTGATGTGGTCCCACCAACTCTTTCCGTCGAATGATGACTGGCTTTCTTGGGCGAGTGCAGATGCTATGAAGACAGTGGTGAACAGGAGTAGCAAGAACCTTCTAAACATGTTTCCTCCAGAACCGATTGCCCTGCTAAAGCGGACCGCAGCGGCTGAAGCCGCATTCCCACCAGGCCGAGGTGGCACGACTGAAGTCGTGTCCTTCCCGTTGTCGATGCCCCACGCGTCGTTACTTCTTTCGCTGCTCGCGAGAGACCCATACCTCTGCTCCCGCTACACGTAACCCAGGCCTGCGAGGCGGTCGTGGACGATTCTTTGAGATTCCTCGTCGGAGCCGCCGCCCGGGCCCTTCTTTTCCATGCCGGCAACCAGCGAACGCCCCTGCATGGTTTCTGGAATCTCGTATCCGGCCAGGTCCAGCAACGTGGGAGCAATGTCCAACAAGTCGTGCTCCTTCGTACTCGCCGCTCAGCGGGCAATTCGGTGCGGTCAGAATGAACATTCCGTGCTGTGCATGATTGCAGCCGTCCGGGCCGGTATCGTTTTCCTGAACGTGAAGCTTCGCATGTCCGACCGTTCCAATCGAACGCCAGTAGAGTTCTCCGAAATGGACAATCAGGTCGGGAGCAACATTGCGCACGTGGCGATAGATCTCTTGAGGCTTGAACACCAGAGATTTCATCGTCTGACCGTTCTCGCCAGGCAGTGTCTCGAGGCGGGCTTTCATTTCGTTTTGAAAAGACTCGTAGTCCGACGCAAGAACCACGCCTTGCGGTTCGCGTCCCTGCATATTGAAAAAGACGCGGGCGTAGTACCCGCCTTCGCTCCAGACTTTAGTCTTGCTCCAGTTCACATTCAGCTTTTCAAACGGCGTCAGCGTCTTCGGATATTCGTTCAGCACCAACAGCCCTTCCCGAATGAGCCATTCATTGATGGCGAAACCGCCGTCCAGCCGCTGCGCACCGTGATCTGAGACCACCAGCAGGATGGTTTCGTCGTCCAGCAATTCGAGAACGCTACCAATCTGCTCGTCGAGCAGACGGTAGTACTCAGGAATCGCATCCTGATACGGATTATCAGGGTCGAACTGCACGTGCCGGGGATCGAAATAGTTCCAGAAGCCATGATGCATTCGATCGAGACCGATGTCCACAAAGTGGAAGTAGTCCCATTCCTGCTCGGTCAGCAACCAGCGCACCACCGCCCACTGCTTGCCGCACATGTTGAAAATCTCCTGCTTGAGCCAGTCTTTTTTATCGGTGCGGAAAGTTCTTTACATCGACCGGATACTCTCCCACCAGTTCGTTGATCTTCGCTTTGAGCGACGGTGGATAGGTAAAGTCATTCTTGACCGTGTCCGGCGTAAGAAAGCAGCCAATGCTGATGCCGTTTACCTTGCGTGGAGGATAGTTCGGCGGCACGCCAACGATGATCGACTTCTTCCCTTCGCGCGCCAGCTGGTCCCAGATGGCCAGCGCCTTGATCGATGCCGAGTTCGCGAAGGCGAGTTTGTCGTAAGAATGATCAGAACGATTGCGGAATCCGTAGACGCCGAGCGAACCCGGGTCCTGGCTGGTGCTCATGCACATCCATGCAGGAACCGTGATGGGAGGAATCACGCTCTCCAGGCGTCCGTAGACTCCCAGGTCCATCAGGCGGCGCAGGTTCACCAGACGCTCATCGCCGAAGATCACTTCGGGTGCCGCACAATCCAGTCCGAGAACGCAGATTTTCATGTCGTCAGAGTCGTATTGGTCAGAGTCTGCTTCATCAGAATAGCGGCGAGCCTTCCACGGATTCGGGCACCGCGACTCCGAGATAGTTCAGGACCGTAGGCGCCAGATCGATAATTGCCGGTTGGCTGTTCCGAGCCGCGCGATTCATGAACAAAATACCGGGAACCGATTCCGGATCCACAATGTGATCTCCGCTCCAGCGGCGCATGTTATTTTCCAGCATGGATTGCGCAAAACCGCCCACCGCGCTTTGCCACGAAACGCGGAATCCACGATGAAAATTTACCAGCAGGTCCGGCGCGTTCTCTACAAACGCACCCGAGTATAACTCTTCACGGCGTGACACACTGCGAATCGCCGCTCGCTCGGTCTGCGCATCGGGAAACTCCGCCAGGCCAGTCTGAATTGCGCGGCGCACGCGTTCAGCTTCGCTTCCCTCTTCCAGAATTCCGCCGCTCTCCCGCCCCTTGATGTTCAGATAAATGCCACCCAGTCCCATGGCGTAGGCGTAGGTCTTCGACCAGTCGACCGCAGCAGAACCCTCCAGCATCCTCTCCCGGCTTGCGTCCGTCTTTGAGGGCGAGCAGTCCGTTCTGCCATAGCCAGGTATTGGTGTCGAAGGCGCGGCGAAAAGTTCCGAAACCGTGATCCGAGAGGACGATCAGCAACGTGTTTTCGTCAACCTTATCCAGCACAGCACTGAGCACGGCGTCACAGCGCCGATAGTGTTCTTCGATTTTGGTGGCTAGTTCTGGCGACAGGTCAGGCTCGAATCCGGGATGCTCACGGTCGCGAAAACGCCACAGCATGTGCTGCACCCGGTCCGGGGTATCGAACAGCATAAAGAAGAAGCCTTCGCTGAAGCGTTCGAGTTCAAAGCGCATGGCACGCTCGCGCTCGCTCAAAACCAGTTCACATTGCTGCAGGTACGCCGCTTCATCCAGTCGGCCGTTGTTCAGCCCGTTGTGGTCCTCCGCCATGCCTAGGGTGGAAAAGAGGCCAACCTTGTCAGCCAACTCTTTCGCGTACTCCGCCGGAGCTGAAACCGGGAACATAGGCGCAGCAGGATCAAAGTTGACCGCAGAAAGATAAAACTCGAGGTGCGGCTCCAGTTGCCGGACGTAAAAACGAGCGATTCCGGTTACCGATTGCAACATGGAGAACTTGAATTTGAATCGTACCCACTCGCTCCAGCCTTTTTCCGGGACTTCAATCTTTGCCGGTGAGCCGCCTGTCTGAATGACCAGCTTGCGCGCCACCTTGTCGACGTGGACGCGCACCTCGCAGGACGTATCCGCCGCCGGCGATGCTTTCGTATTGCGAGGCCCGATCACCCGCGTGGTAATGTCTGCGCCCTGATCCAGAAAAATCAGCTGCTCATTCTCCTCGGCAACCACCGACTTGTCCTGGGTGTAGAACGTGCCTTTGCTCTGGCTGCCGCGAAGATCGGGAACGCCCACTCCAGAAAGCATCCTGCCCTGCATTGCTTCCGGAGGAAATGTGCACGGACAACGCAGTACAGTGCTGGGAACGCCTGCGGCCGAAAGCGTCTGCCACAGCGGCACGCCTCTCCGCCGGTTCACCACACGCGGTTGAGCCAGCATGCTTTTTGGGCGTTCGAAGCGAGTCAGCGCGACGTCAGGCAAATAGGTTTGCGGATCACGCGAAATGAAATCAAAAATTCCGTGACCGCCCGGATTCGTGCCAGTAACGAACGACGACCAGGCGACAGGAGTCTGTGCGGGATAGGTTGTTTTCAGGCGTGAGTAACTGCCCGAAGCGCGGATTTTTGCCAGGTTGGGGAGCTCTCCGCGTTCCAGCATGGATTCCACAATGCTGGGCTCGAGCCCGTCCAAGCCGATGACGATTGCTTTTTTGCGCAAGAAGCGGACCCGGGTCTACAGAGTTCGTTTAAGGAATCTGTTTACGGAGTTCCTTTGGGAGTGTCTTTAGGAGCCTCAACCGGGGAAGGCTCTGGGGCGCCAGTAATTTTCCGTACAACCTTGAAAAAGATGCCCACAACCTTGTTCCAGAAGATCAGCAGAAGGCCCAGGATGCTGGCCAGCCCGGAAGTCACCGTCATCACCTGGTCGGGACCAGCGTAAAGCGCCAGCAGATCAACTCTCATGAAAACTCCTATGCTCTGATCTTAACATCGCGCCCTTCGCATCCCGCAGTAACCGGAAAGGAGCGCTCACAACCGATGCCCACGCGCTATTGCCGCGCGGCCCGGGCCGTCTCAGGCGGCCCTTCGGTTTCCAGGACTTGCATTTCGTAGGGGAGCTGGCCCCCAGCCTGTCCGTTCCAGTCGGACACGCGTATCTTCAATTCTACTTGAGCTTCACGTCCAGCCGGCACCAAAATCTCCAACCGGGCGTCAGTATTGACGCCGGGATTGATGTCGTCATTCACGCAAATGTCGTCAAAAGAGTTCGGAGTCGGGTCGGCGATACCCGGCGCCTGCGTATGATCGTCGCCTGGATTGCGGCAAGTCTGATAGGGTTCGCCGTTCTGGTCCACGATGGCGATCACGGGATCCAGTCGGTTGGCTGGGACCATGGCCTCGGCGTGGACTTTGATCGCCAGTCTGGAGCCGGCTTTAGCTTCCATCTGGTAGTAATCGTCAATTGTCGCGTGACGACCCGCGACGAAATTTGTTCTGCTGCTGGTCAAACCGGCCATCGTGCAACGCGATCGAGGTGACAGTTCTGGTTTGCGCCGGACGATCGGGCCAGAAGCCCTTGCAACCGCGTGCTTAACTCACGAGCCACTTCCTGGCCTTCAGCCGTATGAATCAGGTTGTTCGCTTCTCCTGGATCATGCAGCCAGTCGTAAAGCTGGTCTCCAAGTTCCTTGTGTACGATCAGATGCCAGCGGGTCGTAACCACCGACTTCATGGGACCGTCGGCAGAGGTCGCAACCAGTTTTCCAACTGCCTTGTTCTCTTCCGAGATGATGTTGTTCTTGGAAACTTCAGAAAGCGCATCCGGCCAGTTCGAAGGTGCTACCGGGTTTGTCCAGAGAGCATTCAATGGACGACCTGGAAATATTTCCTTCGCGTCTGGAGCGAGCAACTGCATGATGGTGGCAGGAAGCGCGGAGTTAGTGACCGGAACAGCGACGCGGACCCCGGCTGGAACATGCTCCGGATATCGAATCACGATCGGCACGTGAATCAATTCCCAGTAAAGCGCCTGCCCGTGATAGGCAAGCCCGTGTTGTCCTAGAGACTCTCCGTGATCCGCAGTAACGATCACCAAAGTATTTTTCGTCAGCCCGCGCTGATCGAGCGCCTGCATGAGGCGCCCGATAGCGTCATCGGCGTACTTGATCCCGGAATCGTACTGCTCGATGTTTCCGCCGTGGTCCCAGGCCTGCTTCGGATAAGTCGGCGGTCCGCCGTAGGGATAGTGCACATCGAAATAATTCAGGAAGGCAAGGAAAGGGCGGTTCCCACCACGGTCAATCCAGCTTAAGACTTCTTGATTTACCACGTCACCGCGTTTGCGGACGCCCTGGGCACCGCCGTATTTGCCCGATCCCTCCGAATCCTTATCCAGCAGCGAATCGATTCCCATGAAGCGGAGTGCGCGCTTGACCTTACTCTTGTCGCTCCGATTCAGGTAAATCCGCGCAAACTCGCGTCCATAAAGGGTGCGCACGAACATATCGGCAGGCGAATGAAAATAATCTTCGAAGTGGACAAAGCCGCGTCCAAACCCAAGATCGCGGGTGAAGAAGGTGCGATTGGCAGAGAAAGCACCGGTGCGGTATCCCTTCTGCATCAGCGCCTCTCCCAAGGTGGGCAAACCGTTGGGACTGAAAGCCTGGGAACGCAGCACAGGCATTTGCCCGATCTTGTCCATGCCGTGTTCGTACTGATAGCGGCCCGTCAGCAAAGACGCATGCGAGGGGAAAGTCCATGACGAAGCTGAGATGGCGTTTTCGAACAGCACGCCTTGCGTGGCCAGGCGATCGATATTCGGACTTGTGGGACGACCGTAGCCAAGAGAAGAAAGATGATCGGCGCGCAATGTATCCAGGACGATAACGAGAACATTGGGCGCATCTGTTGCCGCATCCGGCAATCTGGCTACCGCCCTGCTTTCATGGAGCCAGCGGCCGCCCTGAATTCCGACAACTGACAGCACCACGATTCCAGCAACTACTGGCAACGTCCGCCGGGCGAATTGCAGAACGGCGTTCTCGTGCCTGGCCACCCACCGGCTGAACGCGACTCCAATACCCGTCGCAAGCAACAGGCAGGCAAGATGGGATAGACGGCCCGTGACCGTGAGCCAGTCGTACAAAGTGAGGGCAGTAAGCAAGGCCGCCGCGACCTGCAGCCTACCGGCCTTTGAAATCAGGCGGCCGACCGTCCACAAAGCCAGGATCACAGCAGAAAATAAGATCAGATCGACGATTGGCGAGATCCAGAAGATGTCCGCTGAGACATGCAGATTGGGTCCCCACCGCTCCCAATTGATTCGCTGAAACAGCAACAAGCCGGTGCCTTCGACGAGGCCGGCAACAATCCCAAACCAGATGGCAAGAAGCAGAAGGGAGCCAATGCGCGGGCGAAACCCGGTGGCGGAGAGTGGAACCTCAGTTGTCGTCAGCGTACGCGACACCGCCCCAAGTGTACGCTATGTGCGCTGCAGGACAATCAGTAAACGCAAGGAAGGCTACGACAGTTCGGACCGGTAGAAGTGCCGTCGCTCGAACAGGCTCATCGGCACCTCAAAGACCTTGGTCTCGCCAACAGCAAAAGAAAATTGCTTGCCGCATTCGGGGCCCGGGCAGGTGGTGTTCAACTTTTCCTTGTTGGTCTCCCTGGTCATTTCCCGTTCGACGACGACCCACGTACCGCATTTGGGGCAGGTAATGCACGAGCAGACGATCCGATCAGTCATTTCCCTGTTAGTGTAAATGATTTTTTGGTGCGTAGAATCTCGATGGACCAATCACTCTTGTGCCTTCTTTTTTTCCGACCGCATTTGCCATTGCAGGTGGCGCAGAATTCCCAGCCAGGCCTCGACATCCTGGGCAGAAAGCTTGAGGCGGCGCACCATGCGGCGAATTCGCTGCCCGGTCTCAGCAGCCCGCTGCGGCAGCATATAGCTGCTGGTGCTCAGCACATCGGCAAGCAAGTCTGTAATTCGTTCGATGTCTCCACCAGTAGCAAGGTTTTGCTTCTCGGATCTTCCGGCAGCCCTGCCATCCCGAATCAATTCGTATAGACATACCGCGACGGCCTGACCCAGGTTCATCGAGATATTCTTTTCAAGAGTGGGAATGCGGATCAGCCAGTGGCAATAGCTGAGGTCCTCTTTCGAGAGTCCATATCTCTCCGAACCAAACAGAAGAGCGATGTTGCCGGCTCCCATGTGTTTGCGGATCAAACGGCCACCAGTTTCCAGGCGTCGCAAGGGATGATGCAATTCGCGATGCCGAACGGCAGTTGTCCCTACCACCAGGGTGCAGTCGGCAACGGCCTCAGCGACGGTGTCATATTCTTCCGCGCTGGCCAACAGGTCCGCCGCGCCGACCGCGGAAACCGCCGTGCGAAACGCTTTTTCGTACGGGTTCACCACCCGAAGTTTTGAGAAACCGAAATTGCTCATCGCCCGTGCTGCGGCGCCGATGTTAAGCGGATTGCGCGACGAGACCAGCACCACGCGCAGACGGTCGAGTTCAAGGGGAGCAGGCAAGAATGATTATTCTAAGGCATTGATGTCGCCCACCACGAACCACCTGGGGACGCCGCTAGGGTCGCTGCCTGGAGCAGGCCTTCAGGCCTGCATTCAGATGGACGTATTTGTTGGGCTTCAGCCCTGAGGTACCTTGGCGGCCGAAGGCGCTCGTCGCTACTGTGGCACAGCAGCGCTCAATCGCTGCCTCATCCAAAACCAAAAGCTACAGAGGCTTCGCTTCGCTCGACAACCGGGGGGCTGTTCCCACGTAGCTTATAATGTTCCTGCACGAGCGAGGCGCTCGCGCCTACATCTACGACGGCTTGTGTACCGACTCAGCCACGCGGATCAGCGTGGGCAGCACTCCGCCGATACCGGCTTTGTCGCTGGGGTCTCCCAGAGAGAAATAGAGTTTGCTGTACAGCGGGTAAAGTTCTTCATAGACGCCCTGCTCGGCCTTATCGGGTTCGAACACCCGGTTCGGGGGGCAAATCTTCTTCTGCGCGTCTTCGATCGTTTTGAAAGTTCCGGCTGCCAGGAACGCGAAGATCGCCGAACCCAGGCTGGTCACGCTCTTGCTCGGCACCAGCACGGGACGTCCCAACACGTTGGCGTAAATCCGGTTCAGCACATCATTCTTTTGCGGAATACCACCCGCGTTGATGACGCGCTTGATATTCACTCCGTTTGCCGCCATGCGGTCGAGGATTACTCTGGTGTGGAACGCCGTGCCTTCGATCGCGGCGAACAACTCGTCCTGCGCCGTGGTCTGAAGATTCCATCCCAGCGTGACGCCGCGCAGGTTCGGATTGACCAGCACAGTGCGGTCGCCATTGTCCCACGTCATACGCAGCAGACCCGTCTGTCCCGCACGATAATTCTCCAGGCCCTGACTCAGCGTCTGCACATCGGTGCCGGCGCGAGTCGCGATCGCGTTGAAGATGTCGCCCACGGCGGAAAGTCCGGCTTCAATTCCGGTGCGCCAGGGGTGCACGCTTCCCTGCACCACGCCGCAGACGCCGGGAACAAGATTTACCGATGGCGTAATTCCGATGATGCAGGTCGAGGTCCCGACTACATTCACCATGTCATCGGTGCCGCAACCAGCTCCGATTGCGTCCCAGTGTGCGTCGAATGCGCCGACCGGTATGGGAATGCCAGCTTTCAGGCCAAGCTTCTCAGCCCAGCTCTTCGAGAGCGTTCCGGCAATCTGATCCGAAGCTGCGTACTCGCCATCCAGTTTCTCGCGCACGCCTGCGAGGAGAGGATCGACCTTGACCAGAAAACTCTCCGGCGGAAGGCCTCCGAGAGACCGGTTCCAAAGCCACTTGTGGCCCATGGCGCAGATGCTGCGCTTCACTTTCTTCGCATCAGTGATGCCGCAAAGCGTGGCGGCCACCATGTCACAGTGCTCGAAGGCAGAGACGAATTCCGAACGCTTTTCAGGATTGTGGCGAAGCCAGTGCAGCAGTTTCGAGAATCCCCACTCCGACGAATAGATGCCGCCGCACCACTCGATGGCTTCCAGCTTTTCGCGGTGAGCAGCCGCTGTGATTTCCGCCGCCTCGCCTTTGGCCCGATGATCGCACCATAAATAGTATTCGCCGAGGGGCTGCATGTCCTTGCCCACGGGGATGACCGAAGAGCCCGTGGTATCGAGAGCGATGGCCTCGACCTGATCGCCGGAGATACCAGCTTTCTTTACTGCCTCGCGAGTGGCCGAGGCCAGCGCGCGCATGTGATCTTCGTGGGATTGAGTGGCGTATTCCGGATCCTCGCGCTTGCGGTGCAGAGGATACTCGGCGACCGCGGATTGCAGCAGACCACGCTCGCTGTCCACGATCGAGACGCGGACGCTGAGCGTTCCGAAATCAACTCCAGCCACGATGGCCATCAGTTGTTTCCTGGATGGTGGTACATATCCCAGTGCAGATACCGGGTTGTCGCTTCGTACACGGCCGGCGCAACGCTGGAAAGATTTGCGGCCACGTGATGTTCGAAACCGTTTTCGCAGATATAGTGCAGCAGCTTCTGCATCTGTGGAATTTCAACCACGCCGGCGCCGCCAAATGTATTCAGCGGATCATCGGTGAACTTGCCTTCGCCGACGTAGCCCCGCATCTTGCCGGCGGTATCGTCAGTCGAGAAGCGGGCGAAACTCATCTTCTCCGGCTTGATCAGTCCTACGCAGGTGCCGAAAGTATTGTCCTTGCCCACGGTTCCGGCGATGATCTCCTGGAAATCCATCTTCACCGAGCGGAAGAAATGCTTGGGCAGGTTGGAGCAATGGAAACACACAGCCTTATTCGGATCAGCGCCGTAGTTGTTGTTCCAGTCGAGCAGCGCCGAAGGCGTTTCCGAAGCCAGACGCAGCGCATGCATACCGAGCACGCCGCAGATATCCACTTCGCAGGCGCTCGAGAGCAGGCTGTCGCTCATCATGCTCATCACGGTGCAAGGCACCACGCCGAGGTTTTCTTCGATTGAGGTCCAGCACTGCACGGCGCTGATCTGCACTTCAGTGGCAGCCATCCAGTGGTCGACCACGGCGCCGAGCTTCGCCATCTTCATCAAAGCGAGTTCAGGAACTCCGCTGGAATCCACATACTTCTTGATCAAGGCCAGTTTGGCCTGCGCGGCATCGTCGTTGTCCTTCATGCGCTCGATACGGCCCAGGACCTCGGAAAGATCAAGCGTCTCGATCGAAATGCCCTGCGATTCGAGAATCTTTTCGCTGTAGCGGACGGTGTTGAACGCAGTAGGACGCGCGCCAATGGCTCCCACTCGCAGGTTGCGAAAGCCGTTGACCACTCGACATACGCCGGCAAACCACTGCAGGTCTTTGGCAAACTCAGGGGAGTCGGGACTCTCGGTGTGCAGCGTGGTGATGGAATACGGAATGCCGTACTGCCGCAAATTGTTGCAGGCTGACATCTTGCCGCAAAAGCTGTCCCGGCGGAACTTGATGGTCATCTTGCTGGGATCGTCGGGCGTGGCCTGGATCAGCACCGGCACATGCAAGTCAGCCAGACGCAGGGCGTCGGCGATCGCGCGCTCTTCACCAAAGTTCGGCAGCGTCACGATGACTCCGTCGATGCGATCACGATTCTTTTTGAAAAGATCGGCACAGCGCCGGGACTCTTCCCGGGTTTCGACCGCTCCGTACTTGCTTTCCTCCGGAG
Source organism: Terriglobia bacterium (assembly GCA_963732045.1). Lineage (GTDB taxonomy): Bacteria > Acidobacteriota > Terriglobia > Terriglobales > Acidobacteriaceae > JAIQFF01. The sequence goes on along the minus strand of CAVSYI010000015.1, from coordinate 197,902 downwards.
TCAGTGCGACCACGTCCATGCCTGCTGCAGTCAATACGCGCAGCATTTCTTCCCGACCGCTTTTGGCCAGATGATCGGGGAAAAAGCCCCGATTGCCCACGATCAGGCCCATCGTCATTTTTTTGATTGCCATAACCTGCCTTTTAAGAAATGGGTTCTACGCTTGCCGCCGCGGGGAGAACTTTACGCAATAGACCAAACCGATCAGAAGAAGGATGGCCCCCCACCACACATTGGCGTGCAAGTTGAACAAAACTACATCCGGATTCAGCGGAGGCTTTACGACCTGATAGAGACCTGCGGCGCAAATTAAAGCGCCATTCACCGCCAGCGAGATGCCGATAAAAAACCAGATGGAAACCATAATGCTCACCTCTTAACTTTCAAAACTACGTTTCAGCGTAGCGCCGGCATCTTGCCGGCTATCCCGAGGGCATCCTGCCCTCGGTGTGAGGGCGGGACGCCCTCACGACAGCCGCCGGGACGGCGGCGCTACTAAAATCTCGCCTACCAGAAAATAATATTCAGCACAAAGAATACAACCACCACAACAGCGGCCCAGAAAAGCGGCCTCTCGTACAGAGGGACATCCCCAATCGACGGAATTTCGGTTTCTCCATATACCAGACCCTTTAATTCGCTGGATGGCACAGGCTTCGTCACCATACTCACGACTACAGTGACGACCACGCAGACGATAAAAGACCAGAGCGCCTGGTACATGTCCTGAGCCAGTGCTTTGGCGTGCGGGGAAAGGGCTACATAACGCAGCGCAGTGGGATCGAGTTTGACCCATGCCCACATGCTGATCGATGAAACTGTTCCGCACAACAACCCCCAGAAGCCACCAGCGCCGGTCGCCCGCTTCCACAGCATTCCGAGGATGACCGTGCCAAACAGCGGGGCGATGAAGAAGCTGAAGAGGGCCTGCACGTAATCCATAATGCTGGCGAATTGCATCACCAGATAAGCGGTGCCAACGCTGATCAGCACGCCAATCACGGTAGTCCAGCGCCCCATGCTCACGTAATGGCTGTCCGTGCCTTTGCTGTTGATGAGCGGACGGTAAATGTCATAGGTCCAGACAGTGGTGAAAGCGCTGACATTTCCCGCCATGCCCGACATGAACCCGGCAATCAAAGCTGTGATTCCCAGACCGAGCAGACCGGGACCACAATAACGGGCCAGCATGAGAGGCAGAACGTCGTTGTAGCTATGACCACCCGTTGCCGCTGCCACGGATTCCGGCACCAGTTTCATCGGCAGTACGGCCAGGCCGATCAAACCGGGCAGGATCACGATGAGCGGTACCAGCATCTTGAATCCGGCGCCGATAATTGGCGCCATCTCCGCGCTGCGAATGTCCTTGGCGGCAAGAATGCGCTGCACCACCAAAAAGTCCGTTGTCCAGTAGCCCATCGAAATGACAGACCCGAGTCCGAACACAATCCCAGTCCAGTGAATGCCCATGGGATTCGAAGTGAACGATCCCAGACCGGACCAGAGGTGGACGTACTGTTCCGACGATCGGGCGGCAATCTGTATCTTTAGATTGGTCCAGCCACCGGCCTCATACAAGCCGAGAATCGGAATCAGCAGAGCGCCTGCCCAGATGAGGAAGAACTGCAGGACTTCATTAAAAATTGCCGAGCGCAGTCCACCCAGCGTCACATAAATCGCGACCGTGAGAGACGACACCCAGATGCTGAAATTAATGTCCCATCCCAACACGATCTGCATGACCTTGGCCATGGCAAACATGTTCACGCCGCTCATGAGCACGGTCATGAATGCAAACGAGACCGCGGACAGTGCGCGGCTGGGTTCGCCGAAACGCAGCTTCAAATATCCCGGCACCGAGTGGGTTTTGGAGATGTAGTAGAACGGCATCATGACCAGCGCCAGGAAGAGCATCGCCGGTATGGCGCCGATCCAGTACCAGTGGGTCGCCAGAATGCCGTATTGGTAAGCTGACCCCGCCCAGCCCATCAATTCGAGCGCGCCCAGATTGGCCGAGAGGAAGCTGAGACCGGCAACCCATGCCGTCATCTCACGACCGGCCATAAAGAAATCTTCGCCGGTGTTCGATCGACCGCGCAGGTAGAAACCGATAGCCAAAACCAGCGCGAAGTAGAAAGCAATAATGGCGACATCGACCCCGGACAAATGAACAAGCTGCGTCACGGCGAAGACTGCAAAAGCTGGCATCATTTCTTTTCCTTTGCCTGCCCGTAATACGCGTTGGACCCGTGCTTCCTCAGGTAGTGCTTGTCGTGCAATTTGGCTCCGGCCGGTTTTGCCTCAGGATCGATATTGATGGTGAAGTACGCCATTCGCGCCACCGCTTCCAGAATCGCCGCATTATGGGCCGCCACCGCGGGATCCGCTCCCCAGGCGAACGGACCATGATTCGCTACCAGGACTGCGGGCACCGATGAAAAACCGATCTTTTCAAAGGCCCGAACAATAACATGTCCGGTGTTTTTCTCATATTCCGAAGCAATCTCGCTCTCCGACATCGGATCGGTGACCGGAACCGGGCCGTGAAAGTAGTCGGCATGAGTAGTACCAAAGCACGGAATCGACCGGCGCGCCTGGGCCCACGAAGTCGCGTACTCGGAATGCGTGTGAGCCACTCCCCCGATTTCCGAAGAGGCCCGATACAAAACGAGATGAGTGGGAAGATCGGATGAAGGGCGCAAATCACCCTCGACGATCTTGCCATCCAGATCGGTGACCACCAGATGCTCCGGTTTCATCTGCTCGTAGGGAACGCCACTGGGCTTAATGACGACCAGGTTGTCTTCCCGGGAAATGCCGCTGGCGTTGCCGAAGGTATAAAGAACCAGCCCCCTTCGTACCAATTCGAGGTTCGCTTCGAGGACTTCTTCCCTCAACCGAGGCAAAAGCATAAAGAGCTAGTATTTTTACCAGAATCCCGTGGCGCGTGCCGGTAATCGTTTACTATTCGAAAAGTCAAAATAGTGTACGTAACCGCTTTTGTCAATCATTGAATGCCTCCCTCCACGGCCTCACGGAAGCCCCGACGTAAAGGTGCTTAGATTTCAGCAAAAAGGCCATAATCGGGGTAGTAAGAAGGACCTTATCGCACCTGTAGTAAACGTTATCTCACATTCTTAGGGGTCGTCGGGAAGGTAGCCTTACCGCAGGCTCAAATTCACGCAGCATGCCGCTGTCGTCGTCAAATTCGGTGATGTAACCAATCCAAAATTTTGATCGACGGTGGAAAGGTTGACGACTCCTGCCCTGGCGAGAACTGCCTCAGGTGTGCGCTTGGGATAACGTTTGCTGTGCTAAAATTCCAGCGTTCACTTCTCCCTTCCACATCCTATGGATATCCGGGAAATTGCAAAACGCGCGAAGGTTTCGACGGCTACAGTGTCCCGCGCCATCAACCGGGTTCCAACGGTCAACCCCGTCCTGGCCAAGCGCGTGTGGAGCGTCATCGAAGAACTGGGCTACTATCCGAATACGCAGGCTCGGGCTTTGGTTTCCGGGCGCAGCCGCATTTTCGGGCTGATCATTTCGGAAATCACCAATCCCTTCTTTCCGGAAATTGTTCAGGTCTTCGAGACCATCGCAGTCCAGCACCGCTATGAAATTTTGCTGACCTCAACGGGAAACGACCCCAAACGCATGGAAAGTTCCGTCCGGCGGATGATCGAACGCCGCGTCGAAGGCGTCGCCATCATGACATTCGGTATGGAAGAGGTGCTGCTCGAGGATCTGAAGCTCAGGCAAGTACCCCTGGTATTTGTCGACGTCGGACCGCCTCGCCCGCGCGTCAGCAATATCCGGATCGACTATCTGCACGGAATCCGGCAAGCGGTGCAACATCTGGCTGCTCTCCGTCACGAAAAAATCGCGTTCATTACGGGGCCTTTGCGGCTTAAATCGTCGGCAGCCCGACACCAGGCGTTCCTGCGATCCATGCAGGAGATTGGCCTGGCGACCGATCCGCAACTGGTGGTGGAAGGGGACCACACCGTCGAGGGAGGCATGAGCCGCTTTCACTCGATTGCTCGCTGGGCCCACCCGGCCCACGGCTGTTCTTTGCTCGAATGATCTAACCGCGATCGGCGTGATGCGGAAGAGCCATGACGCAGGCATCTCCATCCCCAAAGACTTGTCGGTGATTGGATTTGATGACATCCGCCTGGCGCAGTTCGTAATACCGCCGCTCACTTCGGTGCAGATGTCACAAACTGAACTGGCGCGCCTGGCGTTCAATGCCCTGCTGGCTGAAGTCGATCGCGAAACGCCCTCACCGAATGGAACTGACTACGCCCTCAAGACCAATCTGGTGCTGCGTGAGTCTACTGCCCTGATTTCGGGAGCTTCGACGACAGCGGAAAAGAGACAACGAACCACGTAGAGGCGGACGCCCTCCGTGCACGTCTCTACTTGCCAAGCTTTCGTCGGTGCATCCGCACTGCCGCTTCCCGACTCTATTGCAGGGACAATGTCAGCTTGGTCACCGACGCTGGCGGGAAACTGTAAGTCAGGGGCTTCTCCCTTAAACTCCAGCGTCTTCGTCTGTGGAGTGATCGTGTTCCGTTCAGTGAAAGTATTGTGAGCGTGAATGTCGGAGCTGGTGAGAGTAGTGGCCGTGCCGGATTTCAAACTCGCGCCGCGAATCCCGATCTGCGTTTCACGCGGCTGGCTCACATGAGGATTCACCACCGTCAGCACCAACTCCTTGTCATGAAGCGAAGCTGAGCCTTGCAGTCCCCAGAATGACGCCGGCTTTCCATCGCGGTCATAGCTCACGTTGGGAGCTGAGAAGATGGTCCGCAATGCTTGTCCACCCTGGTGTGCGGCATACATTCCAAAAACATGGCCGACCGGAGTGACGCAAAACTTGTCCTCGTGCGCCAGGTACAGACTGTTCAGGCAATTGATCAGCTGGGCGCAGTTTGCCATCGCGACCTTCTCCGGATGACGGTTGAAGGTATCGAGGGTCAAGCCGCTGAAGACTGCGTCCCGCAAAGTCGGCGTCTGTTCGATGATGTCGCCGGGCGTCATTTCACTACCGCCCTTGTACCAGGGCCCCCATTCATCGACCACCAGCTTGATGGAATGTTCGCGATCGAATTCTCCCATCACGAGCCAGTGGCCTTTGATGAGCGATTCCATGACGTCGCCCTGGCGCAATAGTTCGTACCAGTCAAGCACATCGAACTTAAGAGCATCGCCCTTGCCGTCGACCCAGTTGGTGGTGCGTCCCCGGCTCAGGTTCCAGGCATAGTAATGAAGTGCCAGACCGTAAATGGAACGGATGTCGCCGGGAGAATGACGCACGATCTCTTCCAGGAAACCGCGCGTCCAATTCCAGTTGTCGTCGCTGGGACCAGAAGCGACGAAGGATAATTTCTGTCCATACTGCGGAACCCATGCGGCGTACCTGCGAAATTCCACGGCATATTCCTGCGCCGTAAAATTTCCGCCGCAGCCCCACGATTCGTTTCCCACTCCCCAATAGCGCACCCCGAAAGGATCGGGATATCCGGCTGCGGCGCGCGTATCCGCCAACGTCGTGCTGCCTGCGGGCGAATTGCAATACTCCACCCAGCGATAAAACTCTGCCGCCGGAAGACTGCGGACATTGGCTGCAAGATAAGGCTGGCTGCCGATCAGCTTGCAGAACTGGATGAACTCATTCGTCCCAAATTGATTAGGATCGTATTTGTGACTGGCCGGGCTCGCGGCACCCTCTTCCTGTGCCCAGAAGTTGGTACGCCGGGGACGCTTGTCCACAGGCCCGATTCCATCACGCCAGTCATAGCTGTCGGCAAAGCATCCACCGGGATAACGGATGACCGGCGCTTTGATCTTCCGCATCTCCTCGACTAACTCTTTTCGAATGCCATTCAGGTTTGGAACTTTTGACTTCTCGCCCACCCAGACGCCGTCATAAATCACGCCGCCCAGATTTTCGGTGAAGTGTCCGTAAATTTCCGGCGCGATGGTTCCCAGCGGTTCTCCGAGGAGAACTTCGATCCGCGAGTCATCGCCGATCGGATCCGCGGAAGCAAAAGGCACAGCCCGGCTAAGCCATAGATAACCTGCGCCAGCCGCGCTATTGCGAAGGAATTCCCGACGCCCGAGCATTTACGACCCCCATTGAATGACAGCGTAGGAGCGTGCCGGCACTTCGAACTTCGCCCGTCCGCCCGAAATCGAGGGTTTGTCGAGAGTCCGCGGCGCCACTTTTTGCGGCGTCTCGAAGCTGTTGAACGCCTTTAAATCGTCTCCGGTCAAAAGAGACGCGGAGAGAGCTTTACCCGGAGCTTTGTCCTGCCAATTCACTTCGATGGTGTGAGCTTTCGCCAGGTCTCGATTGAGGATAAAGAGAGAGACCTTGCCATCTTCTGGACTGACAGTTCCGGCGCAATCGAGGTACGGGACTTGCCCCATGCCAGAAACCTCGTAAGTCGGAGAGTCGACCAGAAGATTGAGCACGGAGCCGCGGGCATACTGGAGCGCCCAGCTGTAGGGATAGTAAATCGTCTGCCGGAACATGCCATTCGCGTTGGTCATGATGGGCGCGATCACGTTGATCAACTGGGCCAGGCATGCCAGCTTCACCCGGTCGGCATTGCGGATCAGCGTGTTCAGAATTCCACCCACCAGCAGCGCGTCTTCCAGGTTGTATATCTCTTCGAGCAAGTGTGGATTTTCCTTGCCGTGGCCGGTCGTGGCATCGCCGCTGCGAGCTCGATACCAGACATTCCACTCGTCGAATGATAGCCAGAGTTTCTTGGGCGACCGCTTGTGTCCTTGAACCAGATCACAGACCGCGAGCGTCTCCTTGATCTGCTTTTCCATGCTCAGGTTCATCGCCATGTACTTCGAACTGTCTTTGCCGGTTTCTTCTTCGGTATTTCCGACATAGCGATGCAGCGACAGAGCATCGACGTACTCGTAGCATTGCTCCAGAACTTCGCGGTCCCATTCCAGATAAGTGGGCATGAAGGGCCCGCTTGATCCGCAGGCAATGAGCTTCAGGGAAGGATCCACCGCGTGCATCTGCCGGGCCGCGTCCTGGGCTTTCATGCCGTATTCGGTAGCGGTCATGTGCCCTATCTGCCAGGGCCCATCCATCTCATTGCCCAGGCACCAGTGCTTGACGTTGTAGGGCTCGGCGGATCCGTTCTTGCGGCGAAGATCACTCCATTTCGTGCCTTGTGCCACGTTGCAATATTCCACCAGAGCGGCCGCCTGCTCCGCAGTTCCCGTACCCAGATTGAGGCCCATCAGCGGCAGCGTGCCGACCGCCTTGCACCACGCCATGAACTCATCGGTGCCAAACTGATTGGTGTTCAGCGTATCCCAGGCCTTGTCGAGCACTCGCGGACGATCCTGCTTTGGGCCAATGCCGTCGAGCCAGTTGTATCCCGAAACAAAATTTCCGCCGGGATACCGGACGATGGGAACGCCCATCTTGCGTATTTCGTCCATCACATCTTTGCGAAAGCCGTTGGAGTCCGAAAGCTTCGAGCCGGGATCGTAAATTCCTTCGTAGATGGCGCGTCCCAGGTGCTCAAGAAACGAACCAAAAAGATTGCGATCGAGAGGAGCCACAGTGCGCCGCGTGTCCACGTAAATTCTCGCGACGTCGCTGGAACTGGAAGTCGGAGTCTGAGCAAACAAGAAATTTCCGAATGCAGCGTTGGCAGAGCATGCGATACCGGCGGTAGAAACCTGACGCAAGAAACGACGTCGATTGGCGGAAAACATTGGGCTGCCTCCAGGGATGGATGGGCAAACGGTGGCAATAGTAAACGTTTACCAGAACCGCCGCAATTACTTTCTTGGACAACCTGCTGGGAGGCAAAGCCGGGGTGCCCCATCTTTGCGCGTCTTTTTGCGCAAAGGTGGGATTCCACGGACTCGCTGCCAGCCTTCGGCTGGGTTCTGAGCGTAATCGCGATGTTTCGCCAGTTATCCCGGCGAGCGGCGAGCGTCTGTCTCAAATATCGATGAGTCTCATCACGCCGAACCGAGCTTCGCGCCACCGAATAGCCGACCAAACAGAATGGCACGACAAAATGCTGATAACAATGCCCACGCCAGGGTCTTTGGTGAAATGAGTTCCAGCAGTGAGGTCGAGCAGGTTCCGCACTATTCCGATGACCGCCACGAGGATCAAGAACAGCGAATATGACCGACAGCCTGTCAGCGGCAGTCGAGGTATCCGTCGCATTGGCGTCCTACGTTCGCATCCATTGCCGTAGAAGGTAGAGCAGACTTCTCTGGCGCTCCGCCTCTTGAGTCGAATGTCTTGCCGTTCACCACCCGACGATTGGCTTTGACCGCCCTTCCAGAGCAGACGAATGAACCATGGCATCGCGGAATGGGCGTCATCTCATGTCACCGACGAACGCAGGGGCAACTGCAGAACTCGAAGTGTCCCAATCGACGAAACCCGCGGCCGTTCGCGTTACCGAGCCAGCACTCTTGTCTCCACTCACATGACGCTGCCGGAACGGAGCGTGATCCCCGCTGGTCGAGACGTGTTACGTCGTCACCGTCAATGAGTCGACAATGGCGATTGTTTCGCCAACTACACGTTGCGCAAACGCGTCTGGTTGCGGGCCTAGATCTGTTCCGTCCGATCGGGTCTGATGTCCATGGCACGCGCGAAAATGAAGCGTACATCCGCCGTCGCAACAGTGCTTCTGCTGGTCGCCACGTCCGGTCATGTTGGTATCGTAAGTCGCTGCCAACTACGATCATGCCGCTTTGGCCGTGAACCTACGATGCTCAAGCTCAATGACGCAGAGACGCATGCACTCGTCTCGGACGCTCTTCGGTACAGATCGCACCTTGACTGAGGAGTTGTGCTTGTCGCAGGAAGTGTTCACAACGTGCACTGAGTACGTGGCCATCGGCTATGAAGAATCACATGTTTCGTTCTCAAGGGCAGTTCCTTACGATCTCTGCCGCGAGGTTAATGCTTAAGGCGAAGCTCACGGAGAGTTCAGCAAGACTCGCTCGGACTGCCTACACCTGCCTGATCCTCGCGCCCCTACCGGATGGTCCCCGGTTTCGGAAGAAGCTACTTGGCTGAAGTCCGCAAATCGCACGAAGCGGGTTCCCGCCAACTGGTTTAACAGGCGTTAGCACTCAGAACCCGTCAAGTCGGCAGGATTGACGGTTCCAAGAATGAAACAGTCGTTCATTTCTTCTAAGAGCCTTTGATCCAACTGAACGGATACGTCAGTGACGCTCGATCTCCCACCCTTTCGCAAAAACCGCGAAAGGATGGGGCACCCTCAGGTTCCTGGGATTGAAAGCTCAGTTCGAAGCCGGGGACGCAGTCTCCATGACAGCCGGTGGCGTGGCCGTCTCGGTAGCGATGTGGGTCGACTCCGGCCGGTAGCCATTCCTGGTCCGGACGTGACAGCCCTTCGCTCGATTTCCTACCAGCTTCACCGTAATTCCACGCCAGCCGCGATTCGGATTGGCTTGCGGGTAGTAGCTCAACGAATAGAGATGGGCGAGATCGTTTCGGATCGAAGCGAAGGCTTTCTGCTGCTGCTTCCATGTCTTGGCAAAGTACGCTTCTCCGCCGGTAGCGGCGCTCATGCGTTTGAACACGGTGCTCGAAACCGGCTCCAGCTTGGCCTCGCGTGTACTGATCATGTAGATCGGGATACCCTTTGACTGCGCCAGCTCGGCCACATCTTCTGGCGGCACCATGCTGTAGTTGTCCGGGCCGTTGGAGAAGACGACAATCACTTTCCTGCCCGTGTTCTGGCCAGCATCTTTGACCGTCATCAGCAACGCGTTGTACAGAGCGGCGTCGTCACCGGCGACCGTGGTGCGCACTCCGCGCAACACCTGCGAGCGATCGGGAGTCAGGGTGGTGGCGCGGGAAAGATCGCGACTGTAGGAATAGAAGGCCACCCGGTCCGGACCATCGAGCGAGCGGACAAACTCAGCGATCGCGTCCTGGGCAAACACAAATCCGCGATACATGTAATTGCTGGTATCGAACAGGATGAAAACGTTGGCGCCGGCCATCACCGATCCCAGCTCGGAGCCGAGTTCCGAAGTTGTTTCGGAATCCGACGAGCCCCGGGAGCGCGTGCGGAGTTCGCCAGGCTTGTCCGAGTCAGAAACCTTGGAGTTCACTTGACGAGTCGGCTCGTTGCCTTCCGCGAAGGTGGCGACCTTTTGCGGGATGCCGTCCTCGACGACTTCAAAGTCCGAGGGACGGAGACCGGTCACGTAGTTTCCTTTGCTGTCCATCACCGCGACGTTCAACTGCACCATGTCGACTTCGACGTGAATCTTGGTTTCAGTCTCCTGTGCTGTCGCTCGTGGAAACGAGGCGATCACAACTGCAATAAGAAGCAAGAGAAAGAGAAGGAATTGTTTTGCCATATGCCTTTTCACCTGCCCAGCCGATTTCCGACGGCTCGGGCTGTTAATAAGTTCTTCCAGCACAAAACTTTTATTGAACTGGCGCACTCAACGCCACTTTGGGCAACGAAGTAATCTTGCCTCGCTGAAATTCGTCGCCGGTTTCCCGCATGGCGCGTAACATCGCCGGCCAATCCTCAAAGTCAGTGGCAAAAATCTTCTCCACCATGCGGAACGTCAATTCTGGAACCAGCCGATTCAGCATGGCTGGCGAATAACCCGCCTCGTCCGCCAAACGGGCCCAGTACAGATTGTTGGAGTCCCACGACTCGGCCAGTAAGCGGCTGGAGTAGCCCATAAAAGCGGGGAACGGCTTCAGTTTGAGCAGTTCCAGGGAATAACTCTGCGCCAATGCAGGATGAGGCACGCCGAAATCTTCTGACATGCGCTTCCAGCTGACCTCCGCCGGGTACTGGCTGGAAAGACTCTCCAACTCGTCGCCAGCTTTTCCCCAGTGACCGTTCTGTCCGGGAAACTTTTGCCGGTATTCCGCAGCCAGATAGAAAGTCTCGCCCGGCATCACCCGGGCCAGCGCATCGCCGACGGCCCCCGAGCGCAGGCTCTTTTCGATCTGCTCGGAGCGCTGCGGAGCCATGCGCTCAGAAAGGATATCCAAGACCGTCCGGCGCAACTCTTCATCTTTCGCGGCCGCGGCCAGCAGCTCCTCGCCGGTTCGCTGGTAGAGAGCGGCCGCGTGCAACTCGTTCTTGGTTACGCCCCACCATCGCGGTAAGGTCGAGCTGCTGACCAGCCCCGGCACAAGTTCATGCCAGATTAGCGCCTGAACATTTTCCGGGACGATAAAATCCTGCTCCGCTTCGGCCAGAACGAAAGGCAGGTCCGCGAGCGAACCTGCCAGGTGCGCGCCTCCACCGGCAGGCAAGCCGGAACCGAAAACGTGCGGCACATGCCACGACTGTCCGCCGCCGATCGCCATCTCTCCGGAAAAGTCGTGGGAGCGGACAAAAAGAGGATTGTTGAAAAGGATCTGAGCTCCCGGCGGCGCGTAGTAGGCGTAATTCAAGCCGACCAGCGTGTCTCTGAGGAAAGGCACGACCAGGCCGCGCGCGTCTGCCGCATCCTTGCGCGAGTTGGGAGACTTGATGAGTTTGACGAGGTCGGTCTTGGTCTGCAAGGAGCTGTGCCGGGTGTTATAGAAACCAGCCGCCCACTCGCTGCGCTCGCTGCTGGTGAACATGGGGCGAGGCATTTCAAATTCCTTCAGCTGTCCCGCCAGAGGGGATCAGGAAGTCGGCGACGTCCTTGCCCTGCGCCAGTTCGGTCAGACCCTCGCCCAACGCCAGCAGAGTATCGAGGGAAACCAGGCGCTGGCCGTCCATCACGGAACGAATTCGGGCCGCCATTTCCTGCTGCACTTTTTGACTATCCGGGTGCTGTTGAGGCGGTCCTGCGAGTGTGGAGATCACTTCGTCCTGGGAAAGATTTGGCCGGCCCGCGGATACTCGCCACAATTCCCGAACCGAGGTTCGCGCGGAATCGAACAACTGGGCCGACGAAGGCGTGCCGGCGGCGAAAGGAGCGATCACACCTTGCCAGGATTCGTTCAGTTTGGCAGCAGGGATCTGTCCCTGGCGCGCCAGGATCTGCCACAAGCCGACGTTCGCCTGGAAGATGCCGAGCGCGTTGGCCCGCAGCGTGACATTCGAAATGTGATCGATGGCATCGGCCGTACTCAGGAAACGGGTGATGGAATCGTCGTTCAGGCCGTGAAATTCTGAGAAAATCAGATACTGGTTGCCGTAGCGGGCAAACTTATCTCCCAGCAGCCGAACGGTTTGCGGACTCAACCGCTGTCCCTCCGGGCGCGCGCCGTCGATCGCATTCAGCATCAGGAAGATCTTTAGCGGCCCTTCCTCCGAACCCTGGCGAGAGAAGGCAAACAAGGCTTCCACCAATTGGTCGGAATCCTTCCAATGGTTGGCGCGCTTGGCCCACTGACGGACAACCTTCGAATCTGTCTTCTGCCGGACGATCTGCTCCCAGGCTTCGAGATTTCCGGGGACCATGGCATGGCCGGAAGAATCCAATTGGAGGCGCGTTACCAGAAGCAGCAGGTCTGGATCGGGACGGAACACCGGACGGGCAGGACCAGCGCCAAGATCTTTCCCGCGAAGAGCGTCATAGAAACGCGGCAACCGGCGTGCGTCGGTGAAGTAGGTTTGCTGGGCCGGAGTCAGGCGTGAAAGAGTATCGAAGTAAGCAGCCAGCCAGCCATCGTCCTTCGCCAGTAGACGCGCCACAAAGTCCTTCGGCGAATCCGGACTCGCTCCCGGCCAGTTCCTTCCAGGCGTTATCCGCGGATGCTCCGCCGGGCACGACTATGCGTCCATTCCGAATGGAAATGTGGCTGCCGTAGAAGTCGAGAATCGAAGCAAAAGGCACCAACTTCTGGACGCCGGCAAATTGACGGAAACTCTCGCTGGTTTCGGTGTCCATGCGCGCCATCGACCAGTACAGGCGCGCCAGCATGGAATCATCGAGCAGCGAGTCGAGGACAGCGTTAGGATCGGTGGCAGCCGCCTGGGCCCAATCCGTCGGCGAAAAGATCAGCGGCACGTGGGTGTCGGCGAAGGGATAAGCGAAGGGCTTCCCGCCTTGCAAGGTTTGCTCGAGTTCCGCAAGAGGAAACCCGGAATCAATGGTCAGAAATGCACGCTCGGGGTCGGCCGTCTCCAACGCAGCGTCCTTGCCGCAACCTGCTCGAAGGCGGTAGCCCAGAATTCCGAGCAGAGGCTCGGCCTGTTCGCAAGTCGAAACGTGAAGTACGCCTTCAGGGCCGGCCAGCTTCACCAGTTCCCTTGCCTGTCCTACATAACGCTTCACCAGAATCAGGAACTCAGTCGGCCTGCCCGTCCTGTCCTTACGGCCCTGGTAGCCTTCGACCGCCACGTTCCGAGACAACAGCGGCAGTACTTCCTCCGGAGAAACCTTCTGACTGATACCAGCCATCCGCAAAAATGAACGCAGCGGTCCTGGAATGGCGACGGTTGAGGCGGATGCCAGTCCGGGCTGCGGAACTTCAGGGACTTTCACTCCCGTGGAGGCGTCCGATGGAGAGGTGGGTCCAGACTCAAACCCGGCGCTGTAGACGCTTGCTGCCAGAAACAAGGAGATAGAGAGAGAAACCCTCAACAGGAGGCAAGGAGATTTCACGGCTGGCCCTTCCTTCAAATCTAGGAATGACTCGAATCAATCAGCAGGATGCCAGGGACTGAAGGATGTCAGGTCGCCGTGACGTCAGGTTTTTGACCCGGGCCGGATAACCGTCACCGCGCCGCCATGTTACTAAGCTCGCACCACTGACTTCTGCCCCCGGAGCCTAGCTTTGTGCCTGCCAAGATAGATCATCTTGCGCACCCTGCCAACTGCTTTTTCATGTTTTTGTGAAGTGGTTTGCCCGAAAACGACATAGAGGCGGAAAACCGCACCAATCGGCCGATTTAGAGACTATTCAGCCTCCGCAAAGTTGCGGGAAGAGACAAATTTTTGACAATTGAACTGTGGAATTCCCGGATTTGTTTCGTCCTGCCTCTGCGGCGCGCCACGCGAGGCGGTGGTGTCGTTCCTCGGCTAGTGAAAGTTTGCTACCGCCGACCGCAATCCCTTCTCGTAGCTATCGATCAGCTTGTCCCATTTGGCATTGGCTTCGGAATCTATTACCTTTCGTGTCGGATCGGCGTCGAACCAGGCCAGAGATTGGCGGATACCCTGGGAAAAGCGGGTGGTGGCCACGTAATCCGGGACAAAGCGTTTGATCTTGCTGTTATCGAACACCACGCTTACAGCCTTGTCGCCGATCAGGGTGCCTTCCATCTCGGGCAGGCACGCCACCATGAAGTCGGAAGGAATGTGCACGATTTTCGGTTCCACTCCGACCGCCGCCCCGACGATGCGATAGAGCTGGTTCCAACTCAAAACTTCGTCAGTCGTGATGTGAAAAGCGTGCCCGATCGACTGTTCGTGTCCCAGCAGCCCGACAAAGCCTTTGGCAAAATCGCTGTCATGCGTAACGACCCACAGCGATGAACCATCTCCCGGAACGATTACCTTTTGTCCCTTCAACATGCGGTCCACGACTGTGTAGGACCGCTCCCAGCTGTTGATGACCAGCGGGACCAGGTTTTCGCCGTATGTGAGCGACGGACGGACAATCGTGATCGGAAATTGCTCATCGAGATAAGCCTTGAGCAGACGCTCTTCGCAGGCAATCTTGTTTCGAGAGTAGTCCCAATGTGGGTTCGCCAAGGGAGTGGATTCTGTAATCAGATAGTCCGTGGCCGGCTTCTGGTAGGCGCTGGCGGAACTGATGAAAATGTATTGCCGGGTGCGTCCGCGAAAAATTTTGATGTCGCGCTCGATGTCGGCGGGAACGAAAGCGATCCAGTTGACGACTACGTCGAACTTTCGCCCTCGCAGCGCCTGGGTAACTGCCGCCGGATCGTTGATATCCGCGCGAACTATTTCCGCGCCTGCAACCCAGTCAGCGGCATGTTTCCCGCGAGTGAGCAAAGTCAGATTGATGCCGCGTCGCAAGGCCAAGCGAGTGCAGGCGCTGCTGACTATCCCGGTACCGCCGATAAACAAGACGTTCATGCGCCAGCCATTCTACACATGTGGGTTAGCGACAACCGCTACACACATGTTATGTCTCACCAGCGATTTTGAACCAAAGGCTTGATCTTGGCGTCGTAGATCAGTTTCACTGCCGCCATCTGGCCGGGCGTGAGCGCCGGAAGATCCGAGGCATGACAGTTGTCGGCAACCTGCTCGGGACGCTTGCCACCGGGAATCGCGCACGAGACCGCATCGAACATCAATATCCAGCGCAAGGCGAATTGGCTCATCGAAACTCCTGGAGGCACCAGCTTTCGAATCTCTTCCACCGCTGCGAGGCCGACCTCGTAGTCCACTCCGGAAAACGTTTCTCCGACATCGAATGATTCGCCTCGCCGGTTGAAGTTTCGATGGTCATCGGCCGGGAACGTGGAATTGGAACGAAGCTTGCCGGTCAGCAGTCCGCTGGCCAGTGGCACTCTTGCCAGAATTCCCACCCGCTTTTCTTTTGCTTTGGCAAAGAACACTTCGGCAGGACGCTGCCGGAAGCAATTGAAGATGATCTGCACCGTCTGCACGTTGGGAAACTCAATCGCCTTCAGAGCCTCTTCGACCTTCTCGACACTGACTCCGTAATAGCGAATCTTCCCTGCCGTCACCAGATCGTCGAGCATCCCGAAGACTTCGGGACGCGAATAAAGCGCGGTCGGCGGACCATGCAGCTGGACCAGGTCAAGCCTGTCGGTAGCGAGATTGCGCAGGCTGTCGTCGATCCACGCCGACAGGTTCTCGCGGCTATAGCCCTCCACCGTCTGGCGAGGCAGTCTACGCCCCGCTTTGGTCGCCACGACGATCTCTTCGTTATTCTTGCGCTCTTTTTTGAGACGCGCGATCAGGCGCTCGCTGCGTCCGCATCCGTAGACATCGGCGGTATCGATGAAATTCACGCCGCTGTCGATGGCTTTATGCAGAGCCGCCATCGATTCTTCGTCGGAAACCTGTCCCCACGAACCGCCAATCGCCCAGGCGCCAAAACTGATTTCTGAAACCTTCCATCCGGTACGGCCCAGTGCTCGGTATTGCATGCGTTGCTTCTCTCCTTAATAGTGAAACCGGCAGTTCATCTTAAGCGAACCAGACGAAGGACGCTTTCGTTACAACCCGCGAGACATCCGGTTTTAACGAGTGCTAGGATACGGCGACATGAAATTATCTTTGACGATGCGCGTCTACTTCCTGCTCTGTACATCCCTCGTACTCATCCTCTCGGCCGTTTCCAGCAGTGCCCAAACCGCGCAGGTCTTCCGCCTCGATGGCGGCGACTCCACTTACGCCTTCGGGGTGAACGAGCGCGGCGAGTTGCAACCTCTGTACTGGGGTGGACGCGTCGGTCCACAGGACACCATTCCGCCCGCGCATTCCCTTCCTGAGTGGGCGTCGTTCGATTCGCCCGCCACCACGACACCGCAGGAGTACGCAGGCTGGGGCGCGGGATTGTTCACGGAACCGGCGCTCAAAGTCAGCTTCGCCGACGGCAATCGCGATCTAGTGCTTCATTTCGTAAAGGCAGTAACAAACGATTCCCATGCTGTAGAAATTCTACTCAAGGATATCTCTCGAGAACTTTATGTGACCCTGCGCTACTCCATGGACACGGAGAGCGGCATTCTGGCACGCTCCGCGAGTATCGAAAACCGCGAGAAGCAGCCAGTAATGATCGAACAGGCTGCCGCGGCGCAGTGGACCCTCCCTCCGGCGCGTTACACGCTCAGCTATCTGACCGGCCGCTGGGCGGGAGAGTGGACTCTGAATCAGGAACTAATTCAGGGTGGATCGCGAGTCATCGAAAGCCGCCGCGGGACAACAGGTCATCAAGCCAATCCATGGTTTGCGATTTCACGCGACAGCGGTCAGGACACATCAAGGCCAGCGGTCGCCGACGAAGAGCATGGCGAAGTCTGGTTCGGCGCGCTGGCGTGGTCAGGTTCCTGGCGATTTACCGTGGAACATACCCAGGTTGATGCCGTGCGCGTGACCGGCGGCTTCAATCCTTTTGATTTTGGCTACAAGCTGAAACCCGGCGAACATCTGGAGACGCCGATTTTCTACGGCGGATATTCCAATCATGGACTGGGTGGCGCGTCGCGCCTGCTGCATCATTTTGAAATCGCCCACATTCTGCCCCAGGCGCCGGATCCCAAGCCGCGTCCCGTGATCTACAACTCATGGGAGGCCACGGAATTCAAAGTTGACGAAGCCGGCCAGATGGCGCTGGCGGAAAAAGCAGCGTCCATCGGTGTCGATCGTTTCGTGATGGACGACGGCTGGTTTGGACAACGCAAAACCGACCACGCCGGATTGGGCGACTGGTACGTGAATACGGAGAAATTTCCGCACGGACTGAAGCCGCTGATCGACAAAGTTCACTCGCTCAACATGGATTTCGGACTGTGGGTCGAACCTGAAATGGTCAACCCGGATTCGGACCTTTATCGCAAGCATCCCGATTGGGTGCTGAATTTTCCCGGACGTCCTCGTTCCGAATCGCGCACCCAGCTTGTGCTGAACCTGGCTCGTCCGGATGTGCGCGATTACGTGGCCGGATTTCTCGACAAGCTGCTCACCGAAAACGACATTGCATTTCTCAAGTGGGATTACAACCGCAACTGGTCGGAGCCGGGATGGGACCAGGTTCCCATCGACGAGCAGCGCGAAGTCTACGTGGCGTTCATCCGCAATCTTTATTCGATCCTGGCCGACCTGCGCAAGAAGCATCCGAAGGTCGAGATCGAAAGCTGTTCCGGCGGCGGCGGGCGCGTCGATCTTGGAATCTTGCGCTACACCGACGAAGTCTGGCCCTCGGACAATACCGATCCTTCCGACCGGCTCTCCATGCAGGACGGTTTCACCTACGCCTACACGCCGCAGATCATGATGGCCTGGGTCACGGACTCTCCCCACTGGTTCAACTTCCGTACGACTTCCCTCACCTATCGCATGCTCAGTTCCATGCAGGGTTCGCTGGGCATCGGCGCCAATCTGAATCATTGGACCGCCGAAGATTTTGCGACCGCCAAGCGACTGATCGCCGCCTATCATTCCGTGCAGCGGACGATTGTGCGTGGCGATCTCTATCGCCTGATCAGTCCGCGTAATGGCAGTCAAATGTCCGCGACCGAAACGGTCTCGGGCGACAAGAATCAGGCAGTAGTCTTTGCCTTCG
Organism: Terriglobia bacterium; assembly: GCA_963732045.1. Classification (GTDB taxonomy): domain Bacteria; phylum Acidobacteriota; class Terriglobia; order Terriglobales; family Acidobacteriaceae; genus JAIQFF01. The sequence continues at coordinate 179,652 of CAVSYI010000015.1, read as the reverse complement.
CCAATGCCACCCACGAAGGCCGCGGATTTCCTCTTGCTGCAGCTTCAGGGTCTCGATCCCGACGCCACCTACAAACTCGGCTGGATCGAGGGCAAGGCGACGCCAGAAACTCCGACGAATGCTTCAGGAGCGTGGTGGATGCGGCACGGCCTGCAGCTTGATCTGCGGGGAGACTATCAGGCAGCGGCGTTCCGGCTGGATCGCCAACACTGATCTCTGGAATTCCAAACGGGCCACGGATTTTCGCGGGCATCTCACGGATTTTTTAAGCGACTGAATCGTTTCAATAGGCCAGTTCCGGATATAATCAGGGCCATCAAACTCCAGGAGACTCTCCCCCATGCCCGAACCTACCATTGGCTTTTACGGCCATGTGAAGCAGTACCACAATCTGAAGGCTGAGATCGATCAAGCGATCCTTGATGTGCTCGAGAGCGGCAGCTACGTGCTCGGACCGCAACTGGTCAAGTTCGAGGAAGAACTCGCGCGGTACATGAAGACGAAGGAAACCGTTGGCGTCAACTCCGGCACCGACGCCTCTGTGGCTGGTGTTTCTGGCGCTGGGGCTTGGTCCCGGCGATGAGATCATCACCACGTCCAATACTTTCTTCGCGACCGCCGAAGCCATCTGGCTGGCGGGTGCGACCCCTGTTTTTGTTGACTCAGATCCAAAAACGCGCAACATCGACGTCAACCAAGATCGAAGCGGCGATCACGCCCAAGACCCGCGCCATCGTGCCCGTGCATCTGTACGGCCTCACTGCGGACATGCCCGCGATCGCACGAATTGCCAAGGCCCACAATTTATTTGTGATCGAAGACTGCGCCCAGGGGATCGGAGCGAAAGGCGACAACTTCGCTATCGGCGAACTCAGCGATGCGGTTTGCCTGAGCTTCATCATCCAGAAGAATCTGGGATGCTTCGGGGACGGCGGCGCCGTGGCCACCAATAATAAAGACCTGGCCGCCGGCATCCGCAAGCTGCGCAATCACGGCTCGGTGAAGCGTTCGCATCACAGCATCGGCTACAACAGCCGTTTGGACGACATCCACGCCGCGGTTTTGCGAGTCAAGCTGAAGCACGTGGACGAATGGAGCGAGCGACGCCGCGAGATTGCAAAGCTCTACGACGAAGGCCTCGCCGGTGCGCTCGATCACTCTGCCTTTCACGCCCGCAGGTTATGAGCACGTCTATCATCTTTATGTAGTCGACAGCGACGACCGCGACGGGTTGCAGGCTTATCTGCAGTCGAAAGGCATCACGGCTCTGACGCACTATCCGATTGCCATCCATCAGCAGGAAGGCTTCCCCTGGGGACATCCGGCGCGTATTGGTGCGCTTCCGGTCACGGAAGAGTCGGCGGCCAGCGTTTTGTCGCTGCCCATGTATCCGGAACTTGACCAATCAGGAAGTTGGGCGCGTGATTGAAGAAGTCCTCAACTGGTCTGCCAACCGCGAAGCCTTAAGCCGCAAGGTAGGGTAACTGTGTGGTGTGGGGCGGACACTCCTGTCCGCCCGCCTTTGATTTTGCTTTTGCATTTTCTCGCAGAGGACACCAAAATCAACGTCAAAGGCGGCGGACAAGAGTGTCCGCCCCACACCTCAATCCGCCATCCTTCATTTACAATCAAAACATAAACCTATGGACTTCGGGCCTACCAATCCGTTCTACGCGCCTAGCACTTTGCCTTATCAGGCGCCGCCTTTCGACAAGATCAAAGACAGCGACTACCAACCTGCTATTGAAGCCGGCATGGATGAACAGCGCCGCGAAGTACGCGCCATCGCCGACAACCCGGCCCCGCCGACATTCGAGAACACATTTGTCGCTATGGAAAAGAGCGGCTTGCTGTTCAGCCGGGCGATGTCTGCATTCAATGGCGTCACCGGCGCGAACCTGAATCCGGAACTGCAAAAGGTCCAGGACATCGAGGCACCAAAGTTGGCGGCACACCACGACGAAATATTTCTCGACTCCAAATTGTTCGAACGCGTCACGGCGATCTACAAGCAGCGCGATTCGCTCAAGCTTGATTCGGAATCGCTGCGCCTGGTCGAGCACTACTACAAGCAGTTCGTGCGCTCGGGAGCGAACCTTTCCGATTCCGACAAGGACGAACTGAAAAAGCTGAACGAAGAGGAATCGACGCTCAGCAACGCATTCGTCACCAAGTTGCTCGCCGCCACCAAAGACGGGGCGTACGTCACCACGGACAAAGCAGCTCTCGCGGGCTTGAGCGATGCGGACATCACCGCCGCCGCTCTCGCAGCCAAAGAACGCAAGCTTGAGGGCTACCTCATTCCTCTGCATAACACCACCCAACAACCTGACCTGGATTCTCTGAGCCAGCGCACGACGCGACAGGCAATCTTCGAGAATTCGTGGAACCGCACCGAACGCGGCGGGGAGAATGACACTCGCGAAATCGTTGCCCGTCTGGCCCAGCTGCGGTCGCAGAAGGCGAAATTACTCGGCTTCCCCAACTACGCCGCCTGGAAACTGGAAGACCAGATGGCCAAAACTCCAGAAGCGGCGCTGAAGTTCATGGACGCGCTGGTGGCCGGCGCAACCGCGCGAGCCGCTGACGAAGGCGGAGACATACAGGCCGTCATTGACTCACAAAAGGCTGGCTTCAAACTCGAGCCATGGGACTGGAACTACTACGCCGAGCAAGTTCGCAAGGCCAAGTACAACATGGACGAGGCCGAGATCAAACCGTACTTCGAGTTGAACAGTGTCCTCGAGAATGGCATGTTCTACGCCGCCACCCAGCTTTACGGAATCACATTCAGAGAGCGAAAAGATATTCCGGTCTACCACCCGGACGTGCGCGTGTTTGAAGTCTTCGAAGCCGACGGGCGGCCCCTGTCTCTTTTTTATACTGACAATTTCAAGCGCGATAACAAAAGAGGCGGCGCATGGATGAGCACGTTCGTTGACCAGTCCAGGCTGCTGGGCACGCTGCCGGTCATTTACAACGTCTGCAACTTTAGCAAACCCGCGCCGGGCGAACCCGCTCTCATCAGCTTTCAAGACGTGACCACGCTGTTCCACGAATTCGGCCACACCTTGCACGGCATGCTTTCCGACTGCCATTATCCGACTCTCGGCGGTACGGCAGTGCCCCGCGACTTCGTCGAGTTGCCGTCACAGTTCAACGAGCATTGGTCAACTTATCCGGCAATATTCAACAACTACGCCAAGCACTACAAGACTGGCGCACCCATGCCGGCGGAACTGGCGGAAAAAATCAAGAAGGCGCAAACCTTCAATCAGGGATACGCGCTCACCGAGATCCTGGCTGCGGCCGAACTCGATATGCAGTGGCACACGATTCCCGCCAATACGCCTTTGCAGAAGCCTGACGAATTCGAGAAGGCGGCGCTGGAGAAGACTCGCCTCGCCCTGAAAACCGTGCCGCCGCGTTACCGCTCCACCTACTTTGCTCACATCTGGGGCGGCGATTACGGCGCCGGATACTACGCCTATCTGTGGGCCGAAATGCTGGACGATGACGCCTTCCAATGGTTTGAAGAAAACGGCGGATTGACTCTGGCGAATGGCGACCGGTTTCGCCGCATGATTCTCTCTCGCGGCAACACCGAAGACCTGGCCAACTTGTACAAGGAGTGGCGCGGAGCAGAACCCAGCATCGAGCCAATGTTGAAGCATCGCGGCCTGCTGGAGCCGGTAGTTCGTAGGGCCGCGACGTGTGACAGCCGCCCTCGGCTTTTGGTTTTGCGAAGTTCGATTCGAGACGTCAAAGCGGAACGGCGGAGCGAGGGCGCTCCGCGTGCCAATCCCACACTACTTCAGAAATTTTCCTTGCTCGAGTTCCTTGAAAGCCTGCTGCAGTTGTTCCTGCGTGTTCATCACGATCGGGCCGTACCACGCTACGGGCTCTTCCAGCGGTTTCCCTGAAACCAGAAGAAATCGGATACCGTCATCCCCAGCCTGCACCGTTACTTCGTCACCGCGATCGAATAGCACCAGAGAGCGGTTGTCAGCCTCTACCGGAGGAACGGTGTCCGACCACTTCACAGACTCTGTCGGCACCGCGAGCGGTCCTGATGCATTGCAGAATTTCCCGCCGCCGGCAAACACATACGCGAAGGCATGGCGACTGGTCTCGACCGGCAGCGTCTTTCGTCTGCCGGGGGACACCGATACATCGATATAAATAGGATCAGTCGCGATCCCATCGACCGGGCCCTTCTTTCCCCAAAATGTTCCGCAGACCACTCGCACGTGAGTGCCGTCGTCATCCTTGATTTCCGGAATGTCGGGGGCTTTCACTTCCTGATAGCGCGGCGTGGTCATCTTCTGCGACGCCGGAAGATTCGCCCACAAGCTGGAAGCCGTGCATCCGTCCGGCATTGTCGCCTTTCGGCATCTCCTGATGAATAATGCCGCTGCCCGCCGTCATCCACTGCACATCGCCTGAAGCGATGGAGCCGCGGTTGCCCATGCTGTCACCGTGTTCTACAGTGCCAGCCAGCACATAGGTGATGGTCTCGATTCCGCGATGAGGATGCCACGGAAAGCCCGCGAGGTAATCCTCGGGAACGTCGTTGCGAAAATCGTCCAGCAGAAGGAAGGGATCGAAATCAGACGTGTTGCCGAAGCCGAAGGCGCGCCGCAGATGCACGCCCGCTCCTTCAAGAGTTGGCTTGGAGCGAACCAGTCGCTTCACGGGTCGAATAGACATTTTTGCCTCCGGATGGAGACAGTTTACTCGATTCAAGCGCAGCATTTTTGGCCGCAGGCCCACACCGGAGTCAGATTTGCGAAGAGAGTGTTGAAAAGAGAGCTAGACGCCGCGAGCCTTCTTCAAAGGAGCGGCCTTCGCAGCCAGGGCCTCGAGTTGCTGTTGCAGTTGTTTCTGAGCCGCTTCGTCCAGGCCCACGAATTCAATGCCCATACCGACACCGCCGTCGCTGGTGCGAACGATCGCCGAAGTTTGCACCCGCTCAGAGTCCAGCCAGAAGGTGACTTGAAGCGTGGTGCGGACCGGGAGCGGGATCATGGTGTGAACGTAGCACCCGCTTCCGGCGATGTCCTGCGTCTTGGTCCGAGTGTGCGAACGAACGCTTTTTCCGTCACGGATCTCGATGGTAAAAGGGATTCTGTGCCGTGGAAACTTTCTCTTCTCTTTCACTGCAGGCGCATTTCGCGGATACGGAACCGCGTCGTTCGCCCGCTGGGTCGCCCTCTGTTTCTGCCAGGGACAAGGTTCCCCGTCCACCATGCTCACTCCCACCTCGATTTTCAGCACTCCAGCTTCTGCTGTCCATACCACTTTGCATCGGGCTTTCTGATCGCCGAATTGCACTCCGATGATGTCGCCGGGGCGAAGCTTTTTTTCAAGACCGGATAGTTTGGCTCCGTGGTCGCTGATGTTGCGGGCGTGAACGTTTTGGGAAAATGGACGGCTATCCGCATCCATGCCAAATACTCGGATGAGAAAGTCTACGTGGAAGCGGGGTTCGGAGGTGTCGGGCATGCGGCGTGGGCACGCTCTTTCCGGGGGACTCTTATCTACATCCAGTATGGATCTGAACTCGCTGCCGTGGGATTAGGAGGTTCTATTGTGGAGAGGAGTGGTTTCAATTCAGGAAGGAAGGACTGCTGATTCGGAAGGCGATAGCCACAGAGGACACTGAGGACACAGAGGAAAACCGCGAGTGCGCGAATTTTCCTTCGTGGAGTTTCCTCTGTGTCCTCCGTGGTTCTAGGTTCGGGACAGCTCCAGTGCAGTTACTTCTTGTCGTTCGCTTCCGCAAGATGCGCCTGGTGACCCGCATTGTGGACGGCCTCTACGAATGCTTCGCCGCTTCTGGGAGTCTTCGCCTTGCCGGAAAGAATGTTGCGAAACATCATATGCTTGCCGTAGATCGCGCGTGTCGAGTCGTCATCCTGTTCGATCACGGCGCCTTCCAGCGTCAGGCCGGCGAACGCGCCCTTGGAGCGCGAGTAAGTCAGCATTTCAGTGTTCATCTTCCAGTCGGTTCCAGCAGAAGCATGACGGCCTACCGGGCCAGCGGCAACCGAGCCTTCACCGGTAAGGGCGAACTTGCTCGAAAGCAGATGTTGCAAACCCTGATCGTTCATGACCAGCATGACCAGGTCAACTCCTTCGACGCCGATCTGCAATCCCCAGCTTCCACCGCCCACTGAAATAAATGCGGGAGCGCTCCAGCCATCGCTGGTACGGCAGGAAGCCACTCCACGACCGTGTTTGCCTCCAAAGATGAATCCACCTTTGATCAAGTGGGGCACAACCACCATGCATTTGGCATCGGCCAGCACTTCTTCCGGAATGCCCTTGTCCGGCGTGTTCATGATGGAACGTATAACTTCAACCGACGACTGCAGGCGTTCTACCGTGTCACTGCGGGCCGTGCCATAGGCATAAGTTCCAACCATACCCATGAGGCTCATCAAAAGCAGAGAAATTGTCTTCTTCATCAATTGTTCCTTTCGGACCTGTGCAGCTAAGAGAGGATGACTTCAGATGGGCTGACTTAGTTCAGGGACCTGAATGAGCGAGAAGGCGTGCTCGTCTCTGGCTCCATGATCGCTCAGACACGGACAGAATAGATGGTCTGAATTGCTCACTCGCTCTTTCAGTATCGAGAGACGCCCAATTCGGGCCGACGATCTTTATCGGGATTGAGCTATCTTGCTCAACAAAACCCGTCCCGCTGTGTCACTGTGGTCTTTCATTCAATCGCATAAATACTGGTTTGTCCGACCTTGAGACCCCCATCGCATCCGGCTATGTTGATTCGCCTTCGTGCTTTGCTCGCCCGCCTTACCGAACCGCTGCGAAATTTACTTGCTGCGAAGGCCCAGCAGCGCGACTACCCGGCCCAAAGGATGTGCCCTTATTGCGGGCTGATCACACCCCGCTCAAAAGCTGCGTGCCTGGAATGCGGGAGATCGCTGCGAACCGTACCGTCATAAGACGATTAGGAATCAGAGGTGTTTAAGGTGCATCGCCCGTCTACTTCTGAGAGAAGAGAACCCGAAACCCGCGTCCCATCCATGCTTTCATGGATCGCAGCGCCGTCAGGCCAGAGCCTTCGGGACGGGAAACCTTGGCTGCAGCCAATTCGCGGTCAATGTGTGTCTTCTGGGAGGGATGCCCGGTACTAAGTTTGCATCTCTCTTTTGGTTTGGCTCCGCACATTGGGCAACGGACGGACAATATTTGTCCCAGAGTACGTTTCGCAGGTTTCACACGCTGATTATTCGACATCCCGGTCATTGGACACTGGTCAATCTTGCTCTTCGCGATCTCGAATGCTTCCAAAAGGGGAATAGACCCGGAAATGATCTTTCGAGCTTGATTGCTACAGGTAAGCGCGAAATGCTGACTGGGGACCTGACCGCACCACTAAGATTAGACAGAACTCACAGTGCGCTGCGAGTAATCAATCTGACCGGTACAGCCAGTCGTACATGCAAAAGGGCCGCGTGTTCGTTAATCGCGGTCGCCGCCTGAGTACGGCGATTGCCCTTCGTACTGTCGAAATCCAGCGTGGTCACGCTATGCTCGCAGTAAGTGCACTTAAATGTGGTGCCACCGTTCAGCGATTTAGTTGTGTAATATCTCACGTCTTTATTGTAGTCCTGCAAAGCTCAAGTCCCCTGGTCAAGAGGTGTGCGACCTTAGGGTACAACCTTCGGGTAGGCTTCTTCTCAGGCGGTCAGATGGGCTTAATCGTGGAGCACTACGTTAAGCAGCGAGCTGTGAACCTCGAGGCCGCCGTTGTAATGAATGAATCCCAGCTTCCTGAAACGGTTCATGAAAAAGCTGACGCGTGACCGAGTGGTGCCAACCATCTCGGCCAGAGTTTCCTGACTGATCTTGGGGACAACAGTCTCCGGAGTGCCCGCTTTGCCGAAATGAGCAAGCAATAGAAGGATGCGGGCCAGCCGCTTCTCACTGGAATTGAACAACTGGTCGACCAGATCCTCTTCATAGCGGATATTGCGCGCCAGTAAGTAGGCCACGAACAGATCGGAAAATGCATGTTCGCGGTGCAGAGCTGCCATCATGGCCTGCTTGTCGACTCGCAGAAGCTCGCAATCGGTCAGCGCAGAGGCCGATCCCATGCGCTGGATCTGGCCTGCCAGCGCTCCTTCGCCGAAAAAGTTGCCGTCGCTCAGGATGCCGATCGTCGCTTCCTTACCGGCCTTGGAAACGACGGTTAGCCGCACTCTTCCGCTTTTGGATATAGAACACGGCGTCGGCCAGATCGCCTTGCGCAAAGATGTTGCGCTTCTTCTTGACCTCGACCAGCTTCCTGCCTTCGCCAATCGTGGCGAGAAACGTGTGAGGATCGAATTCGCGCTTCTTCTTGGCCGCTGCGACACGTTTCATAGCACGGAGCTTATCATGTGCGGTAGCGCACACAGCGGGTTTATTATCGTCAGTGCGAAGTGCAAAACTACTTTGCACAGTGAGCAATTCTGCTCAGTATTCAAGGAACAGATAACGGTTATCGTGCAGCGATGCGAGAGGCAGAGGCGAGTGATTTTTGCGTCGCCGGACGACGCTCACGATGGGGCTCGGTGCGAGGCTGTCCCGTACCCAATTCACACTTCTCTCCCCGCCGGGCGCCGCAAGTGGGGCAACGAGCCGACAAGGCACGTTCTGGCTTGGCTTTCATAATGCCATCATGAACTGCGCGCGGGAAAAAGGCTGGTCAATTCTGACCGTCGGACGTCGGCGGACACTCTTGTACGCCGGTGTTGCGTTGATTGATTGAAGCCATTGAATAGCCAATATTGGAAATCAGGGCCAAGAGCGGCGGACAAGGAGTGTTCGCTCCAGATTACACAACGACAATCCTATTTTTGTCTGGTCAATTTTGACCAGTCGCCACGGCTGCCTCCGGTCATACTGGTAACTGGCAGAAATCTCAAAGCCGCCAGCCTCAGTTCTCAACCCACACCAAGGGATTATGTCGCTGCCCAAGTCAATGTTTCCCAAGTCGATTTTGGAGGTCGTCGGCCCGCGTCAAACGCGCGACGGAGTGGCAGTTGCTCGTCCCGGACCTGCAGCCAAGCCGTCCCTTCCCAGCCGAATTGCTGTGATTGGCAACTATCTTCCCCGCCATTGTGGAATCGCTACCTTCACCACCGACCTGTGTGAGGCCATATCCGCCGAGTACGGCACAGCCCGGCTGATGGCTCTGCCGGTCAACGACGTAGTAGGCGGCTACGACTATCCCGCGCGCGTACGCTGGTCGCTTGACCAGGACGACATGGCGTCTTACCAGGAAGCCGCCGAGTTTCTGAACTTTCACAATATCGATATGGTCTGCCTGCAGCATGAATATGGAATCTTCGGCGGGCCAGCTGGAAGCCATGTCCTGCAGCTGCTGCGTGGTCTGAAGATGCCGCTGGTGACCACGTTGCATACCGTTCTGCGCGAGCCCGATGCCGACCAGCTCAGGGTGATGGAAGAGATTGCGGAACTTTCCGACCGTCTCATCGTCATGAGCCAGCTTTCTTCCCAGTTCCTGCAGGAGATTTTCAAAGTGCCAGGCAGCAAGATCGACATGGTGCCGCACGGCGTTCCCGACCTGCCATTTCTTGATCCCAATTTTTACAAAGACCGCTTCGGCGTCGAAGGCAAAGCGGTGCTGCTCACTTTCGGCCTGCTCTCTCCGAACAAGGGCATCGAAAACGTAATTCAGGCCATGCCGCAGCATTTTGTCGGAAGCACGAGAATGCGGTGTACCTGGTGGCGGGCGCGACTCATCCTCATATACTTCGGCGCGAAGGGTGACAAGTATCGAGCCAGCCTGCAGGCATTAGCTAAGGAAGTAGGAGTGGAAGCGCAGGTGATCTTCCACGATCGTTTTGTAAGCCCCGAGGAAATGGCGGAGTTCATCGGCGCCGCGGACATTTACATCACTCCCTATCGCCACGAGGCGCAAGTCGTTTCCGGAACGCTCGCCTACGCGCTGGGTGCCGGCAAGGCGATCATCTCGACTCCGTATTGGCATGCCATTGAATTGCTCGACGAAGGCCGCGGCGCTCTGGTTCCCTTTCAGAATCCGGACGCAATCGCACAAAAAGCCATCGAGCTCCTGACCACGCCCGCCCTTCGCCACGCCATGCGTAAACGTGCTTACCTGTTTGCGCGCGATATGGTCTGGAAAAAAGCCGCGCAGGGTTACATGGAAAGCTTTGCTCGAGTTCGCAGCGACCGCCTGGAAACTCCCCGGGTTCAGTTTTCAGCTCGCGTCACCACCAAAACTTTTAACCAGCTGCCGGCCCTGAATCTCGATCACGTGAATGCCCTCACCGACGACACGGGCATGATTCAGCACGCGATCTTTACGATCCCCAATCGAGCCGAAGGATACGCCACCGACGACAATGCGCGAGCCCTGATCTTTACCGTCCTGCTGGAACAACTGAACAATGAGCAACCTGGATTGGACACAATCAACAAGACGGAATCCGTAAATCCCGATTGGGCGTTCCGCTACCTGGCATTTCTGGAGCACGCATTCAATCCCAAGAAGAAGCGGTTCCGCAACTTTCTCGGTTTCGACCGTCGCTGGATGGAAGAACAGGGCTCGGAAGACTCTCACGGACGCGCCTTATGGGCTCTGGGAACCGTACTGGGCCGGTCAACGAATCACGGACTTCGAGGAGCTGCAGGACGATTGTTCGAGTATTCCCTGCCCGCAGTAGTCGAGTTCCATAGCCCGCGTGCCTGCGCCTATTCGATTCTGGGAATTCAGGAATACCTGCATGCGTACCCTGGAGACCGTGACGCCCAACGCGTACGATTTGCACTGGCTCAACGGCTGCTCGATATGTATGTATCGATCCAGCGCCCGGACTGGAAATGGTTCGAAAATGTTGTGGCTTACGGCAATGCCAGGCTTCCCCAGGCCATGTTGCTGGCGGGATCGGCCTGCGGCGATGAACGTATGCTTTCCGCTGGAGTCGATTCGCTCAACTGGCTGATGGAAACGCAGAACTGCGCCACCAACGGCCACTTTGTACCAGTCGGCTCGCAGGGATTTTACCGTCAGGGTGGCGAACCAGCCCGCTTCGATCAACAACCCATCGAAGCTGCCGGCGCCGTGTCCGCCTGTCTGCAGGCGTATCGCGTTACGGGAGACCATCGCTGGCACAGTGCGGCATGGTCAGCATTCAACTGGTTTCTCGGCGACAACGATCTTCAGCTTTCACTCTACGACTCCGAAAGCGGCGGGTGCCGGGACGGCTTGCATCCCGACCGTGCCAATCAGAATCAGGGAGCGGAATCCACGCTGTCGTTCCTGATGGCATTGCTCGAAATGCGCTCTCTGCAAAAATCTGAAGAACTGGAAGTCTCGTCATGACCGCTCCTGAAACAACTCTGATCAATGTCGAAAGCAATCACTATCCGCCTCTGTTGCTTCGACACCCGAACAACCCGATCCTGACGCGCGCGCATTGGCCGTACTCCATCAACAGCGTGTTCAATGCCGGCGCAACTTTACTGCAGGACGGGACCACGCTGCTGCTGTGCCGCATCGAAGATCGCCGCGGCCTGTCGCATCTGTGCGCCGCCCGCTCGGTCAACGGCGTAGATAACTGGCAGATCGATCGTGAACCTACGTTGATGCCGAGCCCGAAAGACTATCCCGAAGAAATTTGGGGCATCGAAGATCCTCGGATCACGTTCGTGCCCGAACTGCAGCAATACGCGATCACCTATACCTCGTATTCGCGTGGCGGTCCAGGCGTGTCTCTGGCGTTGACCAAAGACTTCCGAAATTTCGAGCGCTACGGCGTGATCATGCCGCCGGATGACAAAGACTCAGCCCTGCTGCCGCGAAGGATCAACGGATATTGGGCGCTGATTCATCGTCCCATGACGCCGCTGGGGGCGCACATGTGGATTTCCTACTCGCCCGATCTGCGTCATTGGGGACGGCACCGGCTGATGCTGGAAGCGCGCCGAGGCGCATGGTGGGATGCCAACAAGATTGGTCTCTCACCGCCACCCATCGAAACCGAACGAGGATGGCTGGTGCTCTATCACGGTGTGCGGCATACGCCGTCCGGCTGTTTGTACCGACTCGGTCTGGCTCTGTTCGACCTGGAGAATCCTGAAACGTGTCTGTTGCGTGGTGACTCGTGGATCTTTGGGCCGGAAGCGGACTACGAGCGCAATGGCGATGTCAACGATGTCGTCTTCCCCTGCGGATACACCATGGATCGCGATGGTGACACCGTCAATATTTACTACGGAGCCGCTGACTGCTCGATTGCCCTGGCACGAAGCAGTGTTCGCTCCCTGCTGAGCTGGCTGGATGCCAATGGAACCAACGATCACAGCCGGCGGGCCGGAGACGTGTGAATCCCCTGCTTTGGGTTTTCGAGTTCATCTTCCGGTGCCGTCACCGTCAGCTGAGCCGGATATTTACGATCAAGGGCAGAAGGTATCAGGTCTGCTTCAAGTGCGGGCGAGAGTTTGATCGTGCGGAAGCTGCGAATGTTTGATCCGGCCTTAAGCCCGCAGCTTCCCGCACATCTCAGGGCGGATAACACTTTTCTGCGAAAGGAAACTCTTTAATGACCGAAAGGCCAAGCACAACATTACTCGGAACCGTTGACAAGATCGTGACCTCCGTCGATCCCGGCCTGCCTGAAAAGGCGCAGATCACCGTCCAGGATGTCGATGGTGTGCCTCAGCAGATCCGCATCGAAAACACTCTGACCTCCGAAAACGGAGATGAAGTAACGCTTACCAAGGGCGCCGTCGTGAAAATCACGATCAAGGCGTAGCCAAGGACTCAACTCACGAGCGTACGAGTAAGTTTCCGGACTGCATCGGCATCTTCAATGTGAGCTATCTAGCTCAGACACAATCCTCACCAGCTGTCATTCTCTACTCTGCTGAATATGTGGCAAGAGCATGCCCCCTGATTCGTAGCCTTCATTGCTTAGTCCGGCCGGGTTCAGTCCCAGCCAATCAACGCCGAGGGCCACATTCAGCAGAGTGACAGTCTTCGCCCGCGTGTCGCGGAACTCACGACATCTGGTTTCGACCCTAAGCGCTCTCGATCGTAAGACAGAACACCCCGGGCGGAGAAGGGCGTCGTCCGCGAAAAAGAAAGGTTTCTAAAGACATGCTGTTAATTCAACTGGTGGAAGTTCTGGTCGTGGTGGGTGTTCTCCTGTGGCTGGTAAATCGGTTCATTCCCATGCAGTCATCCATCAAGTCGATCCTGAATGGCGTCGTCGTAATTGCAGTGGTTTTGTGGCTGTTAAATGTTTTCGGGCTCTTTCACTCCCTCTCGCACATCCGCATTGGGAAAGGCTAAGTCAATTGTGAGCGCTTCTTAATCGCAGCGCGCGAGTCCAACGTTGAGACTAAACCGTAACGCGACCGACGCAGGTCGCAAGGAGAAACACTTTGAATACCAAGCTTTTGCTGGTCGCTGGAATCACACTCAGCTTGAGCGCTTTCGCTCAGAACAATTCGCAAACTGTCGAACCCATGGCCCACACTCCGACCTTTCGGGTCACCGTGGTCAGCCGCAACGTGCAGGCGGTCAACTACAAGCATCGCGGCGGAGCTACCAAGGTAGATTTTGCCGGCACGGACCTAATGCCCCAGGCTCGCGGCGAAGCCAAAGTGGAAAGCAAGAAGGGCTATATCGAAATCGAAGTGGAATTCGCCAATCTCGAAAAGCCCACGACCTTTCGGCAATGAGTATCTGACCTATATTCTCTGGGCCATTTCACCCGAAGGCCGGGCCGTCAACCTGGGAGAAATTCTGGTAGGCGACAACCACCGCAGCAAGGTGGACGTCACTACCGATCTGCAGGCCTTCGCCCTGGTGGTGACAGCAGAGCCTTATTATGCGGTGCGCCAGCCCAGCAACGTCGTGATCATGGAAAACGTGGTCCGCGACGATACCAAGGGAACCACCGAAGCGATGCACACCAAGTATGACCTGCTGGAGCGCGGTGGCTACATTCCCACGGGATACAAGTTTGATCCCGTTGTGCTCAACACCAAACTTCCCCTGGAATTCTTCGAAGCCCGCAACGCCTTACGCATCGCGCAATCCGAAGGCGCCGAGCATTATGCCAACGATAGCTACCAGCATGCATCCCGGCTGATGGACAAGGTCGATGCCGATGCCACCAGCAAGCACACCGATCGTAAAGCCATGATCGGAGTCGCACGTGAAGTAGTGCAGACCGCGGAAGACGCACGCGCGATCACGGTCAAAAAGATCGAGCAGGAGCGGCTGGAGAACGAACGTCAGGCTGCCGCTGACACGTCTGTCGAACACGCAGGCGCAAGCCGACGACGCTACCCGCAAGAAGGAGCAGGCTCAGTCGGACCAGGCACGGGCCGAACGCGCTACTTCACGTGCCCAGGCCGCAACCGCCCAGGCGGAGTCTGACTCAGCGCGAGCCCAGGCCGACGCAGCTCGAGCTCAGGCAGACGCCAACCAGGCCAAATCCGATATGGCGAGCAATCAGGCTTCGTCCGCGAGTGCACTCAGTGCCGCGCAAGCCGATGCGGACCAGTCGCGTCTGGCTGCACAGCAGGCACAAGCCAGCGCGCAACAGGCAGACGCCGACAAGGCTGCCATGCGCGTTCGTCTGTCCGAGCAGTTGAACAAGATCCTGCAAACCCGCGACAGCGCGCGAGGATTGATTGTCAGCATGTCTGACGTCCTGTTCGACACGGGTAAATACACGCTGAAGCCCGGTGCGCGAGAGAAGCTGGCAAAAGTTGCCGGCATTCTGCTGGCTTACCCCGGACTCAACATCGAAGTTGGCGGCTATACCGACAATGTTGGAGGCGATCAGATGAACCAGACTCTGTCTGAAAACCGCGCTGGCTCGGTCCGTGACTACCTCGTCCAACAGGGCGTGGCGACTGCCGCAGTCACAGCCAAAGGCTTCGGCAACAGCCTGGCCGTGGCTTCGAACGATAACGCTTCAGGACGGCAGCAGAACCGGAGAGTGGAACTGCTCGTGTCCGGTGAAGCCATCGGCAACGCCGTCAATCCTCAAACTGGAAGCTTGCGCTAGCTCGTTCTGAACGCCCCCGCCCAAGCAGAGCTTGGACGGGGCATCCTACGGAGACAACCAAATATGAAAGCAATCGGAATCACCACCGCGGTCGTCCTCGCACTTGCATTCGGAGTGACGCCTCCCGCTCTTGCGCAGCATGAGCCGGAGGGCGACAAACAAGGGCACGCCCAACAACAACCGGGCGGACACGAGCAAGGCCGGCCCGAAGCGCAGCACGCGCAGCAGCAGCGCCAGCCGGAGCACGCACAACCCCAGCAACATGAGCAACCGCAGCAGCAAGTCCAACGCAACCAGCAGCAACACGCCCAGCAACAGCAGCAGGTTCAACGCAACCAGCAGCAGCACGCACAGCAACAGCAGCAGGTTCAACGCAACCAGCAGCAGCACGCACAGCAACAGCAGCAGGTTCACAACCAGCAGCAGCGCACGCAACAGCGGCAGGCACGCAATCGGCAACAGCCACAGCGCTCGCAGCGCCAGCAGCAAGTCCGGCAGAGCGCATGGCAACGGCATCGCTCACAAAACTGGCAGTCCGACCACCGCAACTGGCAGCAACGTGGCGGCTACCACGGCTATCGCATTCCCGATGACCGCTATCGCGGATACTTTGGGCCGAGCCACGGCTTTCGCATCAACGCCCTCCCCTTCATGGTCGTAGGCGGATACCCGCGCTTTCAGTACCAGGGCTATTGGATCAGCGCCGTCGATCCCTGGCCAGATTCCTGGGGCAACGACTGGTACGACAATGACGATGTCTACGTCGATTACGTTGACAACGGCTACTACCTCTATAACCGCAGGTATCCGTCCTCCGGAATCGCGATCAACATCACGCTGTAACGCTCATCGGTGCAGTTTCAAGAGAAGCTGCACCGGGTCACCATGAAGGAGCAACATGCTTGGAACGGTTCTGATTGTGGTCTTGATTTTGGCACTTGTGGGGGCGCTGCCCCGATGGTCGCACAGTCGCGACTGGGGTTACGCCCCAACTGGCGGGATTGGCCTGGTCGTTCTGATTGTTGTCGTTCTCCTGCTTCTCGGCCGCATTTGACCTTAGAGCGGGCGGGTGGCCCTCGGCCGTGTGGCCTTTCCACGACGCCAGATTTTCACATTGTTTTCGTATAATAGTCTACTAACATAATAGACATTATAGCCATTTCATGATAGAGTGCCTGGATAGAGGATGCGACATGTCCACTCGGCCTGCCAGGTTCTCGGTCGCCATTATCGGAGGTGGGTTCTCCGGCACTATCCTTGCGGCACAACTCCTTCGCCGGGGCGACCCTTCGGTTTCCGTGGTCGTCGTGGAGAAAACCCCGTCCGTGGGTCGCGGCCTGGCATACGGAACTGATTGCCCCTCCCTTCTGTTGAACGTTCGCGCCCGCAACATGAGCGCATTTCCCGGACGATCCAAACCACTTCCTGCGATGGGCCCAGTCGAATCATGATCCCCGTACCGGACCAGGCAGCTTCCTACCCCGCGCGGTCTACGGACGGTACGTCCAGGCTGTACTCAACGAATCTGTGCAGCCTGCCGGCAACGACCGCATGGAATGGATGAAGGACGAGGCGTGGCAACTCTCGCCGACGGACAAGGGAATGGAAATAAAGCTACAGAGCGGCCGCCGGCTGCTGGCTGATCGAGTCCTGCTTGCGCTGGGAAACTTTCCTCCCAGCGACCCTCTCGCGGCCTGGAAAGCAGAGACTGGCTCACGCTACTCCCGCAATCCGTGGTCAGCATCGACCTTCGAAGGTGTAGAAAACCTGCGCGACGTTCTGCTGGTGGGTTCGGGACTGACCAGCGTGGATGTTGCTTTCCAACTGCGCAAGCAGGGATGTCGAGGCACAATCCATATCCTGTCCCGCCGCGGCCTGCTGCCCCAACCTCACAAAGCCACTGATGCCTGTCCTCCCTTCTGGCAACGAGGCTTCGCCAAAGAATATTGCCGGATTGCTACGGCTGGTGCGCGAACAAATAAGACAAGGCCATGAGCGAGGGACGGAATGGCAGAGCGTGTTCGATAGTTTGCGGCCGCAGGTGGCGAAAATCTGGCAATCGCTCTCAGAAACCGAGCGACGACGCTTTCTGCGACATGTGCGGCCCTACTGGGAGGTACATCGCCATCGTGCCGCTCCCCAGATTGCTCAATCCATCGCTGAACAGATTTCTTCCGGGCAGATTCAAGTGCACGCCGGCAGAATCACCGGCTATAAAGAGGATAGATCCAGCATCAAAGTCATCTTTCGCGACCGCAAGAGCGGTAAAGCGAATTCCCTCTCCGTCGATCGGGTCATCAACTGTACAGGACCAGAAAGTGACTGCCGGCGTATGGACAATCCTTTGATCTCATCTCTCCTGGGCTCAGGTTTGACGCGGCCCGACCCACTCTTTCTCGGTCTCGATGTTTCTCCTGACGGGGCGCTCATCAGTCGCGACGGTACGATTTCTGATTCGCTCTTCGCCGTCGGCCCCATTCGTAAGGGCAGCGTTTGGGAATCAACCGCTGTCCCCGAACTGCGGGAGCAGATCGACGGACTGGTCGACCATTTACTGAATTCCGATCGCCTGCCTGTACGTATGGCTCTGCGCGCCCCGTGTGGGGCGGACACTCTTGTCCGCCGCCTTTGATGTTGATTTTGACTTTGGGTTTGCCGCGAAGTCAAATCAAGTCAAAAGCAGCGGACAAGAGTGTCCGCCCCCACACGTGCTTCTTCCAAGGTTACAATCAACAATTCCTAAAGGAAGAACATCGTGCAACGACCCAAGGTCCTCATTACGCGTCCCATCCAGCAGGAAGTGATCGATCAGATCTCCCAGCACTGTGATGTTCAAGTCCATCACATCGACGAACCCATGCCAGCCGATCTGCTCGCCGCAGCCGTACGCGAACTAGATGGCGTCATGCCAGCCGGCGTACGAATTAGCTCAGGGCATCATCGACGCCGCTCCGAAGCTACGTGTCGTCTCGAACATCGCCGTCGGATACGACAATATCGATGTGGAGGCCTGCAATCGCCGGCACATTCTGGTCACCAACACTCCGGACGTGCTGACCGAAGCCACCGCCGACATCGCGTTCGCCTTGATATTGGCCGCGGCCCGGCGAGTCGCGGAAGGCGATCGCTATGTTCGCAGTGGCCGCTGGACTCAATGGCAATGGGGATGTTTGTGGGGAACCGAGTTGCACGGCAAAACGCTGGGACTCTATGGCTTTGGTCGCATCGCCCAGGCGGTTGCACGGCGAGGCCGTGGCTTTTCGATGCGGATTCTGTACTACGCCCGGAATCGGGTCTCGGCCGATATTGAAAAGGAACTCGGCGCGGAATTTGTAGATCGCGAAACTCTGTTGCGGGAATCTGACTTTCTAAGCCTGCACGTTCCGCTGACGGCTGAGACTCGTCATGCCATCGGTGCGCAGGAGTTGGCGCTGATGAAACCCAGCGCGTTCGTCATCAACACAGCGCGGGGCCCGATCGTTGACGAAGAAGCTTTGGTGCAGGCTCTGCAAACCGGGCGACTGGCGGGCGCCGGTCTCGATGTTTTTGAAAATGAGCCCAAGGTGCATCCAGCGCTGATCGCGATGGACAACGTCACCCTGCTACCGCACGTCGGCAGCGCCACGGCGGAGACGCGCATGCGGATGGCGATGCTTGCGTCAACAAATCTGCTGGCCGCGTTACGCGGAGAGCGTCCTCCCAATCTGGTGAATCCCGAAGCCTTCAAATAGAAGCGACTGGTCGTCTCCGAAGATCCACCTCTAAAAGATGTTGCGGAACCCCCTGGAGCTGCGGGGGGCAGCCGCCATCGAGTGTCTGCTGGTCATAAGGCGCGAGTGTTACAGCAGTATCAAGGTTGAAGGAAAAAATTCAGAGTTCCGGGGCAGCTTGGCTTGATGACCTCGGTCTCTCCCGCGCCATCGCGGCTTGGGGACCGAAGATCAGGTCCGACATTGCGATACATGCCGCCCCTCTTCTTCGCGGAAGACGCGAGTTTTTTAAAATTTTGGTGTCCCGACAGGAAGGATAAGAAATTACGCCGCCGATGGCTCTGCTGAGCGCGCTTTCGCTTCCTGCATCTTTTTCTGGAGGCGTACCCGTAATTGTTCTAACTGCAGCTCTTCTGTTCGACGTTCGTAGAGAATGGATGCCGCTTTGACTTCGTAAGGCATCCACTTGGGAGAGTGGCTGGTAGATTCCATATCGCCTCCGGAGGATTGAGCAACGACGGCCAGTATATCCAGCCAACAGACTTACCACAAGGCGACCAGCAGGCATCCACGAGGCTAATTAAATGAGCGTGTTAGAGCGTCTTCCCGGAGAAATGCACAAGCGTCTTCGTGCGGGGCGGACACTCTTGTCCGCCGCTTTTGAAGTTGCCTTTGACTTTAAAAAATCGAAAAATCAAAAAGCGGCGGACAAGAGTCCGCCCCACATCTGTTTCTAGGAGGGATCAGAACGTCAGACTCAATGACATCTGAATCTGCCGCGCGCTTCCGATCGTTTTGTTGGTGATACCCAAACCACTCAGGTTCGGGCAGACATACAGAGATCCAGTAGTGGTCTGATCGAACGACGAGTTACACGGGCTCAAAGTCGCCGGCGTGCCTTGCTGTCGGGAAGCCCTGGAAGCCGGGGTTCTGCGTAATGTCATTGATCGGGATATCGAAGCTCGCCGTGTTGGTCAGGTTGTAGATATCGAAACTGTACTTCAGTGTGGTGTGCTCGGTGATCTGCGTCATCTTAACCAGCGAAAGGTCCGCGCGTCTTTGCCAGGGTTGCCGGAAGATATTGCGCTGGCCATGGTCGATGAAGTTCGTCTCGTAAGGATCGTTGGAAGGAATCGCGCCGTCGAGTGCTCCAGCAGCCAGCAACGGCAGGGTGAAACAGCTGGCATCGAGCGCCGGAGTTGCGCCTGCACCCGAGTGTCCCGTGACGGCCCTCTGCGGTGAGCAACTGGCGTCAAGTGGAACGATCGGATTCGTGATGCCGTCGTTCACTCCGTAGAAAATGCTGCCGACCGCGCCCGAATAATCGACCACACTATATGGCTGACCACTCTGGATGACGGTCAGACCAGTAATCGACCATCCATTGGCGATCTTGCTCATGAACGACGATCCCGAAAAAACTTCGGCAACTCGTAGCGGTAGGTGAAATTGATGACGTGCTTGCGGTCGTAGTCAGACAAGCCATAACCGGACCGCAGATCGAGCGGATTGTTGCCGTTGTAAAACAGACCCATCGCACTCTGCTCATCCGTCGCGTGCGAGTAGGTGTAGGAAAAGCCGACCTGCAAGCCGTGACTCAAGCGCTTTTCAACGTGGGCCTGCAGCGCATGGTAGGCAGAGATGCCTGCGGCCGTGTACGACTCCGACTCGGATGAGTAGCCGATATACGGAACGCGGAGGTTGACGTTTCCACCTTCGAAGGTTTGCAGGTATGGCTGCCCGTTCGGCAGGTTTGCCGGCGTGAACGTGCTGGGGTCGCTGAGAATCGAGTAGCCGTAAGTGTAGTCCTGCTCGAACGGCGTGCCCGGACGGATGGGGTGAGTCGGCGACGCAATCCGCGCCTGGTTGAACGGCAGGGGAACAATTTCGTGGCGGCCGAGGTTGCCCACGTACCCGACCTGGATCACCAGATCATTGCGCGGCTGCCACTGAATATCCAGCGTCTGGTTCATGGTGTAGGGCAGCTTGTTCGCCCGGTTGTAATCGGCAAAAGCGAAAAGTGGAATGCCGGAGGAACTCACGGCCGCATTAGGCAGAATGAGATCTTTGGGATTGCCCGAAGGCCCCGGACCGAGCGTGGGACCCCACGGGTTGGCGAAGTCAGGACACGTCACGTACCCGTAGCCATTAGGATCGCAAGTTTGAGAATTCACCCATGGAGGAGTCTGGTTCACGCCAAACGGACCTCCCGTAATCACGCCCGAAGCGAAGCCGGGTGAGAGATAGCTGAAAAGTTCGCCGCGATCGTAGTACAACCCCCACCCCGCGCGAACCACGATCTTGTCGTTGAACATCTTCGGGCTCCACGCCATGCCGAGGCGGGGCGCGATGCCCCATTGCCGCCCGGTCAGAGTCGAATCACTTACGCCCTTGGTCGCGAAGTCTGGATTATTGCCGGCTATGATCAGGCCGTTCGAGGTGATGGTATCGGTGGATGCGTCATAGCTGTAATCCGACGGGTCGAAGTTGAAAATGCGTCCGTTCTTTTCAGTCAGGCCTCCGTGATAGTCAAAGCGCACGCCTGCCGTCACGCTGAGGTTCGGGCGGATCTGATACTTGTCCTGAATATATCCGCCCGACTCTTTCGAGCGGTAATAACGGTCGCCGTCGCCTTGCAGAAAGTTGGTCGTGATGAATCCGTCCGCTGTGTACGTGATGGGATTGCCGGTGAGGAACTGGTCGAAACTGGTGAAGCCAATCATTCCGGAATTGGTTCTCTTGTCCCGGGCATTGAGTTGGGTATAGGAGAAGCTTCCGCCGAAGGTAATCGTGTGCCTGCCGTGAATCCAGCTGGCATCGACCGACGGCATCCAGCGATTCTGGAAAATCCCTGTAAACGCCCCCTGCGAAGCTGCGGTGGATCCGATGTTCGCTCCAGCGTTAAATACAAAGTTGGTATTCGCCGGAGACTCATTTCCGAAATCATCCACAATCGTGATGCCCGGAAAAACCGACGAACCAAATGCATTGATGCCCACAGCTTGAGGCGTGAAGGGCTGGCCGATCGTGCTGTAGATCTTTTCCCGGATGAAGCCGAACGTCTCCGCGATGCTGAAGTGAGGCGACAACGACTGAGTATTGGTGATGCTCGCGACCTGGCTGCCGGCGTCCAGGTGTTGATCGAATCCCTGAAATGACGAGAACCCGAACGGCGCCGTCGTGGGATCGTGCTGGTAGTAGTACTTCAACGCAAGCGTGTCTTTGGCGCTGGCGAGATAATCCAGATTCGTGACCGCCTGATCGGAAATAAAGTATGCCGGCTGGGTGAGAAACACATTCTCCGGGAAATTCAGAGTCGGCGTGAAATTCGGATTCGCCGATGGAAACAGGTACTGGCCATTCGCGAACTTGTAGTTCAACAGCGCGAGTGACACTGGACTGACGTCGGCGGCCGTCAGTGAAGTTCCGAAATTGGCATTGGCGACGTTGCCAGTGCTGCGCTGCGATCGTCGGTCAGCCCGAGGCACCGCGGTTCGCGAGTCCCGATTTCCAGATCGGAAACATGAACGTGCTGGTAGCCGACAAATCCGAAAAGCTTGTTCTTGATGAGCGGCCCGCCCAGTTCCCCCGCGTGTAGCGGTGCAGTTCCGGAACTTTTTCGTTGCCGGGATGTTGTCGTCCTGCTTGTAGAAATAAGGCGCGCGTTCAGCCAGTCGTCCCGCGATGAACGTAACCCCGCCGTGAAGGTATTGTCCCGGACGAAGTGCTCATGTCGATGTGGGCGCCGCTGGTCGAACCCTGCTGCGCGTCGTACATCGAAGTGTTCACCCGAAATTCCGGACTGTCTCGGGAGCGGGCGTGGGATGCCTGTCCAATCGCCAGATAGGGAGACGCCGAGCTCTGAATCCTCGCGGTGGTGCTGGAAGCGCCGGCAACGCCGGTATTATTCACGATGCGCGCCGAAGCCACCTGGCTGGTGCTCTTGCCGTTGAACAAGTTGCTGGCATCGACTCCGTTCAGCAGAAAGCTGTTGCTGGTGTCGCGCTGTCCGTTGGCCCAAATGGGTTGATTGCCCAGGCCCGCGTTGGCGCCCGTTCCGGCCGGCAACTCCGCGTTCACGCCCGGAGAGAGAATGGCCAGTCCCGTGAAACTACCGGTGGGCAGAGGAATTGCCTCGATCTGTTGCCGATCCAGGATGTATCCGTTGGTGGTGTCGACAGCGTTGATCAGCGGCGTTTCCTGCACCGTGATCGTTGTGTCCACCTCGCCGACTTTCAGGCTGGCGTTCACGGTTGCGGTACGATTCGCCTGCACCAGAATCGAAGGCACCTTCTGGGTTTGAAAACCTTCGTGAGTAAACGTGAGGGTGTAGGTGCCGATGGGAAGATTTACGAAGTCGTAGCTGCCGTTGCCGTTGCTGGTCTGGGTGCGCGTCAGAGTGGTCTCGTCGCCCACGAGGGTCACGACGGTCCCGGGCACGACACTGCCCGTGGTCTCCATGACCGTGCCGGTTATTCCGCCGAGCGTCTGCTGGGCCCGAGTCAGCGGAGCGAAAGAAACCAGCATGCCCATGAACAAGGCAAGAAAAAACGCAAAGGAACGGATTTCTATTTCCCAGTGGCATGGATAAACCTCATGTGTGAGTTCTGAAGTTGCACTCGTCCCGAGCTGCGTGAGCAATGATCGCTACCGGGCCCGGAGACCGTGTCGTCAGATCAGAAGCAAATGCCTCATGGCTGAACTTGCTGGCTGCTTCGTGGCAGCATGGGTGAGTTTTTCGTGCAGATCTTTCGCAGGATGAGCAGAGACCCGACTTCTCCGTCGATCCGCTGATAAATAATTTGACCGAATGTACGCTAGATTGGGCGCGGAACGAAAGACGTACAGCCAATGAAAATTTCTTTGCCGCAGATTAATAATTTTTATCGCCGCAGAAAGCCAGTAACTGCCTCGATCGATTGGCTCAGAACAGCTTCTGCACGGCAGGATCGGCCGGAATAGTTCGCCATTGACAGTACATCGACCCGTTGATGATCAGACAGGTTGCAACCGCCGCGTTCTCAAATTCTTGCTTGCCTTCGTACATCCGCACGCTAACATGGGCCATGCGACTGCTGTGTACGACTCTGCTGGCAGCCACTTCTCTTCTCCTCCCGGGCCATCTGTTTGATCTTGCCGCTGATGGAACCCGCGGCATCAACCGCTCTTCCTACCCGTTTGCGCAGCGCGCGGCTTTCCCCATTGGACCTCGAAATCGGTGGCGAACTGGCGGGCCTGCCTGCAGGAACGACACGCTACATTTCGCACGACGATCTCCTGGCCCTTCCCCAAACGACGTACACCGTCGCGGACGATCCCAACTTCGCTGGTCCGACTCAAATCAGCGGCGTTCCTCTCGAAGAACTGTTTCGAGATCTCGGCGCAAATCCGGACTCTGACTTGATCGTCGCGATATGCGGTGATCAGTACCGCGCCAACTATCCGCAGTCTTATATCGCTGCCCACCATCCCCTGCTGGTGCTGTCCGTGAACGGGAAACCGCCTTCGGACTGGCCAAAAGATGCGGAAGGCCACGGCAGCGATATGGGGCCGTACATGATTTCGCATTCCAGCTTTACGCCAAGTTTCACCATCCTCGCGCACCACGACGAGCCGCAAATTCCATGGGGAGTTGTACGGCTGGAGTTTCGCAATGCAAAGACTGTTTTTGGCGCGATTGCGCCGCATGGGCCTCGCGCAGCCGAACCGCAAGTACAAGACGGATATCGCATCGCCCAGCAGAATTGTTTTCGATGTCACAACATGGGAGCGGAAGGCGGGCACAAGGCGGGACGTCCGTGGTTAGTGCTCTCGGCGTGGGCCACGTCCTCGCCGGAATACTTCGCGGCCTATGTGCGCAATCCGCAGGCCAGCAATCCCAATGCACAGATGGTAGGCAACCCTGGGTATGACGATGCCACCATCCATGCCTTGATTGCATACTTCAAGACGTTTTCGTCATCAGAACAATCACAGGAAAAGCCATGACGCTGCGGACAGCCAAAGTGCTGCTGGTCTTTGCAGTGGCATTGTTCTATTCCTTGATCGTGCTCAACAACACAACCGACTACAACTCGAATTTCCAGTTCATTCGTCACGTGCTCATGATGGACTCGACCTTCCCGGGAAATCGAGGCATGTGGCGCGCCATGAATTCACCGGTATGGCACACGGTCTTCTACATTTCGATCATCATCTGGGAGATTTCCACCATGGTCCTCGCGTGGTGGGGTGGGCTACGCCTCGTGCGCGCCTTGCGGAAACCTGCGATTGTTTTCAATCAAGCCAAGGGCTTTGCGATTGCAGCACTCACACTGAGCCTGCTGATGTGGCTGGTCCCATTCCTCAGCATTGGCGGTGAATGGTTTCTGATGTGGCAATCAAAAACGTGGAATGGTCAGGACGCTGCCTTCCGCATGTTCACGGTCGTCGGCATCATCCTGCTGCTGCTCGCACTGCCGGACACAGAATCACAACCTTAGGATTCCGCTGGCGCCGCGTTTCGGCCACGCAGCTTGAACCAGAACAAGCCCGCCGCGAGATATGCGAGGTAAACGTAAGGCAGCTTGCCATACGGCCCTTCCGGCACCGGATAAAGATTCCCAGCCAGAGCCAGCCCCATGGCGCCGCAAGCCAGCCACGGAATGATCTGCGCTCCCTGCCGGAATACGCCGTGCTTGCGCAAATAGCCCGGCAACGCAATACACACAAGCGCATACGTCACGATGAACCCGTACGTCGCCAGCGACCCCATCCATCCGTAGACGTCCAGCCCGCTGGCGCCGCGAGCTGCGAGCACAGCGACGGGAAGCACCGCAGCCACACCGGTAAGAAGAATGGCGCGTCCCGGCGTTTTGTTCAGCGCATGGGTGGCACGCAGCGAGCCGTGGGCCAGGCCGTTGTGCGACATCAGCAACAGCACACGCGCGGCTGCTGTAATACAAGCGAGAGTTCCCGCGAACATGCTGACCAGCGCGCCGATATCGATCAGCAGTCCCAGCACCGGGATGCCGCCGACGCTGGCAAGCAAGCGCATGGGAGCGGAACTCGTACCCAAATCCTGCCCGACGGTGTGAAAGCCGAGCACTTCCGCATAGGCGCAAACCGTAAAAAATGCTCCGGCCAGAACAGAACTTTGGATCACAGCTCTAGGAATCGTCTTCAGCGGATTGTGCGCTTCGGCCCCAAGAGTGGTTGCGCTCTCGAAACCCACGAAGCTGAAAAGCGCGAGCACAAGCCCCAGACGCAACCCGCTGCCGCTCATTCCGCTCAATCGAAGCTGGTCCCAATCCCAGTGCCAGCCGTGGCGGATCAGCAGCAGCGCCACAACGACGACGATCACGGAAACTGAAGCGGCTTCAATCCAGAGCATCAGCCGCGCCGAGATTTTCACATCTCGCGAGGCAATCCATATAGAAACGGCGGTGACGAATATGGCAAGAAATACGGCAGAGAGTCCGTGGCCCGTGGCGTCATGCAGCAAAAGGTTCGCGTAGTGATAAAAGCCGCCGATCACACTGGATCCGGTAGCCACATATGCGAGCAGCAGACTCCAGGCCACGGCCGCGCTCATCCAGGGCGGTAGAGTCATCGTCGCGTAGGTGTACAGCGAACCCGGTGAGGAGGACTCGCGCGCGAAGCGTGCAATACACAATGCCACCAACAGTACCGCGATCGTCGCCAGCATATAAGCGAGCCACGTTCCATTTCCGGCCAGCGCGCAAACCAGAGGGATCGTCGCGGCCGGAGTCGTCGTAGGAGCCATGGTCGAAACAGATTGCGCCAAAGTCTCCATGGGAGAAAGAACCTGGTGGCGCAATCCGTAGCTTGCCGCGAGAGAAGAAGACTCCGAGACCACTGGCCCCATGCCGAACCGCTCCTGTTCACCCACCATGTCTCGCCAAATCGCCGCGAGAGTTGCGGTAGTGTACAACACCGCATTAAAGCAACAACGGATGCCCGTCTCGTCTTTCGGTTCTTTGGAGAGACAGTGTGGGGGACGCTGGAACAAACTTTGTTGCGATGGCAGGGGGCTATTGTCAGGCCGCCGCCAGATAGACGTAGCGCAGGATGAATAGAACGGTGAGTATCCAGACCAGCAGGTTGATGTCGCGGATTTTCCCCGATGCGATTTTCACTACAGTGTAGGAAATCAGTCCCAGGCTAAGGCCGGTGGCGATGCTGAACGTGAGTGGGGTCGCCAGCATCGTTATGAACGCGGGCACAGCTTCGCTGAAATCGGCCCAATCGATGTGCGCAATCGACTGGGTCATGAGTGCACCCACCAGGATGAGAGCAGGAGCAGTCGCGTAACCCGGAATCGCAGATGCTAGCGGCGAACAGAACATCGCAAGCACGAAGAGTCCGGCGACGAATATGTTGCTGAGTCCGGTCCGCGCCCCCGCCGCAATCCCGGCAACGCTCTCGATATAGCTGGTGACCGTCGATGTACCCGCCAGCGATCCAACGATCGTGCCGCTCGCATCGGCCAGAAGCGCCCGGCCCACGCGCGGTATTTTTCCATCCTTGATGAACCCGCCCTGCTCGCAAACTCCTACCAGGGTGCCTACGTTGTCGAAGAGATCCACGAACAGAAAGGCAAACAGTATTTCCAGAAACCCGAGATGGATGGCTCCGCGAAAATCGAGTTGCAGAAAAGTTGACGCGGGATGAGGCATCGAGACGATCGCCGATGGCCAACTTGAGATGCCGCGAAGCATTCCCACCAGCGCAGTACCAACGATGCCGATCAGAATCCCGCCGTTGACTTTCCTCGCCATCAAAATCAGCGTCAAGACAAGGCCGAAGCATGCTGTCTGCACTTCGTGGTCGGCAAAGCTTCCCAGGCCGACAAATGTTGCCGTGTTGGCCACCACAAGTTTCGCGTTCCTTAGTCCCACAAAGGCGATGAAGAAACCGATTCCCGTCGCGGTCGAATGCTTCAGGCAATCGGGCATGCCGTTAACAATCTGTTCGCGAACACGAGTAACAGTGAGAAAAAAGAACAGAACGCCGGAGAAGAAAACCACACCCAGCGCGGTGCGCCACGGAACGTGCATGCTCAGGCACACGGAATAGGTGAAGTAGGCATTGAGCGACATCCCCGGCGCCAGCGCGATGGGATAGTTGGCATAAATTCCCATGACCAGCGTGCCGATTGCCGCCGACAGACACGTGGCGAAAACCACTCCCTCGACTGGCATCCCCGCCTGGGCCAGTATTTGCGGGTTGACGACGACGATGTAAGCCATCGTCAGAAAAGTCGTGAGGCCGCCGAGAAATTCCTGCTTAACGGTAGTTTGATTTTCAGTGAGCTTGAAATAGCGATCGAGCAAGCGTCTTCCCTCGATTGAAAAGGTTGGTAACACCAACTTCGCCGGACCGGGCGATGTTCAATAGCGAATCTTGTCGGACTTTTCCTGCCAGGCACGAAACGCGGCCAATGCTTCCTCCCTCATCAACTGAACCATGGGAATTGCTCGTTCAGCATGTGCCTCCGCGATCTCCCGATAAATGAACGAGTCGTCGAAGCCCGCATGGGCCGCATCGGCGGCCAATCCACCGAAATAAACGCGGGAAAGTCGCGCCCAGTAGATCGCACCGAGACACATCGGGCACGGTTCGCACGACGTATAGAGATCGCAGCTTCTGAGTTCGAAGACACCTAACTTTTTACAGGCCTCGCGGATGGCAAGCACTTCCGCATGGGCCGTGGGATCGTTAGTCAACGTCACCCGGTTCGCGCCTTCGGCGAGAATGTTGCCATCTTTCACAATGACAGCACCAAACGGGCCGCCTTGTCCGGAGCGGACATTTTCAACCGCCAACTGAATGGCGCGTGCCATGAAATCGTTGCTCATGCTATAGACCTGACGTGCGTAGAGACCATCTCACTGCGTTCTTTGGTACTGCCGCCTCAAAGCATGCAAGTATAAGCGGGGTCTCGCACCGCGCAAGACCTTTCTCGGCCTGATTTCCTGATCGCGGCGAGTTGAAAAAGAGTAGCGGGCACGATACGCTCGGCTCCAGATGTCCACTTCCCCGCAGGATCGCCTACTGACTCATGCAGTCTCCAAGCCTTCGTCTCCCAGAGAGTCGTCGTTGCCGATGGAGTCCGCCCCGCAGCCATTCTGGTGCAAGGTGAACAGGATCGAAGCAGTCGTTTCTCATGCGGAAATACCTTCCGGCACGAACATCCATGATTTCGGCAACGCCGCTATTCTTCCCGGCCTGGTCGATTCGCACGTACACATCAACGATCCCGGACGCAGCGACTGGGAAGGCTTCGAGACCGCGACCCGCGCCGCCGCAGCCGGCGGTTTCACCACACTCGTCGACATGCCTTTAAACTGCATACCATCGACGACCACAGTTGACGCGCTGCAACAAAAACGCGCAGCGGCACAAGGCAAGTGCCGGGCAGATTGGGCTGCGTGGGGTGGAGTGGTCAAAGGCAATCATGAGGACATCGAACCACTCGCCGCCGCCGGAGTTCCGGGCTTCAAGTGTTTCCTGATCCATCCCGGCATCGATGAGTTCACCATGGTCGACGAAGCTGACCTGCGAACCGCGCTTCCTCATCTGGCGCGAACCGGCCTGCCTTTACTGGTGCATGCGGAACTTGCCGGGCCGGTGGACGCGGCGACCGAACGACTGGCCAACGCCGATTGGAGAACGTACGCAACCTATCTGCAATCGCGGCCTGACGAAGCCGAGCTGTCGGCCATTCGAATGATGCTGTCGTTGTGCCGGGAGTATGGTTTCCGTCTGCACATTGTCCATCTCGCGAGTGCCCAGGCCCTGCCGGAGTTGCGGGCGGCGCGCTCTGAGGGCCTTCCGGTGACCGTGGAAACCTGCCCGCACTATTTGCATCTCGAAGCTGAAACCATTCCAGACGGCGCGACCCTGTACAAATGCGCCCCGCCGATCCGGAGCCGCGCAAACCGCGAAGCCTTGTGGCAAGGACTGCGAGACGGAATCATTGATCTCGTGGTCACCGATCATTCTCCGTGTCCGCCCGCGATGAAGCAACTGGACAAAGGCAACTTCAAAACCGCTTGGGGCGGAATTGCAAGTCTCTCCGTGGCGCTGGCGGTGATGTGGACCGAGGCCAGCCAGCGCGGACTTTCGTTGACGGACATTGCCCGCTGGATGGCTGAGGGTCCGGCGCGACTCGCGGGTTGTCATTCTCGTAAGGGCCGAATTGCCGCGGGCTACGACGCGGACCTGGTCGTTTTCGATCCCGAAGCTAACTTTAAAGTGACGCCCGAGCGACTGCACTATCGGCATCCGGTGTCGCCTTATCTTGGCGAAACTTTGCGCGGAGTTGTGAAAGCCACTTATCTGCGCGGACAACCAGTGTTTGTCGATGGCACATTCCCGGGAGAGTCGCGAGGACGCGAGTTGTGATCTTCGCCCCTTACCCGAAGTGCGATAATCAGTTTTCATGACGAACGATCGCATCGTCGGCGTGTCGGTTCCGCGCAAGGAGGGGCGCGACAAAGTCACGGGACGTGCGCAGTACGTCGATGACATGACGTTGCCGGGAATGCTCTACGGCGCGACCGTTCGTAGCCAGATTCCGCGAGGCTCAATCAAGAAAATCACTTTCGGACCTGGAATCGCATGGGACGAATTCGTTGTCGTCACCGCCAAGGATATTCCTGGTAAAAATGTCATCGCGCTGATCGCCGAAGATCAGCCCTGTCTTGCGGACGAAACGGTAAATCATCCAGAAGAACCGATCCTTCTGTTGGCGCACCCCAATCGGCACCTTCTTCCTCAGGCAGTGGCTGCGGTTTCCATCGAATACGATCCGCTTCCTGCAGTGTTCACGATGGAAGAGAGTGAGAGCCAATCCGAAATCGTCTGGGGTACGGACAATATCTTCAAGGCTTACTCGGTCCAAAAAGGCGATGTCGATGGCATATGGGCAAAGGCTGACCACATCGTCGAAGGCGAATACCGGACGGGCGCGCAGGAACAACTCTATATCGAAAATAACGGGATGATCGCCAGCTATCGATTCGCAACATGGAATCACGGTCTGGGGATCGCTGCAATGTCCGTACTACGTGCATAAAGCCTTGATGTCGCTGCTCAGCCTGCCCCCCGAAAAAGTTCGTGTCGTGCAAATGGAAACTGGGGGGGCTTTTGGCGGAAAAGAAGAATATCCCTCGATCATCGCAGCGCACGCCTCGTTATTGGCCATGAAGTCTGGTCGTCCCGTGAAAATCATTTATGACCGCATGGAAGACATGGCTGCCACCACCAAGCGGCATCCTTCGCGGACACGTCACCGCACCGCGGTCAGTAAGGATGGAAAGATTCTGGGTGGAGAAATTGAATTTGTCATCGACGGCGGGGCTTACGTCACCCTGTCACCGGTTGTGCTTTCACGGGCCACCATCCATGCCGGCGGGGCCTATTACTGGCCCAATATCCGCATAACCGCCAAGGCTGTTGCCACGAATACCCCGCCCCACGGGGCGTTCCGAGGCTTCGGTGCTCCACAAAGTCTGTTCGCGCTCGAACGCCACATGGATCGCATCGCGCAGGTAGTCGGCGTTTCTCCGGTCGAGATTCGCAAGCGAAACTTCTTGCAGGCAGGGCCAGACGACAACCACGGAGCAGACAATCCGCGAACCGATTGATCTCGGACAATTTCTCGACCGTGCGCTGGAACTCTCCGGCTATCACGCCAAGAAACAACGCTTCGAAAAAGAAAATGAAACGGGTGACATCAGAAAAGGAATGGGGATCGCCGCGTTTTTACATGGCGCTGGATTCACTGGTTCCGGGGAGCGCTATCTGGCCTCCGTTGTCGGCGTCGAGGGATGCGCTGACGGCAAGGTGCGTGTCCTGGTTTCGAGCACGGAATTTGGCCAGGGCACGAACACTGTTCTGAGCCAGATCGCGGCCGAGACGCTCGGACTCCCCTACGAGAATGTCGAACTTGCCCAGCCGGACACGAACGAAGTGCCGAACAGCGGACCCACTGTGGCTTCGCGAACCGTCATGGTGGTGGGCAAACTGGTTCAGTCAGCCGCCCTCGGCATCAAGCAGACGCTGATGGCCAGCGGCCTTCTCGCCGACTCATACTCTGCCGAAGAATTTCGGGCCGCGTGCAATAGCCAGGTCTGCTGCGCACGGCAAATTCATATCGTGGGCACACTACCAGGCGCCACCCGATGTTTTCTGGGACGATGACAAATATCGCGGCGAAGCCTACGCCGCCTTTGCCTGGGCCATCTACATCGCTGAAGTGACAGTGGATTTAGCGACGTATGGCGTGACCGTCAACGATTTTGTAGCTCTTCAGGAAGTTGGCAAGGTGTTGCATCCGGTGCTGGCCCGCGGACAGATCGCGGGTGGCGTGGCGCAAGGCATCGGATATACGCTCTACGAGAAAGTGATTTGGCAAAATGGCCGCATGCAGAATGGCCAGATGACGAACTACATTATGCCGACCTCCGCCGACCTCCCTGTCATCCGCGTGTTCTTCGAGGAGATGGGCAACATTCATGGAGCATTTGGCGCGAAAGGAATCGGCGAACTGCCGATGGATGGCCCGGCTCCAGCCATCATCAACGCCGTGGAAGACGCGCTCAAAGTTCCCTTCAATTCGATCCCTCTGCTTCCTGAAGATGTTTTCGAAGCGCTAAGCTCGGATCGTGAACCACAATCTACAGGTGGCATCCGATGACGAAGCCTCTCTCAATGGAGGATCGCACGACCTGCGAGATTTCATTCACCGTGAACGGTGAGTCGAAAACAATACGCGCATATCCCATGGAAAGATTGCTGGATGTACTGCGGCGTCAACTGGGATTGACCGGCGCGAAAGAGGGATGTGGCGAAGGCGAGTGCGGTTCGTGTTCAGTTTTGATGAATGGCGTTTTGGTAAATAGCTGCCTCATACCCGTCCTGCAGGCCAACGAAGCCAATATCGTCACCATTGAAGGACTGGCTGCTGGCGTTCAGCTGGACACATTGCAGAACGCATTCCTGCAATGCGGCGGGGCGCAATGCGGCATCTGCACGCCGGGAATGATCCTGGCCGCTTCGCACCTGCTGAATAATAATCCCGATCCTTCGCTCGATGAGATCCGCGAAGCGCTTTCGGGAAATCTGTGCCGCTGCACCGGCTACGTCCAGATTTTTGAGGCCGTCGCAGAAGCGGCCCGGAACCGGGCAACAACATGAGATCGAATCCCTCCGAGTACCAGTTGGTCGCGCCCGCCAGTTTGCAGGCAGTGGTATCGCTGCTGGCGGCTGAACCCGGCGCCTGGCTGCTCATTGCCGGCGGCACGGACCTGATGGTGCAGTACGCTGCCGGCAAACTTCCCGCGCGCAAGCTGGTCAGCATCTGGAATCTTTCAGAGTTGCGCAGTATCGAAATACTGCCGGACGAAATTCGAATCGGCGCCGGATGCACCTACACCGATCTGCGCGAGCACCAGATTGTGCAGCGTGAATTTTCCCTGCTGGCCCGGGCCGCCGCCTGGACCGGCGGAATCGCGAACCAGAATCGCGGCACGCTCGGCGGCAACATCGTCAATGCCTCTCCCGCCGCCGATTCCCTGCCTGCGCTTCTGGCGTACGAGGCTGACCTTATTCTGGTATCCGTTCGCGGCGAGCGCAGATTGCCCTACAGGGAATTCCATACCGGGTACAAGAAGACGAAACTTGCGCCGGACGAGTTGATCCGAACCATTTGCATCGCCCGAAAATTCTCTCCATATTTTGCCTACACCCGCAAAGTCGGAGCGCGCAACGCGCAGGCGATTTCCAAAGTCTGCATCGCAGCACTGGGGCGTCGCGGTGGTGGTGTAGTCGAAGACATCCGCATTGCGTTGGGAAGTGTTGCGCCTGTGCCGATTCGTCTGGTTGAGACAGAACGACTGCTGCTGGGAAAATCCAATGGACTCATCTCTGCTAGCTTCAGCGAAGAAGACCGCCATTGCAGAAATTCGACCGATCGACGACATTCGATCAACCGCAAGGTATCGATCGGCGGTAGTGGGCAATCTCGTCACAGAGTTTCTCCAGAAGCTCGGAAGCAGCGAACTCTGATATGAGCGCGGTGCTGACACAATGGAATTCTCTTTCGAGTGAAGACGCGGCGAAAGAAATCCTGCCCTGTTGCGGATCGAAAGCCTGGGCCGCACGGGATGGCAGCGCAAAGACCTTTTCCGGACGTCACCACTCTGCTAGCAGCATCCGACAAAACCTGGAGTAATCTGACTGCAGCAGATTGGATGGAGGCATTTCGCGGCCATCCCCGAATAGGAGAATCGCGCCCGTCGCAGTCTGCTTCACTTAAGTCCCAGACCTGGTCGGCACAAGAGCAAACGAAGGTCGCCGAAGCGGATGATGACTTGAAGATCGCGATGGCTAAAGCGAATCAGGAATATGAGCAACGATTTGGTCATATCTTTATCGTGTGCGCTACAGGAAAATCGGCGCCAGATATTTTGGAGATCCTGCGACAACGCTTGCGTAACGACGAGCACACCGAACTTCGTGAAGCGGCGGAGCAGCAGCGGCAGATCACTCGTATCCGGCTGACAAAATGGCTCTCGGCATAAAGAAGAAGATATCAACTCACGTTCTGGACACGACACTGGGCAAGCCCGCCGTCGGTATCCCGGTGCGCCTGGAGCGCCGACAACCGTCTGGCAACTGGTCAGTGCTGGAAACCGGCTCGCACGGATCAGGATGGACGCTGCAGTCAACTCTTGCCGGACGAAGCCGCACTCACGACTGGGCTTTTACCGTCTGGTGTTTGATACGCACAGTTATTTCGCCGAAAAGAAAGTCGCGAGTTTGTATCCGGTGGTAGAAGTCACATTCCAAGTTCGAGACGGAGAATCACATTTCCACATCCCGCTGCTGCTGAGTCCGAACGGATACACCACTTACCGGGGAACCTGACCGCATGACCTTTCCGCTGATACCTGACGAGAGGCCCGAGTGACATCTTCCGTCCGCGAGTGGCTCAACCTCGGTGTGCGGTGGTTCCACGTCTTTGCCGCCATCATGTGGGTCGGCCAGACGTATTACTTCACCTGGCTGGACGGTCAATTCTCAAGACTTGAAAAGAACGCGAAAGGCGCGCCACCTGCACTCTGGATGGTCCACAGCGGGGGCTTCTACACCGTCGAAAAACAGAAATCGCTGCGCGTCGGACCCGAGCAGGTGCACTGGTTCCGCTGGGAAGCCGCCATGACATGGCTGAGCGGAATGGCGCTGATGTTCATGGTGTATTACTTCAGCAATGGACTGATCGATCCCGATGTCGCTGACATTTCTCAAGGCCGCGGCATCGCCATCGGAATCGGTGTACTGGTTTTCGGCTGGCTCATCTACGATCTGGCGCTGCGCTCGGCACTGGGCAGGTTTGAAGCAGGCTTCGCGATATTTTCGTTCGTCATGACGACAGCGATTGCGTACACGCTGGTACACCTTCTCAGCGGCCGAGCAGCTTACATCCACGTCGGTGCATTGCTTGGAACCATCATGGTGCTGAATGTGTGGATGCGCATTCTTCCCGCTCAACGCAAAATGATTGCCGCCGCGGCCGCTGGTGCGAGCCTTCGATCCGGCGCTCGGAGCCCAGGCCAAGCTGCGATCCAAGCACAACACGTTCATGGCGGTGCCAGTCGTATTTATCATGCTCAGTAATCATTTCCCCGTGGCCACCTACGGAAACACCTATAGTTGGGAAATTCTGGCTGGCCTTGGTGCTCGTCGGTTGGGGAGCAGCCAAAGCTCATACGCGAGGCTTAGTTCCGCGAACATAGAATCCAGTGCAAACCAAAACAGTTGAGACCACACGTCGCGCGGAAGAAGTGATCGCGCGTTGCCGCAGTCTGGCGCGCTTCAGTGAAGACGCAGGAAGCACGCGGCGGACTTTTCTTTCACCTCCCATGCATGATTGCCACCGGGAAATCACCTCGTGGATGGCGCCGCTCGGGGCCGAAGTGAAGATCGACGATGCCGGAAATCTTCGCGGGTTCTATGCGGGAGCCGACTCAGGCGCTCCACGACTGCTGCTGGGCTCACACCTCGACACGGTCCCGAACGCCGGCGCCTTCGATGGAGTTCTCGGGGTAGTACTTGCAGTCGCGCTGCTCGAAGCTTTGAACGGAAAGCAGCTTCCCTTCGGAATTGAAGTCGTTGGCTTTTCGGAAGAAGAGGGAGTCCGCTTTGGGACGCCTTTTATCGGCAGCCGGGCGCTGGTCGGCAGACTCGATAAAGAACTCCTGGAGCGTCAAGATGTCCGGGGAATTTCCGTGCGCCAGGCCATCGAGGATTTTGGATTGAATCCTCGACAACTTCCAACGGCTGCCATTGGTCACGATATTCTGGGCTACGTGGAATTTCACATCGAACAGGGTCCTGTTTTGGAGACAATGAATCGACCGCTCGGTGTTGTCGAAACCATCGCCGGACAGAGTCGGCTGGAGTTTACATTTCGGGGCCGCGCCAACCATGCGGGCACGACTCCGATGCATCTTCGCCACGATGCCCTTGCGGGCGCGGCCGAATGGATAACCGCCGTCGAGACGTGAGGCACACAAGATTCCGGGGTTGGTCGCCACCGTCGGCAAAATAGATGCGAAGCCCGGAGCGACCAACGTGATCGCCGGTGAGGCTCGCCTCACTCTCGACGTTCGTCACGGCCTCGACGAGGTTCGAACCCGCGCGGTCCACGATCTCACGCGCGCGGCTGACGAAATTGCGAAACGGCGCGGATTGTCGGTAGAGTCGAATATTCTGTTGAATCAGCATGCGGTCGCGATGGATAACTTTCTCACTCATGAAATCGAAAAGGCGATCCGTGAGGCTGGCTGTGAACCACATCGCATGGTAAGCGGCGCCGGACATGACGCCATGATCCTGGCCGAGAAGGTTCCTTCCGCCATGATTTTTCTGCGAACGCCCGGCGGTATCAGCCACGACCCCGCCGAATCCGTCGCAGTCGAAGACGTGGCCAAGGCGACTGGAATGCGGTCTGCATCTGCTCGATCAACTCGCTGCTTCACCCACATTTAGCAAAAGGACGCACCGTGCATAACCTTGGACAGACGCGTAGCTCTCAACAATCCAATCATCTGCTGATCACTGCCGACACTTTTGTCCGCAACACGCTACCGGGAATGAAAAAGTGCCTTGCCATCGTGCATGCGAGTCCCGCCGTTGGCGCAAAGTTCACTCAATACACAGCCGAGTTTGAAGCCGGCGGCGAACTGGGAAGCACTCAGGCGCAGCGCTTTATTTTTGTGATCGAGGGCACTGTCACTCTGGAAGTAAACGGCAAGCGAAACAAGCTGGGAACACGCGGCTACGCGTATTTGCCCGAAGGACTGCCGCATCGTGTCGTGTCCGCGAAAACGAGTCGGGTTTCTGTCATCGAAAAACCCTACCAGGCTCTACCCTCGGTCGATCCGCCCCGCCTGATCGTATCGAATGAGCATGACGTATCCTCCCATCCGCTGGGAGATGATCCCGACCTGCAAGTCAGGTGTCTTCTCCCTGACCAGATGAATTTCGACTTCGCCGTAAACACCATGACGTTTCAGCCAGGAGCATCACTCAGCATGGTCGAGATGCACGTGATGGAACACGGTCTGATGATGCTCGAAGGCGGAGGAATTTATCGCCTCGGTGATTCCTGGTATCCCGTGACCGCTGGAGATTTTATCTGGATGGCTCCGTGGTGTCCGCAATGGTTTGGAGCACTCGGCAAGGTGCCCGCCAAATATCTGATCTACAAAGACTGGAACCGCCATCCCCTGGCTGATCGCCCATGAATCTGGAAATCGATCAAGACCGCCTGCTGTCTGAGATCGAAGCCCTGGCTGCGATTTCCGACGCAGACCCACCAGCCGTGACCCGAATTGTTTTCACTCCCACGGATCTAAAGGCTCGCGCATGGCTGAGAAAGCGCTGTGAAGAAGCCGGACTGACGCTGCGGCAGGATGCGATCGGCAACATGTTTGCACGGTGGAGTGGCACAGACTCCACGGCTCCTGCGGTCGGCACCGGTTCCCACATCGACGCAATTCCGAACGCCGGGAAGTATGACGGCGTGGTCGGAGTTCTCGGCGGACTGGAAGCGATACGTGCGCTGCAGCGTAGTGGCTTTCGTCCGAAACACTCGATTGAACTGCTGGTTTTCACCTCGGAAGAGCCGACACGCTTTGGCATCGGATGCCTCGGCAGCCGCCTGCTCAGCGGAACTCTTTCCGCGGAAGCTGCAAAACGGTTGAAAGACAACGCCGGAGAATCCATCGACGATGTACGCCGCAAGGCTGGAGTAGCGCGGAGAACTCGAACAGGTGAAGCTCCCCGCCGGCTACTACAAGGCGTTCGTCGAGTTGCACATCGAACAAGGCCCCGTGCTGGAACGCAAGCAGATACCGCTAGGAGTAGTGACCAGCATTGCCGCTCCGGCAAGCATGCGAATTACGATCGAAGGCGTCGGGTGGACACGCCGGCGGAGTCCTGATGCCCGATCGCCGGGACGCTCTGTGCGCTGCTTCGGAACTGATTCTGGCGATCGAGAATGCGGCGCGAAGCAGCTGGCGCGGTCGATACCGTCGCCACAGTCGGAATCTGCGAGGTCTTCCCCGGAGCGGTAAACAGCATTCCCAGCCGGGTCCGTCTCAGTGCCGACATTCGCGATACTGACCTTGAGCGGCGTGACGGCGTGATCAAAACAATGGAGAGTGCGATTAACGCGATATCCGCGAAACGCCAGGTAACAATTCACACTGAAACTCTGAACGCGGATGCGCCTGCGCAATGCGCGCCAGCGGTGGTCGCAGCGCTTTCAGATGCCTGCCGGAAACATCATCAGGAATTTCTTCCTATGGTCAGCCGGGCCTATCATGACTCGCTCTTCATGTCCCGCATCGCGCCGGCGGCGATGTTGTTCATCCCGTGCCGCAACGGATACAGCCATCGCCCGGACGAGTATGCGTCTCCTGAGGACATCGCGCGCGGCACGCTCATTCTCGCTGAAGCGTTGGCAATCCTGTCGGCGTGAGTTTTGGAAGTGTTGCTCTAAGCCACGCACCCTCCGAAAAACTAGGCTTGAATCAGCCGAGTGTCGGATTGCCTGGCGGAAAATCAGCGCTCACCGTGGGATTTCCTAACGTCCCCAGCTTTACGCACGAATCAGGTCATCAGCGCGAAGTGATCGATTCAAACGCGATCTGTGCTTGGAAGATCAGCGCTTTGAATATTGTTCTCAGCAAACCCGCACCGGTTATCTGCATCCCAGACTCGTTCAAAGTCATAGCGGAGGAGATAACTATTATGCAAAGCGTACTCGGAATTTTTGGCTCCAGAACGACAGCGGAACAGGCTGTTCAAGGGTTACTGGCAACGCCGATTTCGCCGCAGTCCATCGTTCTCTTAAGTGGTGAATCCGGCACAGCCCAAGTTGATTCCCTGGCGACAACGGACGCTGAACGCGACGGAATGGGGGAGGCGGTAGGCGGCCTGGTGGGCGGAGCCGTCGGCACTGGGGCGGGACTGGCCCTGGGCAGCGCAGTCGCAAGTTTGTTAGTACCGGGCGTGGGCACGATTTTTGCGATTGGATTGGGTGCGGCCGCACTGCTTGGGATCGGTGGCGCCGCAGCCGGCGCGCGCGTCGGAGAAGAGTCGGAACACGCGGCCGACATCGGCGTCCCCAAAGACGACACTTTTCTCTATCGTTACCTGCTCAAGCGGGGCCGTTCGATCGTGATTGCCAACGTTGAGAGCGACCATCTGGCCTCCTCCGCAGAATCCGTATTTCGGCGGCTTGGGTCAGAGGACGTCGATGAGGCGCGCAAGAGTCTTAAAAGCGCGGCCTGATGGGCAGGTAGGCGGCAAAGCTAGGGTTCGAGCGCACCGCTAAATACAGAAACGCTGGCGCGCTTTTACCGTTTTCGCTGGATGGATAGAAACCGCAGTATCCCCTACTCTTTTCAATTGAAGTTGCCTTTTGTCTCCCTCCCCCAGGCAGGTGCCCCGCGGCATCTGCCTCTCGCCTTTTCGGGCCGAGTTTATGCCGAAATGTCGGCATGGATGACGATCGTTCGGCCTGAAAAAAGGCAGTGGGAAAATCGAGGATGCCGACTATTTCGGAACTTGCGGCTCTTGGCTGATGGCA
This sequence comes from Terriglobia bacterium, assembly GCA_963732045.1. Classification (GTDB taxonomy): domain Bacteria; phylum Acidobacteriota; class Terriglobia; order Terriglobales; family Acidobacteriaceae; genus JAIQFF01. Next base: position 139,690 of record CAVSYI010000015.1, on the reverse strand, counting down.
ATTGGCGTGCAAAAAGGATCCGTCATGAGTACCCAATATTCTCCCGAGCCAGAGGCTGGCGTTGACCTGCGCCATCCTCCCGTTTGGAAGCAGCTATGCCTTGCGGCGAGCCTGGAAGTTGATCCTGGCAGATTGCCCGAGCGCATCGAAGAGGCCCGCTACGCAATTCTCGACCGGATTGAGGAGCGCTTTCCCACGAAATCGACCGACGAGGAACAGGTCGAGTTGCGGGTTGCTCTCGAAGCCTTGAGCTCACCGCGCGCCACACAGGCCTGGCGGGATTTAGCGCATTTCTCGACTGGACGATAGCTTACCCCCTACGACCTTACTCACCCTGATTCACCTTTAACTGCGGCTCCGTAACCTGAGACCGCCCTGCGGGGTCGTCCGGAACCAGCGCCTGTCCCTCGTCCGATGACTGTTGATGGAAGGGCAGCCATGCCTTGGTCACGCGGCCGATCACGCAAGCCTCTCGCGGCACCTTGAAATGCCTGACGGGCTGCCGGGAGATGGGATAGGGGAGCATCGTAAGCTCTTTGCCCTCCAGATGACACCAGCAGCAACTGTGGCCTTCGGTATGCCAGACAAGGTAGATCGGACGCTCCCGAAGGCTCTTCCAGTCCCCGACCTTGACGGCGTTTTGCGCAATGTCGATTTCGACCACAGATCCCGGAGGAATCAGCTCGCCCATCGTGTCATCCTTGAGTCCAATAGCGGCGTACCGATAACGTCGAGAATCCAGGGTCGTAGAGGCGAAAGCCGCCAACTCTTGCGGGTTTGACCTGAGTAAGGTGGTTTCGTCGCTGTGCAACTGATTCATGTTGCTGGATTCAAGCTGGAAACTAAGTTTTCTTGAGGAAACATCTGAAGGCTCAGCACGATGATCGTATTCGACTAGGAATGGACTTACCTCTCTGGAATCAATACCGAATATAACAAGAAGCTCTTCCAGCGGGACGTTCAGGCAAACCGCGAGGCTGAACAGCTTGTGAATGCTCGGAACGGACCCATTTTCTACATCGGCCAGGGTCGAATGGGAAACATAAAAATCCGGGTTGCTCTTAATACTGGCGATGGTCCGGCTTATCCGTTCCACATCGCTGGTTTTAACCAACCGCTCTTCCCTTAACTCCTGAATCACTTCTCCTGAATCCATATTTTGTTGCCACGTCTCCTTAGGTCGTACTTCGTTCGCTGGAGGACTGTCGCCAGGGCGAGAAACGACGGTGCCGCTCACGCTCGTTGCATCCTATGCGAGCGGGCGGTGCTGCATGAAGGTGGTAACGGTTTTGAATTGAGAGCCACAGAGTTGACAAGTGGGGATTTCCACCGGTCTTCTAAGTCCATAACGGTTCAGGACAAAAGTTTGTATACGAATGGAAACAAACTGTTTGCCACTTTTCTAACAGTCCCAGAGAGTGAGCCCCCTAAATCCAAGGAAACAAATAGATTTACTGCTTGTTCTAACCGTTAAGACGCACTATGATGCTCGCGCTTCCAACCAAGGGGTCCTCGATGGCATTAGAGAGGAACGACCCGGCCCCCGATATCTCCGACCAGAACATTCTCGTTCGACAGTGTCTCGAGCGGATTCTGCAGAGCCCTCACTTCCGTGCCAGCAGCCGGTCAAAGCAGTTCCTTAGTTTTGTCGTGGGAAAAAAACTGGAAGGCCGTGAGGATGAGATCAAAGAGCGAACGATCGGGATTGAGTTGTTCGACCGAATCGCCGACTTTGAAACTTCTGGAGATTCTATTGTTCGCGTAAATGCGACCGACGTCCGCCGTCGCCTGGGGCAGTATTATCAATCTTCGCCGAAACACGGACCCGATCCAGATCGTTCTCCCTCCAGGCACCTACGTTCCAGAGTTCGTGTTCCTCGAGATTGCATCGCCTGCGGCGCGTCCGGCTGGGCGGGCCGCTCCATTGTCGCTAGTGGTCGGGAGGGACAGCCGGCCTCAGCGCTCCTGGCGATTCTGGTGCGGTCTCGCTCTCGGCAGCAGTCATCGTCGCAGCCTCTTAACACTAACTCTCCGGCCTCATCCCAGCAATCTGGATCGCTTCTGGCAGCCCGTGCTGGACGCACGGTCAATGCCAGTGCATCAACCTGCCGACCACCAATACCTTCCAGATGGAACCAGAGGCCATGCAGCAATTCAGCCAGCTGAAACCCGATGAGTTGATGAAGGTCGGGTTGCACAACGTGCAGGCTTTTCACAACTGGCATACCTCGCTGCCGGTTCTGCAGGCTGCGCTCTCGGTCGCGCTCGCGCTGCAGCGCAGGGGCGAGACCCCGATTCTCCGCATGGGCGCCGAGATGACATCGGATGAACTTCGTGGCCATCCCATCATCGCGATTGGCTCGTTTTCCAATCCCTGGACGAAGCAGAACGTTTCTGGCCTGCGCTTCACTTTCGACCGAAGCGCGTCCGACACAGACGTGCCGCGGATTCGGGACAATCAGAATCCCGGACGTTCGTGGGCCTTGCCCAGCATTTACCCGAAGCCGCAGGACAAGGACTACGCGATTGTCACTCGAACATTTGATCCCGTGACCCACGCCCCTTTCCTGTCGCTCGCCGGCCTGCACAGCTTCGGCAACCAGATCGCGGCCGAATTCGTCTCTCAGGAATCGTTTTGGAACGATCTGACCACTCGCGCTCCAGCCGGCTGGGAGAAAATGAACCTGCAGGTAGTGTTAGAGACGGACGTCGTGGGAACCACACCGAGCGCGCCCAAAATCATTGACGCATACTTCTGGAAATAACCTCAAAGCTGCGAGAAACAGCCAGATCTTTCATGGTGCGCGCGCCCCATCAAAGCTGCGACACAGCCTTCCCGGAATCCGTCGTGTGGACCAGGACGACACCCAACAACTTAATTGTCCTGAGACCGACTCGGGCTTTTGGTTAGACTGATCTGACCAGAAAGCGGAGAGTGTGCATGACACAGGAAGAGATTCGGCTGTCCGAATCCCTAAGCCGCAAGAAGCATTGGAAACGCTGGGGTCCTTATCTAAGCGAACGAGCGTGGGGCACTGTCCGCGAAGATTACAGCGCCAACGGAGACGTCTGGGAGTATTTTTCCCACGAACAAGCCCGTTCGCGCGCCTATCGCTGGAATGAAGATGGGCTGGCTGGAATCAGTGACCGCAAGCAAACCATCTGCTTTGCCCTGGCTCTGTGGAACGAACGTGATCCGATTCTGAAAGAACGCCTGTTCGGCTTGACCGGCAACCAGGGCAATCACGGCGAGGACGTAAAAGAGTATTACTTCTACCTCGACTCGACTCCCACCCACTCCTACATGAAGTACCTCTACAAATATCCCCAGCTGGAATTCCCATACGATCGATTGGTGGAGGAAAATCGGCGCCGCGGAAAGAATGATCCGGAATTCGAGCTGCTCGACACCGGAATCTTCGATGACGATCGATATTTCGATGTCTTTGTCGAATATGCCAAAGCTGACACAGAGGACATCTTGATCAGGATCTCGGTTTCAAATCGCGGACCCGAAGCGGCGAACCTTCGCCTGCTTCCTACAATCTGGTTCCGCAATACCTGGTCGTGGGGAAACTCAAGGCATCGGCCAGAGTTGCATCAGGTCCGGCCGGCGCCAAACCCGGTAGTTGAACTCCATCATCACCAGACCCGCCCACGTTGGCTGCATTGTGAAGGTAGTCCGGAGATTGCTGTTCACGGAGAACGAAACCAATGTACAGCGCCTGTACGGAGACGAAAATCGCACACCCTACGTGAAAGATGGCATCAATGATTACGTCGTCTCCGGCAATCGCGGAAGCGATAAACCCGGAGCACAAAGGGACGAAGGCGGCAGCCCACTACTCACTCGTAGTCGGAGCAGGTGAAACCGTAGCGATTCGCCTCCGGCTGACCGACACCGACTTTTCCGGCAAGAGTCCTTTCGCCAGTTTCGACAACATCTTTGCGCAGCGTCAGAGTGAAGCGGATGAATTCTATTCCACCGTGATCCCGCAGGAACTTTCCTCGGACGCACAGAACGTCATGCGCCAGGGCTTCGCGGGCATGCTGTGGTCCAAGCAGTTTTATCACTATGTGGTCAAAGACTGGCTGCAGGGAGATCCCGGAAATCCTGCGCCGCCTCGCGAGCGCCGCCGCGGACGCAATCACGAATGGACTCACCTGTACAACGCCGACATAATTTCCATGCCGGACAAGTGGGAGTATCCGTGGTATGCCGCATGGGACCTAGCGTTTCACTGCATTCCACTCGCGCTCGTGGACTCCGACTTCGCCAAGGAGCAACTGACGTTGATGCTGCGCGAATGGTATATGCATCCCAACGGTCAGATTCCCGCGTACGAGTGGGCGCTTGGCGACGTCAATCCTCCTGTCCATGCCTGGGCGGCGTGGCGCGTCTACAAGATCGACAAGAAGCGCAATGGGAAGGGAGACCGCGCCTTCCTCCAGCGTGTCTTTCACAAGCTGATGCTGAATTTCACCTGGTGGGTAAATCGCAAAGATGCAGATGGCATGAATATTTTTCAGGGCGGATTTCTGGGCCTGGACAATATCGGCGTCTTCGACCGCAGTGCCCCGCTGCCCACCGGCGGGTACATCGAACAATCCGATGGTACGAGTTGGATGGCGATGTACACCCTGAATCTATTGGCCATCGCCTTGGAACTGGCGTCGGAAGATTCGTCTTACGAAGACGTCGCCAGCAAATTCTGGGAGCATTTTATCTATATCGCGAATGCCATGAGCCACCGCGGTGAAGAACACACGGGCCTGTGGAACGAAGAAGACGGCTTCTTCTATGACGTGCTTAAACTGCCGGACGGCTCGCAGTTTCCCATGAAGATCCGCTCCATGGTTGGATTGATACCACTGTTTGCGGTCGAAACGCTGGAACCGGATGTGCTCGACAAGTTGCCGGATTTCAAAAAGCGCCTGGAGTGGTTCATCGAAAATCGTCCTGACCTGACAGCAAACATCGCCTGCATGGCCAGCGAAGGCATGGGTGAACGACGCCTGCTTTCAATCGCCGACCCCGATCAACTGCGCTGCATCCTCAGGTTCATGCTGGATGAAAGCGAGTTCCTTTCTCCGTATGGAATTCGAGCGCTCTCGCAATATCATCGGGACAATCCATACATACTCAACGTCCGAGAAATGGAGCACCGCGTTGACTATGAACCGGGAGAATCCCGCACTGGGCTGTTCGGCGGAAACTCCAACTGGCGCGGGCCAGTCTGGTTTCCGGTGAACTATTTGCTGGTTGAGTCACTGCAGAAATTTCATCACTACCTGGGGAACGACTTCAAAGTCGAGTTCCCTACCGGATCCGGAAAATCGATGACGCTGTGGGAAGTAGCCGGAGAACTGTCACGGCGCATGACCAGCATATTCGTCCAGGACAAAAACGGCAGGCGGCCAGCATTCGGGAACCTGGAAAAATTCCAGACCGATCCCCACTGGCGTGACCTGATTCTGTTCCACGAATACTTCCACGGCGACTCCGGCTTCGGTTTCGGCGCCAGCCATCAGACCGGATGGACCGGCGTGGTGACCAAGTTAATGCAACAAAGTGGAGAATCCCGCGGGCAGAAGAAAACCAAACCAGTTGTAGAATCGGTAGCGCCCGGCTTCATGGAGACTTGATCAATATGGTTAGACGACGTGAGTTTCTCAACGCACTCGCGGTAGGAGCGGCCGGGCTGGCCGTCAAAACGACAGCCAAAAGCTATGCCCAGATCCTGGGTTCCAACGATCGACTGAACTTCGCGATCATCGGTCTGAATGGCCGAGGCTACGCTCATCTGTCCTCGCTCAAGGCGAACAGGACCACCGCCCGCATCTCGCACGTCTGCGATGTTGACAGCAACATCCTCAAGAAGTTCGCCGACACTGTGCAGCAGGAAATGGGTGAGGCTCCTGCATCGGTCAAAGATTTTCGAGCGATTCTGGAACAGAAGGACGTCGATGCCATCACCATTGCGTCTCCCGATCATTGGCACACGCCGATGGCCATTGCCGGGCTTGCAGGCAGGCAAGCACGTATATGTTGAGAAACCGTGCAGCCACAACCCTGCCGAAGGAGAGCTTCTGGTACAAGCGCAGCAGAAGTATCGAAAGATTGTGCAGATGGGAACGCAACAGCGCTCTTCGCCGCACACCATTGAAATTATCGACAAAATCAATCAAGGCGTGATCGGGCGGCCATACTTTGCCAAAGCCTGGTACAGCAACGTGCGGAAGTCGATCGGCATCGGCAAAGAGATTCCGGTTCCTCCCGCAGCTTGATTGGGATCTGTGGCAAGGCCCGGCGCCGCGTCGTCCCTACAAGGACAACCTGCATCCTTATAACTGGCACTGGTTCAAAATCTACGGTACCGGCGAATCGCTGAACAACGGCACCCACGAAGTCGACGTCTGCCGCTGGGCGTTGAATGTTGACTATCCGAAGCGGGTCACATCCTCAGCCGGCAGATACCACTTCAAAGACGACTGGCAGTTTTACGACACGATGGTCACAAGCTTTGAATATGAAGACAAGATGATTACCTGGGAGGGAAAGAGCTGTCAGGGGATGAAGTACTATGGCCGCGATCGTGGTTCAACCATCATGGGGACCACCGGTACCGTCCTTGTCGATCGCGACGGCTACGAGATCTACGACCTCAACGGTAAAAAGACGAGCGAATTCAAAATCGGCAGCACCACCTCGTCCACCGACGTCCTCGGTCGCGATTCCATGACGGATGCTCACTTCGCGAATTTTATTGCGGGAATCCGCAAAGGTGAGAAGCTCAACGCCGCCATTTCCGTCGGCAATGTTTCGGTCACGATGATGCAGCTCTCGAACATCGCGTGGGAAGTCAATCGGGAGCTGTCATCTCGATCCGAACAACGGCCGCATCCAGAACGACCCGGAAGCCATGAAGATGTGGGGCCGCGAGTATGAGAAGGGATGGGCGCCGCACATCTAGAGCGCAGCAATCGTTCTGCGCGATATCGAACTTGCACTTTCCACTCGCCCAGTCAGGCATCGCACGAGGAAGCAGGTGATTAGCAACTTATGACAAACGGAATACGAGGTTTATACCGACGATCCGATGCCAGGCGTGATCAAAAGCTTCGCCTTCATGCGAGGCGTCCTGGCTGGCATGGGATATGCAAGCCACGCCTAAGCCCACCAAAACGCGAACGAGTGCGGTAGGCTTCGCTTGTCACCGCAGCGCGACTATAAGGAGCACCGGCTCTGGGCAGTGATAAGCATCTCTGGCCAAGCTCTCCCTTAATTCCTGTGGAACATGTGAATCGTGGGTTGGGACGGAGGATGGTATAGATACGCCTTGAGGCACTCTGCACCAACGATGTTCGGCTGGCATCGCAATAAATTGCGTAGACTATGCCGTCTCCCCCAGAATCGGCCGCAACTTGTCCCGCTTGAGAATGAGTAGCCCCCTGACTGCGTTGTGCAGGGCTTCGGCTTCCATGGCTCTAGCTAACTCTCCTATCCCGAGCGGTTGGCGGGAGGCCAGTTCCTGGACTCGTTTATGCATGACTTCCTCGGCCGCCTTCACTCTATAGTGCAACTTTGCAGGATCAGTTTCCTGTAAGGCGTCGCGATAAGCTGTCTGCCAAGCATGTACTTCGGAGTATGAAAGCATTTTCTATCGCCTCGTAACGGGTCGCACGATTGCAGAAATCAACCGCTCACAGCACCAACTTAACTATTTTGCAGGAATGCCGCACGGCGAAAAATCTATAGCGAAAGCACCAGCGCTGTAACTGGCAAAACTCACAGTGTCCTACGGAAGGGTCAAATGAATGATTGGGGAGGCGTATTGCCATCGGGGATTTCAGTAGGCAAAAATCAGGTTCCCCCTAGCTGACGGAACCTGTCTCTAAAGCTAAGATCGTATGGTCATCTGTAAAATCGGAGCGTGCTTAGCCTATGTCTTCGTCAATCCGGGTTCTGGTGGTAGATGATTATGAGCTATTTCGACGATTCGTCTGTTCGACATTGGGGGAAAAACGGGGGTTGCAGGTCGTCGGTGAGGCCACAGATGGATTGGAAGCGGTGCGCATCGCGGAGAAATTGCAGCCCGATATGATCTTGCTGGACATCGGCCTTCCCGAGCTGAACGGACTAGAAGTTGCGAATCGCATTCGCCAAGTCGCTTCCGGCGCAAGAATCCTCTTCTTGACCAGCAACATGGACAAAGACATTGTACGGGCAGCCTTTAGCGCCGGGGCGCGAGGCTACGTTCTGAAGGCAGATGCTGGTAGGGAGCTCTTACCGGCAGTGGCAGGGGTTCTTGGCGGCAATGATTTTGTCAGCAGTGGAATTAGAGCGAACCACTCCGACGAAATTGATAACGATAAACTCTCCCCCTGCTTAAATGCTTCCGATCTCCTGGCAACCTAAGCCGCAGCCCGATCGCTTTTAGCCAGCTGTTGTAGTTCAGTTTCGGGAATTGCAAATTCCGTGAGGCCACAATTCAAACAGACCAGAAGCTTTGGAAAAACCCAAACTATCGGTTTGTCCAGTCCTTTGAGTCCAGGAAAGTGAATCGCAATCTCACCATTGAACATGTTCTGGTTGGCTGATTCGCATGACCTGCAATGAGAGCTGCTTTGGGCCGACATCATACACCTCGCTCAAACACCTTCTTCGCCGAAGAAGCTGCGCTTAGTTTAGGTTCTGCACCCAATATGGTTCAATTCTCCTTCAGATTGCGATGATTCCGGAAATATTATAGGGGGTCGTCGGAAAGCCGACATCGCATGGCACTGATGTAGTTTGGGTGAAGTTCGCCATTATCAACCAGCATCGCCGGGCCAGCTAAAGCCGCAGTCGAATCGGTTCACTTGCACACAAAAGTCTGTGCTCAGTCGAACGTTTTGCCAAGCTCACGGTTTTGTTGCCGATGCGAATAGCTTGCAACCTTCGGACGGCTTCGTGGCTGCGCGCGCTGAATCCAGCATTTAGAGCTCACGTCGAGTCTTGATTAATGCATAAATCACCAGAGAAAAAAAGGCTCCAAAATAAGAAGCGATGATGCCGAAGGCAGGATCCAGGAGTCCGACTAACCATCCCATCACCACAGAACCCCCGACTCCGACGACCGTTACTCCAGACAGATTGCCGCACTTCTCCTTCTCCATCAGGAGCTTGCTCGATGCACCTATTACGAGGCCGATAATCGTCCCCCATACTAAGTTGAACACGGCACATTTACCGATCAGATTGTCGCGAAATCTATTTATGTCAGTGTCGACACTAGCCGCGGAAGTTGATCACCGGTCAGCGCCTGCTTCATGCATTCACCGATTCCACCCCATTGCTTACCTACCACGATTGGCGATGCTCCCGTACCTGGCGGTACTCGACAGCCACCTTTGCGCCACTTCTCAGTGAGTTTCCTAACCACTTGGAAGGTTCAGTATCGATAGTCCCGAAAACGATTGCATGCTGATCATCGCAGTGGTCTACGTAGATCCAAATTGACATCGAGCTGCCAGCGACTCCCGAAAAAAGTTCAACCCGCAGGTAGTCGCCCTTTCGGTATTTTGATATCGCCTTCGTGACGAGCGATCCTTTGTCGGATACCCCGGTAGATTTTTGCCGCCCGTGGCTGCCGGTTCCCTCCATGAGGTGCTCCAGTGTTTCCTTGCTTGACATACAATTGCCTGCTGTTCTTCCGGCTAGAACCGGAGGATTAGTCCTACTGTGGCGTCGAATTCGTTCAGGTAGTGGTTGTCCCCGCCGGTCCAGCATCCGCCCAGGACCGGGTCACACCAGTAGCCGGCTCTCGTGGTTGCGACGTACGTGGGAGACCATTTTGCCTGGAGACGTAGTCCGAGCCGGCGGCTGAAGTTGTACTTCACACCGCCCCCCAAGTCCCCCACCAATCGAGTAATGCCGTTTAATCCCACACGGGAAGGGTGCAGATTGGTAGCTCCCAATCCCATCAACAAGAAAGGTCTAATCGACTTTTCGCGACGGGTAAAATGAGCCACAAAGTTCCCGATGTACTGGTTGGTGTCGAGCACAAAGATCTTTACCCCCGATCCTCCGCCGCTGGGCTGAGCCACCGCATCAGCCTTGTTGTAGGCCCACATGAATTCCAACCCGTAGTGATCACCCCGCATGTAGCTTGCGGCGAGACCATATGTTCCTCCATTTTGCACATCCATTCGGCGAAAGAATGCCGTCGAAAGGTTGAGCCCACCATTCAGCTGTCGGCCGATGAAGGCCGTAAGCTCGATGTTCTGGCCTGTGGCCGTTGCTGCGCCCAGCATCATGCAGAAAGCCAGCCATGGTTGTCTCCAGCGCATCTTGCTTTCCTGCGGACACAGATTGTTGCTGCCAGTTGAGAATTTAGGAAGGCGAGAAGGGTCTACGAACTGGCAAAACTGCCAGCCATCGATTTATTTCACCCAGCGGAGTGGGTAGAACGTTCCAATGTGTTGGGATGAGAATGGAGTTCTGCTCGCTCATCCGTCAGCTGCTGTGCTTTCCCTGTCACTGTTGACAGTGTTTTCTGACGCGTTCAACTCGTAGGCTGTTTGGTAAGTCACGAATGGGGTTCGATGTGCGTACATCGAGCTTTCTTCAGTTGGACTACCAAGGAAGAAATATGTTTGGCAGGTTGTTCGCAGCATTGATCTGCGCGATGAGTCTTTCGGCTATAGGTCAGACGCCTCAGGCGGACTATCAGCGCGGTACGATCACCGCCGTTACGGCCCATCAGAACACTCCGGGAGAATCCAGCGGTGATGTCGTACGGTATGACGTGTCAGTCAAGGTCGGCAACACAAACTATGTCGTACTCTTCACGCCTCCTAACGGTTCAAATACTGTCGAATATTCTGCAGGCACCGACATGTTGTTTCTGGTCGGGGACAACACGCTCACTTTTAACAGTACGATCTCTGGAAAAACCGAAATGCCGATTCTGCGGCGGGAAGCGCTCCCGCCTCGGGGCAGCCTCGATCTCTCCCGTGCATCGGGGCAATACTTCAGCTTAAAGCTAGAGAATCTATCTGACAAACTGGCCCTCAGCGGCGACCAGCAGGCCAAAATCAGGCCGATCCTGGAGCAGGAATCCGGGGAACTGTCTCCCCTTTGGAGCAATCCTGTCATCTCACGCAAGGAAAAACTCGAGACCTTCGGAAAGGTGGTTCGTGCCTCTGACGAGAAGATAAAACCGATTCTGTCTCCAACTCAAAGGGAGAAGCTCCAGGCGTTACGCAAAGAACAAAAAGAACAACTTAAGAAGCTTATGGCCGCAAAATAGCGTCACAATCAATACTGCAGACGTTTCTTCGTTTCCCGCTCCTCTGTATTCGCCGCGACATTCCTCTTCTGACTGCATTTCATCGCAAGGCTGTGCTTGCAGAACTTTTGTTGCTGACACAAATGACAGTTTCTCTCTATGTCGGTGTCTGGCACGTTGCTCTGTGACTGGGGGGTTCATGACGCTGCAATATTTAATCCGACGAGTGCGAGGTGCATGCATAGTAATGATTGTTTTTCTTTCCGCCATTTCGCCACGAGCGCAGTCTCAAGACTCAACCACTCAAGATCTGGAGCAGCTTAAGGCGAAGTTACAAAGATTGGATCAGGAGATGCAAGAGCTGAAGGCCCGAATCGATGCATTGCAGCAGGCGGGAAGGTCAGCAGCAGGACCCACCACCACGACACAAACCGTTTCCGCCAGCTCAGCCGCGTCAGGGAAGGAAACGAAACCGGCGGAAGGGAAAAACAATATCGACCTGTACGGCTTCATCATGCTCGACACGGGCTACGATTTCAAAACGAATGATCCCGATTGGTTCGATGTTGTTCGCCCAACCAAGTTGCCGTCTTTCAGCGGCGAGTTCGCCCCGGAAGGAAAGGTTTACTACGGGGTCCGCCAGAGCCGGTTCGGCGTCAAGACGTCTACGCCGACCAGACTTGGCAACCTGAAGACACAGTTCGAATTCGAGTTGTTCGGAACAGGGGTCGATGCGGGACAAACGACCTTTCGTTTACGACATGCGTACGGCGAATTGGGCCAGTTTGGCGCTGGTCAAACCTGGACCCCGTTCATGGACATTGACGTCTTCCCCAACATAGTGGAGTACTGGGGACCCAACGGGATGGTCCTCTTCCGCAACCTGCAGTTTCGCTGGATGCCAATCCGCAATGAGAGAACTCAGCTTACCTTTGCCATCGAGCGGCCCGGCGCCAGTGCTGATGGTGGCGTGTACGCAGATCGAATTGAGTTGCAAGGAGTCAAACCCAAATTCGACATGCCGGACTTCTCCGGGAATGTGCGGCTTATCAGAAATTGGGGATACGTTCAATTGGCAGGCATCGTTAGAAAGATCAGTTGGGTCGACCTGAACCGGACCCCGACGGCTGACCTTAGCGGCGATGCTCTTGGTTGGGGTTTGAATCTGACTTCCAACCTCAAGTTCAGCAAGAAGGATACTGGGAAATTCGCGGTTATCTACGGCGAAGGCATTCAGAACTATATGAACGATGCCCCAGTCGACATCGGCGTCAAGAACAATTTGGCCAATCCTGTAACACCGATCAAAGGAGTGGCGTTGCCGGCGTTGGGCGTGATCGCGTACCTCGATCACAATTGGAGTGACAGCTTTAGTACCTCGATCGGCTATTCCATGCTGGACATCGAGAACTCCGACGCGCAAAAGCCATCGGATTTCCATCAGGGTCACTACGCTTCCACGAATTTGCTGTACCACCCCGTTCCGAGCGTCACAATTGGGAGCGAGGTTGTGTTTGGACGGCGGATTAACTTCCGCGACGGCTTTAACGTCAATGATTATCGCATCCAGTTTTCGTTCAAGTATGACTGGAAGAAGGCCTTCGAATTCTGACTGAAGCAGGGCTTGCCCCGCCGCAGAACTGCGTCCATGCACTGGAGCCCTGCTTCGATGCAATTCGGGGATAGCGGCATTTATTTCCGCTGGTTTCATTTGCCGAAGAACCCTGTTGGGAAGTAACTGCATGTTTTGCCAGTTCTCTTTCTCGCTGGCGGACTCGTACATTGAAAACGCCGACATCCCGCAACAGTGCGAGGGCAGAGAGTCGCTCTCTGGCCGCTCGTACAACGCCATCATGAGGGATGTTAACCAAACGGGTCTGAGCCATTCGCTCACCTTCGAGCTTGCCAATCAACAGGGTTGTCACGAGCCAGGAACCGAATGAACATCCTGCGTGAAAAGGAGAAAGCGCAATGGAGAAGATATTGAATGTCATTGGCAACACGGCAACCGGGTGTGGCACGTGCACGCCAAAGGGATGTGGGTCCTGTGGACCAGCACCACGCAAGGATGAGACTCCGGCAGCTCTCAGTCGACGGGAATTCGGGCATGCCGTTTTGGCCGCTTCGGCAAGCGCGCTCCTCACAGGATGTTCGCCACAAAAGAATACGGGGGCAGTAGACGAGTCGGCTCCCGCGGCCCCCGCAACTCCCACTCCTCCCGCCCTTTCGCCCGATCTCGCCGTGGTCAAAACATCTAAGGGTCCGATCATGACGGCGCTCGACGAGTTCTACAAAATAGGTCCTGGACCCTCCAGTTCTCACACCATGGGGCCAATGAGAATTACTTACGATTTCTTCCAGCGGGTTTCGAAGCTTCCGGAGGATCAACTCCAGCGCGCCACAGCCCTCAAGGTTCATTTATTTGGCAGCCTGAGCGCGACGGGCAAAGGTCACGGCACCGATAGAGCCTCACTTGCCGGCCTGCTCGGGAAAGCTCCGGCGACCTGCCCCCCGCAATTTCTGGACGGGCTGGCCGCCAATCCCGACCAAGCCTACAAAGTTACACTCGGCCCCAAGACCCTCGACCTGACCCTGAAAGACATCGTCTTCGACGCCACCAAAGGCGACTTCCACCATCCGAACACAATGACCGCGAAGCTGCTCGCCGGCAACGAGTCGCTTTACGAGTTGGAATACTACTCAGTTGGGGGCGGATTCATCGAGTGGAAAGGTTACAAGCCACCTGATAAAGGGCAACCCAAGTATCCCTTCGAGCATGCGCGAGAACTGAAGAAATATCTCATCGACGACAAGATCCCTCTGCCCCAACTTCTGCTTACGAACGAAATGGCGATCTCTGGCAAAAGTGAGAAAGACATCTGGGAGTTTCTCGACCAGGTGGCCGAAGTCATGGTGCGTGGAGTTGATACCGGATTGACAGTGGAGAGTGTCCTTCCCGGCCCCATCAAGCTGCACAGCAAGGCTGCCGCGTTGCAACGCAACTTGAAGACAACCGCCAAGGGAGATGCCGGCCGCGCGATCACCCAGGTGGCGTCGTACGGGTTTGCCATGGGCGAGGAAAACGCCCGCGGCCATATCATCGTGACCGCTCCAACTGCAGGTTCGGCGGGAATCATACCAGCCGTCGTCAAATCCCTGCGCGACCTCAAGACGCCTACACAGAAGATCCGAGATGGTTTTCTTGCGGCGGCAGCAATCGGTTATCTGTGCAAACACAACGCAACTCTTTCGGGCGCCGAGGGTGGCTGTCAGGCAGAAGTCGGTGTTGGCTCTTCGATGGGCGCGGCCATGATCGCGCAAGCCCTGAGTGCAAGCCCGAAGGTAGTTTCAAACGCAGCCGAGTCCGCGCTCGAAGCGCACCTTGGCATGACCTGCGACCCAGTCGCCGGATACGTTCAGGTCCCTTGCATTGAGCGCTGCGCTTATGGAGCAGTCAAGGCGTGGACTGCTTACTGCATTGCAAGCGAAGAAGTCGCGGAACAACGCCGGGTTGATCTGGATACAACGGTCGCAGCCATGGCCCTGACAGCCAAGGAAATGAACTCGAAGTATAAGGAAACTTCGGAAGGCGGATTGGCTGTGTCAGTCGTGCTCTGCTGAAGAGTGGCGATCTACGACGCTCGTTAGGAGAATCAGTTTTGAATCAAGTCATGCCACAGGCATTGGCACGTCCTGGAAGCGACCAGGATACGAGCACAGGCATCAGGACAGCCGCCATTGCCTGGGTAATGACGGCGATTTTTTACTTCTATCAATACATGTTGCGCTCGGCACCATCGGTGATGATGCCGCAGTTATCAGAGGCTTTCGCTCTCAGTTCGATGGGGGTCGCGTCGATCTTGGGGCTGTTCTACTACGGATATTCGCCATTCAGCCTTGTCGCGGGCGCTGCTATGGATCGCCTCGGACCGAGGCGGGTTCTCCCGATTGCCGCGGCTGTGGTCGGCGTCGGCGCGCTGCTATTCGCGACAGGCCGCAGCGATCTGGCGAGCGTGGGCAGAGTACTGCAGGGAGCCGGAGGAGTGTTTGCACTGGTGGGAGCCATTTACATTGCCACCAAAAACTTTCCGCCGTCGCGTGCAGCTACTTTGATCGGCGCTACCCAGATGTTCGGCATGGCCGGCGGGTCGGCGGGGCAGTTTGCGGTTGGGCCAATGATTGGCGCGGGGATCGCTTGGGACCGTTTCTGGATCGGTACGGGCATTGCCGGCTTGGCGATGGGTGCCCTTCTATTTCTTTTCCTCCCGAAACAGAAGAGAACAAAGCAATCCGCCAATGGGTCAAGAAGCACCAAAGACGGTTTCTACACTGTATTCAAGAATCCGCAATCGATATTGTGCGGCGTAATTGCAGGCCTGCTTTTTATTCCAACGACAATCTTCGACATGGTATGGGGCGTGCGCTACCTCCAGGAAGCGCACGGCTTCGACTATGCCTCAGCGGTCATGCGCACTGCAGCCGTCCCATTCGGGTGGATCATTGGTTGCCCGTTGCTCGGCTTCATTTCCGACCGGCTCGGGAGACGAAAACCAGTGATCATCGGCGGCGCGCTCCTGCTCTTTGCCTGCCTGGCCTGGATTCTGTTTGGCCCTTTAGGTGTCCTTCCCCCTTACACGGTCGGCCTCACGGCAGGCCTGGCGTCGGGCGCGGCGATGCTGCCCTACACCGTGATAAAGGAAAGCAATCCTTCGCAGTTTGGCGGTACGGCGACAGGTGTAATGAATTTTCTGAACTTTACCTTCAGCGCTCTATTGGGTCCGGTCTTCGGATGGATGCTTCAGCTTCTGTCCGGCGGCGCCGGGTCCATGCAGCTTGAACACTACCAGCTCGCTTTCGCTCCCCTTCTCTTGGGCGTCGTCATCGCGATTGGCCTCGCCTTCTGTCTGAAGGAGACAGGCTCCGCGATTCGAACATCTTTCTCTGATGCAGTACAGGAGGCATGAAGATGAGGCAGGCAACCGCCACCGCAACAACCGGAAGTGGAAAATACGAACAACTTTTGGTGAGGTGCAAAAGTCTGCAGCCGGTTCCAACCGCAGTGGTCCACCCTTGCGAAGTGACGGCGCTCTCTGCCGCTGTGGAGGCTGCGAACAAGGGACTCATCATCCCGATCCTGGTTGGCCCTCGCAACAAAATAGAAGCAACCGCCAAAGCGGCAGGGATCGATGTCAGCAACTTCCAAATTGTTGACGTTCCACACAGCCACGCAGCGGCGGTCAAGGCGGTCGAATTGCTGCGTGAGGCCCGGGCCGAAGTTCTGATGAAAGGCAGCCTGCACACTGACGAATTGATGGCAGCGGTTGTCGCCCGTGATAAAGGCTTGCGCACAGCGCGCCGCATCAGCCACGTATTCGTCATGGATGTCCCCACTTATCACAAGGTGCTTATCGTTACTGACGGCGCGATCAATATTGCTCCCACCCTGGAAGACAAAGTGGACATTTGCCAGAACGCCATAGATTTGGCTATCTCGCTCGGTCGCGAAAGGCCCAAGGTCGCCATCCTCGCCGCGGTCGAAACGGTTACTTCGAAAATGCCGGCCACCATCGATGCCGCCGCGCTTTGCAAGATGGCCGAACGCGGACAGATCACAGGTGGCATCCTCGATGGGCCATTGGCTTTTGACAACGCGATCAGCAAGCAGGCAGCGGAAACCAAAGGCATTCACTCAGAGGTGGCCGGTGATCCGGACATCCTTCTTGCTCCAGATCTTGAAGCCGGCAACATTCTGGCCAAGCAACTAACCTTCCTGGCCAATGCCGACAGCGCCGGGCTAGTGCTGGGGGCGAGGGTACCGATCATCCTCACCAGCCGGGCGGATAGCGTTCGCTCCCGCATTGCCAGTTGCGCTGTGGCTATGCAGGTGGCACATGCGCGACGGAAGAAGACATAGAGGATCCGTATGGATGATTACGCACTCATACTCAACGCGGGCTCATCGAGCCTGAAGTTCTGCGTATACCGGCGGCCAGACTCGGAGAAATGGCGACTGGAGGCCGGAGGTCAGATTCAGGGCATCGGGACGTCGCCTCGATTCTCCGCCAAGGACGCTCACGGCGGAATCCTCGTACAAAACAATTTGGATGATTGGGTGTCTGATGGCCGCGCGGCCCTCGATGTGCTGGCTTCCTGGCTTCGCTCGAAGTACGGTGGCGCACGGGTCCTCGGTGTTGGACACCGTGTGGTTCATGGTGGGGCGCGGTATGCCCAACCGACGATCGTAACCCGGCAAGTCCTGGCAGAGCTATACGAACTAGTTCCCCTGGCCCCATTGCATCAGCCGCACAACCTGTTAGCCATCGAAACGATCTTCGAGCGAATGCCAGGCGTGCCGCAAGTCGCGTGTTTCGACACGAGTTTTCATTCGGGGCACTCGCCGGTCGCGAAGTTAGTACCGCTGCCAAGGGAGATTTGTAAATCGGGCGTGCAGCGATATGGCTTCCATGGCCTGTCCTATGAATATGTCGCTTCCGTTCTGCCTGAGGTAGCTCCAAAAATCGCCAAGGGGCGCGTCATCATCGCACATCTTGGAAGTGGTGCCAGTCTGTGTGCTTTGAAAGACGGGAAAAGTGTAGATACCAGTCTAGGCTTCACGGCGCTGGATGGACTCTGCATGGGCACGAGACCGGGTGCGCTTGATCCCGGCGTTGTTTTGTACCTCTTCCAGAGCCTCGGGCTGTCTCCTAAAGAAGTGGAGACCATTCTCTACAAGAAATCGGGGTTGCTGGGGATCTCAGGCATTAGTAACGATATGCGCGATCTGCTGACGAGAAGTGCTCCCGAGGCCCGCCTGGCGGTGGATTACTTCGTGTACCGCGCGGCCAAGGAAATCGGCGCGCTGGCTGCGGTACTGGGCGGAGTCGATGGACTCGTATTCACTGCGGGTATTGGCGAGAATTCACCGGAAATCCGTCGGCGAATCTGCGAGGCGTCTTCCTGGCTCGGTGTGGAACTAGACGCACGAGCCAACATTAATAGAGATGCGCGGATATCCACCCAGAAAAGCAAAGTCTCGACCTGGGTCATTCCCACGAACGAGGAACTCATGATCGCGCGGCACACCGGCGCGCTACTTGGATTGACCTCAACGCACGGGCGCATGCGGCTGGTGGTTCGTGCGTGAACAGAAGTGAAGTAAGGAGAACTGCAAATGGCTACTGCGATCGTGCATCCGACCACGTCAGAGGAAGTGATTTCCCCATGGCAGGGATTCAAGACCGGTCTCTGGCAAAAGGAGATTAATGTTCGTGACTTCATCCAGCAGAACTACCAGCCATATGAGGGAGACGGGTCCTTTCTTGCGCCCGCAACCGAGCGGACCAAGAACCTGTGGAATCGGTTGAACGAACTCTTTGTGGAAGAGCGAAAGAAAGGTGTACTTGATGTCTCCCAGATTCCAAGTTCCATCACCTCTCATGGCCCAGGCTACATCGATCGCGAGAATGAAATCATCGTGGGTCTTCAAACCGAAGCTCCTCTCAAAAGGCCCATCATGCCGAATGGTGGACTTCGCATGGTTGTAAATGCCCTGAAGACCTACGGATACGAACCCGATCCACATGTGGTCGAAGCGTTTACCAAATACCGAAAAACTCATAACGAAGGGGTCTTCGATGCCTATACCGCAGACGTGCGGCGGTGTCGCAGCTCTCACGTTTTGACCGGACTGCCTGACGCCTATGGTCGCGGCCGCATTATCGGTGATTACCGCCGCGTGGCCCTTTACGGAGTGTCGCGGCTACTTGAGGAGAAGCAGGAGGAGAAGCAAAGCCTCGACTCCGCCATGTCTTCCGACGACATCATTCGTGACCGGGAAGAGCTGAGTGAACAGCTTCGCGCGCTGAAGGAACTCCAGAAGATGGCCTCCTTCTACGGCTTCGACATCTCAGGCCCGGCCAAAAGCGCGCGGGAGGCAGTGCAGTGGCTCTACCTTGCCTATTTGGCTGCGGTCAAGGAACAGAACGGTGCTGCGATGTCGCTGGGGAGGACTTCGACCTTCCTCGACATCTATTTCGATCGCGATTTAACCGCCGGCACCCTGACGGAAGAGCAGGCGCAGGAGATTATCGATGACTTCGTCATTAAGCTGCGCATCGTTCGTTTTCTGCGTACACCGGAGTACGACGAGCTGTTCGCCGGCGATCCGACCTGGGTCACGGAGTCGATCGGCGGCATAGGAGACGATGGACGAACTCTCGTAACCAAAACGAGCTTTCGCTATCTTCAGACACTCTACAATCTCGGCCCCGCTCCAGAACCAAATCTGACCATCTGGTATTCGCCGCGGCTGCCGGATGGGTTTCGCAGTTTCGCAGCCAAAGTAGCGATAGACACGAGTTCCATTCAATTCGAAAGCGACGAAATTATGCGGCGCGCGTGGGGAGACGACGGCGCCATCGCATGTTGCGTGTCGCCGATGCTGGTAGGAAAACAGATGCAGTTCTTCGGCGCTCGAGCCAACCTCGCCAAATGCTTCCTCTATGCGATCAACGGCGGCAGGGACGAGATCACTGGCGAGCAGGTGGGCCCGCCAAATGGCGCCGTCCAGGGTGAGTACCTCGCCTTCGACGATGTTCTCGACAAATTCGACAAGATGATGGATTGGCTCGCCGGCGTATACGTCAATGCCATGAACATCATTCACTATATGCACGATAAGTATGCCTACGAGCGCATTGAGATGGCGCTGCATGACTATGCTCCGCTGCGAACGATGGCCTTCGGCATGGCTGGAATGTCGGTCGTTGCCGACAGCCTGTCGGCGATCCGTTACGCGAAAGTTCGGCTGATCCGTGATGAAACCGGGCTCGTGACCGACTATCAGACCGAAGGTGAGTTTCCAAAGTTTGGCAACAACGACAATCGCGTTGACCAGCTCGCTTCATGGCTCGTCAGCACATTCATGAACAAGCTGCGGAAATATCCCACGTATCGCAATGCCATGCACACCCAATCGATCCTGACAATTACTTCAAACGTGGTGTATGGGAAGAGCACGGGCAACACACCGGATGGACGACGGCGCGGAGAGCCGTTTGCCCCAGGTGCCAATCCGATGCACGGACGTGACTCGCATGGCATCCATGCCTCCGCAGCCTCAGTCGCCAAGATTCCCTACCGGGATGCCGCCGACGGTATTTCTCTCACGACTACGTTGGTCCCCGAAGGCCTGGGAAGAGTCGCTGGAGATCGAGTCACCAATCTGCGAAGCATCCTTGACGCCTTCTTCAGCTCAACCGGCTATCACATGAATGTGAACGTGCTGAATCGGGACACGCTTCTGGATGCGGTCGATCATCCGGAGAAATACCCAACCCTGACAATCCGCGTCTCAGGGTATGCCGTGAACTTCGTGCGACTCACTCGGGAGCAGCAAATGGACGTGATCAACCGCACTTTCCACGGGAGCCAGAGTCTATGATTGAAACGACACCTCTGAAAAATCCTTCGCTGGAAGCGAAAAGTCCTTTCGAACTCCGCGTGAACCTCGGCCGGGACGTTCCGGAATCTGACGTCCGGACAGCGCTGGCTAAAGGAGACATGGGCTTTCTTCATTCGTTCACCACCGGCTCCACCGTAGATGGGCCGGGCGTTCGCCTGGTTGCGTGGACCACTGGTTGCCATTGGCGGTGCAAGTACTGCCACAACCCGGACACATGGACTCTGAGCAACGGTATCCCTGTGACGCTCGCAAAGGCAACCGAAGAGCTGCTCAAGTATCGATACGGACTCAAGGTAATGTCGGGTGGCTTTACATTGAGCGGTGGCGAACCGCTTATGCAGGATCGGTTCGCCGTGAAGCTGTTTACTGCCGCGCAATTGATGGGGATTCATACTGCCGTGGAAACCAACGGCAGCCTTGGCAGCCGCCTCACTGATGCGGAATTGGAAACGATCGACCTGGTGCTTCTGGGAATCAAGACCTGGGATCCGGAACGCCACCGCCGGCTTACCGGAATGGAAATCGGTCCAACGCTGGAGTTTGCGCGACGCCTGGGCACCCGTAGAAGGCCAATATGGGTGCGCTTCGTGTTGGTGCCCGGATTAACAAGTGATGCAAAAGACATTGCTCAGATCGCGAAATTCACTGCCAGCCTGGGCAACGTGGAACGAGTCGAAGTCCTGCCCTTTCATCAAATGGGCAAGTTCAAGTGGAAGGAACTCAAACTCAGCTACACACTTGATAACGTGCTACCTCCAACTATCGACGCCGTTGAAAGCGCCTGCGCGCAGTTTCGCGCCGAGGGTCTTAAGGCCTATTGACAAGGGTTCCGTCGGCCATGTCTTTCGGGGTCCCGGTCAGAGTCGTGATGTTCATGCCGGTAAGGCTAGCGCCAGGATTTAACTCCGCACCGCCTCTACCATGCCCGCAACTGAGAACCGGACTTTCATAAACGAGTATCAGCTCGGATTGAAATACCGCACTGCCTGCCCTCAACACAGCCACATCACAGCAAGCTGCTAGTTGTCGATGAGCAATGACACCTGCCTTGCAACGTGTGACCCTCTAGAGAGTCCATTTTTCGTGAGTTTATCGAGCATTGCTCCTCAAACAGTGGAGGTTGTGGTCAAAGTGTCGTCGATACGTATTCTTTTGGCGGATGATGTGGAATCCTGGCGATCGTCCATTTCTTCCATGTTACGGACAGAGGCGTCGTTTGAGGTCGTCTTCGAAACGTCGGATGGGTTGAAAGCGGTTCACGCTGCACAGAAGCTTCAACCGGCAGTCGTTTTGCTGGATATTGGCCTGCCAGGACTAAATGGAATACAGGCGGGGACATGGATCCGCAAGGTTTCGCCTTTCGCCAAAATAGTGTTTGTGACCATGGAACGCGATCCAGACATTGTGGAAGCCGCGTGGCGGCTTGGAGCCCGGGGTTATGTTCTGAAGTCCGACGCTGAGCGGGAATTGGTAGCAGTTATCCACTCGGTTGTTCGGGGTGAGAAGGTCCTTAGTCACGGCTTGGATGGGCACCGCTTCATCGATGGCGTGGAGTAGGTCTAAGGACCGATTCGGACGGCACGAACAATTGCGCGCGATTTGGCTTGATACAAGAAAGCGCCCTCCGTTGCTTCCTTGATCTCGCCGAACGTCACGCCGTGCGCTGCCGACGGGGGCCGGCGTACTTGACGAGCAGAACCTCATTACCCTTTTCGCTATAGATGACTTCATCCACAAGACTTCTTGTAAGCAGCACTCCAAAACCTCCGGGACGAAGTCCCTGTGCATCCCGATAGCTGTGATGGCGAATGGGATCGTCGGGTGGATTGGCGATAGCCGCGTGACGAATTTCGTCGAGTGCGAAGCCTTCACCGGGATCTTTCACACGGCAAATTACCATGTGTCGTGCCTTCAGATAAGAAACCTCGACGTATTGACTTGGATCGAACTGGCCTCCGTGCTCGATCGCGTTCAACAGCATTTCACGAAGAGCAGCCGCTACATTGCCTTTTTCCGGCTCGGGCAGGTCTGTGATTTCGTTGAAGAACTGCAGCAGTCTGTCTGCTGTTTTCAGGTCGCAACGTGCGGCCAACCGAATCCAGGCTGGAGTCGCCGAAAGAACCTCGATGCCATCGTCCCAGCACGGTTCTTCAGCCGCAAGCTTCACCATCCCCGTAATCGAGGTCCAGCAGAGCGGTTTCGAGAAATAGCTGAAGGCGTGTTCGCGCATGGAGGCAATGACATCAGACGGGGTGCTTTCATTGGTTAGAATGATCAGTCGCGTATGTGGTCGGACCAATCGAATTCTGCGCAGTAGCTCTACATCGGCCTGGCCCGATGTACTCTCCCCGGTAAGAACCAGGTCGACCGCTCTCGAGTTGATGAAGGCGAGCGCCGCCACGTTGTCGGATACCCGCTCGATTTTCCAATCGGGAAGGATGGTCGCGACCGTGGCGGCGAAGTCGGGTTCTGCCCCGACAACGAGAGCGGTTCGGTGCGGGAGCGAGCGAGGATTGTTAAGCAGGGTAGGTTCCAAGTTGGAGGCAGAATGACTCAGTCGCCCCTCGAGACAAACTGTCAATTCTGTCAGTGCGAGCTTCTGCGGAGGGTCAGGTAACCTCCATTACTGAACTGCACTGTCTCTTGATCCGCGGGCGTCTTGAGACTTTCTTGTGCGGCCGGGGTGTCTTTGACGCCGAAGGATGTAAGAGTGAGTTCTTGGAACAAATTCGATCAGAGCCTGAACGTGGCTTCCCTGGCTGCTGATCCGGGAAGGATACGGCTGCTGGATGGCCTATCCAGGGAAGAGCAGATTGTTGTCTTGGGGGCGGCGACCAAGCGCCAACTCTCTCGTCACACGGTGGTGACGAATCAACAAGAACGGGCAAATCAATTATTTCTTCTCCTCAAAGGCTCTGCCCGGTATTTCTTCATCGCGCCAGGGGGCCAGAAAATATACTTGCTCTGGCTTGGGTCTGGAGAGATATTCGGAGGCGCTACCCTTCTGCCGGAACCATCGCTCTTTCTCGTTGGCACAGAAATTGTCAAAGACAGCTGCGTCCTCGTGTGGCAACGCAACACGATACGAACTCTCGCTGCGCAATACCCCAAATTATTAGAGAACGGCTTGACCATTGCGAATGACTACCTGACATGGTACTTGGCCAGTCATCTGAGTCTGGTGTGCCACACAGCCCGGCAAAGGCTTGCCAATGTGCTGGTCAGTCTATCCAGTGGTATCGGCAGGAAACGCCCAGAGGGTGTCGATCTCGAAATTACCAATGAGCAGTTGGCCAATACAGCAAACATCACGTTATTCACGGCAAGCAGACTGATGAGCGAGTGGCAACGAAGTGGTGCATTGGCCAAAACCCGGGGGAAGGTGCTTCTTCGTCATCCCGAGCAGTTGCTTTCCTCTTAGCTCTCGCGACCTCCCGGTTGCCATTTCAATCACATTTTCCCTTCTCCGTCGACAAATTGCTTGCGCTTGCGCAACGACACGGCGCACGTTCGTTCGTAGACTCACCTTCGGCCTTCCCCCCGCGCTTCGCAAACCTCGCAAAACCTGGCGCACAGCCAGGTAAGCAGGGTTAATGAGCCGCAGCCTTGAATCATCCATTATTTACCTTGAGGTGAAATGCCAGAGATTCTTGAACCTGGAGACAGAGTGCCCAGTTCCGGTCTGTACAAGGTTGTCCATGCCGGACAGCATGCACTGCCACACTACGTGACCGCGCTCTATGGCGACATATTTCCCAAGTGCCTCGAATGTGTAGATGAAGTCAGATTCGAGTTGGCGGTGGTGGCCGGATATATGGGTGCACACCCGTTCTTCGTACGTCCCAGAACAACGAACTAAGAAACATCCATGCGATGGCCAGACGATCTTGGAAAGCATTCACTCCCATCCCCCCAAGCCGAACGTGGCAGTAACGGCCACAGTTGACTGTTAGTTCTGGCAGTAGCGGGGCAAGACCATTGATCCTAAGTTGATGGCGTAATCGCGTGTGTGCGATGAAAGGAAAAGGGGGAGTGATGAAAAAGATAGCGATTGCCCTTTTTGTAACGCTTGGAATCCTGTTGACATGTCAGCCCTTGCCAGCGCAGCAATCAGCACAGCAATCCGCAGCGACTCCAGTTGCGTACGACCAGTCCGTCGAACTCCTCCGGAAGGATCTACGATCCGAAAAGAAACAGATTGTCGCCGCGAACATGCTCCTCACTGAAGCCGAGGCACAGAAGTTTTGGCCGGTTTACGATGAATACACGGTCGAAGCAGCCAAGATCAACGACGCAAAGCTCTCCGTTATTAAAGAATATGCACAGAACTACGAGACCCTTAGCGACGTCCAGGCTGACCGCCTGGTGAAGAACTGGACTGCGGCAGACGAGTCAGCCGTTCAGTTGAGAATGAAATACCTTCCAATCTTCCAAAAGGTACTGCCGGGGAAAAAGGTCGCGCGATTCTTTCAAGTTGACCGGCGGATTGGATCCGTAATCGATCTGCAGCTTGCCTCTGAGATCCCACTGGTGGGACAGTGATTCTACGATCACACCCAGACTTTGAGACACGTCCTTACGCAATTTGAGCGTATTGGAGAACCAAAGTGAGTACGCGAAGTACCCCTTCACCGCGCGCATGCTCGGCGCCCAGAAACGGGCGAAGCGTTCACTTCTTCTGAGGCGGGTATTGTTTCAGCAGTTTAGCGATTGCTTTATCAATCAGGTCAAGAGACCTTTTCTTGTTTTCCACTTCAAGCTTTTGTTTCACAGTACCCGCCCAAATGATCTTGTTGGACTGTCGGTCGACGAAACTTAGCACCAGTGTGCCTTCCGGGACATATGACGACGTGAGGTTAGAAGATCCGGTCGCTCCGGACCACATGGTGGCGTCGATCGCGGGCGGTGCCCCGCCATAGCTGGGCATAATCGGCGTCCCTGCGGCACTGCTAAGGCCAAATTCCATTCCGCCCTCAGGAATCAAAATTAGATCCCCATTCTTGTCCATCCTCTTCAGCCCCTTGGCCTCTAGCTCATGATCGATGGTACCGACCATGCTCGCATAGAGCAGCGGCCGCTTGGGAGGCATAGACGGCTCGCCCCATGTATAGCTCGCATATTTGGAAAACTCAGCGCTTTTGTCATATCCCACGCTTACCTTCTGTGCGAACGTACTGGTCGTTGTAACTGCTGCAACCAACAGACCTAGCCGAAGTTTGTTCAAAGCGACATTCATACACTCTCCGGCAGGGACAATGTTTTGACAGTGCGATCAGTTACACCCTCATCGAGGCACGACTGACAACAGAACTGTCACTAGTTGTAGCCAGCGCACTTACCCTGCTTCTTCGCTCCTCACGCCACCTTGGGCCTATTTGTGGCGCAGATCTCGGGAATTCTACGATATTGGCAAGAACAGTGAATCTCGGATCTTTTATTATTAGGTGTGTCGCTGCGTAAAAGGTCAGCGCTGCGCAATTGTGGATGCTCAACTTGCGCATGAGATTGGAGCGGTGAGTGTTGGCTGTTCGGTAGCTGATACCCAGAATGTCTCCGACTTCTTTCGATGCTTTGCCCTCCGCCAATAGTTGCGCTACTTCTTGTTCCCTAAGCGTCAGACGGTGGAATGTTGGCGTATATTCAAAAGAAGGCAAATCGGCGCACAAGTAATTACCGACAATGGCTGTCGTAACTGAGCGAGAAAAGTACAGACGATCTTGCCAAAGTGCCTTTGTTGCCTCAATCAGATCAGCGCTTGGATCTGTCTTCAGCACCAGGCCTTTGATCCCGGCAGACAAAAGTTGGTAGACCATGGCGTCAGGCGCAAGGTCGGCAAAAATCAGCACCTTTTGGTTGGGATTTCGTTCGAGGATTCGCTTTGTTAAAATTACCCCATTCGCACCAGATAGCCACGGGTCCGCAACGATTATGTCGGGGGCTAGTTCGTACGCTTTTCGTATGGCATCGATGCCATTGGTTGCTTCGCCGCACACGGTTATGTCGTCCAGGCCTTGAAATACTGCTCTTATTCCCAGTCGAACCAATGCCTGATCATCTGCCAGCAATACTCGAAGGCTCATCTGTTCACCACAGCGAAGATAGGGCAATAGACTAACGCGAGACCATCCGAATCTTTATAGACCCCCACAACAGTTATATTGTGGGGGTCATGAGGCCGACTCTCCCCCCGGAGAGCCACGCGATGTTCTAGCTTGGCCCAACATTCGTCTGATAGGCACTGGCAATTGTTGCAGTCGGGAGGTAAAAAAACTCTCGGAGAGTCCTCTGCAACTATTAACTTCTAGCCGGGTACCACAATGAGCATCTGCAACCCGATCTTCTTCGCGTAACAGAAGAAGCGCCCTCCGACAGTTCGGGATTTGATGGATATATCCGCATCCCCCCAGCAAACTACCACTACGACTTCGGGACATTGATCTGGGCCCCCTAGTAAAACTGACAGCTGTACACTCTTTGCGCTTGCTGCTAGTCTCCCGTCAACCTTAGGCGAGGAGCTCTTCATGTTGAACATGGCACCCATGAACCGGCGAACCACGGGGCTACAAAAGCAAATGGATGCCACACTCTGGCACTGCGACCAGTGCAATTCGTTCGTATCGATCCATTCAGCGTTAAAGGTAAACGATGCATTTTGTCCAGCCTGTGGGGAGACACCAATGGAGTTCTGCGGAAGTTTCGCTAGTGTTCTGGGGATTCAGTTCGCGGAGACGTGAGGATCAAGAGCGACGTTAGCTTAACAGGCGCGAACAACCGTACTGGAACGAATGATCATTCCACCGAAGCCAAACTATCTGTGGGCCACTGGTCGTCGGTGCGATGCCAGGTTTTGTCCGGATTGTATCGCTCCATGTTCTTGGCAAGGTTGAGCGAGTCAGGGCCCATATCCTTCTCGTAGACGACTCCGTCGTAGCTGACCATGAACGTCTTAACTCCCGTGACCCGGTAATCGGCCGGAACCGCAACCAGTGCGAACCCCCCGATCATGATTCCGTTGACCACATAGTCGAGTTGACCCAGGCGCGCTGCAGGCCCCTGCCCCTTCAGAATTTTAAAGAAATAGCCATGGTACGGCCCCGAGCGGCTGGTGTAGCCCTCCTCAATGGCCCGCGCAATGCCCTCGCTGATGGGGCCGCCCGGAGTACCATCTTCGTTTTTCCAGTAGAGACCATCGCGCTTTCCAGGGGTGCTGATGATCCTTTGCGCGTACTGATTGACTTCTGAATCGTCGTGAACTTGCGAGGCATATTCTTCCTGTGCCTCCACAAAGCCGCGGCAGACTTGAATTGCATCGAGCTCGTTAGCTCCAATGCGCCGGAAGAGAATTTCGTCTCGCCCTTGTTTGGAGTCGAAATGCCACTTCCCTTTTTGTTTGACAATTGGAACGGGAAGCGGCCAATCGTCATTGCCAACCGAGAGGATAGCTCGATTCTTGTTTTTCGCGTCTATGGTCACCAAATTCTTTTCGTGAGCCTTGGCGGCAAAGGCAGCAGCAGTGCTCTTATCACGAACCGGATCTGCTGAAACAACGATGTCCTTGCCATCCGGACCCAGGATGTCGAGCAAGACTGGAACATCATAGGTTTCCGTTGCCTGGATCAGAGCTTCGGCAGCTTGTTGAGGATTGTCAAACGACTTCGGAGGAGCTTGTGCTGGCCCTTTCTGGCTCGACTGTGTTTGTGCGTTGAGAGGCATCACCAGGCTACACGCCAGGACGGCCGCCAGCACGATGGGTATGGTCCATGTGATGACGTTAGATGGCTGTGATCTCATGTGTTCCTCCTTCTTAATCATGACTCACCTCCTCCTTCCGCCGCCTCCGCGGGAGCCGCCCATGCTTGATGAGCCGCGCGAACTGCTGCTCCGTGCGCTACTGCCGCTGTACCCTCCGGAGCCGCCGCTGAGCCCACTGGAGCTGCGGGACCCCGCGCTACTGGGAACGCTGCGGTTCCCGACACGATCTCCGCCTGCGCCAGCGCCTCCGCCTCCACCACGATTCGCAGTCGTATTGGCGCCTCCCGCGCTACGGTTCCCACTAGCGCTCCGATCGGCGGCCGATCCCTGCGGCCGGTCTCCCGACGCACTCCGGTTGCCGGCGGCGGCCTGTTGCTGGCCGGTTCGTTGCGACTGGTTCTGACGTGCCTGTGTCTGGCGGCTGGCCATTGAATCTCCGCGAGCTGTGCCACCATACTGGTTGGCCGTCGCCTTATTTGAATAAGGAGCACCTCCGCGGTGCTGCGGATTATGCTGCCAGGTGTTGCCGCCTGACCGATTGGAGGCGTTCTGCCGATTGTTGACGTTCTGCCGGTTGGAGTTGTTTACAAATGTGTTGTTGTTATTGATGTTGATATTGTTGTTTCCACCGCCCCAGTTGTTGTTGTATCCCCAGCCGCCGCCCCAGGCGGCACCCATTGCCATCCCGACACCAAACGAAATCGCCATGCCGGCGGCGTAATACCCTACTGGCGGATAAGCAATGGGTGGGTATGGGTATACCGGCGCGCCGTACACAACGGTGGGATTGTAAGTAGGAACATAGACAACTTGCGGATTGGCCTGCTCAATCACGATCACCTGCTTGCTTTCGACTACTTTGGTTTCCACTTTCTGCTGCTCAGAGGATTTCAGGTTGCCCGAGTCGTTGGCCTTCTTGCGCATGCGTTGCACGGCATCCATCACATCACCCTGTTGCGCCAGAAAAGCGTTGCCGAGGTCAGTGGTCCACTTGATGTTCTCGGACATTTGCTTGACTACTTCCGGAAGTGCTGCCATCGCCTGAATGCTTGGGTCCCAGTCCTGCTTTTTCACGGCCTCCGCTAGAGCCTTGTCTTTCAGATTCTTGTTTTTCTCCAACCACTGCTGAAGCTGGATGATTTCAAGAGGATAGGTGGAAGCCACCAGCGTCTGACTCAACATGGGGTCGGGGTAGAGCGCGATTGGAGCCACCAGGGAATCCAGCTGTTCTGCCGGGATCCGGGCCGCTTGCTCCGCGGGGGCGGCTTGTCCTGACGCTGGGATTGCCATCACATTCACGTCGCCCGGTACAAGGATCGCCGCACATATGATGGCCACTAGATTTCGCAGAGTGCGTATCACAATTTCCGCCTTGGCAGCGCTCATATGAAATGCCCTTCTCCCTTGAAGTAGACGGTTCGCTCCGGCACGGTTAAATCGACGTAGCAATCAGAACGAGACACTCTCGTCCTCTCGCCGATCGGGTCGTTCTTTCGTCGGACCTGCAGCATAATTACTCGCGACAAAGCGGCCCGCGACTGCCAAAATTGACAGTCTCTTCGCGTGTTGGCGAGACGTTGGAGGAAGAGAGGAACACGATCCTGCTAGTCTCGACTAGTAACTAATCACTAGTTATCGCGTCGCTTTAGTGTTGGGCGTTCTTCGTTGTCTCCGGCGGAGTCGCCCTCTTCGGCACGCGTGCGTTGAAGAATCGGGCGATTTGCCCCCGGCTCGCTAGCCCGATTGTTGTGGAAGTTTGCAAGGAGTGATTTTACGTCCGCGAACTCGGAGGTGGACAAAACATAAGTTTCGCGGGGCGGAAGTATGCCATCGATCTCCCGTTGACTCTTTCTTATGCGGTCAGAGGTTTGCGGATGCGTGGAGAAAGCCTTGGCTACGAAGCCGGGTTTTTGCCTTTCCTCGGCCTGAACTCGCTCAAAAAATGAGATCAGCGCTTGAGGGTCATAGCCCGCTTTGTACATGTATTCCACTCCGAGGTAGTCAGCCTCCGCCTCGAAGCCTCGTGCAAACTTGGTCGCGCTCAACGGAATCGCAAGCCCAACCACCTCCCGAACTGCAAGACCCACACCGCCGCCGACAAAAATGAGCGGAATGGATGCCAAGTTGAACATCTGAGCTCGAGTCATCTGCCTGGTGGCGTGGCGCGCGGCAACGTGGGCAATCTCGTGAGCCATGACACCGGCCAATTCCGCTTCGTTGTCTGCCGCGAGGATGACGCCGTAGTTCACGAACAGAAATCCCCCCGGGAAAGCGAAGGCATTGATCTCCTCAGAGTCAATCACTTTGATTGTGAACGGCACCTTGGCGTCGGAGTTGCGAATCAGATTTTGGGCGATACGGTTTACGTATTCCGTAACCACTGGATCTTCCACGACCTTTAGAGTGCTCTCAATTTCCTGGGAGTACTCGCGGCCAATTCCGATCTCAGATTCCAGTGAGTACCAGTTCCCTAGCCCGCTCCGGCCAATCTTGCGGTTGCCGATGGCCTGAATGTCATCTTTGCCGCCGTTGTGCTTCGCCTTCTGGATTGGGCCACCCCCCGGACCGGGTGTCTGCGCTACTAGCACTGGCGGCGTAGAGAACAAAACACCTAGAACAAACAGTAAGGCCCACTTTACGCACTTCATATGCATACGCCTCCGGCTGACGTTACTGTTCGTAAAACTCCACTAACGAGCATCCGCTCAAGCGTCACGTTTCACCAACGCCGGGCACTCCACCCAAGAGTTCAATGGCACGAGGGATCGTCCTGAATGGTTCCGCTTGCCAACATCGACGCCAGGAACCGACCGCAGGCAACCATCTTTTGAGACAGTGGATCATCGCGCAACGCACTGGCGGAAATGGCATATTGTCCTGCGTTCATGGACTTGCGGGCCTCCACTAGCTTGTCGCTCCACTGTCGTACGGCGTTGAACTCATTGGTGAGCAATTCAAGGGCATGTCGATCAGCATCATGAGTGGCTGCCACCGATGCGAGACTGAGAGCATGCGCTGCCTGTTCGCGATAGCCTGCAACCCAATTTTCTGTTACTGGATATCCATTCTGTATTGCGTATGAAAGGGGACTGGCCCACTCCCTCATTTGTGCAATCGCTTCGATACCAGCACGCATGAAGTCTCGCGATAAGCTGGAGCCGTCGGCTTGCGTTGGCGGGCCAACAGGTTCCGGAGCGCTGGCGGGGTTTGGCGCCGGACCCAATACAATTCGATTGGTATTGAAACTCACGGACCAATTCGCGATTTCTGCCAGTGCTGCGAGGTCGACATAGGCGCGTCCATCTACTCGGATGACTGCCGCTTGTCCCGTTTGTCCATTTATCACTAATGTCTCAGTCTTCTGCGTAACCTGCTTTCCCCACGTGCTCACCGTAAAGATTAGAAGTGTCAGAGCTAAGAGCGTCGCGGGCTGCAACTTGTACGTCATGCATGTATCCTTCCCTGTCTTCTAAGACCGAACTTTTCCGGGTCAGCAGAAAAGCGCCGTGCCCACGCCTTCAATTCGAACTCTCCAGTGGGTAAAACCCAGCTTAAACACCGGTCGTAATCGTCGAACTGTGAGAAGTGATACCGGAGCTGCCAAACCAGAAAAGTGGCAGCCTCCCTGTCACTTGACGGAATACTTGCGGGCTTCCATACATGCCGTGAACGCCCTCTTGAACATATCTAACGATCCCTGGTGCTTGGCGTTGGCTTCCGCCTGGGCCTGCTGTTGCGCCTGAGCAGTTTGCTCGGCTGCTTGTTGTTGAGCCCCTTGCTGGGCTTTTTTCTGTTGGCGCCGGCCGCGCACGGCGCCGGCGGTTGCACCAACAGCTGCGCCCGTGCCGGCATCACCCGCTATCGCGCCAATGGCTGCTCCTCCGGCGGCGCCTTTAGCTGAACCCTTGACTGCTCCTCCCTTCGGTGTCGCTGCGCCTGCCTGTTGCGCGGCCTGCTTTTGAGCAGCTTGCTGCTCTTCTGCGCTGGGTGCCGCGGGTGGCGGGGCTTGGGCATCTACGCCCGTCTGCTGCTTGGCCGAGCTGTAGCAATCATTTTCGTCTTTGCGTTGCTGTTCAGGATCCTGTTGGTTCATTGGATAAGCAAATAGGCCAACACTCTTTGCCGGGGACGATGCGGAAGCGTTTGGCGATGGAGCTTGCACCATTGCGAACGACGCTACAAGAGTCAACATCGCCAATGTCACAAAGGATTTCATGGGATTCTCTTTCTTCCGCTCAAGTTCTCTGCCTGCGGGGGCCAACCCCGATT
Source organism: Terriglobia bacterium (assembly GCA_963732045.1). Taxonomy (GTDB): domain Bacteria; phylum Acidobacteriota; class Terriglobia; order Terriglobales; family Acidobacteriaceae; genus JAIQFF01. The sequence goes on along the minus strand of CAVSYI010000015.1, from coordinate 106,933 downwards.
TTCTATCGCTTAACGCCAAGAAATGAACTGGCAAAAGCGACAGTTCCCAAAGATGAGTAAGCGCGAGACAAATCAAAAGCGGATCCTGGACAGGAATGCTCACCAGACGAAGGTTTGCAAACGACTAGGGGGATCGATGAAGTCGAGCGAGAAGGCCTCAATTACGTACATCGAAACAAAGGAGCAAAAGCGCCTGAATGAGGCCCGTGAGACCGGCGTACCGTGGAAAAAGTGGGGGCCATATCTCAGCGAACGCCAGTGGGGGACGGTTCGTGAAGACTACAGCCAGGACGGAAATGCGTGGGACTACTTCAATCACGACCAGGCCCGTTCGCGCGCTTATCGCTGGGGTGAAGATGGTCTGGCAGGAATCTCAGATGATAAGCAGCAACTCTGTTTCGCGATTGCTTTGTGGAACGGCCGGGACCCGATCCTGAAAGAGCGACTATTCGGCCTGACCAATAGCGAAGGCAATCACGGAGAAGACGCGAAGGAATACTATTTCTATCTCGATAGCACGCCGACGCACTCCTATATGAAGTATCTGTACAAGTACCCCCAAGGAGAATTTCCGTATCGAGACCTGATCGAGACGAACAGGAAGAGGTCGCGCGAAGAGTTGGAATACGAACTGCTCGACACTGGCATATTTGATGCCGACCGGTATTTCGATGTGTTTGTCGAATACGCCAAGGCAGCCCCAGAAGACCTTCTGATCAAGATCTCAGTTCACAACCGCGGTCCCGAGACGGCACAACTTCATCTGCTTCCGACGCTCTGGTTTCGTAACACGTGGTCGTGGGAAGAGGACGTAGCCAAACCCTTTCTAAGCCAGGGAAAACACGGGACGGTCGTCGCCTCACACGGCACGCTTGGCGAGCGCACACTACAGTGCGAAGGGAATCCTGACCTGCTGTTCACCGAAAATGAATCCAACGTCAGCCGGCTCTGGGAGCGGCCGAATCCCTCTCCATACGTGAAGGACGCCTTTCACGAGTACGTCGTCTCCGGGAAACAGGAGGCAGTGAGTCCCTACAAGACGGGCACGAAAGTGGCTGCCTATTTTCGCCTTGAGGTGCCGGCCGGTGGCAGCAAGGACATTCGGCTGCGACTGAGTCCAAAAGCAACAACTGACGCATTTGAGACCTTTGACCAAGTTTTTGCCGCGCGACTCGCAGACGCAAACGAGTTTTATGACAGGATCACCCCAGGCTCGTTGAGCGAGGATGAACGTCGTATACACCGCCAGGCGCTGGCTGGAATGCTTTGGACCAAGCAGTACTACTACTTTGATCTCGACCGCTGGCTGGAGGAGCACGACGCTCATCCTCTGATGGGATCGGGTAAACGGAATGTCCGTAATTCCGAATGGTTCCACATGCTGAACAGCGACATCATTTCCATGCCGGACAAATGGGAGTATCCCTGGTACGCGGCGTGGGATCTCGCGTTTCATACCCTCGCGCTATCACTCGTGGACTTCGATTTTGCAAAGGACCAACTTCTGCTTATGCTGAGGAATCTATACGCGCATCCGAATGGCCAGATCCCAGCCTACGAGTGGAACTTTAGCGACGTGAATCCGCCAGTGCATGCCTGGGCAACTCTATTTCTCTACAACATTGAAAAGACGCTGGGCCGGGCAGATTTCCGGTTTTTGGAGCGATCGTTTCAAGGCCTGATGCAGAATTTCAATTGGTGGGTTAACCGGAAAGATCCACAAGGAAAAAACGTGTTCGCCGGCGGATTTCTCGGGCTGGACAACATTGGCGTGTTTGATCGTAGTTCTCCGCTCCCAACGGGCGGACATCTTGATCAAGCCGACGGCACTGCCTGGATGGCTTTCTACTGCCAGAACATGCTGGAGATCTCATTGATTCTGGCAGACTACGACCCCATGTACGAGGAGATCTCCTACCGATTCCTCGAGCACTTCCTCTGGATCACTTACGCCATGGATCGGATCGGGGAGCACCACGACCAAATGTGGGATAGCGAAGACGGGTTCTTCTACGATCTGCTCCATTTCCCGAATGGCGACACCAAGCGGTTAAAAGTTCGCTCGATGGTGGGACTGCTGCCACTATGCGCCTCGACGGTACTCGAATCGGGCGCCGCGGGGCGCCATCCCCGAATGCTGGAACTGGTCGAACTGTTCAGAAAACGTCACCCGGATTTGCTGAAGCATATCGCTCCCGCGGACGATAAGTTCGTCGGCTACGCCGACCGTCGACTGATGTCGGTTTGCAACAAAGAAAAGCTTGGGCGAATTTTGAGTTCCTTGCTTGACGAGAACGAATTCCTCAGTCCTTACGGTATACGCTCACTTTCTCGTTACCACCTGGAGCATCCATTCATATTCAACCTCGACGGGCAGGAATTCAAAGTTCAATATCTGCCGGCGGAGTCGAACACGGGAATGTTCGGCGGCAATTCTAACTGGCGAGGGCCCGTCTGGATGCCGGTGAACGTTTTGCTGATCCGGGGTCTGATGAACCTCTATCAGTTCTACGGTGATGACTTCAAGGTCGAATGTCCTACCGGTTCGGGAACCTACATGACCCTGTTCGAAGTAGCAAGAGAGATTGGCCGCAGACTCTCAGCCATTTTTCTTCGCGATGAGAACGGCAAACGGCCTGTCTACGGCGGGACCCAGAAGTTCCAGGACGATCCGCACTGGAAGGACTACATCCTCTTCTACGAGTACTTCCACGGGGACAACGGCGCGGGGCTTGGGGCAAGCCACCAGACCGGGTGGACGGGGACGATCGCACGCTCGCTCGATTTGTTCGCACGCCTGAAACCGGCCGAGATGCTCAAGACAGCCAAATCAGACCTGATGGCTGAGGTCACTCGGCGTCAGGTTGCAGGTTAAGTGGCACGCGTAAGCCTGAGGAAGGATGCAGTGAGTGCAGACGGATGATGAACACGCCTGGCGCAGCCGGATCCGTTCGGCGCTGCCGATCATTACCTGGTTACCGCAATATCAGAGGAGTTGGCTACGCTCGGATTTGGTGGCTGGGCTGACCCTTGCCGCTTATGCCGTTCCGGTCTCAGTGGCCTATGCATCCCTGGCCGGCTTGCCGCCGCAAGCTGGTCTTTATTGCTACCTGGTCGGAGGAATCGCTTATGCTGCTTTTGGAACCTCCCACCAACTGGCCATCGGCCCTACCTCGGCCATTTCTATTTTGATCGGGTCAACCGTGGGAACATTGGCGGCTGGTGATACGGTGCGCCAAGTCCATTTGGCGGCTACGGTCGCAGTACTGGCAGGATTTGTCGGCATCATTGCCTGGACGCTACGTTTGGGCACCATAGCTAACTTTGTCTCTGAGACCGTGCTTAGCGGGTTCAAACTCGGAGCAGGCCTGGTAATTGCTTCCACCCAACTACCGAAGTTATTCGGCATCAGCAGCGGGGGCAACAATTTCTTCACCCGCACGATCGAAGTGATCCGGCACCTCGGGGAAACCAATCTGGCAAGCCTGGGCGTGGGGCTAGGTGCGCTCGCACTCATTGTCTTGGGCGAGCGACTGTTGCCACGGCGCCCGATCACGCTGTTTGTGGTTGCGCTCTCGATCATCGTGATGTCGTACTCCTCTCTCGCCGGACATGGTGTAAAAACCGTGGGCGTGATCCCTCAGGGGTTTCCTCATTTCGGCTGGCCGTTGGTGGGTTGGAGCGAAGCGGATAGTCTGCTTGCAGTCGCCCTGGCGTGTTTTCTCTTGTCGTACGTGGAGAGCATCTCAGTGGCTCGGACGTTTGCTCTCAAGCATCGCTATCCCATCAGTGCGGACCAGGAGTTGCTGGCCCTGGGCCTTGCGAACTTTGCGGCGGGGATGGGGCAGGGCTATCCACTCGCGGGAGGCATGTCGCAATCGGCGGTGAACGAAAATGGCGGCGCTAAGACCCCGATAGCTTTGGTTGTTGCCTCGGCTGGTATAGGCGTAGTCCTGTTGTTCTTGACCGGGTTAATGAACAATTTGCCCGAGCCTCTTCTGGCCGCGGTCGTGCTGATAGCAGTCGGGGGACTGATCCGGCCTCGCGAACTCCGGCATTTGTACAAAGTAAGCAGAATGGAATTTCGTGTAGCGATGGTTGCCACAGTGGGGGTGTTGACGTTTGGAATCCTGAGGGGTGTGCTGCTGGCTGCCATTTTTTCTATTCTGCTTCTGCTCCGGCGGGCCTCCCATCCCAAAATCGCCGTCTTAGGAAAGCTGCGGGGGACCGAAGGGTTTGCCGATTCTGCACGCTATCCCGAGTGTGAAACGCTTCCGCACGTGTTGATGCTGCGTGTGGAAGCGGGACTGTTTTATTTCAACGCCCAGAACGTTAATAACGAGGTGCTGGAACACTTGCGTCGACGAGGCGTCGTGGAACTGGTGGTTCTCGACCTCTCCACGTCGGCGAACATCGACCTGGCGGGAGTACGGATGCTCAGCGAGCTTGACGAACAAGTTGCGCAAGCCGGGTCGTGCCTCGCGCTGGCTGAGGTTCACGGCGACGTACGTGATCTGTTGCATGCGGAAGGACTCGACACTCGAATTCCAGGGGTCGCGCAGAGAATGAATATTGCAGCCCTGATTGAGCAAAGAAAGCGAGCACTCCGGGTGGCGAGTTGAGTCGGGGCGTTGGACGATAACGCCGGCGGCCAAAGCCCGGTGTAATGCCGGCCACGTCTAATGTGTGCCGATTCAGGAACAAACACCATGTTCGAACTCGTCTATCGCTTCGATCCCGAGAAGGCCGAGTCGCACAAGATGCCCCAGACCTCGCAAGAAGCTTGCCGGCTCCTGGTAGAGGGGAATCGTGACTTTGCGGAAATGACGGACACCCGTAGTACCGCCCAGCAGAGACGTATCATCGCGTTCGATCCGCGGGCCTTTGGGTGGGGCGCTGGGAATGGGGACGTGCCCGGGCAAGCTCCGTTTGCAGCCATTCTGGGATGCGCTGACGCTCGCGTTCCAACGGAAACGGTGTTCAGCAGGGGCTGCAACGAACTTTTCGTGGTCCGGGTTGCCGGCAACGTTCTCGGTCCGGAATGCCTCGGCAGCCTGCGGTATGCAGTCAGTCATTTTCCCACCACGCTCAAACTTGTGGTTGTGTTGTCACACGCTCAGTGCGGCGCGGTCACTGAAGCCGTGCACCTCTACCTTGAGCCGCGCCGTTATCTGGAGATTGCAACCGATTATGCTCTCCGGTCTATTGAGGACCAGATCCTGGTCGCGGTGCGCGTTGCCGCGATGAGTATGGAAATGGTTTATGGCAATGAAGTCATGCGTGAACCGGAGTGTCAAGCCGCGTTGCTTGAAGCGGCTGTAACGTTGAATGCTGCCTGGAGTGCCTACTGCCTCTGCCAGGAATTTCGCACTCACTACCCCGATCTGGGTGTGGTATTCGGCAACTATGACCTCGTCAGCCGTCGCGTGCGGCTGCCCCTCTCACCCTCCGATGAGATCACGGAAGAAGAACTAGGTCTGTTCGCGCCGCCCGAAAACGCAGAGCAATTTCATCAGCTCGCGCACCGGATATGCAGCGGCGGACTCGTGCGGAGCCTTCTCAGCTGAGGATAGGCGCCGCATCCGACCCGATATCGACGGAACCTGGCGGCAATGGCTACCATCTCTCGCAGTTCGGTCTTGACCGTAGCCGTCATTGCGGTACTGCTCGCTGCATTGCCGGGCGCAATCTGGAGGATCATACAAACTGGCAACCCGTACTTGTTCACCCACGATTTCTTTGCCGACCTGTTCGCACGTCTCTCTGGCACGGGAAGAATGCGGTTTGTCCTGCAGCCCACAGTGGCGATCATACTCGGGGCACGCGGCGGGGTTAAGGACGCCCGAGCAGGGCTTCCTCCTTTTATTCGGGCGGTGGTTTTGCATGGCGTCCATCGGCCGGGACTGTTGCGAAATATGTTCGCATCCATCCGCGACCTGGTAGCGATAGCCATTCTTGCCGATGTCGCATCGCAATATCTCATCTTTCGCGAAATCCACCCCGGGGCGGCGTTGTTGCTCGGTCCGGTCCTCATCACGATCCCCTATGCTTTGTCTCGGACATTTACGAATAGGATCGGGCGCCGTTGGATTAATCAAATACCGGCGACGCCCTCAAGCTAACCTGACCAGCAAACTGTCATTCTTGCCAGTTCATTTCCAGGCTGTAACTCTCGATCATAAGAAAGAAGATGCTCGCCTGTCGGCATTTGTTTGCGACGCAATACGCTCTGTGCCTTGGAATCTTCAGAGTATCCCCCGGTACAAGGAAATGACTCGTGCAGTAGCAGGCTGAGGCTTGTTCCACAGGACTTTAGATTGAAAGCGTAGCGCCATGAAGTCACCCACTAGACAGATGAAAACCTTTGTCGTCTTGCTGTGTTGCCTATCGGGATTCTCCGGCAGCGCGGCAGCTCAAGCAGATCAGGAAGTCCCTGCGTCCAGCGTCATCACAAAAACCGTCAGTGCCGTCGGCTACAAGGTTGGCGGTGGTAGCACGAAGGTCGATCTGAAGGGCACGGAGCTGATCCCTCGGGCCAGTGGTGTGGCCAAAGTCGAGGCCAAATCTAAGGCTGGGAGAACGAACGTTGAGGTCGAGTTGAAAGGCATGACGCCGCCGTCGCAGCTCGGTGCGGAATTTTTGACCTATGTGCTCTGGGTGGTCACACCAGAAGGACGCACTGGTAATACTGGAGAGATTCTCCTCTCCAAGGATGGGGAGGGCAAACTGAGTGCGACAACGCCGGGACAAACATTCTCGTTGATTGTCACAGCCGAACCATATTTTGCCGTCCGCGTGCCGAGTGAAATGGTAGTCCTTCAGAGCGAGACTCGAAAAGATACAAAAGGAAAGATTTTCCCGGTTAGTCAGTACAAGCTCATGAAGCGGGGGCAATACGAGAAGATGGGAAACCCCCTGGCCCTGACGCCAGATCCACATGTTCCGCTGGAGGTGTACGAAGCGCGCAACGCTGTGGATATCGCAAAATCGCGGGGAGCGGACAAATACGCTCCCGAGATCTACTCCAAGGCGGAGGCCAGTCTAAAAATGATGGAAAATTCCCTCGCCGCCAAAGTCGATAAGAACACGGTCATTTCGACGGCTCGGCAAACTGCACAATTCTCAGAGGATGCACGGGCATTGGCGGTGCAACGCCAGGAAGAAGAGCGCATTGCGAAGGAGCGTGAGGATGCCGCAGCGAAGGCCAAGACCGAAGCCGAAGACAAAGCGGCGGTCGAAGCTGCTGAGGCCAAGCGCAAATCCGATGCCGAGGCTCAACGCCAGGCTGAGCTGGCCGCAGCCAAGGAAGGAGCTTTGCAGGCCCAGGAACAAGCTGCGAAGGCTGAATCCGAGCGAGTTCGCAAGGCAGCGGAAGCACTGCGTGCCCAGTTGCTGGAACAGTTCAACCGCATTCTGGAGACCCGTGACACGCCTCGCGGACTGGTGGTCAACATGGGGGATGTGTTGTTTGACACCGGCAAGTTCGACCTGCGTTTCGAAGCACGCGAAAAGCTGGCTAAACTTTCAGGTATTGTCCTGGCACACCCGGGATTAAAGCTCGCCATCGAAGGCTACACGGACAGCACCGGAAGCGACGAACTGAACCGGAAGCTCTCCCAGGACCGTGCCGATGCGGTGCGCGGCTACCTGACTGAACAAGGACTGCCTCAGGATAGTGTAACCGCGCAAGGTTTTGGCAAGTCCGAACCGGTTGCTGATAACAACACCGCCGCGGGTAGACAAAAGAATCGCCGCGTTGAAATCGTCGTGTCGGGTGAAGTCATCGGTGAGAAGATCGGCATCTAGGACAACCCGAGCGATCGAGAAGCGGTGTGTTACTCACGACTAAAGAGTCGAGGCTTTGCTTGAACCGAACAATTCTGACCATTGTCATCGTTCTCCTGGCAGTCCCTTTGGCTACGGCCAAGTCCAGCAAGCTTGTAATGAGCTGGAAGAACCCCAACTACGTCGCCAGGAAATTCCACCGGGTGCTGGCGCTGGGGCTGAGCGACAAAACGGGAGTTCGGGCTAACTTCGAAGACGCGCTCGCGGAACAGCTTCTGGCCACCGGCGTGGAGACGATTCCGGGTAACAGCATTTTGCTGAGACCCGAGGGTACGCAATTTGACCTGAATTACCTCAAGACGCAGGTCCGTGAGAACCAGATTGATGCGGTCGTAGTGTCGCGCCTGATCAAGGTCGAAAATACAGTCACATATATCCCAGGCAGCGCCTACGTTGCTCCCTTCCCCTACTACAACACGTTTTACGGATACTACGGTGCGGTATACCCCGTAGTCTACTCACCCGACTACCTGCGGGAAGAAAAGAAGGTACGCATCGAGACTAACCTCTATGTGATCTCTTCGCAGGAGGGAGAACTCGTCTGGACCGGCGTCACTGACACTTTCAATCCGTCCAACGTACAAAAAGCGATCAACGGACTGGTAAAAGTTGTGGTGAAGCAGATGCAGAGTGACGAGGCACTGCAGTCCCCGCAGTGAGCACAGTCGAAACTCTGCCAGGGCATAATCTGGAGTTTCCGTATTGGTTCAAATCACTTCATGCCATCACGCAGGTCGACCAGCAGTTGATCGGCGTTCTCGAGACGGATCAGACCTGCGCGCGGGTACTCAGCGTCGAGCATGACGTAGACGATGATGACCGTTATGACCGTGAAGCCGAAGATGTGAAGCCAACTACGGTGTTGGGCGCTTGACATCCGATAACCGGCAAGCAAGGAGCAGATAAGACCCAGACCGAACAAAAGCACATAGATGATTCTCGGGGGGTGGGTTTGCAGTGCCATCGCGCGTGTGGTCGTGATGTCGATCATGTTGTTGAGCGCGGGAAGCAGTAGCTTGCCCGCGTCGGGATGAGACTTCGGGAGTAGTGTGGCGGCCACTGCTTCCATCCAAATCTCTTCCTGGAGCTTCTTGGATTTGGCTATTTCCGGCTTGGCTGCCTTCATATTTGGAAGCTTGCGGTAGGTCTCCAATCGAGAGTCCAAGTACTGACGAAACAACTCTTGCAATGCGGACTGTGCCTCCTGGGGCACCAGATGCAACCGCAGATACGCAGTTTCGATAGCGTTGACTTCCTCGGCGATCAGCATCCGTTTCTCGTTGAATCGCGTCGCCGCTCCCGAGAACGTGAATGCCACCATCAACCCAAACAGGGCGAAAACCGCGCCCTCGACCGTCCCCAGGCTGCCCCGCTCACCTTCTGACTCTTTCGGCCGACGCCTGATACCAAAACGACGGCCGGCTTCCAGCAGGATCAGCATGCCCAAAAACAGCAGCACAGCGTAAAGTAACGCGGAAATGGGAGGTTCCATGAGACCTGCTCCTGTTTGCGATTCATTAACTCTCAACTATTGTCCGTTCAGAGACTGAGAGAGGCTTTCCAGATTTTGCGGACGCACGCGGATCACGCCTCCACGCGGGCTGTCTATGTCGGATATGAGAAAGAACGAGGTAGACAGGGCCAGCGGCAAGACCAGGAAAAGGATGATCCCCCTCCGATGCGCACCATAGCCAATCAACAAGTTGCAAAAGATTGCGATGGCGACCATCAGACACCACGCCGCCCGGGGGATACGGTTCCACCACGCAGCCTGCGTGTATCCCCTGGTATTCAAAACGTCGTTCATTCCTTGAGCCACGAGGGCCATGACCGGGTTGGGCTGCGCCGCAGCTGCGGCCTGCACAGTGGACCACAGCTCGACTTCCAGCGCAGCGGTATCCTTGTCGATCTCTTCTATCTGGCGTTCATCGTGAGATTCATAGAACGAGACACGCTGGTGTAAGTACTGTCTCAGGAGCGCACGCACTCTTTCCGTGTGGGCGGCGGGCAGCAAAGCGGCACGGACGTGCTCGGTCCCGATCGCGTTGGCCTCCTCCGCCTCGTAGTTTTTTCGCTGATCGTACCGGCTGACGGCCATGGAAAAGCTGAACGCGATGATAAGGCCGAGCAAGGTCAGGGTAGCGGTCAGTACAGTAGCTAAGTCTGTCCGCTCGACTTCTTCCAGGGGTCTTGACCTATTGCGACAGAAAACACCGATCTGCGCAGAGAGCCACAATACGACGAGAGACAACACGAAAACGAGAAGTGGAAAATCTCTTATCATCCTCATATGTTGTTCCTGCAAAGCTCGTGGCCTTTGGCGATGCCACTCCATGAGCCTCTTGTCACCGCTCATTTGTTATAAGAACGCAATTCCGTGTCCTAGTTCGGCCTGCCCTGCCAGGAGTACTGCCACGCCACAGACACAGTGTCGTAGTTCCCGCCGAACCGGATGTAAGCGCCACGGCTGTAGCTGAGTTTCAATGCGTTGCGCTGGCTCACCGGAATAGACACTGTGCCTCCCAGGCGCGAATTCCGCTGCGCAGTGCTGGAGTTCTCAACACCATTCAAGCTGGTACGGCCACCGGCCCAGAAATTCCCGTCGAGAGAAGCCCAGAGCCGAGCCTTAACGTCGTAGCTCAAGTGCCCTTCGAAAGCGAAAACGGGGCTCTCTGTTCGGGTGTTGCTCGGGGAGGCCGGGTTCGGGGAAAAGAAATTATGGTTGGCGGTGAAAAACCACCACGCCGCGTAGGTGTCCACCACCCAATGCCCCCTGCGCTGCGACAGTCCGACTTCCGGCTTGAAGGCCCAGCGGTTGGAACCATAGTTGATTAGTTTGGCTGAATCGTATTGCCCAGTCGGAGCCACCACCCTGATGCTCACGCCCAATAGGGTCTTTTGCCGCCATTTAACGAAGTCTCGCTGGTCCATCGCCGGCCCGCCCTTCAGATTCACTGAGAAACGAAACGAGGAATCCAGCAAGCCCGAGCGGTAGGCCTTGGCCTCAGCCTCAGCCACCGTGCCTCGGAAGTTCGCTACTCCGTAGGGCAGCGAAGCCGTCAAGTTCGCCGAGCGTCCGAAGAAATTCAGAGTGTGAAACAAAGTCAAGATCGGCGTACTGATTTTCGCCGTTGCGTCAGTAATTGGGGCTGCGCCATCCAAGATAAGGTTGCCTGTGGAGAATGAGTAGGCCAGGGTGACAGCATTCGTATGGATAGGTGTGATGATGTAGGCTCGTGGAGCCAGGTCCTGAGCCAGGCTATGAGTCCAGGAAAGGACGACACAGGAGAGCAAGGACCATCGACAAAGCATCATCCCACGGCATCGCTCTCCGCCGCCTTGCGTCAAGCATCTCCTCGTCTATAGACCTTTGATGACCACCGCTGTCAAGTCATCCTGCTGCTTGGTTCCATTGGAGAACCCGATAACCGCGTCGTACAGCTGCGAAATGATCTCTGAGGCAGCCAAGTCTCGTGAGGCTCGCATCACTCCCTCAATTCTTGGCACTCCGAATTGTTCACCCCGATCGTTCTCCCATTCAAAGAATCCGTCCGTGGCCAGTAGTATCAAGTCACCCGCATGAAGCCGGAGATGCGCCGGGGGGTCGGATTGGAACCCGGGACAAATACCAAAAGGAAGCGCGTGCGCATTCATCGTCGTGAACCGATCCTCTGGACGTGAATAAAGAAAGAGGGGACCGTGTCCGGCGGAGAGCATCTCTACCTCCGGACACCCGGGACAACAGACGGCGGCAACGAATGTGACGAAGCGGCCGGTAGTGAGATCAGCGCCTAGCTCCTGATTGATGTGTTCGAAAGCAGCCGGTAGGTTCTGTGCGATGCTGAAATTGGACCGCGCATAGGCGTGGCACACGGCGGCGAGCAGCGCAGGCCCAATACCGTGCCCGGTGACATCGGCGAGACTGACAATCACTCTTCCATTGGGGAGGGTCGTCCAGTCAAAGTAATCGCCCCCGGTATCATCGGCCGGATGGTTCCAACCTGCAATATCGAAGCCCGCGATTTGAGGCCGTCCTTGGGGAAGAAGTGACTGTTGGATGGAACGCGCTACTTCCAGGTCGTGCTGGACAGCCTCCAGCTTTTGCTTGGTTTCTGCCTCACGAAGAGCTGACTGGACATGCTTACGGATCTCTCTCGCAACAGCGCCTGCGACCAATCCCCCCAGAAACAGCGTTATTGCATAAAGGCTGACGCTAGTTTGCGTGACGGGAGCTGGCATACCTGGAACAGGAGGCCGCCAACCGAGGTACAAAGCCGCACAAATATAGGAAATAGCTGCGACGGCACCGGAGAGTACGCAGATACCAGGGTTCAACCTCAGGGTGGACAATATAATAAGGATAAAGAAAACGAGCACCGCTGGGGTCGCCAGAGGGCGGTAGGCGGTCTCAACCCGAGCACTGGTAAGGAAGGCGATCGCTAATGCCGGGATCGATGTCTCCAGGATCGTGCTCAGGATCCAGAATCGCGGTCCAAGAAAGATGCTGGACTTCAACGCAAGACCTATCTTGCGCAGCATCCACAACTCATAAGCCATAACGAGGGCAACCAGGAAAAAAGTCCACGCCCAGGAAGCAGCCTCAACCGTATGAATAACAAATACGCGGACAGCAGTCACGATGACGAGGATGGTCATGAAACCCAGCACGCCAAGGATGCGGAGGCGTTCGCTCTGCAACGCGGCGTTCTGGAAGGCGGGCGACTTGATTTGTTCTTGGGCCATGTCTAATGCGGAATAATCAGGTGCCAAGATTGCGGAAAAGCATGGCTACAGATCGCGCCTCCACCCGGTATTTGTCGCCTGAAATGGCAGGTGCCTTTTGCCATTCGACGATATCCAGAGGCGACTGAAGAGCGGTATCGATCCAACGGTGCCATGGATCTTCACCGCGGTCATCCGTTGGCGGTAATTCGAAGTCGAGAGCGTTCCAATATGCATTCGTCATTAGATAAAAAAGCAATTTCTGCCGTTTAAGTTCAGCTTCCAGCGCCAAGCTGTGCGACCAATCACTCCAATCCGGTTGCTCGAGCTTCACACCGTGCCAGGCCTTGCGCGCTTCACGAAGCATCTGATCTAAGCTTTTTCGCTGTTGTTCTGCCTCTACGCCGCGCAGCAGACGCCGCGCTATCAGCAGTTTTACGAAACGATGTATATCGGCGTGTTTCTCCAGCAGGCCCCAGTCCATCCAGTTGTTGGCAGTGTCATAGCAATAGGCGTTGTTGTTGCCACCCTGGGTACGCCGCATCTCGTCTCCCATGAGAATCATTGGCATGCCCAGTGAAAGCATGGTTATCGTGAAAAAGTTCTTTACTTGTTGATTCCTCAGGTGCTCGACTGCTGGGTCTTCAGTTGGGCCCTCCACCCCGCAGTTCCAGCTTCGGTTGTCATTGCTGCCGTCGCGATTGTTTTCAAGGTTTAGCTCATTGTGCTTTTGATCGTAGGAGACAAGGTCGTTCAGGCTAAAGCCGTCATGGCAGGTCACGAAGTTAATACTCTGTTCCATCTCGCGTTGCTTGTGAGCGTAGATCTCGGGGCTTCCGAGTATTCGGTCGGCAAAGCGTGTGACCACCCCCTGCTCGCCTCGGAAGAAGCTTCGGACATCGTCGCGAAATCGTCCGTTCCATTCTTTCCAACTGTCACCGATGAAACTCCCCACTTGGTAAAGGCCAGCAGCATCCCAGGCTTCAGCGATGAGCTTTGTACCCGCGAGCATTGGGTCAGACTCGATATCCCACAGCACGGGTGGCGTCGACATAGTGTGGCCGGACGAATCGCGCGAGAGGATCGAGGCCAGGTCGAACCGGAAGCCGTCAACATGCATCTCGCCGACCCAATAGCGCAGGCTGTCGACGATCATCCGGCGGACAATGGGATGATTGGAATTAAGCGTGTTGCCACACCCGCTGTAGTTGGCATACTTCGAAAGGTCCTGTTCCAGTGTGTAGTAGGCGGCGTTGTCAAAACCGCGGAAACTCAAAGTCGGCCCGTCGTGTCCGCCTTCGGCAGTGTGGTTGAAAACAACATCGAGAATCACTTCTATGCCCGCGCGATGCAGTGCTTTCACCATGTCGCGAAATTCGTTGATCGGGCCAAGAGGATCCTGCTTTGAGCTGTACGCCTGATGCGGTGCGAAAAACGAGACCGGCGCGTAACCCCAGTAGTTGACGAGTCCGGCTGGGCAGTCCTGAGGGTCGAACTGGAAAATGGGGAGCAGTTCGACAGCGGTGATGCCGAGATCGCGAAGATATGGGATCTTTTCGATCAAGCCCGCATACGTGCCGCGCACCTTCTCTGCGATGCCGGAGCTCACGTCTCGAGTGAAACCGCGGACATGCATTTCGTACACGACCGTCCGTGAGGATGGTCTCGCCAGCGGCACGTCCCCTTCCCAATCGTAGGTGTGCGGATCGACAACCACGCTCTTCATGGCTGTGGCTGCGTTGTCACCTTCTTGACGAGCCGCGCCACGGCTGTAGTTACGGGGAACAACAACGCCGCGGCCGTATGGGTCCAGCAGTAGCTTGTCGGGATTAAATCGCAGTCCCGAGGCCGGATCGAATGTTCCATGGACGCGATAGGCATAGATCTGCCCCGCCAGAGCTTCCGGTACGAATACATGCCAGTAGTGGTAAGTACGGTTGGTGACGGGATCGATAACAATGACTCGCTCCGGCTTGCCGTCGTCCTCCCGCTCAAAGAACAACAACTCGATGCTTGAGGCGTTGCGGGAGTACACACTGAAGTTGACGCCATTGGCTCTCACCGTGGCGCCAAGTGGAGAGCTTTGACCGGCCGTTTTCCTGACGGCTTCCCGTTCTATTTCGGGCGATCTCGCGAGCTCGAGGGTATCGGTTTCATTCTCAAGAGCGACGTGCATGACTCAACTCCTTGCTCAATTGCTTTTCCCTTACTCGCCGACAACGGCGGATTAGAGCGTTGGTAGAGGTGTCGTGCTCGAGATTGGGTTCTTCTATACTTTCCAGTTCGGGGACGATCTTTTGAGCCAGCGCCTTGCCCAACTCGACGCCCCACTGGTCGAACGAATTAATGTTCCAAATCACCCCCTGAGTGAAAACGGCGGCTTCGTATAGGGCCACGAGTTTGCCAAGGGTGCTAGGCGTCAGCCGCTCAGCCAGGATGGTGTTCGAGGGTCTGTTTCCTTCGAAGACGCGATGCGGCACAAGCCAGTCCGAGGTACCTTCGGCCTTGACCTGCTCCTGGGTCTTGCCGAAAGCTAAGGCCTCAGACTGCGCGAAGACATTGGCGAGGAGGATGTCGTGCTGGTGCCCCAGCGGATTGAGCGGCTGTTCGAAAGCGATAAAGTCACAAGGTATGAGCCTCGTTCCCTGATGAATCAGCTGGTAAAACGAGTGCTGACCGTTTGTGCCTGCCTCGCCCCAGTAGACCGGGCTGGTTGCATGCGTGACCTCAGTTCCAATGAGTGTGACGTGCTTGCCATTGCTCTCCATCGTCAACTGTTGCAGGTACGCCGTGAATCGGTTCAGATACCGGTCATACGGCAAAACCGCAACAGTCTGGGCGCCAAAATAGTTGTTGTACCAGACGGCGAGCAGGCCCATCAGTACCGGGAGGTTGCGCTCGAAGGGCGTGGTCATGAAGTGTGTATCCATCTGGCGGAAACCACCTAGCATGGCGCGAAAATTCTCCGAACCTATAGCAAGCATCGTAGACAGGCCAACCGCCGAAGCCATGGAGTAGCGTCCGCCGACCCAGTCCCAAGTCTCAAACAAGTTTGCGGTATCGATGCCAAACTTCGCCACTTCTGCCGCATTGGTTGAAACCGCCACAAAGTGCTTCGAAACCGAGTTCTGGTCGCCTGCGAAACCGGCAAGAAGCCAGTCACGAGCGGCGTGGGCATTGGTCATTGTTTCCAGCGTGGTGAAGGTTTTCGAGGAAACGATGAACAGGGTCTCGGACGGCTCCAGATCACGAACCGCTTCCACGAAGTCGCTGCCGTCAACGTTGGAGACGAAACGGAATTTCATTGACCGATCGCTGTAGTACTTTAGCGCCTCATATGCCATCACAGGTCCCAGATCGGAGCCGCCGATACCGATGTTGACGACGTTGCGAATGGGCTTGCCGGTGTGGCCTTTCCATTCGCCGCTGCGGACACGGGCACAAAAGTGACTCATCTTGTCGAGTACCGCGTGCACCCGCGGAATCACGTTTTCGGAATCAACGAAGATAGATGCGCCGATTGGAGCACGCAGCGCCACGTGCAAGACTGCCCTCCCTTCAGTGTTGTTGATTTTTTCTCCCCGGAACATGGCATCGATTCGTGTCTGCAAACCTGACTCCTCCGCAAGTTGTGTAAGGAGTTTGAGGGTGTGGTCGGTAATCCGGTTCTTCGAGTAATCCAGGTATAAGCCTGCTCCCTGGGCGACCATACGTTCCCCACGGGTCGGATCATTGGCAAAGAGATCCCGGAGATGTAGATCCCGGACCCTCTTGTAATGGATTTCAAGAGCTTTCCATACCGGCCGCCTGATGCCAGCCTGTGGGTGTGCTGCCATATGCGCTCCCCGCTTTCGTCGCCGCAACTCTCCTGAAGTGTTCACTCAGCTGGCGGTCTCGTTATGCAGCTAAGTTCCCCCCCCAACCGACGACGTAGTTTCTGACCGGGTTTCTACGACACCGGACATGGTTTCACTTTCCAGATTTCAGATGCATACTCCGCAATCGTACGGTCACTGGAGAATTTTCCAGACCCTGCCACATTCAGAATGGCGGTTCGCGTCCAAGCATCGGCGCCGGAATACAGTTCCACCGCCCTTTGGTGCGCATCGAGGTAGGAGGTCAGGTCCGCCAAATGCATGTAATGGTCGCCACAGGTCAATAGGGTTTCGCGCAACGGTTCGAACAGGCCGGGTTCGTGGCGGCTGAAGTGGTTAGAGAAGATCAGGTCCAGCGCGGCCCGGGTCTCAGGTTCGTTCTCGTAGTGCCAGTAAGGGCTGTACCATCCGCGGCTGTTGGCGACTTGATCTGCCGTTAAACCGAAGAGAAAAAGGTTCTCCTCGCCAGCCTCTTCTGCCATCTCGATGGTCGCACCATCTCTGGTACCGATGGTGAGCGCGCCGTTCATCATGAACTTCATGTTGCTGGTGCCACTGGCCTCGTAGCCGGCGGTCGATATCTGGTTGGATAAGTCGCAGGCTGGTATCAGCTTCTCTGCCAACGAAACGCAGTACTCGGGGAGAAAAAGAACCTTAAGCCGTCCTCGCACGGCGGGGTCCCCGTCGAGCGTTCCCGCAACGTTGTTGATGAACTTGATGATGAGCTTGGCGAAGCGGTACGCAGGGGCAGCCTTGCCTGCAAAAAGAAAAGTTGTGGGAACCATGTCCATATCCGGGTTGCCACGCAACCGGTTATAAAGCACGACTATGCGCAGTGCATTCAGCAGTTGCCTTTTGTATTCGTGAATGCGTTTGACTTGGCAATCGAACATAGTTTCCGGGTCAACCGAAAGCCCTGAGGTGAATTTAAGCCAATTGGCAAACTGTACCTTGGCGTCGTGCTTGGCCTTGCGAAACCTCTCATGGAAGCTCTTGTCATCAGCGAAAGCCTCTAGGTGACGGAGTTGGCCAAGATCGGTGATCCAAGACTCCCCGATGGCATCCTTGATAACCGACACCAGGCCGCCGTTCGCCAGCAGCAACCAGCGTCGTGGGGTCACGCCGTTAGTCTTGTTGTTAAACCGTTCGGGAAACATTTCGGAGAGATCTTTCATTGTGGTCGTACGCAATAACTGGGAGTGGATCGCGGCGACCCCATTGGTGCTGTGCGAAGCAACGACTGCAAGGTTCGCCATCCGGATTTGGGGCTGCACTCCTTCCTCTACCAGACTTACTCTTCTAACCCGCTCCTCCTGTCCGGAAAAACGGCTACGAGCTTCATCGAGAAGGCGCCGATCAATCTCCAGAATGATTTCCAAGTGTCTCGGTAGCATGGTTTCGAACCAGGCCAACGGCCACTTCTCCAGAGCTTCGGGCAGAAGAGTGTGGTTGGTATAGGCCAAAGTTTTTTGCGTAAGATCCCAGGCCTCCTCCCAACCAAGATCCGCTTCATCAAGCAGAATTCGCATCAATTCGGGGACAGCCAGCGCTGGATGTGTGTCATTGAGTTGAATAGCAACCTTTTCCGGGAGCATGCGCCAATCGTTGTTGGTGCGCCGGAATCGCCGCAGTAGGTCAGCCAGCGAAGCGGCGACCAGGAAATACTGCTGCACGAAGCGAAGTGCCTTCCCCATGCTGGTAGAGTCGTCGGGATACAGCACCCGGGTAATGGACTCGGCGGTAAGTGTCTCTGCCAACGCGGCGACAAAGTCGCCGCTACTGAATTCCTGAAAATCAAAGTAGTCAGGAGCAGCGGCACCCCAGAGTCGTAAAGTGTTGATGGTCTTGCCGCCGTAACCAACGATTGGCCGATCAAAAGGGATACCAATCAAAATCGAGGGACGATTCGGAATTCCGCGCAAGCTCCCGCCGTGTATCTCAAACGAACAATTCAGATTGATTTGAACCTTTTCTTGCGGGCGAATCACTTCCCAGGGATCGGCACGACGGAGCCAATTGTCTGCCTCCTCGTGTTGCCATCCGTCCTGAATGGTTTGCTTAAAGATGCCGTACTCATAGCGCAGACCATAGCCCATAGCTGGCAATTGCATGGTCGCCAACGAGTCGAGGAAACAGGCGGCCAAGCGTCCAAGTCCCCCGTTCCCCAAGCCTGCATCGGGCTCCTGTTCCAGGAGAGCGAGCCAGTCTATGTTCTTTTGCTGAATCGCTTGCTTTGCCACCGGGTCAAGCAACAGATTGGTAACGTTATTGGCGAGCGAGCGGCCAATTAGAAACTCCATGGAGAGGTAGTACACTCGCTTCGGATTCTCGCGTTCGTACGTGTTTTCGGTACGAATCCATCGCTGCGAAAGGATGTCACGAACGGAGTGAGCAAACGCCTCAAAGCACGCTCGGGCATCGGCTACGCTGAGATCCATGACGTTGTCAAAAAGAAGGTGGCGCTCGTAGAGCGAGTTGTCGGTTCCGGAGAATTGAATCGGACCGCAGCCATATTGCTGCAGCAACCTGGAAATATCGTCCGGCGCCGTAGGGATTGGCGTCACCGTTGCGGTTCTTGTGCTCTTCGGGCTCTTGGGACTCGTTACACTTCTTGTGTTCATCGAATTGACTCTGCTTTGGGGGTCTGTCTCTTTTTGGCCGATTCCTTCGTTCCTGACACGGTAACCTGATGAATGTCATTACTCTGCAGCCGGTTCGCCAGTCGCCGGGCGTCTTGCTCGCTTTCCTCGGCTGAAGACTGAGGCCGGTATTGCTGGCCGGTAGGACTCCATGAGGTTTCTCCGTACCGCGCAGGGTAAGTAATGGCAAGTTCCTTGTTCATGTCTCCCTCATCCTCAGTAAGTCGATGCCCGCTGGCGTAAGTCAGCGCCACGCCAAAGCAACTAGCGGGATGACAATCATATGAAACAACGCATAAGCGGTTGCCGACCCCAGATTGAGGGGCAAACCGCAGCGCCAAGAAATCCGACGGTGATCATTGGGCTGGCATGAAATAGAAGGAGTGGGTCAAGGGCCGCCGCAGGGACATCAGTGCAGTTTGCCAGTAGAGCGCGAGTGACCCGCCCATAGTTTCTGCTTACGCGTAACACATCAGAAAACGTCACGCCTAAGCCGATTGTCACCATCATTTCGATGAGTGTGATTTCCGGGAGTACGTTGGTGAGTCGGTCGACACTCATCGTCGAGGCGCCGGATATCCCTCATCTCCTGCACCAAACACGTTAGGAGTAGGACACTGCAGCCGCTACTGCCAGAACTGACAGTTATCCGGCTGAACCTTTGTGTTCGGTGGTGGCGATGAGTCTGTTGCTTCGCCAAATCAGAACCAGTCCACGAATGCACTAAGGCTCTCGTGAAAGACATCTCTTTTGTCGGCGCACTCAAAACCTGAACCCGAGCGACAAGACTACAGTCGGATCAGTCCAGCCGGCATTGAATACGTAAGTTGTGAAGTCCATCCTCTTGTGCGAAAGGCCGATCAACAGTCCACGCTGAATGTCGAGGTCGGTGTGGTATGCCTTTGTCCGCTGTGCCGCCAGACCCACACGAAACCACTCCAACGGGGAATAGCTCAGTTCCATCCAGCTATAGAAGAAATTGCCAGTGTGGTCCTTAGTATCGAATACATATTCGCCTTCCGTGGAGAGTTCAACCTGCTTCCAGGCGAGTGATGCCTTATATCCAGGAGCAACCCCGGTTGTATTCCCAAAGACGCCGCCGATCATTGGAGTAACCTCCAGGGCGAGTTTGTCACCAGCGCTGAAGTTGTAGCCAACCCACAGGGACCCGGTCTCCTGATCCTCGTAGTTGTACCTCGCTCCGAAATGAACCCGTCCGCGATCCGCGTCAAATGTCGGAGAAGCATAAGATCGGTCATGGGGCACGATATATCCAAAGATGTTGAAGGAGTATGCCCACTGGTCAGCAGGCGATTCGGTGGAACTGGTTGGCGCGCTGCTGGTGGTCTGTGCCCAGACTGGGCTGCCCAGGAGAATTGCCACGGCGAGAATCGCCAGAGATTGCGTGGTTGTCACCCTCCCAGGGCAATTGTGATTGCGACCATGACGCCGCCGAGGAGCACCATCGCAAGGCCCATCCCCCACGGACGATGTCCGGAATGGCGCCCAAATGCATATCCAGTCAGGAACAGCATCGCAATAGCAATCCCATTCGAGACTCGTAAGGCATGCCGGGGTTCACTGATCAGAGCGAATGGGATTACCACCGGGAACGTGGCCACTACCACGATCAGAAACACTCCGATGGCGCCAAGCCAATCATCTTTCTGAAGTCGTGGACGTGACGGCAGATTCGGTAGACGATTCAACTCCTGGCGCATATGTTCAAAGTCTTCTGTTGACAGGACTGACACCAGTAGAGGGGGCAGTGCGTCGGCAATGATCTGGTACGCCTCGGAAGGGTTGGCAACCTGTCGCAATGCTTTTAGCTTCAGGATGCCTTGACCGAACACGCTGAAACTTCCCATCAGATAGAAGACAGCATCAATAAAGCCCCAAGCCAAATTACAGCCCAATGCACCGACCAGCATCGTGCGTACTTCTTCCTGGCCTGCCCCTGCAACACTGAATGAGCACGTGTATGTAAGAACCATGATCAACCCGAACAGAACCTCAGAGATCCTTTCCATCGGTTCGAGATGGCGTCTTGAAGATTTGATCAGGTTATCGGGCATGGTGGTCACGCACTTCCCTACTGCTGCCACCCACCACCCAGCGCATTGTAGAGTTGGACGAGAGCCAATCGTTCGTTAAGTTCTGCTTGCGCCAAACCGATTTGGGCATCGAAATAACGCGTATCGCTGTCCAGGACTTCGAGGTAGCTCGTGACCCCACCCTGGTAACGAACAGTCGAGAGCCGCGTGGCATCCTGTGCCGCTTCACTGAGCAATTGCTGCTGTGCCCGGAACTCCTGATTCTTACGGTATGCCACCAGCGAGTCCGAAACTTCGCGGAAGGCCTGTTGGATAGATTGCTGGTACACAAGAACTGCTTCCTGTTTCTGCGCTTCGGTAAGCCTCACATTGGAGCGGATCTTTCCGCCCGTGAAAATGGGTTGAGCCAGCTGACCCCCAAAACTCCACAAACCAGCCGGTCCAGTGAACAAGTCCGTGAGCGCATTGCTCTGGTAGCCTCCGAGACCGGTAAGTGTGATCTGGGGAAAATAGGCTGCCTTCGCCACACCGATCTGGGCATTAGCGGCGACTAATTGTTGCTCCACTTGCTGAATATCGGGACGCCGGTCCAGCAGAGACGATGGCAACCCGAGAGGAACCGTCGGCAGCACTACATTCTCCGCCAATGGCTTTCCCCGGATTACAGCTGCGGGATTCTTGCCCAGGAGAATGCTTATGAAATTCTCCTGTTGCTCAATCCGCCGTTCTAGATCGGGGATGGACGCGGCAGCCGTGTAAACCAATTGCTCAGATTGTCGAACGTCAACCAAGGAGGTCGTGCCTCCCCTGGCGCGTATTTCCACCAGGCGCAACGATTCTTTTCGTGAAGCGAGTGTGTTCCTGGAGATGTTCATTTCTGAATCCAGTTCCAGCAACAGGAAGTACGCCGAAGCTACATTGCTGATCAGGGTCGATATCACGGCCTTTTGGCCCCACTCCGTGGCAAGCAGGTTGGCTCGCGCCGCTTCAGTCGCTCTGCGGAACTTGCCCCAGAAATCCAATTCCCAGAACAATGAAAGGTTGACTGCGATGGGACTTGTTTCGAACTCAGATGTCGTTGGCGTCCTCGGAAAGCGCTGGTTGTTGGCCGATGCGCCCCCGGCGATGGTCGGAAACTGGTCGGCGTGAGTGATGCCCACCACGGCCTGTGCTTGAAGCACGCGCGCTGCGGCTATGCGCACATCATAGTTGTGGGCGAGTGCCTCCCGGATCAGCTCCTGCAATTGCTGGTCCTGAAAGACCGTCCACCATTTTTCATCTCCGAGCGAGGCCGCAGTCTGCTGGCTAGTGTCTGGCGCAAGGCCCCGGTAGCCATCGGGAACTGTTGCCGGCGGACGCTGGTACTTGGGGCCTACCTTGCATCCAGTGAGCATCAGAAACGTGAGCGCGACGATCCAATGCCTGCTGGTCATGACCAGTCCCCTTCCGTTGTCAGAATGGTTGGCGCTGGCAATGGCGAAACTCCTTCCTTCCCCGGTGCGCTGGCCGGTCCACTACATACGGTCACAAAGCCGCGAAGGACCGCCGTGTTAGTCATCGGCGGCTCCCTGGAGCGGCCTGATTTCCATTTCTTGTGGATGTTTCTTCTTTCCCGACACCCATATTCCGAACCGCTCTACGACGTCGTAGCTGACCGGAATGAAAAAGATAGCCAGCACCGAGGCTGCCATCATTCCGCCGATGACCACGGTTCCCAGAACCTGACGCGAGATTGCGCCCGCGCCGGAAGCCGTCCACAGTGGTACGCAACCAAGAATGAAAGCGAATGCGGTCATTAGAATGGGTCGCAATCGCAGTTTGGCTCCAATCAGCGCGGCGTCCATCGGGGATTTGCCCTTCTCATGCTCTGCCTTTGCAAATTCGACGATCAGGATGGCGTTCTTGGCCGACAGTCCAATCAGCATGACCAGTCCAATCTGGGCATACACATCGTTGTCGAGCCGGCGAACGTAGAGTGTTGCGAAGGCGCCGAAAACGGCAATCGGAACTCCCAGCAGTACGCTGAAGGGCAGAGTCCAGCTCTCATACTGCGCCGCCATAATGAGGAAAACCACGAAGAAGGCCAGCCCAAAGATGGCTCCGGCTGAAATGCCCTGCGCGGCCTTTTGCTCCTGGTACGACATGCCCATATAGTCGAAACCCATCTGGCTCGGCATCGACTTGCGAAAGACATCTTCCAGTGCTGCCATTGCTTGTGCCGAGCTGTAGCCGGGCGCTGCAGAGGCATTAATCTGCACGCAGTTGAACAGGTTGTAGCGCATCATGAACTCGGCGCCGTTACGCGGATAGGTGGTAGTCAGCGTACTCAGCGGAACCATTCCTCCAGCGGCGTTCCTCACGAAGAACTTGCCTACATTTTCGGCCTTGTTCCGGAAGTCACCATCGGCCTGGACATACACCTGCCATTGCAGGCCGAAGCGATTGAAATAATTAACCAGCGCACCGCCCATAAATGTCTGCACCGTCTCGTACAGGCTGCTCAATTGGATCTGCTGGGTCATTGCCTTGGCATTGTCCACCTTTACACCGACCTGGGGGACGCCGAACAGAGCCGTTGTCATGACCCCTGCCAACTCCGGTCGCTTGCGCGCCTCGGCCACAAACAGTTGAGCGTTCTTCGCAAGAAAATCAACGCCTCCACCCGACCGGTCTTCCAGAATGAAAGTGGCTCCTCCTGAAGTCCCTACGCCCGGAATCGCGGGTGGTGAAAATGAGAATGCAATTCCCGACGGAACATTTGAGAGCGCCTTTTGCAGGTGGGCTTTGATTCCTTCGTAGCTTGTTTCGGGAGTCTTGCGCTCTTCCCAGGGCTTCAGCGAAATAAAAAAGAATGAGCTGTAGGTTGCATTGACGCCGCTCAGCATGCTGAAACCCATGACCGAACTGACATACTCGACGCCGGGAGTCTCCAGGATGGCCTTCTCGACTTCCCGGGCAGCTTCAGAGGATCGTTGGAGCGACGACGCATTCGGCAACTGCAAGCCGGCATAAATATATCCCTGGTCTTCATCCGGCAGAAAACTCTTGGCAACGTTCTTCCCGAAGAAACCCGCACCTATGGTTAGAGCGGCGAGCAGGATGAAAGCGACGCCGGCCTTGCGGATGAGGAGTCCGCACCAACTCACGTACCCGTCGGTCGCGCGCCCGAAGACACGGTTGAACCAGCGGAAGAAAGCTCCCAATGGTCCCCGTGCCGGCTTCCTTGGGCGCAGCAGCAAGGCAGACAACGCAGGACTGAGGGTGAGTGCGTTGAAAGCCGAAAAGAGCACCGAAACGGCGATCGTAACCGCAAACTGCTTGTAGAGCTGGCCGGTGATACCGGGAACGAAGGCGGTTGGAACGAACACGGCAGCAAGAATCAGTGCAATAGCAATGACCGGTCCGGAGACTTCCTCCATCGCTCTGACGGTTGCGTCATGAGGTGTCATCCCGTGCTCAATGTGATGTTCCACCGCCTCAACGACAACAATGGCATCATCGACGACCAGTCCAATCGCCAGGACGAGGCCAAACAGCGAAAGGGTGTTGATGGAGAATCCCAGCATCGGAAAAACGGCGAAGGTTCCAATCAGAGAGACAGGAACAGCAAGCAGCGGAATCAGAGTGGCTCTAAAACCCTGGAGGAAAATGTAGACCACTAAGATGACCAGGATCAAAGCCTCACCCAGTGTCTTGTAGATTTCGTGGATGCCCTCGCTGACCGCGAGCGTGGTATCAAGTGCCACAATGTATGCCAGTCCCTGGGGAAACCTACCTTTCGCCTCCTCCATCATCTTGAGAACGGAGTCTCTCGTCTGCAGGGCATTGCTGCCAGGGGTGAGGTACAGCGCGATGAGGGCTGCGGGCTGAGCCGGTTTACCTTCTCCTGAAGTGCCCAACCGCGCCAGATAGGAATAGTATTGCGAACCCAATTCCACGCGCGCCACGTCCTTCAGCCGAAGGATTGAACCGTCAGCCTGGGCACGGACGACGATGTCATTAAACTCCTCAACCGTGGGCAGTCGTCCGGGAGCCCGCACGTTATAGGTGAATTGCTGACCCGAGGGAACGGGTTCTCCTCCGACCTGCCCTCCGGGATTGACTTTGTTTTGGGATTTGACCGCGTTGGTGATGTCGGAGACCGTCACCCCAAGTCTCGCAAGCCGATCAGGATTCACCCAAATCCGCATTGCATAAGGCCCAGCGCCGAAAATCTGGACCTGTGAGACACCGGAGATGCGAGTCAGTGCGTACTGCAGATTGATGATGGCGTAGTTCGCCAGGAAAATGTTGTCGTATACCCCACCAGGTGAGTAAAGGTCGAGCAGCATGAAGGGCGCTGTCGTACCCGGCTGCACGAGAACTCCCTGCTGGACAACTTCACTCGGCAATTGCGAGTTAGCCTGTCCGCTCCGCATCTGCGCCAGAATCTGATCCGTGTTGACATCAGTCCCAAGCTGGAAATCTATGTAGAGCGTACCGCCTCCGCCCGAGCTGGCACTCAACGAATACATGTAGTTCATGCCGCTGACGCCGGACATCTGTTGCTCAATCGGAGTCGCCACTGACTCGGCAATCGTTTGGGCGTCCGCACCAGGGTAGGTGGCTTTCACCTGGATCATCGGGTCGGCGATATTGGGAAACTGCGCCGTGGGGAGGCTGAGCATCGAGACCAGGCCGATCAGCACCATCAGTATGGCAATGACGATCGCGACGATCGGCCGATTGATAAAGAATTTCGCCATGGTCAGTCGCTCCCGCCGGCGGGGGCTGCGTACACCTTGGGATTGACCGGGATACCTTCCTTTGCTGAGTCTGGCATCTGCGCTGCAAACGTCTGCATCTTCTGGATGCCTTCGACCACCACTCGCTCGCCCGGTTTCAATCCTTCAGTAACAATCCAGTTGGGACCGACGCGATCTCCCACTTTGACCGACCGAACCGTGGCCTTATTGTCAGACCCGACCACAAAGAGTTGGTACTGCGACTGCACTTCGATAACGGCCGCCTGTGGAACCAGCAAGGCATTCTTGCTGTTGCTGGTTTGCACACGCACGCGCCCAAATCCCCCAGGGCGGAGGATTGCATCTCTGTTCGGGAATGCAGCGGCCAACTGAATAGTTCCTGTGCCGGCGGTAATCTCGCGGTTTACGAAGATGATGTTCCCTTTGGAAGGGTAAGGGACGTCGTTGGCCTGAATGTACTCAACCGGAATATGGCTCTTGATCGCGGACCTTTGTAAGACTCTTGAGATCTGCGGCGCGAAGCCGAGATATAAACTCTCGCTGATGTTGAAGTACGCCCAAATGGGATCAATCTGCGACACTGTCGTCATTTTGGTAGTCGTACCGACCAAATCACCGACCTGAGAGTTCGCGACTCCCGCGATGCCATCCACCGGTGAATAGACGTTGGTCCATCCAAGATTCAACTCATCCTGCTGTTGCGCCGCTTTCTTTGCTATCAATTCCGACTGGGCCGCAGCCTCATTGGCGATGTCATCGTCAAGCTGCTTTTGTGGAATCGCGTTCTGCTTTGCCAGCGGAGTATCGCGCTGCACATCGTTAGTCGCCTTCGACAGCGATGACACGGTCCTCTCCACTTCTGCCTTCGCTTGATCCAGCGCTGCTTGGAACGGCCGCGGATCAATCTGAAAGAGCAGTTGCCCCTTCTTCACTAACGATCCATTTACATAGTTCTGGCTGAGCAGGTACCCCTGCACCTTGGGTGTAATGTCAGCATTCACAGGACCGTTCAGCTGTGCGACCCACTCTCCATAAACGGGAACATCCTGTTGTAGAACTGAAGCAACCACCACTTCCGGCGGTGCCGCCGCCGCAGGCGCCGCTTTCTCTGAGCATCCGGTCAACGAAACTGCGAGGACGAACAAGGTCGTAATGACCGTGCATCTACGAGTGCACCGATAACGCAGTCTTGATGGTTGCCAGGAGATTGCACTTTCGACACGTCGTTCTAAAAGACTCAACTCAGGTTCAATTCGCATGGCAAACTCCTCAGACCGGAGCCTAGTAGAACCACGAGGACTCATTCCGGAACAATGGCCATCAGTTGCATCACAAAGAGCAGCCCGGCGACCGTTTGAGGACATATTCAACGGAACATTCTTGCCTCTCATATTCATGGAAGCCACGAGTAGTCAATGGGTTCGGCGCGGATCAAGCGAAGAGTAGAAGGCGCGTGGCGTACGGAAAACTGGCAGAAGTTACAGTGAGCGGGGCCGCTGCGAAGCGAGAGGAAGCTCTACCACAACCTTGACGAGAAGAGCTCTGGTCTGTGAGACGGCCACATGTTTGCCAGCGACAACCCTAGAATAACAAAAAGGAAATACTGCTTGTCTTCGTAGCAGACACTCATTGTTGTAGTCTGCTAAGTTTCGATCATGTCATGTGCCTCTCCTGTCGTTCCGGAGCATTCAGCAGCCCAGGATGGAAAGCCGATTCTTCGCGTCTTCCTGGCGGATGACCAAGAAGAGATGCGCGAAACTATCGTCCAAATTCTCTGCGACGACTTTCAGATCGTTGGCATGGCTGAAACCGGAGCAGGAGTACTGGATCTTCCTCCCGGTCTTTCTCCAGATGTCTTCGTGCTCGACATTTCCATGCCAGTGGTGACCGGAATTGAAGCTGCTCTACGGTTGCGGGAAGAAGGTTCGCATGCAAAGATAATTTTTCTGACTGTCCAAGAAGATCCCGATTTTGTTGAGAGCGCGATGGCAGTGGGTGCAGCGGGCTACGTTATCAAGCCGTGCATGGCAACAGATTTGGGTACAGCCATACGGAAGGTTATGGAAGGTAGCACTTTCATTTCCCCCGCCATACACTCTCCGCACCACCCTGCTCGCGATGACGCCTTCTGACCCGCGAATGCCAGACTGTCCTGTTTTGTTCAGTTCCCTTCATCTGCGGGGAGGCGCCTTCTTGAGGTGGGTGATTCGCTCTTTCTTGCATCGCGCTGAGCACTGAGCGAACCTTCATTAGGGCTTCTTAATAGGACTCCCAAATAAAGTACAGAAATAACCAGGACATCAAGAGGAAGAGTAGCGGCGTCGCCCAAGGCATTATGCTTCGGAGATCTAATTTTGGTGAAGATCTCGCAGAACAGAACAGAACGAGTTCATTGGAACAAGAGGGTATCCTCTTCCGTGGTAAATACTCACGGTAGTCCGTCTGCGAATCCAGATAGTAAATCTCAACCCACACCTGACAATCACCAATGTGGATTGCTTCTCCGCCAATTTGCTTGCCCTGTACGGGTTTGGCCATTGGAGGTTTACCGGTTGAAAATTGCATACCGTCCTTATATTCGAGCAGACAAGAGGCTAACAACTAGCAGTACTGACAGGAACGCTGTGCCCTGCGCGTCGGGGAGAATAATCTGCGCAAGAAGGCAGTGATTCGTTGATGCACGGCCTGAGCGAGCCAATTCCGCCGAGCCCTCAGGGTTGCGGCAGAACACATCCCCTGCCTTGGACAGGATCGCATGGGAACCTCCCGACCGCCTGTCACTACTGACAGTTACAACCACTCAGTGTTCTTCTCTAGACTCGTCATGCTGGCATCGAAGATCTAGCAGCACACACCTGCTCTGGATCGATGTAGCGTTGCGTCAGATGCGTGGTTCTCTTACCTAGAAGGCGTTCGGGATGAGATTCTGGAAAAACACAGAGCGTCTGCTCCTGATCGTTGGAGTGTTGCTGATCGTGATATACGCGACAGCATACATCCATCGAACAATCCTGTTCCGCGCCGAGTTGAGACGTTTCCAAGACAATCAAACGCGGCAACCCGGCGGAATACCGATCGATTTCAGTTCAGCCGAGGCCCATTCCGATTTTGGCACCTGGTCGGAGAAACGAATCTTGGCGTACGAACACACGTTAGGAGAACACATTGATCCGCCCCTGGCTGTGTTACGCATCTCTAAAGTGCATCTTGAGGTACCGGTATTGGAAGGAACAGACGATCTGATTCTAAACCGGGGAGTCGGCCATATCCTGGGCACAGTCGGCCCGGGGGTAAAAGGGAACATCGGAATTGCCGGCCATCGAGATGGGTTCTTTCGGGTGCTCAAAGATGTCCGCCCAGGAGACACCGTCGAGTTGTCGACCTCAAGCCATACAGATACATACCTTGTGGACCAGATCGTAATCGTGCACCCGGACGATACCTGGGTCCTGCAACCGCGCTCGATTTCGTCACTCACTCTGGTGACGTGTTACCCGTTTTATTTCGTCGGCAGCGCACCCGAGCGCTACATCGTTCAGGCCTCAATGGCCGATCGTGATCGGTTGAATCTGCAAGCGAAATCTGAACTCGCGCACACAACAACGACTGGGCACAGATGAACTCATTTGAAGACATCAGGGACAGGACTCTAATTCACGGCTGCGAAAGCTAACAAGGAGAAGAAACGATGAACTCAATAACGGTATGGAAACGAGTGGGGGTGCTTTTGGCGGGGACGGCTTGCGTCGCTTTTGCCTTGAGCATGACCGCACAAGTGAGAACAGAAACCAGCACCACCGCCGCGCAGCCCTCGCACGACGTGACAATCGAACGCGGCGAAGTCGTACACGTATCGGGAAATGATTTGATGGTAAAGATGGAAGACGGCACGATCCGCCACTTTGCCAACGTGTCGGAGAGTGTTCGGGTCGACGTGAACGGCCAACAACTAGGGATTCACGACCTGAAACCGGGCATGAAGCTTCAGCGTACGATCACCGTAACCACAACTCCCAAAACCATCACAACGGTAAAGAGTGTCACAGGAAAGGTGTGGCATATCTCTCCGCCCAATACTGTAGTTCTGACCCTGGAAGACGGGACCAACCAGGAATTCAAGATCCCAAAGGGCCAAAAGTTTATGGTGGATGGGCAAGAAACCGACGCTTTCGGCTTGAAAAAAGGGATGATGGTCTCAGCCACCAAGATCGTGGAGGAACCGATAAGTGTGGTTGAACAGCAGCGGAAGGTGACCGGCAGCATGCCCCCGCCGCCCCCAGCACCACCCGCCGATGTTCCGATTCTGATAGCCACGGCAGAACCCACGCCTGCGCCGGCGCACCGCTCCGGCAGAACTACCCAAGACTGCGAGTCTCCTGCCACTTATCGGATTACTGGGCGCTCTTGCTCTCTCGGCTTCGTTCGGCCTGAAAGCAATTCGCAATACCTTTTGATCCATAACGGGTTCGAGAAAAAGCGGGTATTCCGCTCACCACTCGAGCCCGTCTTCATTTCGCCCTGTGATCATTGAGACAAAATTCAACCGACCGCGTGGAGATGATAAGGTTGGACGTTTCCGTAAGGTAGCTTGCCAGGCTCAGGAACGGCAGAAGCGTTCGGAAGAAATGTCGTTCGAGGTCACAATCTCAGATGGTGATGGCTGACCAACTCAAGCGGCGATCAAATGATTCCGGATTGCGTACTGAACCAGCTCGGCGCTGCTCTTGGCGTTTAGGACTTCCATGATGCGGTACTTATGAAATGCAACCGTTCGGGTCGTAATGTTAAGCACATCTGCCACCTCCTTCATGCATTTTCCCTCGGCCAGAAGTTGCAGCACTTCCCGCTGCCTTTCCGTCAGCCGCTCGCCCTCCTCGATCAACCTGGTGCCTTGGCGGAGCAAGAAGTCGACCGTGTCTCTGGCGATCGTGGGCGAGAGGTAGGACTTGCCTCTGAGGACCTCCCGGACCGCAGTCGTCAATTCAGAGGCGGCACAGGTTTTGAGCAGATATCCCGATGCTCCCCGACGGAACGCCTCCGCCGCGAGGTCGGCATCATGATTCATCGTCAGGTACACCAACTTCACTGAGGGTAAGAATTCCTTCACCTGCTGCCCCGCATCCAGGCCGTTCAGTATCGGCATCGCGACGTCAACAATGATGAGCTGTGGCCTTAGTTCGGTGGCGGCTCGGACCAGGGCCCGGCCATCACTTACGGTGGCAACAACTTCGTATTCCGATTCGAGTAGCTTCCGGCACGCCTCGGCCACAAGAACGTGATCATCAGCGATCATAACCCTGGGAAGATTTCGTCGTATGTTCACAGTCATCTTTGTGCTCCTTCGCTGACAAACTCGCTAGTTGCTACCCGGAGCCAGCTCGCTCGTCCCGGACAGGTGCCGTCTTTCGTCCGGTCCAGCCTGGTACCCTGGCCACAGTAGGGGCGCGGAGTCACCTTGACCACTAGCATTTTTACCAGTCAGCTGCTAGCAGGACTACTAATGGATCAACCTTTAGGATTTGACAGGGGGCTTGCTGCACTGGCTCTGTCAACACTCGGGGTGGAAAAAGGCACTTGTGCAGCGATCTCAAATACCGGAGTTTTGTAGTCGCTGGGCAAGTAGCTTTCTGGAATGGTGGCCTGATTGCCGTCGCGCAGACATCGGTAATGCGGCGAATTAATTTCGACTCCAGCTTCGTTGAACCTGTCCTGAATGTTCTGGTGCAACACCGAGTACGTATGTAGCATCTCGCTCGGCTTCGCGGTGTAGGCATTTAGCTCGTATGCAACGTAGAAATCGTTCAGCGCCGTTTGCAGGACAAACGGTGGTGGGTCGTGCAATACATCATCTGTAACGAGAGCAGCTGCCAATAGCAGTTCATGAACCTTCCGCCACGGAGCGCTATATCCAATCGTCACCGTGGTGTGGAAGATTACGCCTTTCTGTTTAGCCTCGGCACTGTAATTGACCACTACCCCACCCAACACCGTACCGTTAGGAATGGTGACGACCTCTCTTTTTTGTGTGCAGATGCGTGTCACCAGCAGTGTCTTCTCCACTACTTCTCCTACATCGTTCCCGATCCTTACGAAATCCCCCACTTGAAATGCCCTCATATAGGTCAGAATCGTTCCCGCAACCCCGTGTGCAACAGCCGATGTGGAACCGAGCGACAGCAGGACACCCAGGAATACAGAGATCCCCTTAAACGCAGGACTTTCCGACCCCGGCAAATAGGGGAAGGCGACGATGGCAGCCGCGACAATAATTAAACCCCTCACCAACTTGGCCGTGGGCTCTGCCCAATCCGGATAAAAGCCGTGAACGGTGAGATTGCCGTCGCGAACCTCGTTAAAAAGGTAATGGTTTACTTTTAAAAGATAGGATGTGACGAGGCAAATAATCAAGATCAGGATCAGATTTGGGATGTAACCGATCACCATCTTTGCAAAGACTGCCAATTCATAAAACAGCCAGTTTGTAATCTGGTCTGAAGTGTATTTGGTGGCAGGAAAGAAACTCAGCACGACTGTTCCGTACGTTTGAATCAAAGCTAGAACCACAACCCAGAAACCAGCATGACCCACGGTGACTAATGGCTGACCGAGATAGCGTTTGAGCCAAACTCTGGCTGACGGCGCTGGACTCGCGATTTCCGAGCCGCCGCCCAGCCAACGATCTACCCTGGCCCCCACCCCGCGCCGAATCCTGAACAAAATTATGATCGCCCCAACGACTACTGCCGTTGCCAGGACACTGCAAAGCACCGCCCAGAAAAAGCGCTGCCAGGTATGGTCCAAACGATATTGCTTCACCACCATGCGAATGATTTCTACGTACTCTGAAGCAATGTCTGATCGCCTTCGCTCTGCAGCCATGGCATCGGCTTCGGTGACACCCATGATGCGTTCGTCGCGCGCCATGATCTCGGTCCATGTGCCGCGCTCTTCCGCACGAATCGCTTCCGGCGGAATATACCTTCTCTTAGCCAGAGCGATGATGCGCTGCTGTATCGCTCCGGCGCGCTCTTGTGGGGTGAAACCGCCGATCTGGGCATAAATCATCAGGATCGGTCTGCCGTCTATCTCGACCGGAACGCCACTGTTTTCGCTGGGGATGAAACGACTGTCTTCCGGAGACTGAGAGGCGTGCTCGTTGCTGGGTTGTGCGAGAGCCCCTGGACCAAGGATTCCTGCCAAGCTGCAAATAGCGACGATGCGTCTCACAGCGGATAACCACCCAACAACCTGTTTACAGGCCGCCGGTCGCAGGAGAGAACGTGGGGAAAAGCGAGATATTAAAGTGGCAATCTTCATGGCATGCCACTTTTTGTTCTGTATCTTTTTAGGGGGGGCACTGTTAGTTTTGATCTGACAGCCCAGCGCCGGTCTGTCATGCAAACCCCCAGAAGTGCTCTTTAGCTCCAACCAAGACCGCCTAGGATGGCATCAACCTTCAGGAAACCAAGTGATGTTCAATGGCGTACTGAATTAGTTGCGCATTGCTTTTCAGACCCAGAATCTGCATGATTCGATACTTGTGAAAGGCGACGGTTCCAGGTTTTACGTTCAAGATATTGGCTATCTCCTTCATCGACATCCCCTCGGCAAGCAGTTGCAGAATCTCGCTTTGACGGTGGGTAATCCTCTTCTCCTGCGCGTAAGGGGCTCCACTTCTCAAAAGGTAGTCAACGGTTTCTTTCGTAATGTTAGGTGACAGATACGATTCCGATCTAAGAACTCGTCGAACCGCTGTTATCAGCTCTGACGCGGCCGCGTGCTTCACAACGTACGCGGATGCGCCCCGGCGAAACGCTTCGGCCGCGGCTTCTGGTGACATGTTCATGGTCAAGAACACTAGCTTTGTAGCAGGATGCAAGCGCTTGATCTGATCGCCTGCATCGAGCCCGTTGAGTTGGGGCATGGCGATGTCGAGGATCACCACTTCAGGCTTCAGTTCGCGAACCTGTTGAAGGAGAGAGCGACCGTTGTCGACGATTCCCACCACCTCGAATTCCGGCTCGAGGAGGTTCTTGCAGGCTTCAGCCACCAGTGTGTGGTCATCCGCAATCAGCAGTCTTGTTCTGTGACGATTGCTCATGAGAGTTTCCAGTCAGAACAGCCAGCGTTACTGAAAGCTTGACCACACTTTATCGGGACCACACATGTTTATGCATGGTAGCGACGGTACGCCATAGCCATAACTGTCATTTCTCTCAGTGAATATCAGAACAAGCCACTGCAGGAACGACAATTGGCACGTGTTCATTGGGATTTGGTTTTGCCACAGTTCGCGTTGTGGCCATAACTCCCTTCCTCAGGTTCATCCCGCCTTTTGAGGATGCCCCTCTTCCCGTCTCAACGGCACTCGAGCGTAAATCGCAGTACCCCGACCGACTTCCGATACGATGGAAAGTTCTCCGTTCACCAGTTGCAGTCGCTGTTGCATGCTGATGAGTCCTAGTCCTGTAGGGTTCGCCACATCTTCCAGGTTAAAGCCTCTTCCGGCGTCAATCACAGATAACTGAAGCTCCCCTCTTCTGCCACGGAATTCCACCTTGAACTCCTGAACGCCGCTGTGCTTCACGGCGTTTTGCACCGATTCCTGCAAGACTCGGAATAAGCAAAGCGCGATTTCCTTTGGCAGGTTGCGAGGAATCCCGGAATGGCTGAAGGAAATCTGTACCTTATACTGCTCGGACAATTCCCTGCAGAAACTCTGGGCCGCTACCGCGATACCCAAGTACTCAAGCTTCGAAGAGTGAAGCCGGTGCGACAGAGCCTGAATGTCCTCTCCGATTTCTACAAGACGCTGGCTAATTCTTCGGATGTGATCATGGGTGTCGGCACTCGATCCAGCAGACTGGTTCCATCGATCCAATTCGATCGACAACAACGCAATCCGTTGATTGATGTCGTCGTGAAGTTCTCTCCCGATCCACCTACGCTCCTCTTCGTGGGCTTCGATCAACTTCCCGGCCATGTGGCTGAGCGCTTCTTCCGCGATCTTGCGCTCCGTCACGTCCATGCAAGAGCCTATGTAGCCGGCAAAAGAACCATCCGTGTTGAATCTTGGTACACCAATATCGGACACCCAGCGATATTCTCCATCATGCCGCCGCAGCCGATACTCCATTTCGAAACGCCCCCGCCGATCGAATACCTGCGTATAAGTGTCCAGCAGCGTACTCCGGTCATCGGGGTGCACAACCTCCGTCCAGCCGTTGCCAAGATCTGCCTCAAGCGGCCGGCCTGTAAATTCCAGCCAGGGTTGATTGAAGTAGGTGCACAGCTTATCGGCGCCGGCCATCCAGATCAGTACTGGTGCAGTGTTTGCAACCAGGCGGAAGCGTTCTTCACTCTCGCGAAGCGCCTGCTCCGCTTTTATTCGGTCGCTGATATCTACCATTACACTTACCACGCGTATCAATTTGCCCTTATCGTCAAAGAAACCCTTCGCGCTTTTCTCCAGCCAGATCGCCCTCCCATCGGAACGCAGAAAGCGGTAGCGGCTTGTAGAGAAAGGTTTTTCAGGAGTCATGCTGCCAAGTCCGGCTGCAAGCCCGCTCACGGTCGTCCGGGTGAATCCGGTCTAGCAGCTCCTGACGGCTGGTCTGCACAGGTTGATCCTGTCCGAGAATATCCACGTACTCAGGGGACCGGACGAACGTATCGGCCGCAACGTCCCACTCGCCCGCAAACATTCTTCCGGCTTGGACCGCCAGTCGTAATCTCTGCTCGCTCTTACGTAAAGCTTCATCTGACCTGTAACGCTCGGTGACGTCACGGACAACTACGGTAAACAACTGCTGGCCATTCGCCTCCAAATGCGAAATAGAAGCCTCCATCGGAAATTCTTCTCCACTTGCCCGCATGCCGAACAAGATGCCACGTTTGTCCACACCTCGATTGGCAACTTCCCCTATACCAAAAAGACGCATCTGCTCATTGTGTGCCAGACGGAAGCGCTCAGGGACAAACCGGTCTATGGCAGTTCCAATCGCTTCATCGGCAGTACACCCGAACACTTTCTCCGCTGTGGTATTGAAAAGGACAATATTGCGTTCCGCGTCAGTGGCGATGACTGCGTCCATAGCTGACCCAACGATTCCGGCTAGCCTTGCCTCACTGATTTGCAGTTGTTCCTGGATCCGTTTGCGTTCGGTAATATCTGTGACCATCGTAAGCAGACAGGGCTCTCCCGCGATCTCGATCAATTCCGCCGAACCCAGGCCCACGCGCACCTCGCCCCTCTTGCTACGAAAGGCGACCTCTACGTTGCGAAGCGTGCCTTTAGCCTGAATCTCTTTCGCCATCCTTACCCGTTGGGCAGGATCTACCCAGAGATTGAGATCGAATGGCGTCCGGCCGATTACCTCTTCACGTCGCCAACCAGTGATTTGTTCGAAGGCTTCATTGACATCAAGGTAGCGATGGTCTTTCAAGGCCGTCACGGTGAGAATCATCGGGCTTTTCCGAAAGGCCTTGGAAAACTTCTCCTCCGACTTCTTCAGCGCCTCCTCCGCCAGCTTGCGCTCGGTAATGTCCACGGACATGCCGAGCATGCGCTCAGCGTCACCGTTGGCGTCGTAGTAGAACTCTCCCCTGGCTGTGATCCAGCGCACGATTCCGTCAGGCCGCACCACCCGGAATTCTGTTGCGTATGGTTTCCGGTTTTGCCTGGCATCCGCAACCGTCTTCCCGACGAGTGCTCTATCTTCCGGGTGTACCAGGCGGTAAAAGTCCTCCACCCGTCCGGAATAGCTGTTCGATTGAATTCCGAAAATTGTCCGCAGATCGCCGAACCAACGGTCGCAGCCGGTCTTGACGTCCAAGTCCCATCCCAGAGTTTTTCCAGCTTCCATTGCCTGCCGGAGCCGCTCATTGGTCAAGTTCAGCTCAGTTTCTGTCTTTCTCCGCCGCTCTCGCTGCCGCACCAGTCCAAAAATGAGCAGCGTTTGGAACAACAGCAAAACGATGCCACCGACGATGTACCGCCAATACAGTTCCCAGACAGTCGGCTGCCGGTTTCGCACCACACTACCGGGCGGGAGGTCGCTTTCTTTCAACCCCCAGCGATGCAGAGCTCGCCAATCGAACACATAAGTATTGGCGCTCTTAGTCACGGGAATATCCTGCGGCTTCTCGCCGTTGAGAACCCTCACGGCCATTTGGGCAACACTCTTGCCGATAGCGGCAAAGCTCACCAGATCACCACCGACTGTTCCGTTTCCGAGGTCCACATCGTCCACGATAAACATTGGCGCACGTGCGGCGCCGGCAATGATGGGAACAGACTGACTTGCATCAATGAAGTGTGTTCCTTCGGCATCCTGCATGATGGATGTGTGGTAAACGATCGTGTGATCCGGCAGGTGCTTCAACCGCTCAATCAGTGCGGGCATGGCGAGGTCCGTGAGGTACGTGAAGTCGAGTTTCGACTCGTATTTGCGAAAACTTTCCCGGGCAATGGCTTCAAGGTACCGGTCATACGAACCGACACCACCCACTACGACCACGTGCCTGGTTCCGGGTTGGAGTGCTAGTGCCGCCTTCAGGGTTTCCTCCGGCTGCGGCTCCGTCCACACTCCGGTGAAGTGAGAGTCGAGTTTCAGTCCCCCCAACATTTCCTTGGTACTTCCACAAAAGATTATCGGGGTATTCGCGAAGAACGATTCGTGCGATTCGACCATGAACCTGATGGGTTCGGACCCGACCGCAATGATCACGTCGGGCTTGCGATCGTGATACTTGCGGATGTACCACTCACGGAATTGCCGCTGGGAGGCTTCATCCGGAAACAGGGTTGCCTCCAGATCCTCGCTATACAACTCAATCTGATAAGGCGACTCTTGCAGGGCTGCCACTATCGCCTCGTCCATCAGAGCCACGCCAGGGGAGGAGAGCGGCCCCATCACATTGAGAATAAGAACGCGCCGAACTTCCTTCACGGGTGCTGAGGCAGCCGACTGCGGCAGCAAATAGCCGGCTACGACGAGGAGGAGACTGGCCAGCTTCCAGTTAAGACGTCGTCTTCGGATAGTTTGTTGGTTTGGGCACAATCCGCTGGATCGAGTCCTCATCACGGGCCTCGTTGGCACATGAAGCCAGGCCATAGGCAGGCTGACCGCGCAAATTGCAGCGCAGGGACCCTACCCAACTTATCTACGATTGGTGATCTGGTCTCCAGACCAGTCAAAGGTTTCCCGTTGTCGCTATAACATTAACGTCGAAGGTTGTCAAGTGAACTGCGGCGGCGGTAGTGGGTCAGTTTGACCCTCTTGCACGACCATCGTCGGTCTACGGGTGGAGCAGGCCTTCAGGCCTGCATAAAAGCTCTAATGCGATGGGCTTCAGCCCCTGAAGTACCTCAACGACTGAAGCCTCACTTCTACCACCCTCGTACAGCGCTGAAGCGCTGCTCGACCCAAATCGTGAGCGCCGGAAGAATATCTTCCAAAATTCAAACTATCCCACCGCGGCGGCCGTATTCCAACAGCACAATCGTAAGTTCGCGAGCGGACAGTTGGCGTTGGTATTGATGTCTGATTTCTAGTGAATTGGGCTGACTGTTTGTAGAAGAGCACCTGGGGCGCGCTAGCCGAATAGGCTGGCACGAACTCTCGCTTGGGACTCTAATACAAGAGCTAAAGGCGGTTAGGATTCTTCTGCCCGTTCAAGCTGCTGCTGACAAAACGCTGGCCTTGCATGACCATCTCCATGGCAACCAGCAATTCCCTCCCGGCCTGTACTTTGGCCACGTAACCCCACGCACCCAGACTGAGTGCTTCGTCTATCACATCCGACGCGGATTCCTGAGTGAGGAAGATAATTCTTGCCTTGGGCGCAAGGTTACCGATTTGCCGAGCCGCTTCGAGCCCATTCAGTTCTGGCAAGCCGATATCGAGGACGATCAAATCGGGTTGCAGCGCCTCGGCTCGTTGGACAGCCTCTAATCCGTCGCCTGCCTCCCCGATGACGTTCAAATTCTCCCGATCACGGAGCATGGAAGCAACAAATTGCCGAAACGGTTCATTGTCATCCACCACCAGGATACGCACTCTTGCGTCTGCGGTCTCTGTTTTCAATTGGAAACTGCTCTCTATCACAATGCGACAGACGAAAGAAAATCTGCGCCGGATGGATCGTTAAGAGATTTTCAATAACGATGCTCAAAACTACTGGGAATGGCAACTACTTGTCCATGGCACGAAAGGGGGAACGTTTCGTGCTCTAGCGGAGACAGAGAACGGGCCAGTGAGCGAGTGACCCATCGACGAGGAGAGTCTGAGGAGAGACCGGTCGATAGCTCAGTTCCGCGGCGTCAGTACTTTTCGGGAATCCAACGATAGTTCCAATCAGGGGCTTTATAACCCTTTGGCTTCTGTCGGTTCGGCAATTTGACCTTTTCTTGTGGAATTTCCTTCCATGGCACCACAGTAAGCAAATGGGAAATGCAGTTTAGTCGAGCCCGCGCTTTGTCGTCGGTTTGGACCACGTTCCACGGGGACTGTGGCGTGTCAGTCGCAGCAAACATGGCGTCTCGGGCTCGCGAATAGTCATACCAGAGACGATGCGATTCCAGGTCCATGGGGCTGAGCTTCCAGGTTCGCATTGGATCTTCAATGCGTTTGAGGAAGCGCCGGTGCTGCTCCTTCTCGCTAACCTCGAACCAGTACTTGACGAGAATAATGCCGTTGTTCTTAACGAGAGACTCGAACCCGGGGACCATTCGGATAAAGTCGTCGTATTGCTTTTCAGTGCAGAAGCCCATCACGTGTTCTACCAGAGCGCGGTTGTACCAACTGCGATCAAAGAGAATTACCTCGCCCGCAGCCGGCATATGGACGATGTAGCGCTGGGCATACATTTGTGATTTTTCGCGCTCTGTCGGGGCGGGCAGCGCAACGTGGCGGAAGACGCGCGGGCTTACGCGCTCCATGATGCGGTGAATTACCCCCCCTTTGCCTGCGGCGTCGCGGCCCTCAAACACAACTACGACTTTGGCACCGGTGGCTTTCACCCATTCCTGCATTCGGACCAGTTTGGTCTGCAGTTTGCGAAGTTCCCCCTCATACTCTTTTCTCTTCAGAGGAACGGTTTCTTGGTCGTTGCCATTCTTCTTTTTGCCGGCCACAGCGCCTCCGGTACAGATGGTGGCTTCTGACAAAATCAGAGCCATGGGTAGATTGCAGGGCGGCCACTGGCGGAGGAACTGGCATTTCTATCAGCTATCGTTATCCCTGCATTAGCGCATTTCTGCGTCCCGCACTTTGAGAGATTGTCTGTCAGTTCTGCCAGTTTCTGCATGCGGTGCCTTGCTCATAGCATCGTCCAGTTCCCGATTTTGGCACCTATAGTCGCTACGAATGGGAAAACCGAACATAGGTTTGATTGGCTCGTGAGTAAGTGATTTTGACCGGAGGACATCGTGAAACGAATCTCACTGCTGGTAGCAACAATCCTGCTTGTGGCGAGTGCGGCGATCGCCCAGGACACTCGATACAACTTCGACAAGAACGCTGATTTCTCCAAGTTCAAGACTTACAAATGGGTATCCCTCAAGGACGCCGCGAAGCCTAATGAACTGATGGACAAGCAGATCATCGCAGCCGTGGATTCAGAGCTGGCGACGAAGGGACTTTCCAAAGTCGATGGAGACAATGCTGACCTCTACGTCGGTTATCAGGCCGGCATTGGCGAGGAGAAGCAATTCACCTCCTACAATTCTGACTGGGGCTATGGGGGAGGATGGTACGGCGGAGGATGGTACGGCGGCGCGGGTGGAATGAGTACGACCACAGGACAGACCTCGACGATCTATGTGGGCCAGTTGGCGTTGGACATGTACGATTCGGCCAACAAAGACTTGGCGTGGCGTGGTGTAGTAAGCAAGACCCTCGATCAGAAGGCCAAACCTGAGAAGCAGGAAAAAAACCTGAAAAAAGCCATTACCAAACTCTTGAAGAATTATCCTCCACCGGTCAAGAAGTAGGCTTTTAGTCGAAGGCGAGGGGAAGAATGTAGCGTCTGTTCCCGTCGCTTTCGACGCCCTGCCGCACTAAATCCCCTGGACCTGCACCCAAGAAGGCACTCCGCCGTCAACCCCGATCAATGCAGTGAAGGCAGGTCTCTCGTCGGGGTTTCCCGAAGAAACACTGGCGTTTGAATCGATCCGCAAACAAGGGTCAGCCACTCCCACGAGATCGAGGTCGATTTCTTGCTCGTGGACTTCGTTTGTCGAATCACCTGACGGAAATCGTCCCGGTGCTCCCAAGACACTGTTGATTTTGCCAGTATGCAGACTGCGGCACTGCCCGCTAGCCTTTGCTCGTTGATGCGAGGATTCGGGCCCGGTTCGAGGTCGCAGCCGGTGGGATAGGCGGACCGTCCACCTGATCGCAATCATATACATATAAATAAAGGATTAAGGATGCGCGCCCTCAAGTTAGTTCAACACATGAAAGCCAATGGGGATCGCATGTCCGAGGCGTTAATCCAAAAAATCAGGAGCAGCGACCGTTGCGGCGACCTGTTACGCAAGGTCCCTGCCGAGGAACAGAAGCTATCCGCGTTGGAAATCTACAGAGACCTGACGGATTGGCTTGGAGTCGAAGCCGACTCACCCTTTAAAAGCCGCTACGTCGACCTTGGAATTCAGCGTGCGCATCAGGGTGTCCCGCTCGACCAGGTGTTTTGGGCTGTATGTATCGCGCGCGAATATCTCTGGGAGTACATACAGCAAGAGTGCCTGCTGGACGAGCCGGTTGAGTTCTGGGGCGGGGTGATGCTGCTGCGCTCTCTCGACAGGTTTTTTGACCGCACTCTCTACTTCACGGTCGTTGGCTATCAGAAAGCCGTTAAACACGAACTGGCTGCATAAGTGGCGTGGGCACACGGGTAGATCAATGAGAATGGTTGTTTACCAACGACGCGGCGTGGTGCTGCTCCTGCTTTTCACAGTATTCCTGGGACTCAGCACCCATTTCAGCGCGGCTGTAGACGCGGAATCGCAACCAGTCGCAGCGAATCCGACGTCAGAGGGCGGATCTCCGACTGAAGCAGAGGAACATGGCCTTTCTGCTAAAGCCGTGGAGCTTGCCCGTCCCTTGAACTTTCCAATCACGAATTCCATGGTCGTCAGTTGGATTGTGGCGTTGGGTCTAATCGCGTTCGCGCAGTTTGCGACGCGAAACATGAAGCCGGTTCCCTCAGGCGCACAAAATTTTATGGAGTGGCTGGTTGGCGGCCTCTACAAGTTTCTGGCCGATATTATCGGCCCCCATTTGGCCAACCGAACGTTCTGGTACTTTGCAACGGTTTTCATCTTCATTCTCTCCGCCAATTGGGTGGGACTGATTCCGGGAGTCGGTTCGATGGGCTGGGGTCATCAGACGGCTCACGGGTTCAAGATCGACCAACCCTTGTTTCGCGGCGCCAACGCTGACGTGAACATGACCCTGGCCATGGCTCTGGTGTTTTTTGCCTGCTGGATTGTCTGGGCCCTTCGGGAGGTTGGTCCAGTGGGATTTTTCAAGGAGTTGTTCGCGCCCAAGGGCGAAAGCGAAGGCGTGATGAGGCTGCTGATGGTGTTGGTGTTTTTCGCAGCCGGCTGTCTGGAGGTCGTTTCCATTTTATTTCGGCCGGTCTCGCTGAGTTTCCGTCTCTACGGCAACATCTTTGCGGGGGAGAATTTGCTGGAGGCTATGGCCAAGCTGGTCCCTGGTTTTGGATGGCTGGTATCGATTCCCTTTTATTTTTTGGAACTACTCATGGGTTTGGTGCAGGCAATGGTCTTCATGTTGTTAACCGCTGTCTTCACGATGCTGATTTGCCAGCACGAAACCGAGGGACCCGTGCCCGCGAATATTTGATGGACTAATAACGACGACTTGACCGTGTTCAATCGCGGGAGCCACGAGAAAGAAGAGGAACAAGACGGTATGAACGGAAGCATTCATGTAGGTCTGGCGGCACTAGGGGCAGCTCTTGGCGTGGGTCTCATTGGCATGAAAGCTTCGGAAGCGGTGGGACGCAATCCTGTGGCTGCCACAAAGATTCTTGTTCAGTCGATTCTGTCGATTGCATTCGCTGAAGCAATCGTGTTCTACGCTCTGTTCCTGGTTAAGTAGGAAATTTGCTGGGCACGATCCCTCAACGTGATTGTGCCCGCACAACGTGAGAACAACTATGAATGCTCTGGTTTTGCTGGCCGAAGCGGACAATGGGGGACAGGTCCAACAGATTGCCCGGACGTTTGGTGTGGACTGGACTCATCTGTTTGCCCAGATCATCAGCTTCTCCATTGTCTGTCTTCTGCTTCATCGGTTTGCCTATAAGCCAATTCTCAAGATGCTGGAAGAGCGGCGTCAACAAATCGCAGCGGGAATTGCGGAGTCGGAAAAGATAAAGACCGCACTAGCCCATACCGAAACCCAGCGCCAGGAAATCATGGTGAAGGCCAACGCGCAATCGACCAAAGTGATCGAAGAAGCGCACGCCGCGGCCGCCCGGGTGAAGGAGCAGGAGACCCAGAAGGCCATCGCCGCGGCCGAACAGATCATCGTCAAGTCGCGTGAGGCCGCCACGCAGGAACACGCCCGCATGCTCGCCGAACTGAAGCTCGAGGTAGGCCGATTGGTTGTGCAGGCCACCGCCAAAGTCACCGGCAAGGTCCTGACTGCCGATGATCAGAAGCGCCTGGCGGAGGAAACTGGCAGGCGGCTGGCCGCCTAGTGAAAGACGAGGTATCGACGTCCACATGAAAACTGCCAAGCAGACCCGGCGAGAGGCCAAGCAACTGTTCCGCTTGTGCATCGTCAACGGAATGGTAGACGAAGATCGTGTCCGCAAGGTCGTCGAGAGTGTTTTGCAATTCAGGCGCCGTGGTTACCTGGCCTTACTGGGTTATTTTCAGCGCTTCTTGAAGCTGCACCAAGCTCAACATACAGCCGAGATACAAAGCGCTGTTCCGTTGCCAACTGACCTGGAGATCAAGCTTCGGGCTGGACTTCAACATATGTACGGTCCGCGGATCAGCACATTGTTCGTACACAATCCGGCGTTGATCGGGGGGATCCGCATCCACATTGGCAGTGATGTCTACGATGGGAGCGTGCGGTCCGGGTTAGCTGCGCTGGAGAAGAGTTTTGGAATTACAAGCACGAACGGAAGGAACGCATTGACCTGATGCCAACCAGGAAACTTTGTATTCAGTGAACTAAGGTAAAGATCCTATGCCTGACCTACTTAAGGAAATTGAAGCTCAAATCGCAGGCGCCAAGCTGGCGACCGACCGGCAGAATGTCGGTGTTA
The DNA here is from genome assembly GCA_963732045.1 of Terriglobia bacterium. Taxonomy (GTDB): domain Bacteria; phylum Acidobacteriota; class Terriglobia; order Terriglobales; family Acidobacteriaceae; genus JAIQFF01. The sequence continues at coordinate 62,738 of CAVSYI010000015.1, read as the reverse complement.
TCCGTGAAATAGGCGACGGCGTGGCTAAGGTCGAGGGTCTCGCCGATGCGATGCTTAACGAGATGCTCGATCTGGGCCACGGCATCACCGGGCTGGCGTTGAACCTCGAAGAGACAGAAGTTGGAGTAATCATTCTAGGCGACTACACCCGGCTTGAGGAAGGCGACGAGGTCCGGACCACCGGCAAGCTGCTGCAGGTACCGGTGGGCAAGGGCCTTCTGGGGCGGGTCGTGAACACTCTGGGAGAGCCGTTGGACGGGAAGGGACCGGTCGAGAGCAATGTCTACTATCCGGTTGAAAAAATCGCTCCTGGCATTATTCGGCGTAGTCCCGTCAGACAGCCAGTGCAAACCGGCATTATGGCAATTGACGCGATGATTCCGATTGGACGTGGCCAGCGCGAATTAATCATCGGCGACCGGTCCACCGGCAAGACAACAATTTGCATCGACACCATTATCAGTCAGGCTCGCCTGAATCGAGCGGCAGAGACTGCGGGCGACAAGAACTATCGCCCGCTTTATTGCATCTACGTCGCGATCGGTCAAAAGCAATCCAGCATCGCCCGCACTATCACTGTTCTCGAAGAGGCCGGGGCAATGCCCTACACCATCATCGTCGCTTCCCCGGCTTCCGACTCGGCGACCAATCAATATCTGGCGCCCTTTGCAGGGGCGGCGATGGGCGAGTGGTTCATGGACAACGGCATGGATGCGTTGATTATCTTCGACGATTTGTCGAAGCACGCCGTGGCATACCGGCAGGTCTCCCTGGTGCTGAAACGGCCATCAGGTCGAGAAGCCTATCCTGGTGATGTTTTTTATCTCCACAGCCGATTGCTCGAACGGGCAGCGCGGGTCGGAGAAAAGTATGGTAACGGTTCTCTGACTGCACTGCCCATCATCGAGACCCAGGCGGGCGACGTTTCGGCTTATATCCCCACCAACGTCATCTCGATCACTGACGGACAGATTTACCTGGAGACGGATTTGTTTTACCAGGGCGTGCGTCCCGCAATTTCCGTGGGCCTGTCGGTCTCCCGGGTTGGTTCAGCGGCGCAGCTCAAAGCCATGAAACAGGTCGCCGGGCAGCTCAAGGGAGATCTCGCGCAGTTCCGGGAAATGGCGGCCTTCGCGCAATTCGGTTCGGAACTGGACGCCAAGACGCAGGCACAGATCGATCGCGGCAAGCGCATTATCGAGGTCTTTAAACAGCCTCAATACAGCCCCATCCCGGTCGAGGTGCAAGTAGCTGTGATCTGGGCGGTACAAAACGGATATGTGGATGATGTGCCAGTGAATCGGGTCAAAGAGTTTCAGGCCAAGCTGACAGAGGTCCTGATCACTCGCAAGGCCGAACTGCTTGGGAAGATTGCACAGGAAAAGACGATGAGCCCCGCGTTGACCACCGAGTTAAAGGCTGCGGCTGACCAGTTCAAGGAGACCTGGAGATGACGGAGCTTGCATCATCTTCTCCGCCGGCGGGTTGCTGTATTTCGATATCTCCGCTTTTGGTTCCTGCGAATTCCAGGACCTGGATCGAATAGCCTTATGCAGAGTCCACGCGATTTGCGCCGCCGGATCCGCTCAATCAGCAGCACCGCTCAGATCACCAAAGCCATGCAGATGGTGGCGGCATCAAAGATGCGCAAGGCGCAACAAGCCGCTCTTGCCGGACGCCCATTCGTCCAGGTGATGTACCGAATCCAGCGGGAAGCGGCGACCCGAATTGGCGATTTCAGCCATCCATTGCTCGAAGTACGTGAAGTCCACAGACGCGCCGTCATCCTGGTCGGTGCGGACAAAGGCTTATGCGGAGCGCTCAATAGTAATCTGTTCCGGCTGGCGGCCGAGTTTGATACCCAGTCCACGGTCTTCATCACGGCCGGACGCAGAGCCGCGCAGTTCATCGCCCGTACTCGCCGGCAACTGATCGCCGAGTTCGCCTACGCGGACACGCCGCAGTTCGCGGAGGCCAGGGCGATTGCGGCCTTTGCCCGCAACCTCTTCTTGAAACGAGAAGTGGACGAGGTGCGGATCATCGCCACGCGTTTCGTCAACACCCTGACCCAGAATGCACTCTGCCTGGAATTTCTTCCGGTGGGAGAGCTTAAGGCAATGAAGATACCGGGAGTCAGGTCCGAAGAAGAACTTGCTGCCGATACTACAGAGTCCTTGTTCGAGCCCAATCCGGAATTCGTTCTGAGTTACCTTCTTTCGCATTATCTCGACATCGGCATTTATCAGGTCCTATTGAATGCCAAGGCCAGCGAGCAAAGCGCTCGCATGGTTTCTATGAAGAACGCCACAGAGAACGCGCAAGGCCTGATCAAGGACTTGACTCTCGAATACAACAAGCTGCGGCAGGGCAACATCACCAAGGAATTGCTGGAAATTGCCGGCGGGCAGTCCGAATGAGGCAGATCGAATGGTAAGCACACCGTTGCAAGTTGGTAACAAAGGAAAAATCGTAAAGGTTCTCGGTCCGGTGGTAGACGTCGAATTTCCGGAGGCGCTTCCGGGGATCTATAACGCCTTGACCGTCGAATACAAGGTTCAGAACCAGCCCGCCAAAGTCACGCTCGAAGTGCAACAGCACCTCGGCGACAAGTGGGTCCGGGCGATCTCCATGTCTGGCACCGAGGGCCTCAAGCGGGGCTTCGAAGTTACAGATTGCGGCGGTCCTATATCCATGCCGGTCGGCGAAGGCGTCATGGGCAGGGTGTTCGACGTGACTGGAAACCCGGTCGATGAGCGCGGACCGGTTGAGGCGGAAAAATACTATCCAATCCATCGGCCTCCGCCACCGCTTGTTGATCAATCTACCTCGCCTGAGGTGCTGCAGACTGGTATCAAGGTGATTGATTTGATCTGTCCTTTTTTGAAGGGCGGCAAGGTTGGCGCTTTCGGTGGCGCCGGAGTTGGCAAGACCGTCGTCATCATGGAGTTGATCAACAATATCGCCAAGCTCCATGGCGGTGTTTCTGTGTTCGCGGGTGTCGGCGAGCGCACCCGCGAAGGCAACGACCTCTACCACGAAATGTCCGAAGCCGGAGTGATCAGGCAGGACAATCTGCGCCAGTCAAAAATCGCCCTCGTATATGGCCAAATGAATGAACCTCCGGGCGCCCGCTTGCGCGTGGCCCTGTCCGGGCTTGCCATCACAGAGTATTTCCGTGACGAAAAGAATCAGGACGTGCTTCTTTTCATTGACAATATTTTCCGCTTTTCTCAGGCCGGCTCCGAGGTCTCGGCTTTGCTCGGTCGCACCGCCAGTGCCGTCGGGTACCAGCCAACCCTCGCCGCTGAAATGGGCGCCCTTCAGGAACGGATTACTTCCACCAAGAAGGGTTCCATCACTTCCTTTCAGGCAGTGTACGTTCCGGCAGACGACCTGACCGATCCGGCGCCAGCCACAACCTTCGCGCACTTGGACGCGACTATCGTACTGGAGCGCTCGATTGCCGAATTGGGTATCTACCCAGCGGTAGATCCCCTGGCCTCGACCTCCCGCGCCCTGGCGGCAGAAATCGTAGGCGAGGAGCACTACGACACAGCCCGTGGAGTGCAGAAGGTTCTTCAGCGCTACAAGGACCTGCAGGACATAATCGCGATTCTGGGCATGGATGAAATCTCGCCTGAAGACAAACTGACGGTCTTTCGTGCACGCAAGATTCAGCGCTTCCTGAGCCAACCCTTCAGCGTGGCGCAAGTGTTTACCGGACGAGAGGGTAAACAGGTTCCCGTGGCGGAGACGGTTCGTGGTTTTAAGGAAATCCTGGAAGGCAAACACGATGACGTCGCAGAAGGCAACTTCTACATGAAAGGCGCGATCGAGGAAATAAGACAGAACTAAAAAGTGGCAGGTTGAGAACGAAAGGCTTTGCGTAGCAACTAGGGAAAATGGACAACACCATGAGACTGGAAATCGTGACGCCGGAGGCGATGGTTTACTCCGAAGACGTAGACATGGTCACTCTGCCTGGGGTGGAAGGCCAAATGGGGGTTCAGGATCAGCACGTCCGGTTGATGACGGTATTGGTGCCGGGTGAACTGATTGTGCACAAAAGCGGGCGCGACGACTTCATGGCCGTAGGAGAGGGGCTTGTCGAGATAACTAACGAACGCCTGTCGATCGTGACGAACATGGCGGTTGCTGTGGACAAAATCGATGAAGCAGCGGCTGAGGAAGCTCGGCAGCGCGCCGCCGCCCGCCTTCGTGAAAAACTTTCTTCCGAAGAAGTTGCGTCCGTGAACGCGTCTTTAGCTCGCTCGCTCGCACAGTTGCACGTCAAGCGACGGCATCGCTGAAACCGGATGGCGTGGCGCTAGATATCGATCGCAACAGTTGGAGGACTTATGGAAGCAACGCTCGCTGATGTGAACGCACGAAAAACGGGCGGTGTCATCCCAAGTATTACGCACCGGCTATCTGCCGAAGAGCTTCGCAAGATAGATGCATATTGGCGCGCGTGCAACTACCTGGCAGCGGGCATGATCTACCTGCGGGATAACCCATTGCTTCGCGAACCGTTGAAGTCAGAACACATCAAGAATCGATTGCTGGGCCACTGGGGCTCCAGTCCAGCTTTGAGCTTCACTTATATTCATCTCAATCGACTTATCAAGAAGTACGACCTCAATGCCATCTTCATGGCCGGACCCGGCCACGGTGCACCCGGCGTGCTTGGTCCCGTCTATTTGGAAGGTACCTATTCCGAAATTTACCCAAGCAAGAGCGAAGACGTAGAAGGAATGCGCGCGTTCTTCAGAGATTTTTCGTTTCCTGGCGGCATCGGCAGCCACTGCACCCCAGAAACCCCTGGCTCCATCCATGAAGGAGGCGAGTTGGGTTACAGCGTGTCGCACGCTTTCGGAGCTGCCTTTGACAATCCCGACCTGCTGGTCGCGGTCGTGGTCGGTGATGGCGAAGCCGAGACTGGTCCATTAGCCACCTCCTGGCACTCTAACAAGTTTCTGAATCCCATCCGCGATGGCGCCGTGCTACCGATCCTCAATCTGAACGGCTACAAGATCAACAACCCTACGATTCTTGCGCGCGTGTCCCATGAGGAATTGGAGAACCTGTTCAAGGGTTACGGGTGGACGCCGCATTTTGTGGAAGGCGAGGATGTCGACCTGATGCACCAGGAGATGGCCGGAGCGATGGAAGACTGCGTTCAGGAGATTCACCGCATTCAGCAGGAAACCCGCGCCAGTGGCAAAGCCACCCGGGCGCATTGGCCCATGATCGTGCTTCGGAGCCCGAAGGGGTGGACCGGCCCCAAGAATGTGGATGGTCACAAAGTAGAGGGCTTCTGGCGTGCCCATCAGGTACCGCTTGCGGGCGTACCCGAGAATCCAGCCCATTTCAAGTTGCTGGAAGACTGGTTACGCAGCTACCGACCCGAGGAGTTGTTCGATGAAAGCGGGCGACTAATCGCGGAGTTGCGGGCGCTTTCCCCATCCGGCACACGGCGGATGAGCGCCAATCCTCACGCCAACGGCGGCGTGTTGCGAAAGGCGTTGCATCTGCCAGACTTCAGAGATTATGCCATCCCAGTGGAGGAACCCGGGCAGACCGCGGCTGAGAACACCAGGCCGCTCGGCCGGTTCTTGCGCGATGTGATGCGTCTGAACCCGACGACCTTTCGCGTCTTCGGGCCTGACGAGAACACCTCGAACAAGCTCGATGCAATCTACGAGGTGAGTAAGAAACTGTGGCTGGCTGACTATCTACCGGAGGATGCTGACGGCGGCGAGTTGTCCCCTGATGGCCGAGTCCTCGAAATGCTCTCCGAGCACACCCTTGAAGGTTGGCATGAGGGATACCTTCTAACGGGGAGACACGGATTCTTCTCCACCTACGAAGCCTTTGTCCACGTTATCGATTCCATGTTTAACATGCATGCCAAGTGGCTCGCGATGTCTGAGAAGTTGTCCTGGCGTGCTCCCGTGTCCTCACTCAACTTGCTGATTACCTCTACTGTCTGGCGACAGGATCACAACGGCTTCACCCACCAGGATCCTGGATTTCTCGACTTGGTGGTCAACAAGAGCCCGGATGTTTGCCGGATCTACCTGCCGCCAGATGTAAATACTCTGCTCAGTGTGGCCAATCACTGCCTTGAGAGCACGGGCTACATCAACGTAATTGTGTCGGACAAACAGAAGCACCTGCAATACATGACCATGGACGAAGCAATTGGTCATTGCACCAAAGGGATTGGAATCTGGCGGAAAGCGAGCAACGACGAAAACTCGGAGCCGGACGTAGTAATGGCCTCTGCGGGCGACATCCCCACCAAAGAGGCACTGGCAGCAGTAGTGTTGCTGCGCGAGCGCTTCCCCGATCTTAAGATCCGCTTCGTGAATGTAGTGGACCTTTACCGGCTCGTCCCCTCCACCGCGCACCCTCATGGCCTATCGGATAGGGATTTCGACAGCCTGTTCACTCAAGACAAACCCGTCATCTTTGCCTTCCACGGCTACCCGTGGTTGATCCATCGCCTGGCTTATCGGCGCAGGAACCATAACAACATGCATGTTCACGGCTACAGAGAAAAAGGAAACATCAACACGCCGCTCGACTTGGCCATTGAGAACCAGATCGATCGCTTCAGCCTGGCGATCGACGTGATCGACCGCGTTCCAAAATTACAAAGGATCGGGGCTCACGCAAAAGAGGAATTCCGCAATCTACAGATTGAGTGCCAGAACTACGCTTACCAACACGGCATCGATGATCCCTACGTAGAGGCGTGGCGGTGGCCGTACTAGGCGGCCAGGATTCGCGAGCCGTTCAAAGACACGCAAGTTTTGGAAACACCAATGTCATGAAAACTTTCTGCCCAACATCAGTACTTTCTCGGCTGGCGATGTTCATGATGGTTTGCTGGATTGCTGTTTCACCAACCCAGCTCTACCCGCAGCGAACCGCCGGCATGTTGCTGACGTCCACCGTATCCGTGATGGAACAGGACCCTAACAAGCCCGCATCAGAACTCAACCACCATCTGGCTGGCTATGCGTTAATCGCCATCGGCGCGTTGGTGATCGCTGGATATTCAACGGAGAGGTTTCGACCGTTGCAAATCATCTGGCCATTTCTATTTGTGGCGGCCGGTTTGTTTCTGGCTGCCTGGAGTGACGCTGAAATCTGGCCTCGCGGCAACCTGAGCTGGAGATTTCTAATCCATCACGACCTGGAGGCACGGCAGCACAAAATCTATGCCCTCTTGCTGATACTGATTGGAATCATCGAGTATCTCCGAGCCCGCTCCAAGCTCAACCGATTCTGGCGAAGCTGGGCTTTTCCTCTCCTGGCTCTGATCGGTGCAGGTCTGTTGCTTTTCCACAACCATGGGCAGTCGTCGGGTGCTTCTTCCCCTGAGGCGCGTGAGTACATGGTTTCACAGGAGGTCGCCACACGAGTCGAAGCCTCCCCAGACCCAATGCTCGGCATGCATCACCACACGTCAAACTCAGACTCCTCCCCGGTGGACGATCAGTTGACGATGTCGGCTTCCACGAAACAGGCAAGCAATGACATGCCCACGCAACATGAAAATAACCCGAGCGCGCATTCGCACCAGATGTCCGAAGGAATGCTTAAGGTTGAATCCGAGCACTTCTGGTTTATGGTTGTCGGCGCGGCTGTGGCCCTTTTTAAATTCATCTCCGACAGCGCGCTGTGGCGTCGCACTTTTGTGGTGCACCTTTGGCCGAGTTTCGTCACCCTTCTGGGGGTCTTGCTGGTGTTCTACACAGAGTAGTCTGACTCCACAGCATCGGATGCCCTCTTGGAAGTTTGCTGGCGATTTTTCTTCAGATAGTCGGGTTTCCCATGTCTTCCAGCCTCCGATCCGAGATAGCAGTTGGCGAATACCTCTGGTTTGCCTATGACATCTTCCGCACCAATGAAGTCCGGTTTGTGCTCACAGCGCTTGGTATGACAATCGGTACCGCAGCCCTGATCCTGGTCGTAACCATCGGCTTGGCGGGCAAACAGTACGTCATGAAGCAGATCGATGGGATCGGTGTGAACTGGATCTTCGCGGAGTATGAGACAGGAGCCCAGCGTATTACCAATGCTTCCCCCGATCTGCTTACGATCGAAGACATGAAGGCCGTCTTGCGGGAGGTGCCAGGTGTTGTCGCCGCCTCTCCCATAGTGCCACTCCAAGTCCGACTTCCCGTAGGCGGGGGCCAAGAGCGCGACATCCAAGTTTTGGGAGTTTATCCTGCCTATCAACGAGTACGGAATCTGGTCATTCTCTCGGGCCGTTTCTTTGATCAACAGGACTTGGCAGCTCGCAACAAGGTGGGGATGATCACAGACAAACTGGCGGAACAGCTTTACGGCTCAGATTCGTCGCCAATAGGACAAGTGATTAAAATAGGCGGTCTACCCTTCACAATAATTGGCACGTTCAGGGAACGGGTGAACACTTTCGGACGATCTGAACTAACACCCGACACAATGGTGATCCCGTACACTGTAAGCCGTTTCTTTCTCGAGACCGACAGCGTAAAACAACTTTATTTTTCTGTTGTAGATTCAACAATGGTTGTTCCGGCGACCAGACAAATCAGAAATGTGATTCATGCGCGACATCGTCCCGAGTCGATCTACGTGGTTGACAACCTGACGCAATTGATAGGGGTAGCAGGCAAGACGGCCGGCGCCCTGACACTCATGCTCCTATTGATTGCCACAGTCACCCTGTTGGTCAGCGGTACCGGCATTATGAACATCATGCTTGCAACGGTGAGCGCCCGCACTCAAGAGATCGGCATACGCAAGGCGCTTGGCGCCACCAACCGTACTATACTTCTGCAATTTTTGACCGAGGCCATATTCATATCCCTGGTCGGCGGAATCATTGGCGTGATAATCGGCTTGGGCCTTCCGTTCTCGCTCCGACTGTTCACCGACTACACAATTCCTATCTCCGGGTTGTCAGCGATTATTGCGATCGTGGCTTGCTGTCTGGTGGGCATCTCGTTCGGCACGTTGCCAGCAACCCGAGCAGCCCACCTCGACCCAGTTGACAGCTTACGGTACGAATAGAACGCGTATCCGGAAATCCGACCGCTCGTCCGCAGCAGGATGCTGCAAATGGAAACTTTTATGGACTCACTGTGAAGTTGATGCTATCTGAGATTCCCGTCGTCGGGTCGGTTGCGATTACCTCTAACTGGACAGCGGTTGCTGGCCCCGAAGTCGTCGTCAAAAGCCCACTGCTCGGGTCAATACTCACGCTCGGCGGACTCGGGTTCGTGCTCCAGGTCACTGAATTGGTGATGTCGATCTGCTCTCCATTCGCGGTTCCAGTGGCCACAAACTGTTCGCTGCTGCCGTAAGTAATATTGCTGAGGCCGTCCTGGGAAGTCACCTTGATTGACGTTAGGCTTCCTAGTGTCACGGTGACCGTAGCACTTCCGACGACTGTTCCGGATGCACCGGTAATCGTGGCTTGCCCCGGTCCGACGCCAGTTACCATTCCAGATTTGTTGATGGTGGCGATACTGTCCGCTCCAGTGCTCCAGAAGACATTAGACGAGAGGGTTTTCTGTGACCCGTCGTCATAAGTTCCTACTGCGCTCATCTGCACAGTATTCCCAGTTTGGATTGTCACCGCTGGCCCAACGGTGATGCCGGTTAGAACTGGGTCCACAAAGAAACCGTCGCAGCCAAGTGCCAGCGCGAGAGTCAGCAGAAGCGGCACAGTCGCAACCATCCAGCGCGTTTGTTCACGGCTTGCCATCTCGCCATTGATCCGTGGTGTGTCGAGTACTGGCCGTTCCGAGGCTTTGAGACTGCCATCGGCGCCAAAACCGCCAGAACTCAACAAATTGTTCGTCCTGGCTACCAATCATTCTCTGGGCGCCCAAGCAGACCTGTAAGCGCCAAGCTTAGAGACAAACCAGCAGTTGCCGAACTGTCAAAATTGGCAGCGCTCTGGGATCAGGCGACCGCGAACACAGCGCAGAAAAAAGTGGGCTTAAACGGAACACTATATCTATAGATCTTGAGCAAACGGGAGTTCGGAGACCATGCATCCACTGGTGCGGCTTCGTATCGATATTCATTCATATGCAAAAATAAAACTGGAACTACCTGCCGCTGGTTCTCCAGCGAACAATCGAGCTGTCATATCGAAGCTTCGCTTGTTCGACCGGACTTTGACGATGTTGTCTTGGGCCGAACGCGGGTAAAGTCGCAAGCGTGGTCACACGACTACCGCTTAAGCAAAATCCCTACTTGGTGGGGTAAGGGTACGATTGCAGGTTTGAATCATTGCGATGTCTACATTTTCCATTTTACGAAGCCTCGAGGGCGCTTGTTCCTGAACAACCTTCCGCAGCTGGACGGTAACGTGCTCGCTCTTGGCAGGTTTGGCGAGAAATTCCCGGATGCGCAACTTCGCCTTGTACAGCTGTGATTTCGAATTTCCCACGCAGCAGTTGAGCAGCTTCGCAATCTCCTGATGCTCGTACCCATCCACTTCGTGCAAGAGAAAAATCGTGCGGTATCCATCGGGCAGGTCTTTGATGGCGCGAGTCAGGGTAATGCGGTCGACCAGGCCAGAGAGGCGGCCATCGCGGCTGCCATAGTCGCATTGCACCATTTTCGTGTCATAGCTGTGAGGTTGGTCAAGTGAAACCAGCTTCAGCACTTTTTTGCGAAAGTGCATCAGCACAGTGTTCACCGTGATGCGATACAGCCAAGTCGTCAGCGCAGAATTTCCCTTGAAGGTATTGAGCTTGCGAAACACCTGCAGGAAGGTGTCCTGAGTGAGGTCTTCAGCCTGCGCTGTATTGTTGGTCATGTGCAGGCAGATCAAATAGATCCGTAGCTTGTGAGCATGATACAAGGCGGCAAACGCTTCCGCATCACCCTGTTGAGCGCGCTTCACCAATTCAAGATCGGTGGCGGACGACGGCAGTGGATGGTTGATATCACAGGTCCCTGCTTCGCTAGAAGTATCCTGGTTCACAGCGCTTTCTCCCGAGATTGGAATAGACCCACGCGAATCAATCTCAACGAAATCCTAGGGAAGAATCCGCCACTTCCGAATAGAGAAAGTGGGGACAACTCTAAGTCCTAGGCGACCTCCGCCGTTGATCTTGGGCCCTGCAACATGTTCCTGACGCTCCGATCACACTAAGCGTCAAGGAGGGTGCCAGCCACCTAGCAATAGTGACAGTTTTATTGCAGCGTCCGGCACTCTCCACTTAACAGGCAGCAGCGATAGATCGAGCCTGATAGAAAAACTCCACGTAATTCAATTTCGTCTTCGATGGCAATGATGCCTTTTCGCCGCTGTTAAATAGAAGCGATCAGAAAAGTGAAAAGAGTTTCGAATTACCAACCCATCCAGATTTTTAAAGTTACCTGATAAAAAATGCATGAGTTGACAGCGCCTGCCCTCGCATTCGAGATTCCCGGTGCGACCGATTGCGGCTCAAATCAGCCCAACATAGATCCAACTGGCAGGTTCGCCACGGGACAAGTCGCCTTCCGCAGCACGCGTTCAGAGGTGGTCCCGCGCAAGCCGTCGAGAAATCCGTCTGGGCCGTCGGTCGTCATCACGATCAGATCCGAGCAAAGCTGTGCGGCGGCTTGCAAGATGATGTCAGCCGGCTCGCCGGCCCTGGCCATAGCGTTCCAAGTCCAGTCGGTGTCCACCGGCAGTCTTACCAAAGGCATTTCGGCGGCCGGTCCCACGTGGAGCAACGTGACCACACCCGCAGGCAACTCGAGGTTCCGGATCAGGCGAACGGCGGCTTCCACGCCCGGTTGGGGGCTGGGATTGCATGTGACCGGGATGAGGATATTGCGGAGCGAGACCGAGCCGTCCTGCCTGGAAACAAAGCCTTCCACACCGTGGGGGATGAACAGAGTCATCTGCCCCGATTCACGTGCAATCGGCTGGCCGACTGACTTTTCCAGCCAGCGCGCCCGGCCCTCACGCTGGTGAATCGCCAGTACGACAAGATCCTCGGGATGTTGTTCCAGAAAACCAAGGCAGGCCTTTACCGGATCGCTGCTCGACGCGATGACTTTCTTTATTGTGATGCCGAGCTTTGCGACCACACTTCTCGGGCTTCCCATCGGGATAAGTCTCCATCGCTCGAGCGTGTCGCGTACGCCGGGAAAATCCTGCCAATCCGTGCCGGGGCTTGCCTGGACATGAAGGATTGTGAGCGTGGCCCGCGTTACAAGTGCGATTTTTAGGGCGTGCACAAAGGCCACTTCGCTGGCCTCAGAAAAATCTGAGGGATGAAAAATGGATCTGACTCTGACTTCCTCAAGCAGGTGAGAAGTAGTCATGAATTGTGCCTTTCCTGTGCTTCGGCGGATGTGTTTGGACTAATCTGTCGTCGTTGTCCCAGCTCAACTGGTTGGCTTCAGGACTCGTTGCGGTATTGGGCGATAGTCCGCAACACGGACCACGAACCGAGGGCCCACTCAGTAACTGACAGTGCTGATCCACGATTCGACAGACCCGCATCTGGCCATTGCTGTAAGGGCAGACGACGCCGTCCAGGGGAGTTGAGTTTTCCAGAAGTACCCAGCTGACGCCGTATTCTGTTCGAAGGGCCAGCAGCCGATCTTCGGAAAGGTGTACCCAATCCGATTGCACCCAACTCTCTTCCTTCCAACGTTCGGCTAGCTCGGGAAATATTGAGGCTGCCCCACCGTCTTTCTGACGATCGGCCAGCACACTGCGTTCAGCAACTGCACGGAAGCCGTGAAGATCTACACCCGGCTTCGAGAAATATTCGGCATCGAGTGCAAAAAGCGCGTCTTTCGGCGTGTGATCACGTATCCAGAGAAAACCGCTGAGCCATTCACCCTGATAGCGAACTCCCGGACGCTCGATATGTGGACTCGCTGGATAGGCTGCAACGTCGAGCTTGAACATTCCAAGCGAGAGCACGCCAAAGCAAAGAACCCATCGCCAAACCCGGGCGCGCAGCAGATACTCTTCCACCAGGCCTCCCAGTAGGAGACAAAACATGACGTAGATCAGGTGGAAACTTCTCATGGGTTGCAGTCGCAACAAATACGCAAAATTGGCGTTAGTCGCGAGCACCAGTGCCGCTGCGCTCGAGATCAGGCCCAAACCGATTAGAGTCTTAGCCAGCCGCGTAAAAGCTGGGAGGGTCGGGTTAAGCGAAAACTTCGCGCAAACGGCGAGGATGATGAGCGGTGCGAAAACACCTACCCATTCCCACCAGTGCCAGGTAGTTACCAGGAAGTACGAGCGGGAGGCTAGTGCTTCCCGGTAAGCGCCTCGGGCGGGCTGCAGATGCTTACTAACAAAGACCGGCAATAACAACGCGGACAAAACTGGCGCCGCCACCAACCGGATGCCGTCACGCGACCGTGACCCGACCGCGAGCAGCAACCCGACACCTGCTCCGTAGATTGCCATCTGCGGATGAATCAAAAAAGCGCCAAGCAGCCAAAAACCGGCGGCGTATGTTCGCCTGCCCAGAAGGCAGGTTACGGCCATCAGGATAAGTGGTGTAGATAGCGACCTAGCTGTCAGGTAGGAATCCGCGACGGTCAGCGCCGTTCCCGCGACAGGGAGATTGAGCAATGTGGCAAGCATGCCCACACCCGCCCAGCGCGCAGTATCGGTTCGAAAGCATCGCTCTGCCAATTGGTAGCCGGCCCAGAGCAGTAAATATTGTGCAAATGCGAACCAGAGCAACATGCTCCATTCGATCGGCGCGTGGCTGAGGCGGGTGATCGACGCCACCAGACGCGGGAACAGAGACAATTCGGCGTGGTGCATGAAAAACTCAGAGCCGACGGGGAACAAGGATGGATCTGCAGCTTTTTCAATTGCCGGAGCGTAGATCGCAGCATCGTCGGTGCCCATGTGATAGCCGTGAACAAATATTGACAGGACCGTGATGACAAGAAGTAAGAATAGTCGCCCGGCTTTGGTCTTTAACGCTCTCAGGAAGCGGGTAGTCAACCTGCTGGTCATTTTTTTCCAGCGATCTTCCTCTCCAGATCCGGTCCGAACTCGTTAATGAGTTCGTCAATCATCGCGAACGGAAGAGACGTCACGACCCGGGAGAAGGTTGGGCCCAGGCCGCGATCCTTTTCTGGATAATAGGCATTCGACAGACCGCTGGCGGCGATGCTGCCCAGGATTCCAGACCAATTGAAGGCGCGCCCACCTGAATCTTTGTGTGTCAAAACTGGTCGAATCAGTGCATGTCCCAGGCGTTTTGTGAGTGATCCTTCGCCCAGGCGGTGGTAGCGAGGATCTTGATGCAAGACTGTAGGAAACAGAAAGTGTGTAAAGAACCCGGCTGAAGTTTCATCGGCCAATCCCGCGCCGAACCGCTTACCGTAGCCGGAAGCACCCTGGCCGTATTCGGAGGGCTCATTGTTCGACTGCGCGAGACCGGCCTCGAAAGCCACCCAACCTATCGTGAAAGGATCGGTCTCATTCTTTACGAACAGTCGGAATTTTCCATGGGCCGTGAGTGGATGAGCTGACGTGCTCTCGGTGACAGTGTAAGTGGGAAGAATCCAGAAGAGTCGGGGATGCGCCTCTCCGAGTTTCTGACTGTTGGCAGGAGGGGCTTGCTCCAGCAGTGAAAGGGATTGCTCACGCGAAATCGGCTGCATACTTCCCTCTCGGCTTCCGCTCGATTCTTGCGCCCAAGAAACGCTCGTCTGCAAAATGGAGAAAAGCAGTATGAAGAAGAGGCTCCGCGACATTGATTTTCTCAAGTCTCTGCAAAAAGGATTTGCATCTTGCGACGCCCGACAACCTGGGGCTCGTCGCGTCAGGAATTTGTCGCACTAGGGGCTTCCGACAATCTGAAAGCTTTAAAGCGCATTTCTTTAGTGGCCGATCTGAGTTCCGATAACCTCCCCGGAGACGATGATTTCGACGCGGCGGTTCTTCTGACGACCCTCCTCTGTATTGTTGTCGGCGACTGGGCTGCTAATGCCAAGGCCCTGCGCAGATACCGAACCAGCTTGCAGCCCCTGTTTGACGAGGTAGTCGCGCACGGCGTTAGCGCGCTGCTCGGAAAGGGTCTGGTTGACTTCGGCTTTACCGCTAGTGTCGCTGTGACCCTCGATAGTCAAGCGAAGCGAGGGATAATTGAGCACGACGCCGGAGAGCTTGGACAGGTCCTCACGCGCTTCCGGGCGGAGATCGAACTTGCCGGCATCGAAAAGTACGTCACCCATATTGACGACCAACCCTCGGGGCGTGTCGGTAGTGGGCAGGACGCGATTGAATTGCTCGAGCAGGCGGGCGCGCACGTCCTGTTTCTGACGATCGAATTGTTCGGCGGCCTTTTTCTGAGCTTCAGCCGCGGCTGATTCCTCATCCGCTTTCCGCCTGGCCTCGGCAGCTTCTGCGGTCGCCTGCGCCCTGCATTTCTCGCACTGGGCATCTTCGATGGCCTTTTTCTCGGCCTCAGCCTTAGCTAGTTTTTCAGCCTCCTTCTGCCTTGCCTCGGCGGCCTCCTTCTCTCCTCTCTCCCCGAATGTGTACGCTATACCGATGCCGAGACGAATCCGGCTTTGTCCTGAGTCGGCGAAGTGCGTACGCAGAAAGTCGACATTGAATCGACCCACCCAATGAGGCGACAGCCGATAATCGGCTCCACCTCCCAGCAGCCATGAAAATGCATTGTCCGAGGCCGACTGATTTCCACCCGTCGTCGGGGCCTCAATTGACGAACTGAGATGGGATAAGCCGACTTGTACTTCCACGAAAGGCCAAAGGCGTGCAAGGTGGCTCTCCTTGACTTTGAGCGTACCTGGGAAAGAGATGCGGGGGCCGGCGATAAAATTTTGCAAGTGACTTTTCGTAATGACTGCACCTGTTTGAGTCAACTCGAATACTCCCAGATGCGAGGTATCCCACCCGGTGTCATAGTCAACGGCCAGCGAAACCCTATTCGTAATCCAAGTTGCCGCCCCGATGTTGAAGCCATCCAGACCACCGTCACCCGAAGTGTGTGTATAACCACCGCCGACTTCCAGCTTCTGGGCAGAAACAAGTAACGGCAATACAAGTAGCAGCAATGCGAATATGCTTAGTTTCTTCATAATTTGCCTCTCTTTAGGCCATCGGGTACACCCCGGAGAACTTCTGAACAGAAAGAGCGGGACCATGGAACGTTCTATCAACCGCTAAAGCTGAAACCAACTCCTGAGCGTCATGGGCACGCGACTGCGAAATTAAGTGATAGGAGATTGCACATTAACTGTCACAACTAACAGACTTTAGTGCCCTCGATCGGTTGGAAGCGTGACCTCGAAACACCCGTCGAAAGCAGGAACGCTGGTGTCCTGTGGGAGTAAATGCCCGATCACGATACCCCTAGACAAACCTGCTTGGGGAACATGCGAGCCTTGGAAAATGCTGCGGACTTTCAGACGTCCTAATTGGACAATCCACACTAGAAAAGATGGATCGAGTTACTGTTAATTGTTACAGGCCTATTTCATGGAATGGCGTTTTTACGCTAATCTCAGCTCTGCCGTTCGACTGGGATAACAATCGTGACATCCGCATCACACCACCACAATAATGTTGTGAGTGTAATCGTTTGATTACGGCACCGCATCCCGGCGCCATGGTATGAGCAACCGAATCACAAGCGTCGGAGAATCGCCTCACCAAGCCATCGACGTGCTTGTTGTCATCGTCATGCTGCTAATCGGCCTCCCCTCTGCGCTCAGTGCGCAGCAGCAACCAGAGCAAAGACCGTTGCGTTTTGATCTCACTCCATTCATCGGTTATCGCAGCAGCATCAGCTTTCCCGTTGAGCCCCATGTCACGGGGATGAACCCTCGCGTAATACTCGATGCGAGCCCGAGCTATGGAGTCTCTCTTGGGATGCGGCTCACCAATGAAGGCGATTTGGTCGAAATGCGCTGGGCCAGGCAGGACTCGTACGTCCACGCCGAAGACATCACGCCGCAACTCCCGCGTCAACGCGTCATTCTTGATCAGTTTCATGGAGATTTCAGCCATGAGGCCCCGATCGAAGGCTGGGCCTCCTGGGCGAGGCCGTTCGTATTGGCCAGCGTTGGCGCCACCCACGTTTCCGGCAGTACAAACATCGGTTTCACGCGTTTCTCTTTTGGTATCGGAGCCGGAATCAGGTTTTATGCCAGTCGTCATCTGGGCTTCAAAATTCAAGCCGAATGGTTGCCGGTTCTTGTGGATCCTCACGTGGCGTTCGTTTGCGGGGCGGGTTGTATCGTTCACGCCGGTGGCACGGCAAGTTCTCAGGGTGAAGTCTTCCTGGGGACGATCGTACGATTCTGATTCGATTTCTCATGACGTTAATCGCCCCCTCAAGCGGGTCCAAACGCACCCTCTGCATTTCTGCCTTCGACTTAATCCGGCCGCATAACGCCTTCATTGCCCTGTACTGACAGACTTGACAGGTTTCAACTCGCCCCTAGCGCGCCAAGATTACGTTAGGCCGGTCTGTTCTGAAAAGGAGGGCTGTTTGGCTTTCGGCTTGACGATCACATTCCTTAAACAACTTGGGATTGGTCTTTGGTTGACGTTTCCACTCTTGCTGAGTTTGGCGGCTGTAATAACGCTGCTAGGGCAAACGGTGGGAAGAAAGGAAGGATGGTCGCGCTTCGACAGCTTTTATTGGTCGTTCATTACGGCAACCACAGTTGGATATGGCGATATTCGACCAGTCAAACGAAGATCAAGGATCCTTGCGATCTTGATTGCCTTCCTGGGGCTAGTACTGACCGGCATCGTGATTGCGGTCGCGGTTCGTGCTGGAAGTCTTGCTTTGGGTACACCTGGTAGCTGATCCAGCTCGGCCGCGATTGGATGCCATCAAGAACAACAAACTCTGGATGAAGTAGTGTACCGATCAGAACCTCCAAGAGACATCAGACCGCGCCGCGGGCGGAAGGATTGAGTAGATGACGCTCCAACAAGACATACTTGATAAGACTTACTTAAATCGTGCCCTTGAAGTCTGCATTCATGTTGGGCTCTTTATTCTTCTGGCTGCCGCGTGCCTTCTAATTTTGCGCCCCTTCCTGCCTCTCACTGCTTGGGGCATTGTCATTGCCATCGCTGTATACCCCGCCTTCGCCCGGTTGAAGAATTTCCTAGGTGGACGTAACGGGCTTGCCGCAGTCGTTTGCACTCTTCTTCTGTTAGCAGTTCTAATTGTGCCGGTTATTTTGCTGACAGGATCATTGGTCGAGGGCGCTCAGAGTTTGGCAGCACGCCTCAACGAAGGGACGCCCATACCCCCGCCGCCACCAAGCATCGAAACCTGGCCCGTCATCGGACCTCGCTTGAAGGATACGTGGGAACTAGCCTCCCGAAACTTGACCGCCGCCTTGCAACTCTTTGCTCCACAGATCAAGGCGGTCGTGCCTCGGTTGCTCTCAGCTTCTGCTGGTGTTGGTTTGGCTGTACTGCAATGGATTTTCTCGATTGTCATTGCTGGAGTTCTTCTGGCTAACGCCGTATCTGCCGCGACAATCGCACGACGTTTAAGCAACCGCCTCTTTGGCGACAGGGGGCCGGAATTCGAGAAACTGGCGGGCGCTACCATCCGCAGCGTCACGACCGGAATTATCGGAGTTGCAATTATCCAGTCGTGTTTCGCCGCCCTCGGCTTTCTGGTAGCGGGTCTGCCCGGTGCAGGATTGTGGGTGGTGATCTTCACTATCGCAGCCGTCCTTCAGATTGGCGGGCCCGTGCTTATATTGCCCGTGATTTACATGTTTGCAACCGCCAGCACCACCAAGGCTGTGATTTTTCTGGTTTGGTGTCTTGCCGTCGGATTGATGGACAATGTGCTTAAACCTCTTTTGCTTGGGCGTGGTGTGGCAGTTCCAACGGTAGTCGTGTTCTTAGGCGCCATTGGCGGATTCATAACAATGGGGGCGATCGGCTTGTTCGAAGGTGCAATCGCTTTGTCGGTGGGATACAAGCTGTCTCTCGCATGGTTGGAAGACACTGTCGACGTCTCGCCTACGACCTGAGCTTGCATCCAGCATTTTTGTGGGAAGCCGGCTTGAACAGCGTGCGCGAGGTTTTATTAGCAGACGGTTGGGCCAGACTTCCTAGGACTTCCTTACTATTCCCACTAAGTTATCGGTGTCTTTCCTCTTGCACAATACCCGGCATTGGACCAAGAACTATTTCCTATTTCAGCAACTCCGGCAGGCTCTTGCGGGAGCGACCTTGAGCACCAACTGTCATTAGCTGTCGATATTACTAGTTACGAAGAGGAAGAGCGTACGTTTACATTGTCGCTCAACCAGTGTCCTCACACACGCTGTCTCTATCT
This sequence comes from Terriglobia bacterium, assembly GCA_963732045.1. Taxonomy (GTDB): domain Bacteria; phylum Acidobacteriota; class Terriglobia; order Terriglobales; family Acidobacteriaceae; genus JAIQFF01. The sequence goes on along the minus strand of CAVSYI010000015.1, from coordinate 43,389 downwards.
TCATCGGAGGTTGTATGCGTTTATTCTGGGCGTCTTTATTTATGTGTTGTGCCTTAATCTCTACGTATGCGCAGGACTATAGCAAGGCTAATTTCGTGATCGGCGGTGGTCCTGGTTTTCCACTTGGAGATATCAGCTCGTTCGCCGGTACAGGTGGGAATTTCATTATCGGAGGGGGATTAAACTTCAACAAAGCTGTCGGTGTGGACACCGAATTCATGTGGCACGATTTGCCGATTAATTCGGCAACAAAAGAGCTTTTACAAACACCCGGCGCCAGTGCACGGCAGTATGCCTGGACATTTAACCCTATTGTGCATGTTCCCGTTGGAGAGCATTTTGGAGTTTACGTAATCGGTGGGATTGGTTGGTACCACCGCTCGGGTGAGACAACAACTCCCGGCGCTGGTGTAGTCTGCGATCCCTACTGGTCATGGTGGTATGGCTGTTCGATCGGAACGGTGAATTTTGTGACGGGAAGCAGAAGTGCAAACGCATTCGGTGAAAATATCGGCGGCGGCCTCACGTATCGCTTGGGCGAGGGGCACGCCAAGATTTTCACGGAGGTCCGGTATCATCATGCTGGCTACGATCACATTTCAACGGATATACTTCCACTCACATTCGGAATCAGATGGTGAGTGGGTGGCCGAGCAGAATCGGGCGCCGGGGTAACAGGGACGCCACTGTCGAATTACTTCTTAACTGACGCTTAGGCTTCGGCGTGTTGACCTTATTCTTTATCTTAAAGTTTGTGAGAAAGCCAGCACCGCCTAGTGACTGTTCCGAATGTGATGGCAAGGCCTGCACTCGATTTCGAGATTCCCACTCCGCATAGCCGATGCAGCGAACGAGATGATTTTGTGCAGCCCCGAAAGGCCGCCTACTGAGGTGGAGCGGAGCCTTGCTTGCGCTTTCTCCCAAGCGCCCGCCCCAGATCAGGAAGAAATTCTTTCAATACTCCAAACCCCATGTTGCTCGCCATGGTGATGCCGAAACTGACGGCTGCATCTCCCGCCGAGTGCTGACTCGGAGGCAACCAAAAGCGCGACAAGAAGGCACCGCCAGCCACGCCGCCTAATTGGGAAATCGACAGATGCAAACTTCCATTATCGTGCCGCGAAAGCACGCCACTTGCCAGCGCGTACCCAGTGCGGGGCCACAGGCCCCTCTTGCCAGAATTGAAATAGCGGTTGTCTTCATGTAATGCGCTGGCCAGACCGAATGTGACAGTGCGTTGAACGGAATACTGGCCGACAATGTTCGCAAATCGCTTACCGTAGCCGGATGCTCCCTGTTCCCACTCCGGAGGCTTGTCTTTCCATTGATCGAGTCCTGCGGAGAAACCCGCCTTGATGTAACCCAACGGGTTTACCATTGTCTTCAAATACAGGTGAGTTCGCTCCCGCGGCGTTAAAGGCCGAAATTCGCTAGCCTGCATTGTTCCGGCCATGTTCAGGTAATTGAAAAGATAGTCGATCCCTTTGCCGACGGCGGTGGATTCATGCTGATCACTGGTCGACTCCTGATCTTGCGCGGACAGCAGCGGACCCACCGTGAGAAGCAGTATGGCGACGAAGCAGCTGCTTTGAATCGTCATGAAATAAGCCACGGGCCAAGTTTCCCAAACCTGCTTGTCGAGGCGCATCCGACCGATTGCAATCGTTGATTCGAGCTGTGGGTATTCGGCCCATCTTTCACTTGCGCAAGGAAGCGGTTAGTTCTTTAACTTCCATTCGGCAAGCACTTGGGGGACTCTTTGGGTACTCGACCGTTTGTGCGATTGCAAATCAAGGCAACTACACCATGGGGTCCTTCGATCCGAATGGAGTTACTACTGGTGGTCAGACACCGCCGCTCTGGCGCTCTTTCCTTCAGATAAGTTTTCCCACATATTTGCTCTATCTTGAACTGTGCCTTCTGACAGCGCCCGACAGTGTGGGATGAATCGTGCCTGGCTGCCCTGGTATGTCAAGGCAAGTGCCGGCATCGACCACTCGACGGCAAATATGGGTCATCATGGTATCTCGATGGACCACTCATCGATCACTCCACCGTGCAGTGCTGATGGAGAGTAATCGGTTCTTACCAACTTCCTTGGCCAACTCACTCAGTTTTCCAATTTGGCCATTTGACTAGAACATCTGCCAGTCCCGTACTCTCCTGCTGATCCGCTAACCTGAAAATCGACGGTGGACTGGTTGTCTGACAACCAAACCGAACCACTCGAAGGGCCGAACGCCAGTGAAGATTCTGATCTCGACACTCAAAAAGGCTCTCGGTGGCGGCAGGTTGCTCCTCTGGGCTGGGACTGTCACTTTGGTACTGCAGGTTGGCATTCTCGGCCAAGGTATTCCTGATTCTTCTTCGAACCAGATGCCACGGCAACCGGAACGTTTTTCAATTGAAAAGCCTCTTGAGATGCCCGGCAAACCATCTCTCGATTTCAATTCACTTGTGATTGCCAAGCCCTCAAGTGAGTCACGCGCTGACAGGAGTTTCAACTGGGGACTCGCCGTACCCCAGTCGCTTCTCTATACGGGAATCATGCACGTATTCGATATCTGGACCCAACCCGGAACCCGAGACACGCTGAACGGTCACTGGCTGGACAACTACTTCGCTTCTGTAAGTTCGCTGCGTGGTTGGAGTGATGGCGATACGTTCATGGCTCCATACGTTGCCCACACAATCGAAGGTTCCGTGTTCGGTTACATTCAACGTCAAAACGACCCCAAGTACCGCAAGGTTCAGTGGGGCGATGGCCGCGATTACTACATTAGCCTCTTGCGTTCTTTTGCTTATTCCGCGGTTTGGCACACCCAGTGGAAGATTGGCCCCGTCAGCGAGGCGTCGATTGGCAACGTCATGCTGCACGCCTCGCCGGGATTCATAACCCTCACGGATACGCCGACGCTGGGCGCAGTGGAAATGATCGGAGAGGACGCCGCAGATCGTTACTTGATCATGGGCCTTGAGAATCGGACGGCTAATCGCTCCCTAATCGTTTTGACTCGGAGCTTCTTGAATCCCGGCCGATCAATGGCCAACATGATGGCGTTTCGAGTTCCCTGGCACCGGGAGAACCGCATCGGCCTGTTTGGAAGGAACTTCCTTACCCGACAGGAACTTCTCGCCGACTATAAAAAAACTGGCCAGAAGGCGTTTGAATACGTGCGTCCAGCCAAAGCAGAAACTGGACCGCGTGTTCTGCCAAAGGAAGCCACCATCGAGTTAAGCGCCTTCCCACTCTTTGAGACCTTCCTCCGAGGCGGCAGTTGCATTGGAGGAGGAGGCTCTGGAGCGACTCGCGTGAACCCCCAGTTGCAGGTTGTTGCGGAGGTAAGCGGATGCCTGATCATGCACATGCCAGCCGCCAACCAAAGTGGGGACTCGCTGTTTTACGGCGGCGGGCTACGCTGGACCCCCAGGGCAGCAAATCGCTTTTCGCCGTATCTGCAGGTAATGTTCGGAGGCAAGAAGGTCACTCACGAAACGGACGATCTAGCGCTACGAAAGAAGTTGCTTGAGGAGTGGGATGATGGTGATGGCACTCTGCCGCATTATCCAAAGCGCAGTGACTGGTCCGCCGAAGTCACGAGCAACGGACCCTCACTTGGTATTGGTGGTGGGATCGACATAGTGTTTGCGCGCCCGTTTGCCTGGCGGCTTGTCAGTGTTGAATATTCGCATTCCTGGATGGGCGATGCAGGAATGATTCATCCGCAACAAACTGTGCGTCTTTCTACTGCGGCCGTGCTGCGTATCGGCACTTGGTAGTGCTCTCGGCAATTGCGGCAGAAATCGGAATGGAGTTGAACAGATTGTAGAGAGCACCGGAGTGCAGGACTTTGTCAAAAACAGGAGGCAAACCGCCCAAGGAAACTTGAGGCATGGGCAGCCGGCAGATGCTGGGATCCGATGGAGCCGGCGTCAGCCGAGGAGATCTAGCGATGACGAATGACGCCCGAATTGAAACACCTGTGAATTTTACCAGTATCTAATTCCGTACATTACACCTAGCGTTATGTATCGACCGTGAGGTGCCAAATGCGCCGACCATTGGCTTGTGTAGTGGTTCTGCTTTTGGTGTTTAGCATCGGAGCTGGAGCTGCAGGAGAACCGAACTGGTTGGGTTTAGACGGAACTCTACTTTCACAAAAGAAGAGGAATCAAGAGTTCGTTCAAACCAGAGCCCCAGTCGGCTGTAAGGCATCACAGCAGATGGGGGCCGCGTCGTGGTATGGAGAGCAGTATCACGGAAAGATTACGGCCAGTGGCGAACCTTTCGACATGTATGACCTGACTGCCGCACATCCGACCTTGCGGCTCGGGACCTTCGTGCGAGTGACCAACCTGCACAATGGCCGGACGGTAACAGTACGAATTAACGATCGTGGCCCATTCGTGAGAGGTCGAATCATTGACGTTTCCTACAGTACTGCGCGCGTCCTCGATTTTCTAAAAGACGGTGTGCAGCGCGTTCGCCTTGACTTCGAGGAATGCCCACCAAACAATCGCGGAATCATTAGCCAAGCAGAAGCGATGCCAGCCAATAAGCCGGGGAGCTATCGTCTCAAGCGGTGAAAGCGGTCATTTCAGACATCATAGTCCCCGCATGCAGAAGTACCTGGAGTTATCTCACTTATGATGCAGAGTAACAATAAAGTTCTCCCGGCACCGGTGAGCGTCTATCTTCTGGCTGACAATCGTTTGTTTCGAGAAACTCTGCCACGCCTTCTGGCCAAGCGGGGAGGCCTGTCAATCGCCGGCGTCAGCCCTTATGCCGAATCAACGGTGGAGAAGATTTTGGCCTCCGGCTGCGCCATCGTGCTGATGGATTCCCTGGCCACCAAGCAAGGCACGACTTTGCTCGCCGACCTGTCAGAACGGGCCTCGGGAATCGGTGTGATTCTGTTCGGAATGGACGAAGAGATAGATCTGTTCGTCAGGTTCGCCCATCTCGGAGTCATCGCCTACGTACTGCAGGAAGCATCGGCTTCGGAGATCATCGCCGCTGTCCTGGCGGTGGTACGGGGCGAGACCGCCTGGCCCCCGCGTCTGTGCATGGCGCTGGGCAACCGCCTGTCCCGCGAGTGCCAGAACCGGCCAAAGTTCTCCATGCTGGCCGGAGGCGTCAAGCATTGTCTGACACGACGTCAACTGGAACTGATCCGCCTGGTGGAGAGGGGGTTGACCAACAAGGAAGTCGCAACCCGGCTGAACCTCTCAGAGTTCACGGTGAAGAATCGCCTTCGGCGCATCATGAAAGAAGTGGCTGCTGACGACCGCCATGAGGCCGTCGATGCCATTCGGGCCAGAGGACTCCTTCCCGTTATATGGTTCGTCGAGTTCGAAGCGATCTCTGGATGGCGCGACGCCGCATGATTCTGCGGGAAAACAAACCCGTGATTGCCTGATGTTGATCTGAAGAAAATCTGCTAAAAGCCGAATTTCGTAGACCAGCGGAGGCCCAGCTATGGCGGTGTGGTGTTTGCATAGATATCCAGCTGTCCCGCCTCAGTTTCCTGGATTGCAAGTTGGGGATTGTTCCGGCTGGGATAACCAATCTGCCACTCTCGCCTGTCCATCGCGCAACTGGGTCGTTGTCATGATTTGTGTGAGTGCCGCCAAGGCCGCTTTGCCGGTATGGTCGCAGTTTGCAGCCAACGTGAACCATTTGTATGCTTCGGCGTAGTTCAATGGAACACCCATACCATTCTGATAAAGAGCTGCGAGGTTCAACTGAGCCAGGCCATAATTCTGTTCGGCCGCTTTCCGGAACCACTCTACCGCTTGTCGATAATCGCGGCTAACACCTTCACCACGCCAATACATATACCCGATTACATTTTCTGCGATTGGATGCCCTTGTTCAGCCGCTCGCAGGAACCACTTTGCCGATTCAACATAGTCCTGCCGGACACCTTTACCCATGCTCAACAAGTAACCCAAATCGAGCTGTGCAGTCACTAGCCCATGCTCGGCCGCAGTACGATAAAATCCCGCGGCCTTCTTGGGATCCCGCTTGACCCCAGTTCCGAACTCATGGATGTGCCCCAACGCGCGATATGATTCCATGATTCCCTTGTTTGCAGCTTCGGTAAACCATTTCAATGCCTCAGCATAATCTGGCTCCGTACCCTGGCCATCGAAGTACATCACGCCGAGGTTATTTTGTGCCTCCGGCTCACCCTGCTCTGCGGCAAGATGGTATAAGTCAAAAGCTTTCGTAACATTTTTCGGAACACCCAGTCCTCCTTGATACGCCACACCCAAGCTGTTTCGAGCTTGCGCCAAACCTTGGTCCGCAGCCTGGGTTAACAAGTCTGCAGCGCGAGCGTAGTCACGTGGCACGCCGTAGCCGTGCTGATACATATGAGCAAGATTGTACTGAGCTGATGGAAATCTCTGCTCAGCAGCAGTACTAAACCAGCGCACAGCTTCTCCATAATCCTTCGGCACTCCCAATCCGTGCTCGTACAGATACCCCATACTGTTTTGCGCCTTAGCGCTCCCCCTGCGGGCTGCTTGCAGGCACCACCTGACGGCCTCCGCATCGTTCTTAGGAACACGGCCGCCACCGGCGTAGGCACCGGTCACGCTGTTTTGCTCGTACGTGGGATCTACTTCAGCCTTTCGGAGAGAGTCTATGAACGCCGTGGGTGGGTTCACTTCTTTAGTCCCAACATTCTCACAGGAGACGTCGAGTATGACCTGAGGGTTCAACGCAATCGCGGCCAGAAGGACAAACCCGCACGCCCAATGATATCGGCTCATAACCGTTTCCCTCTTGCGAGAATGAGCCGCCAGGGAGGCATTAGAACGGGACAATCCGTAGTGGCTTTTTCAACGCTGCCTTGCTTGGATCACGAAACTAGCTTAAGGAACCGTGCGGATAAACTGACAAAACTTGCAGGCGCTCGGCGGCATCGCCGAACGGGTGGCTTGAACAGAATAGGGGTGCGCAATACAGACGCCGATTGCAGCCTGGGCGCCCAAAGTGAGCACTTATGCAAGTCCGTGGTTTTGTTGGAAGGCCGCAGGCGGTCAGCAACTAGACAGAGAAAACGAAAGCGTGATATTCGCTGCTGAGATTCCTAGCCTGTCCTGGTCACTATGCTGCGTCGACTTGCACGATTTCGCCGATCCCCCGAATCGTCTCACGTTTTCCAAATCCATACCGAGGAGGACCTTCCCTGGAAGATCGACGGTGACAAACAAGCCCAATGCTGGGCTTCAAGAGACCGCAGAAGACCGAGATAGTGCGCTGCGGCATCAAGATCATGGCGCTCCTTTTCGTCCTGGCCCTGAGTTGTCGAACCCCGCAATTCGCGGACTCTCCTCTGGACGGCGTGGTGAGCCTGTTCCAACATCAGAGGAAGTCTATTGTGATCTCCTTCAAACAACGCTCTTCGATATAGTTTCGCCCAATGCTCTTTCTTGGTAATTGCTGTCATTCGAGTCCTCCACCGGAGTTGTTCTCCGCAGTTTGTAAAGTTTTGCGTCGAGAGAGCGCCTACGAATCAGATACCGTTTGGTTCAACGAAATGGCCTGCCTTACGCTGCAAGAATTGTGACGAACACTTCCTTTGGATCGTTAGGTGGCAAGTAAGTTCCTCTTATTTACAACCTAGCAAACGATCAGATTCGCGGACTTAGTTTAGAAAGACCAAAAGAGAAGAGGTTGGTAACCACCTCAATTGCGACCCTAGTGTCATGCGGCAGAACTGTCAATCAGCAAGACTGCTAGTGTCGTCTTCCCGGAGAATTGTGAAGAGAGTGACGCATTTTTCGGCAGGCTCGAAATTGCAATCACTTCGTACGATGTTGTTCGCTTGCGACGAAGGTGAGGCCCTCGGCGGCGAAGCGGCGCAAGAGCCGGCCCGAGACGGCCGCCAAGTCACCGGGTAGTTCCGTTGAGACAGGCTCACTCGCTCGGACCACATGAGTATCGAGCACGCCATCGACTCCCCTGATCTGAAACTCGACTACCCCCACGAATCGTGGCCCCTCCTGGGACTCAAGATCCCACACGAGGAGCGTTGCAGCCAGGTCTGGAGCGCGTTCCCCATCGACGAGGCGCACATCGGGACGCGACGCGACCTCGAGCCGCAGCGCCGTATCAAGATACCGGTCGGGAGCAGACGACCACCACCAGACGGAGTCCTGAGTTAACTCACCATTTTGCTGCTGGTGCAGCACACGGCGTCCGATGTGCCCGCGTGCTTGGGTATCGAGCAGGCGGACGGAGGCGGCGTCGGGAGCCTTCGCTGCCTGCTTTGGTGGTTCCGATAACCCAGAGTCGAGCAACTGGCGGCTCGATCATGCGGCTGGGCATCGTGTGCGGACGTCGCAACTGGCAGGCGAATCCCCCAACGCAAGCCAAAGCGACGAGAAGATAGTGCCCTGATCGAGACACACGAATCACTGGTGTTTCTCCACTGCCTTTCGTGGACCATAGACAACCGATTCGGGCTGCTCTTCGAGCTGTCGGGCTAGTTCACGCATCTGTTCGAGGGAATCGCGGATGGCCGGCAGGGAACGCCGTATATCCTCTGCCGCAAGTCTGGAACTATCGGCCGCGTCACGCGTTGATTGGGTCGCTGCCGGAAAGTCTGCGTCCTTGATTGCGGCCCGTGCCTCTTCAGTGAATTTGATGAGTGCTCCCTGCGTGCCCATTAACCCGTCCATCTCAGATCGAATCTGTTCGATCTGCGCGCTTGTCGTCGTAAAAAACTTTCGCGAGTCGGCGCTCAGGGTTGGCAATTCGCTGTCCCGAAAGATGTGATCGACGTTAGTGAAAAATCGGTCGCTCCTGTCGAGGCTTTCGGGAATCCTGCCGACGATCTCCCTGAGAGTTTCCAGCGTCGCTTCCGCGCGATCCAAAACGGCAGGCAGCCTGTCCTGCACCGTTGCGCGCATCGAAGGTATTGAAGGTACGTAGGGGAGAGTTGGTTTGAACCCAAGCGTCATTCCTGGTGGAGGATTTTTTGGCACATCCAGTAATAAGTACGCCTCTCCGGTTACCGGGTTGCCGATGATCTGGGCCCGTAGGCGCGGCAATTCCCCTCCAACATCCGCCAGCTTTCGAACCCGGTTGACATTGAAGCCAATGGTGTTCAGGCGGTTCAGGAACACCTCGAAGTCGATTTCGACAGTGGTCTCGCGCGGATCAACGCGTATGTCTGTGACTCGGCCCACGGGTACGCCTCGGTACCTCACGGGACTCGACACGTCCAGGCCGCTGACGTTCTCGCTGGTATAGGTGACCAAAGCGATTACGGCACGTGTCCTCATACGTTGAATGAAGAGCACCGCCGTTGCTAGGATCACCACCACTGCAATTACGATGAAAAGACCAAGTCGCGCGTAGCTCTTCTCGACAGCCATCCGGTTACCCTCCCTGACCAGCGGATACTGCGGGCGACGACCGCGTAAAGAAGTTGTGCACGAATGGGATCTCCGATTCATCGCGAAGTTTCCGCGGGTCGCCTCGTGCCACGATCCCTTTCGCCGCCAGGTCCAGAACGATACACTGCGCGGCCACCAGAAAAATGCTGGGCAGCTCGTGGGTCACGATGACCATCGTGATGCCCAGGTCACGGCTGAGCGTGAGGATGAGCTGGTCGAGCTCGACCGCCGAAATTGGGTCGAGCCCGGCGGTCGGCTCATCAAAGAACAATAGATTTGCCTCAAGCATGAGCGCGCGGGCGATGCCAGCACGCTTTTTCATGCCGCCGGAGATTTCACCCGGCAGATGCTCGGCAAACGCACCAAGGCCCACGAGATTGAGTTTGGCCTGGACGAGCTCCCATACCACCGAACCCCGGATCGGGGTCCATGCAGTCAGCGGAAGCGCGAGGTTTTCCGCCAAGGTCATAGAACTGAAAAGTGCGCCCGATTGAAACAGCACGCCGAAGGGGGGTATCCCCTCGTAACGATGCGGCTCTCCAACGCCATCGATCTCGATGCGCCCGGCTTGAGGCTGTTCCAGTCCAATCAGGTAGCGCAGCAGCGAACTTTTGCCGCACCCTGATCCGCCGAGGATTGCGAAGACCGTTCCTCGCTCGACTTGAAAGCTAACGTGCTCCATCAGGACCCGCGCTCCCCAACCGATACGTAAATCGTCGACCGTAATATGCGGCTTTAATAGCGGCATGTCAGACGCCTATCAGCACCAGGAAGAAGGTAAACACGGCGCTGATCACGATCACACTGAAAATGGCCAGAACCACGGCGGTCGTCGTCCGGGCGCCGACGGCGGCAGCACCGCCCCGTGCAAGCAGGCCCTGACAACATGCGATCAATCCAATCGCGAGTCCCAGAAACGGACTCTTGACGAGGCCCGCCACCAGGTGAGCGGGGGTGATCGCGTACATGGTCGCCTGGACATAGGCGCGTGCAGTCATTTGCGTGATGGAGAGCGTGGCTGCCATACCGCCGATCAGGGCCACACCGTCACCCACCCAGGTCAAGAGCGGCACCGTGGCAGCGAGTGCGAGACATCGTGGCACGACTAACCACCTCAGCGGATCAAACCCCATGGATCGCAAGGCGTCGATTTCCTCCGACACCTGCATCGTGGCGATTTCCGAGGCGAGGCCAGCACCCGATCGCCCAGCCACGACGATCGCAGTGACCAACGGGCCGAGCTCCCGGAAGTGTGCGACAACCACCAACTCGGGAACATAGGACACAGCTCCAAAACGCCCGAGCTGCGAGACGCCTAAAAATCCGACGATGACGCCAACAAGCAGGTTGGCGGCGCTCGTGACCAGCAGTGCTTGTGCGCCGATCTCTTGCATCAGCCTGGGCAAAGAACCCCAATCGACCGAGTCAGGCTTCGCGGTGACTTTCGGCAGCGTAGCGGCGTAGCGGCCGATAAAATCAAGCGCCGCGTATGCTTTTCCAGGCAACTCAGCTGCAGATGCGCCGATCCGATCCAGAGAACTCATCGCGGATCTTTGAGGCGCTGGGCGGTCCCCTCGGCGCTCGCGATAAAGGGCGATCAAGCGTTCCGCGTTGCTGTTGCGGCCCTCAACCAGGCGCGTGGCGCATTCATTCGCGTCCAGCCGATCGAGAAGGCGTGCCAGTAAGACGGCGCCGGCGCCGTCGATACGATCCAGCTGCGATAGGTCGACATTGACCGAACGGCAACCACCCAGAGAGGCTTCAGTGCTCTCCACTGCCGTGGCCACCGCTGTAGCATGAGCCAAGTCGAACGAACCGGTCGGCACGATACTTGCCCGGTCTCCCTCTCGGTCGGTTCGTACAGCAACACCCATTGTGCAGCTCTCAGGGTATTCTGACAGTCGAAGTGATTCCCATATGTGCGTTGGGAGCCATATGGAGACCCGTGAAGACAGCACTAGGCATGCTTATTTCTGCCGAACGCTATCATTTGTTCAGATCGTCGTCCTTGTAGTATTTCGTACCTTGCAGCGTCAATTGAAGAGCAAGGCCCTTTTTGGTGATCTGATATACCCAGACGCCAGGTGCAACTGTGGCTGCTCCCGAGTATGCCCCGCCGGAGCTACTTGTCTTGGCGGCTGCATCTGATTGCGCAGAACCATCCCAACCGGATTCGAGAAACTTTGCCAAAGCCGGCTCATTTTCGAACGCGAAGACCACGCGGTAGTCTTTCACGCCGACTCCGAGCCCGGCACCAGCGGAAACCATCTTCATGAAAGTATCCTGGCTGGTCTTCGAATTGACGGCTATACCGGACCCGCGGGCCGTGCTCACCAGAAGCAGGTTAGCTCCCATGTTGTCGAAAACGGCGTATCCAACAGACTTCTGGATGAGCTCCTTGGACGAGGGTTCAAGCTTATACAAGTCCTCCAAGGTTTGCGCTGCCATTTTGCGAGTCTTTGCCCGTTGTTCGTCGGGGGAATCCTTTGCGCCGGCGAGACCTACCGCTAACAAAACAAAGACAAGACTTGAGGCAACTATTCTTAATCTCATGAGGTCCTCCAAAATCTGGGTGGAGCTGTTTGTGTTGGGTTACCACGTGTCGACTTGTCACGACAGCCGTTAGTAGAACAAGACATGAGAGGCATTAAAACTGTCTGCATTGTCAGTCGTTCCTACAAATTCGTGCAGTTCGAAACCCAACAAATGCACAGACCAGGGGGCCTGGTACCTCATTGCCATCCTTCAAAAGAGAGACTTTCAAACGTCCCCAGCGCTCAGCGCCATCTTTTCTCAAATAGCGTTTTTCCATCGAGTACGGGTCGATGAGGCCTGCCCGGAGCTTCTCAAAGAGAGCCCGCTCATCTCTGGAATCTTCGGGATTGCCAAATTCTGAGCACCTCATGCCGCACAGTTCCTGCTCGCGATATCCCAGCATCAAACAAAGCGCGGGGTTGGCGAGCAGGAGTCTGCCGTCCAAATCCTCCAGCGCAATTCCCAATGATGCGTGCTCAAAAAGATAGCGGAAAAGGCGTTTAGAGTGGGCTGGCAGCGCCTGCGAAGACATGAGGACTCCAAAAATCCGGAGGAATCACAGGGAATACTTGAGTGCCTTATAGGGGAATACCTTACCAGCTTTTAGAGCAAAAGTTAACCTGCCTTAATAGCTGTAGAATCTTCGAGATAGTGCGACTATTGGCACCTTGTGCCGCGGAGATTGTCTGTCGTGCTACTGGTGGTTTTGTGATTCAAAGTCCTAAAACTTTATGACGATGCCGGCGGAGACCCTACCCTGCCGGTCTTGTGTTCGATCGCCGAACTTGGTGAAAAGCCAGTCTGCCTGCACCAGCCGTAATCCGATCCCTTTCCGAAGCCCGATATCCAACCCACCGCCAACGAACATGGCAAACGCGCTGTCGCTCGTGCCTGCTGCCGAAGTGGTGGCGCCACCGAACAATGCGTGTACAAAGGGTTGAACTACTGGCAGGCGTGCGGTGAGTACGGGGCCAAAAGTATAGGTGTAAACCGAAGAACTGGTCCTTCGCGAATTGTACACACCGCTAAAGTCGGCCGTAATTCCGAGAACGTGTTTGAAGTTTCCAGTTAACGCGGCGTTCCACCCCACGGCGTTATAGCTGGGCTGAAGATGCTCATACTGGGCTCCGCCGAACATTTCAACTTTTTGCGCAAATACCGCGGTGCACAGAACACCAGCTATCAGAATTGTGTTTATGAAGTGCTTCCTCATCGAATCCTTCCTTGTAGAGAGAGCGAGGACCCCGCGAATGGCGTCCGAAGATCCTCACGACAGGTTAAGCTGCGAGTGTCGATATCAGATCTGTCAAGAGTTACAGGAGGGGCACCACTTGATGGGACATTCGCTAAGGCTCGCGCTGCCTCAGGACCGCTCACTTTCATGTTGGCAGCGATAAGCGGCACCGGGCGCAACTTTCACATCGCACCAGCAACACGAGCAGACCAACTCCAACGTTTCCAGGATGGTCAATCCATCTCGAATGACACGTACATTAGCCGGCCGTTGCGCTCGACCTGCAATACGACAGACTCGCCAGACTTGTACTTCTCGATCTCCATCCTCAGTTCTTTTACAGTTGAGATGGACCGGCCGTTCACCGACCGAATGAGGTCGTCCATTGCCAGGTCCGTTTTCTGCTGACTCTGGTCGAGCTTGGCTACGACCACTACGCCGGACTTGGACCGTCGGCGCGACATCTCCGAGCGCGGCCTTTCATTCACAGGGATACCCATGACACCCAACTCGGCAACTCGACTGCTATCGTTTAAGATCGAGTTCATTGGATCGTCAGATTCTTCGTTACTATTCTCCAGAACCGGCACATTGAACCTCAGGTGTGCACCACTTCGAGAGATCTCAAGGCTTACGCGGTCCCCGGCCCGCTTGCCGTAGAAAGTCGCGTTAAACTGAGATAGCCCGATAACAGGTTCGTCGTCCACACTTACAAGCACGTCTCGCACATTCAGCCCTGCCATTTCTGCCGGGCTGTTTGGTTCCACGTCGGAAACTACAGCACCCCAGTCCTGTGAGAGCCCAAGCCCACGTGCGAGAGTTGACGTAATGTTCTGAACTCTGACGCCGATCTCGCCGACGCGGACATGTCCACGCGTCTTGAGCTCCTGATAAATGATCTGAACCAGGTTGCTCGGGAGGGCAAACCCCAGCCCGTCGCTGCCCCCACCCTCGGTAACCATGAAGCTGGTTATCCCTACAAGCCTGCCCTTCATATCAACCAGAGCGCCTCCACTGCTACCGGGATTAATGGGAGCATCTGTCTGAATGTAGGGCACGGGCCGATCGGCATTTTCGGAACGAGCGACTGCACTGACGATCCCTATCGAGACCGACGTTTTTAGTCCCTCTGGATTACCTACCGCGACCACTAATGTCCCCGGACGGACGGTGTCTGAATCCATAAGGGAAACGGTAGGCAAGCCATTCACATCGATCTTCAGGAGCGCCAAATCAGCTTGCTCACACTTTCCGACTATTCTCGCATCGAACGTAAGGACCGGGGGAACACCTTTCCACTGCGGAGCACGAACTCTGTCGTCAAGGTTGACTCGTACCCTCTTTGCACCGTTCACCGTGTGAGCGTTGGTAATAATGTATCCGTCCGTGCTCATGATTACGCCTGACGCAATGAAGTTTGCCTTTGTAACTACACGTCCGTCTCCCTTATCCTTGTCATCGTTTTTATCGTCATCAGGATGTATGTACCCTAATACCTCGATTTGAACGATCGCTGGTGACACTTGTGTCGCGATGCTCTGAATAGAATTGCTTAGCTGCTCTAAGGGGTTAGGCAATACGTTCTTTGATCTCTGCTGAGCGGGAACCCATTCAGCGAAGAGCACCACTACGATTCCAAGGAGTAGATGCCGAGCACCAGAACAAGCAGGCATTTGTTCGACTCCAACGTCTGCAGTCTACAGACTGTGGCCGCATCAACAATCGCAGGTTGATAGCCCGGTCTTACACTTAATCTTGGTTCCTGATGGGACCTTCGATGGCATACATCGCACTTTTATGAACTAACCCAGGTTCCCGATGCCGGCAACTGTCAACTCTTACAGAGATTCTTCACCTGCGTCCCGCCTAGTCGACAGGCATCTGAAGTTGCTGCGCTGATTGATCTTTCACTTAATCCTTTGATCCTCTGATCCTCCGTGATTTATTTCTGGTGTTTTGTAAACTCTCGTCGACTAGCCGCGGAAGTCGACCGTCGACCTTTCGTCAGGGTATTGGGTGAAGGCTTTTTGAACCGGCGTCGCCTGAGTAGTCGCTCTTACTGTGCTGCAATGCCCCATTGGCGCGTCGAAGCTCTCTAATTGACCCATTTTGCTGAAGGAAGCGCTCTGCCTTCCGCGAATATGCCCGACTCATCTGGAGAAGCAATCTTCTCGAGCTTCCGCCTGGCTGCGGTCTGCAGCCAGACCAGTTCCCTCTCCAATCTCTCGTCATACAAGTCGTTGTCCCACTCGTAAAGCAGCCTCTGAGTGAGTTCGTGCAAGCTTCCACATCCGAGCTGGACAAAGCACTGCCCTAAGGAATTGCATACGCTCCGTTCACTTGTTTCAAGGAGGTCGGCTATATGACAAACATCCAACCCAAGAGAGAACAAAATGACGGTTCTAAATTGTTCTGAACTCAAAATATCCTGCAACGTTGAAAATCGACAATCCATCGATGTTTTTCTCCTCCAACCAACTGTAGGAGAAGAATGGAGGAGTGTCGTTGCGAGGGAGCAAAGATGGATGCCAGAAAAGAAGCTGCACCTAGGTCCATTCAGAAGACTTTACGCTTCTTGACCGAGCGTGACCTGCCGAACGCGATTGAACTCTGCTTTTTAGTTCGCTGATGTCACGCTCCGCAAGCTCTTGTAGAATGCTCAACGTCTCTAAGGCGTTGCGCAGTTCGTTTTGTTCGCCACTGGTCGGCTTGGAAAGGTTGTCTTCGATCCGGTCGAGAACTGCGCCGCGTGCCTCGACAACGCGTTCAAGTAACGTTTTTGGTTCAAACTCAAAATAAGCGGTCTGGCAGAGTTGCCGCCATCGAGTCGCGTCATCACGAATAATATCGGTCATGAGGTTTCCTTGAGGTTTCCTTATAGATATGAGTTTTGGAAGCATTCGCAACAAGTGTTTTATGGTGTGCCCTAAATCATGGCTCAGTCTGAGGTCTTGGCTGGTCTCTTGCGTTAACCGCCGTAAGTTTTTCTAGCTTGGCACAACATTCCTCCGTGGAAAACTGGAGTTCTTGTAGTCGCGAACTAAAACTTGTTTGAGGATTTGTGCAGCAGAAACCTGTATGCGATAGCTGATGCGCTTCCAGGACTAAGGAAATCGCGATGATCCATGGCAAGTCGCGAATCGCACGCAGGAGAACTCGGGTGCCCTGTTCCTACTTGGAGGTTGATTTAGTTTCTCGTGGGTCGGACACTCGGTTTCGGGAGCTCGGTTATGGGTTCAAAAGCGATCGAGAACGCCGGCATTTTCACAGAGCTCATGTCAACAGAGAGTGGCCACGTTATTGAGTCTGCCCGTTCCCTGCCATCGGTAACTGCCCAACAACAATAGAGGTGTCTGACTGGCCAACTTTGCTGGATTGTTGCCCAGCCTGAGCGAGGTCGTGTTGCAAACTGTCGTGCAAAGCGCTGAGCACCTCACGCTGCATCATCGCGACCTGATATCTATCCTGGATCAAATATTCTGCCTGATCGCGGGTAATCTGATTGGCTCGGTTGGCTTGCGAAATGCTGCTCAACTCGGCGGATAGTCTCTGCGCGATCAAGCTCATTCCCACTTCGTATGCCCTGAGCACGTCTACCGGGCCCAGCGGGATGGCCGGCGAGGATTCGAACAGGCTTGCAATGATCTCAGCGGATTGGCTTGCGGTGGGGCCGACGGGCAAAACGGGCGGCTCCTCCGTCGCACTTGCGCGGGATGCCCGGAGCGTTTGGGCGGTGGCGACATGCGACATCACAACCAACAAGCACCCCACAACAACAATCAATCGGAATTTCATGTTTCAGTCCTCCAGCGGTCGTCTCGTAGCTCGGAGACTCCCCAAAAAAGGCTAACTGTTGATTAAGAGGCGTTTACTTTCACAACTCAGTCAGTGAGTGTATTGGTGATATTTCAGGGAAGGCGTCCGGTTGATGCTGCGTGCGGTGCTCCTCGGCCTCCTCTCGAATGGGAAATGCTAAAGAACTGGAAACTCTTTACGCGACGTACCCACCGGTGAGCAGCTTCGGGCCAAACGAGAGTGTGCCGCTAGAATGTTCTCGGGTAGTACGCTCTCAACACAGACATGACTTTGCTGGATTACTGCGATCCAATCTCGAAACCAGTTAGCAAACACTGCGTTTTCCTCGAAGTTGGGTGTCATGGCTCAGTTGGGCGAACATCCATACTACGAGATGGCTGCGGGTGGTAGAACTGGGAGTTCTTACAGGTCGAACCCAAAAAGGGCCATCACGGGCGGCAGAGCAGGAACAGCGAATCCGTCCGGCGATGTTCACAGACTTTACAGGAAATGAACGGCTGAATGTTCTGCACAGATTCTTTGGAAGATGGGGTTGTCTATTTCGATCTGAACGGTATCCAGGGAATATCCGCACAGAATATCCACGTCGTATAAATTGGCTATCTGATTCGACAGTCTTTCAACCCGAATTACCGCCTCTGCGTTACCTTGTTCCCCCAGGAGCTGAACACCCTCTCCGAAAAATGCCAACGCGAGATTCCTGTCCCGTCGCAGCTTCAGCCGGCAACTGAAAGCCTTCAAAAAGTAACGGGACAACTACGCTTCTCTTCGTGGTGCGCCTTCCGACGCGGGCATCAATGTGACAGATCCCAGCATCATGATCCGATGCAACTATGCTGCCCTGTTCTTGCTCACTATTGGGGTCTCTGCTATTGCGGCTCTTGACTCGAAGATCGCCGCGTAAAGAGCTCCTCCCGCCGTGCCGCCGATGATCGGGGCCAGCCAGAATAACCAAAGTTGTGCGAGTGCCCATCCTCCAACAAAGACGGCCGGTCCTGTACTCCGGGCCGGATTCACCGAGAGATTCGTAACCGGGATTCCGATCAGATGGATCAGCGTCAATCCCAGTCCGATCGCAATCGGCGCAAAACCCGATGGAGCTCGGCGGTCAGTTGCTCCCATGATGATCACCAGGAAAAAGAAGGTTAGTACCACTTCCGCGACAAAGCATGAGACCAGGGAATAGCCACCAGGTGAGTGTGCAGCGTACCCGTTTGACGCGAAACCATCGCTCACGTCGAACCCCACTTTGCCGCTCGCGATCACGTACAGTACTCCCGCGCCGAGGATCCCCCCAAGCACCTGCGCACCAACATAAGGCAACAATTCCGCGATCGGGAAGCGCCTGCCTGCGACGAGGCCGACCGAGACTGCCGGATTCAGATGACAGCCCGATATGTGCCCGATTGCATACGCCATCGTCAGCACAGTCAGGCCAAACGCCAGGGCGACGCCGTAAAATCCGATGCCTAGTTGCGGAAACGCCGCCGCCAGAACTGCGCTGCCGCACCCTCCGAACACCAACCAAAAGGTACCAAGACATTCTGCAATTGCCCGCTTATAAAGGTTCATGGTAGTTCCTCAGTGAAACCCGCAAGGGATTCCCCGCACTTTGAAGATGTTCTTTTCTCACTCCGGCCAAATCGCCGACTCGCAGTGGGCCGTGACGGAGCCGCCTAACTGAACGAAAGCTCGTCACGACTTCACGGCTCAGCGGTAACAACCGGAAAATAGTTGACTGGACTACTGTGTCCGCTTTCAACATCTCGAGTAGCAGCTTCGGCCAAACTACTGAAGCGAACTAGCAACAGAAGAAAACGCGTGATTAGCGTTCGAACCTACTAGCCTGACCGTTCCTACGACCAGAACCAGGATTACAGCCATGATCACGGCGTACTCGGCGATGTCCTGGCCACGCTCATCCGTCCACATTTTACGCACGGTGTTGATCATAGAATTTGACCGACAAACTTACGTACAGTTAGCGACACCTCTCTCTTGACCCGAGAGGACGTCGGTTCGCAAACAACAGTACACGTGCTGGTGCGGTCGGTAGAACGGGCAGTTCTTACAGGTCAAAAAGGTCACTGCTGAAATCGGGGCGGGTAAGAGCTAATCGGGGCTGGAATAATAGGCCGCCAGCCATGCGTAAACTAGCGGCCCTTCAGCGGAGGAAGTGGCGCCGATGCGTTTTGTCCGCTTCTGTCTTTCTTACAGGTGCGGAAAGTGACCTGTCCACTGGCAGTACTGCCAGAGTGACCCCAACGCGAGCGCTATGTCAGCTTCGAAGCAGCAGTCCTTCATGAAGAGTTGGGCTCTATCGCGTTTCTTTCTGACAATCCAAATCCCTTCGCTTGAGGAAGGCCTTCCCGAGGTCGTTCACGGCCGCATGATGGCTTGCCAAGGACGGGAGTGAAGTATCTGACCGGCTCTCGTCTCCAGTTCTGCTACTTCGTTTCTTATTTTATTCCGGTCATACATGCTACTCTCCGATTCAGAAACAAACCTGAGCGCCAACTCGACTCTGTTCCAGCAGCCAGTCCGGTCGAAGACATCTCTCAATAGGTTCTTGACGACATGCTCAGTAGTGCCGAGAAACTCTGCAATCTCACTATTCTTCAGGCCTATTGTTACTAGGATTGCCGTTCGGAATTGCTGACGAGTCAAGAGGTTCATTAGGTTGAGGGTGGAAGCATTAATGGTCATCAAATCACTCCAGAACAAAACTATTCGTTTGGAACGAGCACTCAAGAATCCGAGTCTCCGTTCTCCAAACATCGTAGTAAAAGACTTGAGAGCGGTCGTTGCCCCGGCGCAAGCGCCGCAGCGACGTCCATGTTTCTTGCGGGCATAACGCGCTTGCCATGGCCTGGCCAGTGGTAGAACACATTCGAGACTTCCATCGCGAGATTTCGTTAATTGGGCCGGCAAACCAGCTCTGCCCTTCCCCTTGGGAGTCCAAAGACCGGATCCAGGCCAGACACCGCTGGCAAAAACGACAGATGCAGACCGAGCTCGTGGGAGCAACACTCGTCGATGGAAGGTGGTGTCTGGAGGAAGGAATGATGAGAAAAATACTGTGCGCCGTATTATTGGCGACACTGCTGAAACCGGCATGGGGTGAAGCCACTACGAAATTGTCCTCATTGCAATCCCCCCGTACGGTTTTCATAATCGGGCCTGGAACGATTGTCTCCGTTCACCGGTTGGACTTACCGTTCCTGGAGGCGCATTACGCGGTCAAGTACAAGACGGACGACGGGCAGATGATCGAGGTGTGGAGTCCTGGGAAGAACATGCAGCTGTTAGAAGGGATGCACGGGGAATTGACCTACTCCATCCACCCTGAGAGGATTATTAACTTTCGACTGGTCGGGCAAAGGGTGGACCCGAGCAGTCGTTGAGATAGTTCCCCGTGAAGAAGCCTGCAAGGGCCAAGGTGTGAAAGAAGACGATAGAGGTGGAGTTCGGGCTGGTTGCTGGCGTCGTAAGCGTGCTGGACATCCGAAGTTTCTGTTTTTGTCTCCCAGATAATGCCGTCGATATACTGTTCGGCGAAATGCTAAGAATTGTGCCAGAAAAGCGGAACGTCGGGGCTCGAGCAAGATAGGGTTGGTGGCCGACAGGTATCAATTGTCGGCCACCTAAGCGTAACAACCTCAGTACAACGTGCATCCTTAGGCTGCGATCCTCTGGCCCAGGAAGTCCTTGGCTTTTTCTTTTTCCGCATCCCACTTCTTCAGCTGCTCAGGACTAAGGAAGCTGACGACCCGTTGACGAATCGCGTCGCGATTTGCAACAACCTTGTTGATCACGTCCGCTTTGGTCGTGGTGGGATTCTGCTGCATGTACTCTGCGATCTTTTCTCTTGCCTCGGTAAGAGCGGCATGAAGCTTTTGTTTTTGATCGTCAGAGAGGTTTAGGTCGCTGGCGAAACGCTTCAGTTCAGTCGCCACTTCTTCGCGTTCTTCGGTACTCAAATTCATGAATTTCTCCTCGATTGTTTATTTTGCGGTTTAGGACACCACTCGGCTTTCTTGCGAAATCCAAGTTGCTAATTTATGTGCGGAATTCTGACTTGAGGATTACAACAGCGCTCTTCAACAAAGGAAACTAGCAAAACTAGTTGGGAAAACGGAAATCTCTACTAGGGCTTTGTCGGGAGCCGCCAGATCTTCTCTCGTACGCTCGAAAGAAACCTGCGAGGGCTGCCATTGGCCGGACAAGTCCGCTGGCGCGCGTGTACGTGTAGCAAGTATGCCGAAGATGAAGCAAACACGCGGTCCTGCCAAAAAAACGAAGGCACTAGCATAACTGCTAGCTGACTGGGCAGGTGGGAGCAGGTACTCTGTGCCCAGTTCGGAACCTGCAACGCGGTCATGGGTTAGTGCCGGGAAACCGACGTTCGGACCCTCACGACCGCGTTGCTTCACATTGATACGTACGCGCTTTAAGCCGGACCCACGAGGGTTCGGTTTTTCTGCTTTTAAGAAATTTGCGAACCCGGGAGTCCATCATGAAGTTACGGTCCCTGGCGGCAACGGCAGCCTTGCTAGCGTTAGCCTATTCAACTCCCCTTGGCTTTGGGCAGGATCAGGGAGGAACTGTAACGAAAGACCAGGACGCTGCCGCCACCATCCCGTCCAAGCCCACAGCGCCCAGCGTTGAACCGGAGCCCGACAAGGTAAAACACGAGGGCGGTAAGACGGATGTTGATGCAGTGGGGAACCGCAATGTCGGTTGCAAGACCGGTATGGGAAACTGGTATGGGGTCGAGAAACAGATTGCCATGGGCAAGCAATATGCCCAGCAAGTGGAAGCAAGCGTCAAGCTGATTCAGGATCCCGTGGTCACGGAATACGTCAACCGGGTTGGTCAGAATCTGGTGCGCAATTCCGACTCGCAAGTGCCTTTCACGATCAAGGTTATTGATTCCGACGACATCAATGCCTTTGCCCTACCGGGCGGCTTTTTCTATGTCAATTCCGGGCTGATCCTGGCGGCGGATGAAGAAGCGGAGCTGGCCGGGGTGATGGCCCATGAGATCGCGCACGTGGCGGCCTGCCACGCGGCCCGCGAGAACACACGCGGAAGCCTGATGCAGATGGCTACCATTCCCTTGATCTTCGTTGGCGGCGGGGTCGGCTATGCCGCCTACGAGGCAGCGGGTCTGGCGGTGCCCCTGACCTTCATGCACTTCTCGCGAGGTTTCGAGACTGAAGCTGATTATCTGGGACTGCAGTACTTGTACAAGTCGGGATATGACCCGCAGGCCTTCATCAGCTTCTTCGAAAAAGTGCAGGCGCAGGAAAAAAAGAAGCCAGGC
The DNA here is from genome assembly GCA_963732045.1 of Terriglobia bacterium. Lineage (GTDB taxonomy): Bacteria > Acidobacteriota > Terriglobia > Terriglobales > Acidobacteriaceae > JAIQFF01. Next base: position 21,064 of record CAVSYI010000015.1, on the reverse strand, counting down.
ACTTTGGCCAAAGCATTTTCTACCCATCCCCAAACCCCGGATCGCATTGAGAAATCACAGCACGAGATTGGGCAGGTCCTGGCGGCACGGGCCCAGTACGTGGTTTCGACTTCGGAGTTTGACGACGTGAAGTCGCGGCTGGCGGCGATTGAGAACCGCCACAAGATTCAGGAAAAGAAGGAAGACCCGAACAAGCCCAGCTTGCGGCGGACGTCTTCCGCTGACAAGAGTGGTAAGGATGACAAAGGGAATGACGATGATCGTCCAACCCTGAAGCGCCGCGACGACAACAACTGACGATTTTCGAAATCTGCCACGATCTGAGCTGTTCCTGATTGAACCCTGTTATTTCTGCCGGTGTCCAGAGGCCAGAACGCCATCTACCATCCCGCTACAAAGCCGAACGGGCATTCATGCGCAATAGAGTGATGGTCGTCATTCGTTTTACTCTGCCGCTGTTGTTCGCAATTATTCTTCTCCGCTTGCAAGCTCAGACGTCATTGCCGGATCATCCCCAGCCTCAGACTTCGTTACCAGACGCTCCCTCCGCGTCCCGGCCTCCGTTACCAGAGGGTCCCAAGCCCCAGGTTGCGGCCGATGCGACTCGCTCCGAGCAGCGCGTCGACGAGGCATGGCCTCGCAAAGCCACACGCGGAGACGAGACCCTCTCCATGTACCAGCCACAACTCGAGACTTGGAACGGCGACGAGCTACGAGCCTATGCAGCCCTCGCGGTGATGAGCACGAGTAATAAGACGACCAAGTACGGAGTGGTCTGGTTCACGGCTCGAACGGAGGTAGACAAAGTTAACCGACAGGTAACGTTGGACAACTTCGAGATCACCAAGATTACGTTTCCTATGATGAAAACCAAGGAGTCTGAATTTCAGGCCTTCCTGCAAGCTAAGCTTCCCGGGAAGTCCAAGGTGATAGCACTCGACCGGCTGGAAGCTGCGTTGAAGGCGAACGATTCAGAGCAAGCTGGGGTAGAGGCGTTTCCCGTGAACAATGAGCCTCCCAAAGTTATCTTTACCACCAAACCCTCGGTACTCGTCCTCATCGACGGCCCGCCACAGTATAGAGATGTCGGTGGAACCGACCTGCAGTTGATGCTCAACACCCGAACCACGATTCTGCTCGACACCAAAAAGAAGGAGTACTACCTGAGCGTGATGGATGGGTGGTTGCGAGCGCCGGACCTCATGGCAGGTCCCTGGTCCTACGCTGCGAAGATTCCCGATGATATGAAGGAAATCACCAAGGGAATCCGGGAGCGGCAGCAGGCAGCAGCACAGGAAGGCACGCCACCGCCCTCGCTGAAACAAGCAAAAGAAAAAGGAAACCTTCCGGTGATTTATGTGAGTGTGGGCCCTGGTGAGCTGCTGGTAACAGAAGGTCCGCCGCAGTTTGAGATCATTCCGACTACCAAACTCGAGTACGTCAAAAACACGACTGCCAACATTTTTCGGGATACTAATAGTCTCGAGTACTACATCCTTCTGGCGGGGCGCTGGTTTCGATCCAGATCTTTGGAGAGTGGTCCCTGGGAATTTGTTGATGGCAAAAGTCTGCCTGAGCAGTTCGCCAAACTTCCCGAAAATAGTCCCAAAGCCGGTGTCTTGGCGTCGGTACCAGGAACCGGGCCTGCCAAGGAAGCACTGATCGCGAACGCCATACCGCAGACCGCCACGATAACTCGCAACCAGGCCCAGTTGCAGGTCAAGTACGACAAAGATCCCCAGTTCAAGAAGATCGAAGGCACAGACCTGCACTACGCGGTAAACACTGCGACCCCGGTCATTCAGGTGGATGACAAGAACTACTACGCCGTCGAAAATGCGGTCTGGTTCGTGGGGGCTGCGCCGGATGGGCCGTGGGCTGTGGCAACGTCGGTGCCGCCAGCGATCTACTCGATTCCTCCCAGTTCTTCTCTGCATTACGTCACTTACGTCAAGGTGTACCGCTCCACGCCCGATGTCGTTTATGTAGGCTACACTCCCGGGTATTACGGTACGGTCGTATCTTCTACCACCTCAACGGTTGTGTACGGCACGGGTTGGTACTATCCGCCTTATGTTGGCAGTTACTGGTATGGAGCACCCTACACTTACGGAGTTGGCGTGGCGTCGACGTGGAGTTCGGGAACGGGTTGGAGCATCACCATCGGCGTCGGCTACACCTATGGTTATCCTTACTATTATCCGTGGTGGGGGCCATGGGGATACTACGGAGCAGCGTGCTGCTGGGGGCCGGCTTGGGGTTACGGCTACGGCGGCTACGCCGCCGCGAATGTATACGGGCGCTGGGGGAATACCGCTTACGCCAGTACCCGGGCCGCCTGGGCGAATCCCTACACGGGGAACTATGGTGCGGCAAGCCGAACCGCGTTCCAAAATACGCAACGCGGCACCGCCGGTGTTGCAGGCCGCGGCGCCAATACAAACATCTACACCGGAAATACGGTCGCGGGGCGTGGGGCCGTGGGCTATAACCCTACGACCGGGGTTGTGGCTGGCGGTGGCGCTGGATACGCGGGTAATATCTACAGCGGCGAAGGAGCCGCAGGCCGCGGCGGCGCTGCCTACAACACAAATACCGGCGCCGGGGTCGCCGCGGGCTCTAACAACATTTACGCGGGAAAAGACGGCGACGTATACCGCTATAACCGCCAGTCAGGGAATTGGTCTCAAAACACCGGCGACGGATGGAAATCCACCTCCAAACCCCAGCCCAATCTACAACAGCAACAACAGGCACGCGCCGTAGGTCAGCAGCGCACCCAGAACTTCGGCGGATCGATGGGCGGAGGAATGCGCAGCGGAGGAGGCCGGAGAAGATAACCAGCCCTGCACTCTCGCCTCACTTGAAGCCGCATACCTCATGCTCGGCATCGACAGCGAAATGCGAACGGAGCCCCTCGCGCCACGTAAACACTCAAAGTCTGCATATCGAACAATAAGAAGGAAACAAGGAAGATCCTCCACCGCCGATCAAGATGATCGCCTAGGTCCTTTATTACTAATTATTGGTAGGGTCGGATTGTTGGTTGGTCTGGCCAATCAAACAAGCGATGCGTTGCTGTGCCATTTCTTGGTCGTATAACTGCCTTGACCGTTTGGACAACATCTTCTCTGCCGCGCTGTCGACCTGCATTGATGAACGCACGGTGAAGCCCGCAGCCGTGGTCAAACTAGCGACAACATCGAGTCGCAGCATGTCTGTCATTCCATACAGTTGATTTACCCGTCACACTCGCTACGCTTGCGGTGAAGAAATAAAACTCTCACAACAGAGGATTGAAATGACTATGAACGCAGAGAGAACCCTCGTCTCCGTGCTGCTTTGGTTCATTCTTGCACTCCCGGCTGCTTCGGCTCAAAATGTTGAACTCACTGCGCACGTTGGCGGGCAAATTAATGGTGGGTTGGACCTCTCGACTTCGCTGTTTCACAGAATCGAGGTGGGTAACAGCACGAACTACGGCATCACGGCGGGTTACCTTCTAGGCGAGCACGGCGGTATCGAGTTCCAGTGGAATCACACAAAAGCAGACACCTTTGCCCAGCCCATAGGCGGCGGCAGTGATGTAAAGGTATTCAATCTGAAACAGAACCAGTACATGGGCAACTTCCTTTTCCACTTGACTGACCGTGAAGCGAAGCTGAGGCCTTTCGGATTCTTCGGATTAGGAGCCAGTGACTTGTCGCCCGACCGCAGTGGCGTCAACGGTGCGACTCGTTTCGCATTTGCTCTTGGTGCAGGTGCGAAATACAACGTCAGCAATCATCTTGGTTTTCGCGGTCAGGTCAAGTGGTCCCCCACATACCTCACTACCACGGATGGCGGATATTGGTGCGATCCATTCTGGGGCGGGTGCTGGGTCGTAGGCAATAATCACTACCTCCACGAGTTCGATTTCACCGGTGGTATCACTTTGCGGTTCTGACCGGAATCCCAAATCAAGCTCCATTGGCCGAAGCGGGAGAGCGGCGGCGCCAGGTTGCGTCATTGTTGTTTCGGGCTAGGGACGTTGGAAGCACAGTCCCTTTGCCTACACGTCAGGCGTGGCCTTCAGGATGCTGGCATCCGGGAAAATCCAGAAAGAATTTCTTACCTGTCCATCCCATCTCGCGCAGGCCCACTTCGGATGAATAATATGCACCCGTGGTCCATACCTTTAGATGTTCGAAATGATCGCGCAGGGTAAGGGGAGTTCCCTGCGATGTGTTGTTCTCAGGACGGTCCTCGTCCACCCCGCCGAGCGGATCGGGAATAAAACTCAGCGTTTCCGCACAGAACACTGTGAGCAATTCGTTTTGTTGGGCTTCGGAAACATCTTTAAATGCATGACTAAACCGGCTCATCGACTCGCGATCGAAGACGGCCAGAGAATCGTTAAATTTTTGCCGCGTCTCAGCGTTATCGACACTGAGGAGCAGATCAATGAAGCGATTCACCTGGGCTTTGCCCGAATTCGGCACAATGCGTTCGGCCAACACCACCAAGGTTTCATTCTGATGGGAATTGAGAAACTTCGGTGTCCATGCTCCTGCCGGAACGTGAGCTTCAGCGCTCGCCAACAGCGCGCCGTCGGCCAAATGCTTATAAATGGGATGGGCCAAGGCCGCTTGTGCGAAGAGTACTCCAGCCCCTGCCCCGGTCACCAATCTTCGTATCAATTCCCGTCGAGACAATCCGGCGTCTGTTTCTGATTCGTGATTCAGCACGTGGCACCTGCTTTCCCTGAAGTTCCAGCCCTCACACTTCGCGCTGCCAGAAAGGAAGTGTGCGGCCGCACGCAAGGTTGATTGACAAATTAAAGGGACGACACCTATTCTGTCTGCATCGCAACAGAACAGGTTCTTCTGAATAGAACGAAGCTGCCAGTACAGATTTTATCATGCGTTGATACTCGAACCGGAAGCCAATTATGCCTGAAAGAAAATCTCAGTTCGATGCCATCGTAGTTGGTTCGGGAGCTTCCGGTGGTTGGGCGTGCAAGCGCCTCGCCGAAGCGGGCCTGAAAGTTGCCTTGCTTGAGGCCGGAGCGCCACAGTCCGACCAGAGTTTCACCGAACACAAGGCGCCCTTCGAGCTCAAGTATCGCGCTCTCGCCCCTGAAATCGTCCGCAAGACCCGCCCCATCCAGTCCTACTTTTCCTGTGACGAGTACAACTACAAATGGTTTTGCAACGATCTTGACGAGCCCTACACCACCCCGAAGGACAAACCATATCATTGGTTAGGACGTCTGCGCGTGACCGGAGGCCGGACCAACGTCTGGGGCCGTTTGAGCCTGCGCATGAGCGACCTGGATTTCAAGGCGGCGTCGCATGATGGTTATGGTGAAGACTGGCCCCTGAACTACAGTGACGTCGCACCCTACTATGACCTGGTCGAAGAATATGTGGGCATCGCGGGACTCGCCGAAGGCCTGGCCGAAATCCCAGACGGCAAGTTTCTTCCGCCGATGGCGATGACCTGCCAGGAAATTCAGTTCCGCAACCGTTCCAAAGAAAAGCTCGGCCGCACCGTTACTCCAGCCCGTACGGCCAATCTCACCAAGCCGATCAACGGCCGGGCTAGTTGTCACTATTGCGGTCCTTGTGAACGGGGGTGTGTTACTCATTCTTATTTCAATTCCGCCTTCACTACCGTGCCCGATGCATTGCACTCCGGCAACTGCACTCTCATTTCCAACGCCCTCGTCCACAAGGTATTGATGGACAATGACCGCAACCGGGCGACGGGCGTCGATGTACGTTGATCGCAACACCCACGAGTCGCACGAAGTTCACGCCCGCACTGTCCTGTTGTGCGCCCAGGCCCAGGAGTCGGTCAGGATTCTGCTCAACTCCGCCGACGTTCGACGTCCGAATGGTCTCGCCAATTCCAGCGGCGTATTGGGGCACTACTTCACGGCGCACGTAAGCAGTGCCGGGGGCAGCGGAGATTTTCCCTCTTTTGGAGCGAAGCCAACTCTAAACGGCCCCACTCGTCCGACTGGAATCTACGTGCCGCGCTTTCGAAATACCTGAAAGGTCCAGCTTCAAAAGACTTTTCTACGAGGTTACGGATTCGAAGGTGGCAGCAGCGTCGATTTCAATTGGGGAGCGCCAGGTTTCGGTGAGGCCTACAAACAGGCGTTGCTTGAACCTCAAGTCGGAATCTACTTGACCGGGTTTGGCGAAATCCTGCCGCGATGGGACAACTTTGTCGAGATCGACAAAGAAGTAAAGGACAGCTACGGCATTCCTGTTCTCCGCATTTCCATGTCCGATGGGGACAACGAAAGGGCGATGATCAAAGATATGGCAGCTTCCGCCGGCGAAATGTTGGAAGCCTCTGGAGCGAAAAACGTCAAGACTTACGCGCACCCATCTGCGCCGCGTTGGGCGGTCCACGAAGGCGGCATTGCCCGTATGGGCAGCAATCCCAAGACTTCGGTGCTCAATCAATTCCAGCAGGCCCACGATGTTCAGAATTTGTTTGTGCTGGACGCAGCGGGATTCACTTCTAATCCCTGCCAGAATCCAACCCTGACCATTATGGCTCTGTGCGTTCGCTCCTGTGATTATCTGATGGGCGAAATGAAGCGAGGCAATCTCTAGTTTCCTTCGAACACCTGCTCGGGGGCCCTGAATGCGGCGTCCCGAAGGTCACGTGTTATCGCGACGCCCGCTGCAAGTACGTGCTCAATGATCTCCCTGCGTTTTATGGAAGAACAGCGTGCCGTCGGTGCGCTCACGCTAATCCCGGCAAACGCGTTTCCCAGGCAATCGAACAGCGGCGCGCTCACCAAAACCGCGCCTTCAATCGTTTCCTCGTCATTCATCGCATATCCCTGTCGATGAACGCGAAGCAATTCTGCCTTCAATTCGCCGCGGCTGGTCAGGGTTCGGGAGGTAAACTTTGGCAGTTTTCCCTTCGGTAAAAGGGCATTCACTTGTTTCGGAGAAAGATAAGCTGCGATCGCTTTCCCCAGCGCGGTCGCGTGGACTGGACAAAGATCACCCACAGAGAACGACAGCTTCAAGCGGATGAGAGACTTCGACAGTGTCGATGAGTACGATGCCGTGACGGCGCAGTTCTGCCAGCCAAACCGATTCTTTCAGACGGTCTCGCAGATTCACCAGATGGGGACGGGCGAGGTTGCACAACGTCAAGTGTTCCGTAGAGCGGCGAACCAGGGCCATGGTCTTGAAGGTCAGCCGATAGCGTCCGCTTTCGCCGACCTGCTCGACATAACCAATTTCTTTCAAAGTAAACAGAATGCGAAATACCGAACTCTTGACCAACCGAACCCGGGCCGCTATGTCCTTGAGGCTCTCGCCTTCCGCACTCTCGGCCAGCGACTCCAAAACACTCATGGTCTTGACCGTGAGATCGATATGATTTCTTGCAGTCATAGATTAGAGCCCAACCTGCTGGCGGATCTAGCCGAGTTCAAATCCGGCAATCGCAAAAACTTCCGCCTGGTTGGGCGCCGGCTGAGCCGGACCGTTGAACAAAGCCATCCGTGTCAGGCGGCGGACCGGAACAAATCCGAATTCTTCGGCGAGGCGGACGGCTTCCTGGTTGCCCGGAAACAAGTCCCAAAAGACTTGATCTGCTCCACGACCCGCAAGAAACCATCGCAGCAGCCGCCGAGCGGCAGCAGTTGATTTCGCCAGACAGGGACCGAAGTAAGCGGCCGTGAAGCCGGCTCGCCCCATCGCGTATCCTTCACCGGGCAGACTGGCTGCGCCGAATCGCTCCAAGTCCGCCAGCAACGCGCTCCGATCAGCCCCAAAAACGGCGCGATCATACGAAAACTCCGGGACATAAGACATTGCTTCGCCTGCCGGAATTGGTTGCGGCGAACGCTGCCAACGCTCTATTTCGCATTCGTCAACAAAACCAAGCTTTCGATACAAACCAATTCCGGTTGCGGTAGCGTCGAGCTTCACCGTGGTTACGCCACGAGACTGCAGAAATTGCAACGCACGCTCTACCAGTGACTCCGCAAAACCGCGACGTCGATACTCCGGAGCCGTCAGCACCATGCCCAACCACGCCAGTTCCTTCCCATAACAAATGGCAGTGGAGGACGCAGCCACCTCACCGTCTGCCTCCAACGCGAAACATCCACTCAGGCTCAAGCCTCAACAAACGCTCCCAATCGCTGGGGAGTTGGTTCCATCCGGCAGCACGCGTCAATTTCATCCCGCCATCGATATCGGAGGGGCGCAGAAGCCGGATCGCCGCATCGTTTTCCAGCAATTTCATTTTGGCTTTGCGTGTGGCTCTTCTACTCAGAAGAACATATTCTACCAAACGGAAACTATACGTTTTCCGAAGAAAGCCGGGCTCGCTTCATTGACGGTTTAATGCGAGGCATACTGTATATTCTTAACGGGCTGGGAATTAGATTGCGTTCTTCTTGGCAGAATGCACCGCCCGGACTCACATGAATGAAAGCGCGCAAAATCTTAAAGATCCTGGCCGACCGCAAAACGTCTTCTACGGCTGGTGGATTGTGGCCGCGACTTTCCTGAACCTGTTCTTCGTCGTGGGAGTCATCTTTTATGGCTTCCCGGTTTTCTACCCTTCATTCGTCGCATCATTGGGATTCGGCCGCGCTCAGGTGACCCAGGGATTTCTGCTTGGCTTTCTGATCGTCGGGCTACCCTGCGGATTGCTGGCTGGAGTACTCATCGATCGGATCGGCGCCCGTTCTGTCATTCTTTATGGAATCGGTTTCGTCGGCATTCCCCTCATCCTGATGGGATTCATGACTCGCTTCTGGCAGTATGAATTGCTCTGCATTCTGGAGGTGCTCGGTTATACGCTGGCCGGTCCGATTGCAAATCAGGTTCTCATCTCCCGGTGGTTTCAAGTGAGGCGCGGTCGAGCGATGGGCTACGCGTATCTCGGGCTGGGGCTGGGCGGAGCAATTTCGCCTCCTCTTTCAAATCTTTTGATCCGCACTCTTGGATGGCGCCACGCGCTCCAAGTCGGTAGGCACGGTCATCCTGCTGGTGTTATTTCCAGTGGGAATCTGGATTACACGTTCAAGCCCAGGCGAAATGGGTTTGTTGCCTGATGGGATCGACGGCGGCGCTTCGGCAAAAGGGCCGTTCAACAGCGGCGCACCTCCATCCGGTCAGGTCGCAGCCGCCGTCCGCACGATGAATTTCTGGCTCATTTTATTGGGTTCCACGCTGGTGCTGGGAGCAATGAATTCGGTGATACAACACCTGATTCTTTTCCTTCGAGATCAGGGCTATTCAGCTGGCGCAGCTTCCCGCTTCTTATCGATTTTGCTGATATCAAGTTTGGGCGGACGGGTGCTCGTAGGATATCTTGCGGACCGTTTTAGCAAGAAGAACACCATGGCTCTGTTCTACCTGCTTCTCGGAGCAGCGATCCCGTTGCTTTATCTGGCGCACTATCCGGTTGTCGCATTGACCTTCGTCGTGGCTTTCGGTTTTTCAATGGGCGCCGATTACATGCTGATACCTCTGGTAACAGCCGAATGCTTCGGAGTCGCAGTCGCTCGGAAAGCTCTTGGCCCTGATCATTATGGGATACACCATAGGTCAGTGGCTCGCTCCCTGGACGGTTGGAAAGATCTTCGATCGATACCACAGCTATGGGTTGACCTGGGAAGTGCTGACTGTGGCCTGCGTGCTCGGAGCCGTCGCGATTTACCAGTCTGTCGCCGCAAGCCAAGACATCGACGGTCGACTGAAAGCCAGGACTTTCGGATTCGATAACTGCCGCATAACGCAAGATTTATCGGAAAAGGCGGAGGATCACTGATTGGCGCAATTCGCAACCAAAGAAGACCCTATCCAGGATGTGGCAGCTCTTGAAGACATCCTGAGCGAACCGACGCAGGACACCATCGATGCCATGGGCTCGCTCGAGGGCGACATCGTCATTCTTGGAGTCGGCGGAAAAATGGGCCCGACGCTCGCCCGCATGGCGAAGCGAGCGTCCGATCTGGCGGGCGTCTCGCGGCGAGTGATCGGCGTCTCCAGGTTTTCCACTTCTACCCTGCCGGACAAACTTCATTCCTGGGGCGTCGAAACCCACCAATGCGATCTGCTGGATCTTAAGTCGTATTCGCAACTACCTGACGCTCCTAACATCGTATACATGGCTAGGAATGAAATTCGGCTCGACGGGTCATCAGTCACTGACCTGGGCCATGAACGCTATCCTGCCCGGACCGGTGAGCGAGAGATATCGCAATAGCCGCATCGCAGTCTTCTCCACCGGCAACGTATATGGTCTCTCTCCGGTAAATTTTGGTGGTTCGCTCGAGACAGACCCGCTTCGTCCCGTGGGCGACTACGCCATGAGCTGTGTCGGGCGTGAACGGATCTTCGAACATTTCAGTCGAACCGAGAGTATCAAGATGACCGATTCTCCGTGTCTACTACTCCATCGAATTGCGTTATGGCGTGTTGATGGACCTGGCCCAACTCGTGCTCTCCGGAAAACCCGTACCCCTGGCGATGGGGCACTTTAGCGCGATCTGGCAGGGCGACGCCGTCGCCATGAGTCTTCAATCCCTGGCTCACGTCACTTCGCCTCCGCTGGTGCTCAACATCGCCGGACCGGAACTATTAAGCGTTCGTCGCGTGGCCGAGAAGTTCGGAGAACTGCATGGAAAAACCGGTGCGTTTTGAAGGCGTCGAATCCGGCGATGCCCTCATCTGCAATTCTCAAAAAGCAATGCACCTCTTCGGCTATCCCAGAACGGCGTGTCGATCAAATGATGGCCTGGATCGCCGATTGGGCGGTGCGCGGTGGCGAAAGTCTGGCCAAGCCGACGCATTTCGAAAATCGAGCGGGAGATTTTTAGAAGGAGGTCGGAGTGGCGAAAGGAACTCGATGCCAGAATCAAGCGAGCACTCATGCGAGGCGCGGTGATTCCCGCTCATCCTCTGGCGCTTACTGCCGAACGACGGCTGGATGAACGGCGTCAAAGAGCTCTTACTCGTTATTACATTGCCGCCGGAGCGGGTGGCCTGGCTGTGGGAGTGCATACGACGGAATTTGCCATTCGAAATCCGCGCATCGGATTGTTCGAGCCTGTTCTTAAATTGGCCGCCGAGGAAATGGATCGTGCTGATCGTTCCCGCGCCGAGCCGTTGATCAGGATCGGCGGCATTTGCGGCGAAACGCCGCAAGCCGTGCACGAAGCCCAATTACTAAACGAACTGGGATACCACGCAGGTCTGTTGAGCCTGGCCGCTTTACAAATGCGGACGATCAGGCGCTCATCAGCCATTGCCGGAGGGTGGCGGAAGTGATCCCGATCGTCGGCTTCTATCTGCAACCAGCCGCCGGCGGCCGCCTCCTTTCGTATCGGTTCTGGCGTGAGTTCTCCGGAAATCGAAAACGTGGTCGCCATCAAGATCGCTCCCTTCAATCGCTACCAGACCCTGGACGTCATCCGGGCGGTCGCCGAATCGGGGCGGCCGATCGCTCTCTATACCGGAAACGACGACAACATCGTGATGGATCTTCTGACTCCGTTTGTCTTCCAAGTAAATGGAGAGCACAAAAGAACTCCGCATCGTGGGAGGATTGCTCGGCCACTGGGCCGTGTGGACGCAGAAGGCTGCCGAACTGCTTCGTGATTGTCATGCAGCATTCGGTGTCGAAGAGCATTTCCCAGGATCTCATTCGACGGAGCGTTGAAGTGACCGATTCAAATGCCGCATTTTTCGATGCCGCGAATCATTTTGCCGGCTGCATCTCGGGCTTGCATGAAGTGCTTACGGCGGCAGGGATTGCTGGAAGGAATCTGGTGTCTGGATCAACACGAGGGTCTTGGTCGCCGTCAAAAAGAAGAAATCGACAGAGTCTATCGAGACTATCCCCATCTCAACGATGACGATTTTGTCGCCCAAAGATTGGATGAGTGGCTTACGCCCTGATCTGGAATCGGACAGTATCCGGCCTGGCGATAAGTCCCGCCGCTTTCGCTGCCGGCGACAAACGGGAGCCGAGGCCGAGCGACAACAAAGTCTTACTGGAATATTCAAGAAAGTTAGACGGATCATTTCGGCCGGTGGGCGTATGCATCCTTCAAGTATCCCGTCATGACCTCGGCATAGTCGGGGAAGGCGATCTCCGGTTCCACAAGATCAGGATGCCAAACTTTTTCCCACTCGTATGAGTAATAGCCCTTGTAGCCTATGTCGACCAGTGCCTGGACCTGTTTCTTGACTGGAACTTCTCCGCGGCCGGTCAGAACATAATGCGCTTGATCTCCCTTGCCAACCGAATCTTTAAGGTGAGTGTGGCGAATGTATTTTCCCAACAGCGACACGGTAAAGGCCGGATCTTCGCCTCCCAGCACGTAGGTATGGTTCGCGTCCCAAAGAAATGCGCAGTGTGGAGAGTCGGCTTGTTTGAAAATTTCAAGCAACGTTGGAGAATGAACGAAATCGCCGTGGGATTCGATGAGTACGGTCACATTCTTCGGACCCGCATAATCACCGAGCTTGCGCAGGGATTTTGCCACTCGCGCGATAGCCTCATCCTGCGGCCCATCGATCAGGTTTCCGAACACACGTACGTACGGGACTTCCAGCTCGGAAGCCAGATCGATGAACCGCTTGGCATCAGCCAATTGAGCTTCGTTCTTTTGAGGGTCCTTGTCGTGCATTTCGGATGAGCTACCGAGATCGGAAATATGCAGGCCGTGGTCCGCGAGCTCCTTCTTCGATTGCTTGATGCGTGCGGCGCTAAACTCCGCACATGCCGGCAAGTCCATATTTCCCTGAATGCCTCTGAGCTCCACGCCGGCGAAGCCATGTTGCTTCGGCGAAATCGAGAACTTTCCCCCAGGTCCAGCCAGGACAGCCTAGCGTGGAAAAACCAATCGGGAGACGCTCTCTCGCGGCAGCAGCCGCATCGGCAGCAGCCATGGCGAAAGGTCCACCGTGGCCGCGGCGCTACGGCACCCACGCCCACAAGAAACTTGTCGCCGTGAAAATTCGGATGACATTGGAAGCATCTCCTTCGACCCGCGTGATTGTCTTCTGACTTGCGCATCGCGAAGAACGTAATGTAGCATTTGTCGCAAAGCAAACCCAACCGTTCCACTGAATGGAACGATCACTCGAACGCGACGATTGCATGCGCCGCATCACAATATGCTATTGCTTTATGTCCGTCGGGATTTCACATTCCGCGTCGTTGCAAGTACCATCCACTCTCATGAAGATTAATCTCAAACTTCAACCGACGGACCTGACCGCAAAGCTGCGACGCTTCTGGCAACTCTCCGCCGGCAAGATTCAGCAGATTGAAAAGAGCTACGACTCTTCCAAAGGCTCGCCCGTCTTTCACCGTGCGCGGAAAGTACACCAGTCGGGGATGGACGGAATGGACGCAAGGTTTTCAATACGGATCGGCCATCCTCCAATTCGACGCCACCGGAGAGCAAAAGTTTCTCGATCGGGCGCGAACGGCGACCGTGGAACAAATGGCGCCGCACGTCAGCCATTTTGGAGTCCACGACCACGGCTTCAACAACGTCAGCACCTACGGAAATCTTTGGCGGTTGATGGGCGAAGGACGCATTCCCGAAAACCAGTGGGAACGCGACTTCTACGAACTGGCCCTCAAACTAAGCGGTGCGGTGCAGGCGCGGCGATGGACAAGAACTCAAAGACGGCGGCTTCATTCATTCGTTCAATGGGCCACAATCGTTGTTTGTCGATACCATCCGCTCCTTGCGCTCGCTGGCCATCGCGCACCACCTGGGTCACGTGCTGATGGAGGAAGGTGATTCTCAGACTATCGCTCCTTGAACGTCTTCGCCAGCACGCCATCGCGACTGCGACCTATTCCGTATATCTACGGTGAAGGCCGCGATGCCTACGATGTTCGCGGTCGCGTCGCGCACGAAGCCATTTTCAACATTCGCGACGGCAACTTCCGCTGTCCCAACTCGCAACAGGGATATTCGCCATTTAGTACGTGGACTCGCGGTCTGGCCTGGGCCATGTGCGGGTTCAGCGAACAACTGGAGTTTCTGCGCGCGATATAACGACAAGAGCATCACTTCCCCTGCTCTTGAAAGCAGCACAGGCAACTTGCGATTTTTATATCGATCATGCCAGTGCCGCCGATGGAATTCCCTACTGGGACACCTCGGCGCCGCAACTCTACAATCTTGGCGACTGGCAGACAAAACCTGCGGATCCATTTAACGATTTCGAACCGGTCGACAGTTCCGCCGCCGCGATCGCCGCGCAAGGCCTTCTGCGGTTGGGACACTATCTTGGTGCAAAGGGAAATCGATATCGCCAGGCCGGCTTGAGCATCCTCGATACGATTCTGGACGAACCCTATCTGAGTACGAATCTCACAACACCATGGACTGATATTGCATTCCGTGTATCATCGGCCGAACGGATGGGACTCACATTCCGAAAAATCGCAAAGTTCCCTGCGGTGAATCAAGCATGTGGGGCGACTACCACGCGCGCGAAGCCGCCCTGTACGTCCAGCGCATTGCCATGAAGCAGCCGTATCTCACATTTTGGGGAGGCGGAGAATCGCAAACGAAATCACAATGAAGAAAGTCGCTCTGATCACCGGCGGCGCCAGGGGAATAGGCTTCGGCATCGCTCAAGCACTCGCACGCATCGGCTGCGATCTCGTTCTCTGCGGAATGCGTCCCCTTGAAGCCGTGGAAGAAGCGATCGCAGAATTACAAAGTTCCGGCGTACCGAGGTGCTTTACGTCAGAGCGAATATCGCGGACAGTGTCGACCGCCGCAATCTCGTCGAGGCCGCCCGAAGCCGCTTCGGACGCATCAATTTATTGATCAATAATGCAGGCATCGGCCCAAAGATTCGAGCGGACATTCTGGACGCAACCGAGGAGAGCTTTGACGAAGTTCTCGGTACCAACCTTCGCGGCCCGTACTTCCTCACCCAATCTGTGGTCAAGTGGATGATCGAACAGAGTAAAACTGAAGACAATTTTTGGGGATGCGTAATAAACATTTCTTCAATCTCCGCGGACGTCGCCAGCATCAACCGCGGCGAGTATTGCATCTCGAAAGCTGGCGTCGCCATGGCCACCAAACTTTGGGCGACACGATTAGGAGAGTTCAATATTCCGGTGTACGAGGTCCGCCCAGGAATCATTAAAACGGATATGACGTCGGGAGTCGCTGCAAAATATGACAACTTACTCAGCTCAGGCCTTACCATCCAGCCTCGTTGGGGCAGTCCCGAAGATGTTGG
This sequence comes from Terriglobia bacterium, assembly GCA_963732045.1. Taxonomy (GTDB): domain Bacteria; phylum Acidobacteriota; class Terriglobia; order Terriglobales; family Acidobacteriaceae; genus JAIQFF01. The sequence goes on along the minus strand of CAVSYI010000015.1, from coordinate 5,798 downwards.
CCTGGCTGTGGCAGCATTGGCGCGCGGCGATTTTCCTTATTCTTCTGGATCCGTATTCATGGTCGACGGCGGATTGTCGGTGCAGAGACTCTAAGCGCTGAAGGCCAGGCAAAATAAAAGAAGTCCTGGCACTAAACTTTCGGCCACCATCATAGCTGCCCCGACGGCACCGCCTTCTCCATCCTGCCGGGAAACAATCACTTTCAATTTCCCACCGAGCGGTGGAACGTCCGGCTGCGTCCGCGAAGCCCGGCCTTGATCGTAGATCGCTTCCAGCACCGCAAGCAGATCGTTTCTTTTTCATTCAATCTCTTGCAGTATTCGAACCCTGAGCAATGCGCGATAGTATAACTGAAAGCGGCCTTACGCCCAGCCGGTCGGCGCGGAAACTGATGCCGAACAAAACGCCAGCTTTTTCCCAGGCCGCGACCAAAAGACCGGATGGAGGATGAGTGGATTCGTCAGGCGAACACCCGTCGATGTCGATTACGGATTGTAGCGCTGAGGTCGGCGTGGCACTGTTGGGAGAGCTGGCCGTCTCAAGGTTGCTCAGGAAGCGGAGAGCGGCATGAGCAGCCCCCCGATTTTGCGCCTCGGAACATTGCGCGACGTTGAGCATTTCCGAGATCATGTTCGATCTCTCGGCCTGGAAATTCCATGCGACACTGAATTGATCTCAGGTGCCGCATCGCCTCTGGCTCTGCCTCTCGAACGAGCTGGCATTTTCGTGGGAAACCGGCTCGCGATCCAGCCCATGGAGGGATGGGACGCCACCACCGACGGAATCCCCAGTGAGCTCACGGTCCGACGATGGCAGCGCTTCGGTAGCAGCGGCGCAAAGTTAATCTGGGGCGGCGAAGCCGTAGCGGTGACCCCGGAGGGACGGGCCAATCCTCATCAGCTCATTGGCTCCGAGCATTCGCGCGCGCGGCTTAGCCCTACTGCGCAGCGTTCTCATCAAAGAACACATCGGCGTCACGGGTTCTGACCGCGGATTACTCATCGGAATGCAACTCACGCACTCCGGCCGCTTTTGCCGGCCGAACGCGCATAACCGCCCTGAGCCGCGCATTCTTTATCGTCATCCGATTCTGGACCGGCGGATGAACTTGCCGCCAGACTATCCCCTGCTTACGGATGGGGAAATTCGCAGCATTATCGAACAGTACCACGTTGCGGCTCGCATGGCGTGGGAGCTGGGATTCGATTTTGTTGACGTTAAACATTGTCACGGATATTTAGGGCACGAGTTTCTCAGCGCCCACACGCGCGAAGGAGATTATGGCGGCAGCTTTGATAACCGCACCCGTTTTCTGCGGGAAATTGTCGAAGGAATTCATTCACTCGCCCCGGGACTGAAGGTTGGCGTCCGACTCTCGGCGTTCGATACCGTGCCGTTTCGTCCCGACCCTGCACGTTCGTCGCCGAAGAAACTGGGGCCGGGAATTCCGGAACCGTACCAGGACCTGTTGCCTTATCACTGGGGCTTCGGAGTGAATCCACAAGACCCCACTCAAAGCCGACTTCAGTGAAACCTTGCAATTCCTTTCTCTGTTGGAGCAGATGAATATTTCTCTCGTCAACCTCACCGCCGGAAGTCCTTATTACAATCCGCATTTGCAGCGACCGGCGGTCTACCCTCCCTCGGATGGCTATCAGCCACCGGGCGATCCTCTGATCGAAGTGGCTCGTCTACTACAGGCAGTGCGCGATCTCAAGCAGCGGTTTCCCAAGCTCTTGATCGTAGGCACGGGGTACAGCTATTTGCAGGATTTTCTTCCGCATGTGGCGCAAGCGGTGGTGCGAGAAGACTGGGTGGACTTCGTGGGACTAGGAAGAATGGTGTTGTCCTATCCCGAATTGCTGCGTGACGTTCTGGCGGGCGAACCGGTGCAGCACAAAATGATCTGTCGCACTTTCAGTGATTGCACCACCGCGCCGCGCAACGGATTGGTTTCTGGATGCTACCCGCTCGACCGTCATTACAAGACCTCCGAGGCGGCGGTGCAATTGAAAGTGATCAAGACCAAGAATTTAAGTGATAAATGACGTAACGACAGCCGTCTTCGCCTGTCCGTACCCGAGCAACGATCGGACGTTGTTAACTGTTTTATTTTGTTGGCGTCCCCGACGGGATTTGAACCCGTGTTACCGCCGTGAAAGACCTCGCCCTTCACGGCTTTACAATAACTTAGAGGGCGCAGGTGGTGCTGTAAGACCTCTAAAACTCCGCAGGTAAAGCTTATCGTTACATGATTGTTACATGATCGAGTCCGCGAGCGCACAATGATTGGTAACGCATAGGGGAAACTCGCCGGCGATCCAAGACCCACCTTTACACCTGATCGAGCCTAAACTTCGTCGGGCGGCCCCGCCGCGCCCGCGAGATCCTGCGGCTTTATCTTCTCGACATTGAACTTGGCCGCTCGCTCGCGCATGGTTTTAAGCACATCTTCGAGCGGAGGAGGGTCGCCCTTGATCCATCGCAACGGGTTGATCCTGGCCACAACGAATGAACGCAAATAGGGGCTGACCATACCACGTTCCTTGAGTTTCTTGACCACCGCAGCTACCTTCCCCTCTAGATCAAGGACCGTCGTAGCGTGCTTTTCGTGGACCTTGAGCGAAGCACGAAGCGAGTCAGTCGAGAAGTTCTCGAGCCGGCGCAGAATCGAGTGATAAACTCCTCCGCCAAAACGCGGTGCTTGCTCATAGCACACTCCGAGAGTGACCAGCGCAGCTTCCTCCAAATAGAAGGCAAAGTCAGATTCGGGACGGGCGGCATCTTCTTCTACCAGGCCACGATAAATTCGAATCACCTCCAAGGAACGCTCTTTCAAATTGTGCGCCTTCTCGGTGTTGAGGGCGAGAATCTGCCACGCAACCTCGCGATCTACAACGATAAGCGCGGAGATGGACTTGGCACCCAAAAGACGCATAGCCGCCAGCCGATGGCGGCCATTCGGCGTCCAGAAGCCTTGTGAAGGCGCGACTACGGCTATGACTGGGTCCAGATAGCGGCCGGTCTTGGCAATCACATCAGCCAAGCGCTTGTGGTGGGTGTCGGAGAGATCCCGTTGAAACGGAGTGGGCTCAATGGCGTCGATGGGCAGAACTGCGAGCAACACCGGATGGCCGCCGAGAGGCTCTTTGTACATTCCGACGACGGCGCCGCCCACCTTCTGTACTGCTGCAAGGGCGTCTGCCGCCGAACCCTCCACTTTTTCGAGCCGGGATTCTCCTGGCGTGAGTCCCTTGGTGCCGGGCTTCGCTTTTCGGGGACGGCGTCGAGCAGGCGCACGCTTGACCATGGCAACTCATTCTAAACCGGAATCCAACGGACCTCGTTCTGTGCTCAGTGTTGAGCAATTCTTCCTGAAAGACTTTTAATGCTCGGTTCATTTCCAATTGATCCTGAGCGTGCGTCGTATCCGTGGGCGTATGACGCGGTCGTCGGACAAGCTGCCGCCTTTCGTTGAATTCAGGTGTTTGACCACGGCGCTGTTTTTCGTCAACTAAAGCACCCCCCTATTGGACCGGTTCTAGATACACAGCAAGATTTTGTCTGAATCGGCCCGCGTACGTTTGCTACAATTTACGTTGTAGACTCAAGGAGGGCTGTATGTCGACCACAACGACTACCCCAACGAGCCCGACCCGCCGGAAGTAAAAGCGGCGCCCATTAGCCTGACCCCAAATGCTATTGCCAAGGTAAAGGGAATCATGGCGCAACAGACTCCCGCGCCGGCTGGCCTACGCGTGGGGGTGGTGGGAGGTGGGTGCTCGGGCTTCTCCTACTCCCTGCAGTTCGACACCAGCGCCGGCATGATGGATAAAGTGTTCGATATGGACGGTCTTAAAGTGTTCGTGGACGCCACCTCGATCATGTACCTGAACGGCTGCCGCGTGGATTACGTTGAGACCCTGGAGGGTGCCGGCTTCAAGTTCGAGAACCCGAACGTGAAGAGCACCTGCGGCTGCGGGTCGTCGTTCAACGTCTAATCCGATTGGCGCGAAAACTACGGAAGCCTCGTCGCAGGACGAGGCTTTTTCTTTTGCTTGCGTTTTTTTCATTGGCCGCTAGATCTTCGATGGAAGGCGAGACGCAATTGTCAGGCGCCATAAAAGCGGGCACCATCATTCCCCAATCCTTGCGATCGTACCGGCGACTCTATTTGTACCAATCGCCAAGTGCTCGACGTCGTAGATCGCACCAGAGATCGAGGATGAAGACGCGATGAGGGAGTAGGCAGGGGAGGTACCGTGGCCAGCCTGGCACCGTTCCGCTTCAGTTGGACCCAAGACAGAGGAAACGGTAAAAACCCTGTGCCGGCCTCACCCTGCCCGCAACTACAGAGCATAGCTCTGGTCGCGGCTGGACGCAACGTAGCTAGAAAGGCGCGTCACAAGAAAATCGCTCGTTGGACACTCCCTCTTTGGTTCTACGTCTCTGTTACTGGCGTTATCGTCTACTGGATGCTGTATCACCTGCACGCACAGGTTACCGCGCGTTAGGTATGTGCAATAAGACAGAAGTTGCGGTCGGCCTGTCCATTTCCCTGACCGGCAAGTTCCGCCCCCAAGGCCAACAGGCGCTCCAAGGTATTCGCCTCTGGCAGTCGTACATCAATGCTCAAGGCGGCATTGCCGTTCGGAACGGGGAGAACAGGTCTGTCCGGCTGATCTGGTATGACGATCGCAGTCAGATCCGCTTTGCCCGGAAGAACGTATTCCAGCTTCTGCGAGAGGATAAGGTTGACATTCTCTTGGGGCCGTATTCCAGCAGCTTGACGATGGCCGTAGCGGAGATTGCGGAAGAACACAAAAAAGTCCTATGGAACTATGGCGGCTCCTCCGATGAGATCTTCAGCCATGGTCGGCGCTATTTGGTGGGCATCGCGAGCCCGGCAAGTGACTACCTGCGAGCGCTTCCGCACTGGCTGGCGGAAGAGCACCCCGCACTCCGTCGAATTTGTGTCTTTTATTCAGCCCGCGGAACCTTCGGATGGCAGGTTGCTCGTGGGATCCTGGAATCGGTCCTTGTTGTGGCCGGCCAGTCGGTCGAGCTTGTCCCAATCAACTCTTCCCTCGAAAACTACGACACCATTCTTCGGACCCTGTTCGACATCGATCCGGAGGTTGTTGTGCTAGCGGGGAGCTTTCAAGACGAGATGGGCCTCATGCGAACACGCCATCGTTGGCCCAGTACCGTACGTGAGGTGGCGGCGGTTGCTGCTGGCCTCGGTGATTTTTCTGCCGAACTCGCGCAAATAGCGGATGGAGTCCTCGGGCCGAGCCAGTGGGAGCCTGGAGTGATCCTCCCGAACACTGCGGGGCCGACTTCAGATTGGTTTCTGGATAGTTTCCAAAGGCAGTTCGGCCGGCCACCCGACTACATTGCGGCCGGAAGTTTTGCTACCGGATTGGTTTTGACGGAATGCATTCGGCAGGCGGCTTCCTTGGATGACGAGAAGCTACGAGGCACAGCGTCTGACCTGGACTGCAATACGTTTTACGGCCGATTTCGCATCGACTCCCGCACCGGAATACAAACGGGACACCGCGTGCTGCTCATCCGCTGGCAAGGAGGTCACAAAGTAGTGCTGCCTTCGCGATCTACGTAAGGTGGAATGTATGCCCACAGCGCGATATCCGCTTTTCCGATGCTACGTTTGCGAAACAAAAGGGGTGAGCCGAGTGGCCCACCTCTAGTGAGTTGCCTGTTGTTAGGCGACTTTGCCTGCGGCGACCCTGTGAGTCGTCGAGGTGTGGACGCCGAAGGCGGCAGCATCGTCCCG
>CAVSYI010000014.1:0-34938 GCA_963732045.1 Terriglobia bacterium | reverse complement strand
TCATTGGGCGGGTTGTGAGTGGTGGGCAATGCACAATGAAAGGAAAGAGTACGAATGACGTGGCGCGAGTTGAACGACGAATTGAGAGAGGCGAAAGACGTTAAAGTGATTCTGCAACTGTACAAAGCGGAGCGGAAGGGAAAGCGTCGCACGACGTGGCTGAAGAGGATTTACTGCCGCTACAGCTATCTTCGCCGGAAGAAAGAAATGAAAGCTGTGGCATCAGCTGAATCATTTGCCTGATGCACCAATAGATCCTGTCGCGGTAACTTACTGAAATAACAGTTAGTTCCGGGTAGCGCGTGCTTCGCATTCATACGACACGTTCGACTTGCCCAAATTACGAGGGCGGTTGTCCGAACCAGCGCTGGAGCCGGCTGGATCCGAAATGAGCTTTCTCGGCGACGAGCGCCTCGGATGGCTCCTGGAAGGTGCCCATAGGTTTTGGGCCGCTCAGAAAGTCCACGTCAACCCGTCCGACCTGGCCGTGGCCGAACTCCACATAGCAAGAGCCAGCCCCCTTGTAAGCCTCGGGTGACGGCCCTCCACGGAACTGCGCGATGATCGCGGCCGCGACGACGCGCGCCGCGCCTTCGGCGAAGACACCCGCCTTGGGCGTGCCCACCCCGTTCACGTCGCCCACCGCGTAGACACCGGGAAAGTTCGTTTCCAGCGTCTTCTTGTTCACCGGCACCCAGCCATAGGCATCGGCGGCAAGCCCGGACTCGACGACGACCTGCGGCACGCGATGCACCGGCACGCCGAGAAACAACTCGTACGGCATCTCGGTCCCGTCGCTCAGCACGGCCACCTTCCTGCCCGGGTCGAGCGCCTTCACTAGACTGTCCTTCACGAACCTGATGCCGCGCTCCGCGAACGCGGCGAGGATCGCTTGCGAGGTGTCGGGCGAAGGGGGAATGGGCGTTCCGAAGGGCATCACCACCGAGATTTCGGTCGCCTCACGTCGCCCGCGAGCGGTGAGGTAATCGTGCAGCAGCAGGGCCGCCTCGCTTGGGGCAGGCGGGCACTTGAACGACTTCCCTGTCACGCCGATGATGGCCGGGCCCCGCTCGAACCGAGGGAGCACGTCGCGCAGTGCGAAGCGCTCCCGCAACTGTGTAGAACTCGTTGCCGCCTTCCACCAGTCCCGGGGTGGCCGACGGATCGAGGTCGGCACCAAGCGCCACCACCAGCACGTCCGCCTCGAACGTTCCATCGTCGGTCACCACGCGCCGGGCGGCCGGGTCGATGGATCGCACCGTGGACTGCAGAAATCGCACGCCCGGCTTGACGATGTCGCGGTAGGGATGACGGACCTCGGCCGGCGACTGCCGTCCGAACATCACGTCGAGTTTCGAGAAGCCGAAGACGAACGTATCGCTCTTGTCGATGAGCACGATGTCGATGGCCTCGCCGAAGGCGTCCGAAAGAATCGTCGTCAGCTCGAGGCCGCCGAAACCCGCACCCAGCACTACCACCCGTGTCTGCATCGTCTCTGCTCTCTCTGTGTGTGACCGGAAACGATCTTGGCGCAAAATCCAGGGGAAAGCAAATAGCTGGTGATAAATCGCCATTACACTCATTGACATGGTTCTTCGGACTTGAAGGAAGGCCGATTAGGTATGCCTGCGTCTGGCTCTGTGAGTGAACATGATTGCGAGTGCTACCCCGGTAGCCGCTCCAGCAATCAAACCGAGGAGGGTGAGGCTGGGAATTGATGGCGTGCTCGTTGCCAACATGAAGCCGGCAACAGCCATACACAAGGTCCAGAGAACCGTCAGCTCCGACACAAGAAAACGCTGGCTGCGAACGCAGTTCACGAATCGGATCTGCTTTTGCGCATCCTGACTCGGCGCAGTGCCTCTTCCCACCGTTGGAGACCTTCCGCTGTAATCTGATCTCGGTTCGGCTTGCACCCGTGTTCCTGTTCGTGCCGACGGAGTTCCTGCGCAGCGGCCCGCGCCGCATCGTTCAATCGCCGATTCCGCTCGCTCCCGCCAGCGAGGAGGCCATCGCTTTTTTCGATCGCTTTCGCAGCGCTTACGAATCGGGCCTGCAGTTCACGCCAAGTCGGGCAGATCATGACTATCTTGCGACGATTGTCGCGCACGAACTGGAGAGTGTCCAGCAGGGCTGTAGAGGCGCCGTGTCATGCCTGGCGCAGCTTGGAATCCCCGACTTGCTCGAAAACGGGGCGAAATCAGCTGAGGAATTAGCTGCCCAAACCGGCGCTCAACCGGACGCGCTCTACCGCCTCATGCGCAGCCCAGCCTACGAGGGCTCGCCATCAGCAGTTGCAGAGTTCGGTACTGTTTCGAATAACTGAATTCTCCAGCCAGTTTTGCGAGGCAGAGGAGGGTATTGGGTCGTTCGTCCCACCCACGAAAAATGAACGCCGGGTAGAAAGAAGGCACCACGGAGTGATCCCAATGGAGTTTTTCACTGCGTAGAATTGAGCCTCGATACTTCGAGATCTCAGCATGCTGCGCTCGCTTCCTGATAATAGATGAGCACAGTGGTCTAAGTGGTATCGCGCCAAGAGGCGCGATGAACGTCGGTCAGTATTGCTTGATTTCTTCATAGTTCTGTTCTTCCAACAGGTTTACGAATCAGCATTTTCCTCACATCGTTCTTGCCTCCCACAACGTCACGCCAGCAGTGCCGTTCGGGCAGTCATTCCCTGCGGTATGTCAAGCGATAAAAACTTCTTTTCACTCCCCTGTCGGTGTGCGCCACACCCGTGACTGAATACTCCATGGCAACGCCCCCTCAGCAAAGTTGGGTGAACGAACCGAACGATTAAAAAGATTAGTTTTGTCTGGCGAGATGTCGTTGATCCGAAGCAATAAACCCTGATTACAACAGCTAACCATGGCACGATTTATGCCAGGCGGGGAGATCACTTTCTATCAGCCGACTTATCGTTACCGATTTATAGATCACCCCAAACCATCGCAGTGGTCGGTCGTCGGTTCGGAAAGGCAGCAGTGACTAGCGACGTCGAGGACGATCCGGATTCGTTTGGGCCGGCACCACGCGTTACATGACTATACTTCCCGCAACGCATGGCACTCACCCCTGGCACAAAACTAGGCCTCAACGAAATTCAGTCACCGCTGAGAGCACCGGGATGGGTGAAAGTGTGTCCCGTGCGTGGCGCGCTCGCTAAGGTCGCTGCGCTCTTCTTGAGAGTGTCTGGTGATTTAGGTGAGCGCGGCACGGACAAGTCCCGCCGACTCACCTTGAAGGAGACGCTATCTCAGACCAAAGCGGAACCCGATAGTCGAACCATCGTTGAGCGTGATGGTGAAGACATAAGTCTGTCCGGCCTTGTTCACCGGAGCGGCCTTGGTGTTGATGTTGTAGATCCATTGTTGTCCGGTCGGATCCCAGCGGAATGCAGTATCCGGCGTGGTGGAGTCAGGTAGTTCATTCACCGTGGTGGTAACGGTCCCGTTGATGGTCTGGATGAGGAGGAAGTTCGATACCACTCCGGGTGTTCCTATTGAGACGCCGTTGGCGTCGCATACCGCGAACTTGGCAGGTACAGTGGCGTTCTGTTTCCAGACACTCGAGCCATCCACGTTGATCGGTTGCCGGATTGTATGACCTACATCGCCGGCGCACATGCCTCCGGCAGCGTAGAGCACTGCCAATCCCTTGACCGCCGTGTTGGTAGTGATCGAGTAGTTGGAAGCGATGCCGGTGGTGAAGCTGTAGCTTGCAACCGTGATGTCGTAGCTACCCACGCCGGCTGCGGCCGGCGCTCCGGCTGAAGTGTATGTCACCGTCACGGCATCGCTGAATTTCAGCCCGTTAACCACGCCGGTAAATGCGCTGAACACTGAGCCGAGACTTTAGTCTTGCCGCCGTCGGGTGTGATCGTCAGCGGCGCTTGCGTGATCGCAAACGTGACTCCAGGGTGCAAAGGTGAGGTTGTAGTTGGTGTTGGCTAACAACGTACCTTGGTTGATTAGGTAGTTGCCAACGTTCTCGGCCCGCCGCGCGTGCCAAGGCTCCGGTGAACACACTGGCCATCATGTCGCCCGTAGCTAGTCCGCTGCCACCCACGGTGTAAGTCAGCGCCGGATCTGGCGTTGTCCCGTACACTTTGCTTTGTCCCGCGACCGGTGTCACGGTAATTGGCCTGGTTGTGATGTGCGCCGTTGCTGTCGCGCTGGTTGACGGTGTGGTTGTCCCCGCCGCACCCAGTGTGTAGTTGCTGGCTGCAGTTCCGCTGATCGTCACCGTCGCTGTCACCTGAGTCGCCGTCGCTACGTGCTGACGTGTTGAAGGTGCCGCTCGACGCCGCGCAGCTTACGTTCGCGCTGTCAGCTCCGAGCACCCCTGTCAGCGAACAGCTCATGGCGTTTGGTTCGGTGGTGGTTCCGTCGTAGATCTTGTCCGCCGCCGTCAATGTTGCTGTGATCGCCTTGGTTGTGATGTGCGCGGTCGCCATCGCACTGGTTGACGATGTGGTTGTCCCCGCGGTACCCAGTGTGTAGTTACCGGCTCCCGTTCCGCTGATCGTCATAGTCGCTGTTACCTGGTTCGCGGTGAGTACTTGCGACGTGTTAAACGACCCGCTTGACGCCGTGCAGTTTACGTTGGCACTGTCACCTGCCAGCACTCCCGATAACGAGCAGTTCATGCTCGCGTCCGGTTCCGCGGTGTTACCGTCGTACGTTTTGTCCGCCGCGGTCAGCGTTGCTGTGATCGCCTTGGTGGTAATGTGTGCGGGTGCGATGGTGCTGGTTGACGGCGTAGTTGTCCCCGCCGCCCCCAGTGTGTAGTTACCGGCTGCCGTTCCGCTGATCGTCACCGTCGCTGTCACTTGACTCGCCGTCGCCACATCCTTGCTGTCGAACGTGCCACTCGTTGCCGCACAGCTTACGTTCGCACTATCCGCTGCCAACACTCCCGTCAGCGAGCAGCTCATGTTCGCGTCTGATTCCGTGGTGGTCCCGTCATAGGTCTTGTCCGCCGCCGTCAACGTGGCCGTAACGCCTTGGTTGTAATGTGCGCTGTCACGGTTGCGCTAGTCGAACTAACGCTTGTTCCGACTGTCCCCAGCGTGTAGTTACCGCCTGCGCTCCCGCTGATCGTCACCGTGGCGGTCACCAGGTTCGCCGTCGCTACCTGTGACGTGTTGAAAGTGCCGCTCGTCGCTACGCAGCTAACGTTCCCACTGTCACCGGTCAGCACTCCCGTCAGCGAACAACTCATATTCGCGTCCGGTTCCGTGTTTGTCCCGTCGTAGGTCTTGTCCGCTGCCGTCAGGTTCGCCGTGATCGGCTTAGGATTCACCGTGAAGCTCTGCGGTACAGGCGCAGCAGAGTTGTAGTTGCTGTCACCTGTCTGATCTGCTGTCACCGTGCACAGGCCTGCGCCCGTGATAGTGATGGTGCTGCCGTTGAGGCCGCTGCTCGTGCATACGGTCATCGGGCTGGCCGTGAACGTCACCGGATTGCTTGAGCCTCCTCCAGTTGCGCTCACCGTAAAGGGCGCGTCGCCATAAATCTTGTTAGCCAGCACGCCGAATGTGATCACTTGATTGGCCTTGGTCACATTGATCGTCACGCTCGCGTTGGCCGAATTGAGATCGGTAGTGTCGGTCGGGTTGAAGGTGACCGAGAGAGTCTGACCCATCCCCGCGTTCAGCACTGTCCCAGACGCCGGTGAGTAAACGAACGAGCCCGCCGGAAGCGGCTGACCGAAAATTTGCACTTCATCGATCGCGCCCTGGAAATACTGTGGAGTTCCGCTTGAGCTAAAGCCGATATTCAAGCCACCGGTGTTGTTTACAGGCGGCGCCGTCAAGGTGACCGGCCCCTGCGAGATACCGTCCACATACAGGCTCATGGTGTTGCCGCCATCCCAGATGCCGACGATGTAGTGGAAATTGCCGTCAAGAACATTGGCCGTGGAAACAGCTTGAGTGAACGAGGTGCCGCCAATGTCGAATTGCAAATTGTCCGTTGGAACTATCAACCTGGAACGCCCAGCCAGTGCTGCCCCCGAGCGGATACGACTTCTCGATGACGGTCTCCATGCCGTTCCCGTTCTGGCTACCCTGCATCCAGAATGAAGCGGTGAACCCCGGCGCATTCAGATCGTAGCCGGAGTTGTAGGCGATAGTGACGCCGTCACCCGAAGCATCAGGGAAGCTGAAAGCCTGGTTGACTTCGCCGGTGGTGAAAGTGGCGCCACCTTGCACCGTGCCGTTGTTCCCCGCGACCGCGTCGTTGGCGTCCCCGTCGCCTGTCCACCAGCCCGTCAAGCTGGACGCGGGCGGAAGCGCGATCGCGTTCAGTTGTGCGCTGCTCAGGGCAGTTGGGTAGGTGATGTCCGCAGGGTTGTTCCATACGATGGTCGGGGTCGCCTTCAACACGTTGATGTGTACTGATGGCGTAACTGTAGCGAAGTCTATCGGGTCGGCAGGTGTGAAGACGGCTGACAAGGTCTGTCCATTGCCCGCGTTCAGGATGGTTCCCGCTGGCGGAACATAAACAAACGCGCCGGGAACCGATGCCGTGGCATTGAGCTGTGTGCCGCTGAGCGGCGTGCCGTACGTAATGTCGGCAGGATTCGCCCAGGTGATGGAAGGCGTCGGCCTGGTTCACTCCCTGCAATACGCTGCCGCTGCTGGCCAGATAAATCCCCGTCGGCGCATAGCAGGCAAACACCGTGTGCGATCCTGCAGTCAACGTGGATATCGAAAATGCAGCCTGACCGCTGAGGTCCAGGACAATTGGGCCGGCCAGGAGCGTTCCGCCGCAGGAGCCGTCATAGAACGTAACGCTGCCTGTGGGCGTTCCGCTCAAGCTTGTGACCGTGGTCGTGAACATCACCGACTGCCCGAACGTTGAGGGGTTCAACGACGAAACCACCTGCGTGGTGGTCGCGGGACTGATGAAGTTCACGGTCACAGTTTGAGTGATGGTGATGGTGTCTGTCGTGTCCTTCGCGGTGTAGGTGACGTTTTCAGGAACTGTATCCTGGACCGTGAAGGTGGCCTGCCCGCTCGCGTTTGTTGTCCCGCTGATCGTGTTGACGGTGGAGCTGCCGCCAACTGCCGTCAAGGAAACTGCCTTGCCGCTCACTGGGCGGCTGCTTGCGTCTTTCAGGGTAACGGTGATGGTCGAGATTGACGTACCATCGGCAATCACAGACGTTGGGGTTGCGATCACCGTGGACGTGCCCGCGTTTACTGGGCCGACCGTGAAACTCACTGTGACCGTTTGCGTGACCGTGACGTTGTCCGCCGTATCCTTTGCGGTGTAGGTGACCGACTCAATCACCGAGTCCTTGACAGTGAAGCTGGCCTGGCCACTGGCGTTCGTTGTCCCGCTGATCGTGCTCACCGTGGAACTGCCGCTGCCTGCGGTTAACGAAACTGTCCTGCCGCTCACCGGATTGCTGAGTGCATCCTTTAGAGTAACGGTGATGGTCGATGTCGATGTCCCGTTTGCCACAACCGACGTGGGGTTGGCCACGACGGTGGATGTCCCCGCGTTTACCGCCCCCGGATTCACGGTGAACGAGTTGGTCGTCCCGCTGATGCCGCTATTGCCGCCGATTCCGGTCGCCGTGATAGTGAAGCTGCCGGTGTTGGTGATACTTACGGGTTGGACAAGAACACCATTGGTAAATGACGGCGTCGTGATGGGTGCGCCAACCAGCGTTCCGGTCGATGTGAGCATCACCTTGAAGCCGTTGCCATCGAAGGCAGTGACAGTGTTGTTGTTGACGTCTTTCGCCGTCACCGTGATGTTGAAGGCGGTCCCCGCCGTCTGCGGGCTGCTGATGTTATCGATCGTGAAGTGGTGCAACGCGCCAGCGGTGAAAGTTACGGCGGCCGTCTGCGTGATGGTGATGGAGTCGGTCGAATCCGTGGCCGTGTAAGTGACCGTCTCAGCCTTTGTGTCCTTCACCGTGAAAGTCACAACTCCGGCTGCACTCGAGGGCCCGCTGGCTGCCGAGATCGTTGAACTGCCAGTTCCCTGCGCCAGGGATACCGCCTTGCCACTCACCGGATTGTTGTTCGCGTCCTTGAGTGTGACCGTAATTGTCGAGGTCGTGGCTCCGTCCGCAGTTACTGCTGTCGGGCTGGCTGTAACGGTCGACGTGCCGGCAGTCACAGCACCAGCAGTGAATGTGACGGCAGCAGTTTGGGGGATGGTGACGTTGTCCGTCGTGTCCGTCGCGGTATAGGTGACAGTTTCAGCTTTCGTGTCCTTCACGGTGAAGGTTACGACGCCGCTGGCATTCGAGAGACCGCTTGCGGCAGAGATCGTCGAACTGCCTGCGCCTTGCGACAGGGTCACGGTCTTGCCACTTACCGGGTGGTTATTCGCGTCGATAAGAGTGACCGTAATTGTAGAAGTTGTCGAACCATCAGCCGTCACAGAAGTCGGGCTGGCGCTCACCGTTGACTTGGTAGCGTTGGCCGGCCCAGAGGTGAAGTTTACGGTTGCAGTTAGGGTAATGATCGTGGCGTCGGTCGTGTCATTCGCGGTGTAGGTCACGGCCTCGATCACCGCGTCCTTTACTGTGAAAGTCACAACGCCACTGGCATTCGAGGGACCACTGGCGGCAGAGATAGTTGAACTACCGCCCCCCTGTGACAGGGTTACTGTCTTGCCGCTTACCGGGTTGTTGTTCGTGTCTTTCAGCGTGACCGTGATGATCGACGTAGCAGTGCCGTCTGCGACCACGGACGTGGGGTTGGCGCTCACGGTGGACGTGCCGGCGCTCACCACGCCGGCGGTGAAAGTAACAGCAGCGGTCTGGGTGATGTTCAGGCTATCGGTGACGTCTCTCGCCGCGTAGGTGACGGTTTCAGCTTTCGTATCTTTGACTGTGAACGTCACCACTCCGCTGGAATTCGACGCGCCGCTCGCGACTGAGATCGTGGAACTGCCCGCTCCTTCTGACAGACTTACAGTCTTGCCGCTGACAGGGTGATCATTCGCGTCCTTTAGGGTGACTGTGATCGTTGAGGTCGTGGATCCGTCAGCGGTGACAGAGGCCGGACTCGCGCTCACGGTCGAAGCCGCTGCGCTAACTGCACCGGCGATGAAGTTCACCGTTGCCGTTTGGGTGATTATGATGCTGTCGGCTGTGTCATTCGCCGTATAAGTGACGGATTCGACCACGGCATCTTTGATCGTGAACGTGGCTTGTCCGCTGGCATTCGTAGTTCCGTTGACGGTCGTAATTGTCGAACTGCCGCTACCCGCTGTCAGGGAAACGGTCTTACCGCTTACAACGTTTCCCCCCGAGTCTTTGAGGGTCACCGTTATAGTCGACGTTGTTGATCCGTCTGCTGTGACCGACGTTGGACTTGGGGTCACGGTCGAAGCGCCTGCGCTCACGGGCCCGGCGTTGAACGTGACCGTAATCGTCTGGGACGTATTGTTCATGGTGAACTTGCAAGTCAGGCTGCCGGCGGTGCATCCGGAGACGATGGTGTAAGCGGGCACAGTCCAGGCACCGACAGTCGATGGAGAGGTCGGCGTGGCAGTGAGCGTGACGGTATCCGTGTTGCCGAAACCGCCGTTGGAGCAGTTGCCCGAGGACGTGCCACCCGTACTTGTACAGTTGAGCGTTCCGGAGCCCCCGCTGGATGCAACCGTGCCGCTGCCGCTACCAGAAAAGGCAAGCGACACGACCTTGTTGTCTGTGAAGGTGTTCTGCGCCTGCAAACCCGACTGGCTTCCCAGCGCGGTCAAATAGAATCGGATACCCACGTCGTGCGCATCCGGCGAAAACTGGGTGTTGACGATGTTCCCGCTGCCATCGGCGACAGCGGTCATCGCCGGGTGAGTGTCAACCAGCGGCGATTCCACCAGAGTCATCGTCACCGTCTCGCCTGGCTGCCAGCCTGAGCCAGTGATGGTGACAACCTCGCCTGGAGCATAGTCGTTCTTGTCCGTCTTGATGGTGGCGAATCCATACAGTTCGGTGCTTGCAAGATTCGTGCCGCCGGTAGCCAGGAAGCGGCCATCCAGGCCTATCGCGCTTCCAGTCATGCCGGGGCGAGCCACGCTCATCGCGCCCGTAGTCTGGAAGGAATCGTTCCAGGGAAAATAAAGTTCTGCAGAACTCAAGTCGGCGCCGCCTGAAGTCCCGCCTACAATCAGAATGGAGTTGTTGCTGGGCAGAAGGAAAGCGCTATGTCCGCTGCGCGGAGTCGCAAGATTTGAAGCGGAGAGGGCGATTCCACCGGTGGCAGGATCAAAAACTTCGGCGGAAGCTAGGTCTTGCGAGCCGTTGCTTCCGCCGATCACCGCAACTTTGCCATCGAGCATAGTCGTGGCCGTGGCGGACATGCGCGGGGTAGAAAGACTGGGACCAACTCCGACAGTGCCGGTGATGGGATCGTAAATATCCATTGTCGCCAGCGGATTGGCGCCATCCGATGTGCCGCCAATCACCAGCACGCGGCCATCGCCCAGCACTGCAGCGGAGTGATTCATGCGTGGAGCGGTCAGCGTGCCCGCGCTGGTGAAACCGTCGTTCAGCGGATCAAAAATTTCCAGGCTGGAAAGCGCTCCGCCCGAATTGTGTCCCCCTGCCAGGAGCACTCGGCCATCGGGCAGAAGAGACGCAGTGTGGCCCGCGCGCGCGTCCAGCATGGCGGCACCCAAAGTCCAGGAACCCGTGGTGGGATCGTAAATTTCAACTGAGTTGGTAATGCCGCTGCCGGTATTGCCGCCGGTGACCAGAACGCGTCCATCGCCCAAGAGCGTCGCAGTATGGCCCGCGCGCGGCGAATTCATAGGTGCAGCCGCCGAAAAGACTCCGTCGGTCCCGAGTAGGTCGCCGCTACTCACTACTCCGGTCAAGTTCGAGCCGCCGGAAATGAGTACCCTACCGTCCTGCAAGAGCACCGCTGCTGCGCCAGAACGCACGTCTCCCATGGGGTTCCAGGACTGCCAGGAGCCCGCCGGAACGTTAGGAACGGATGCGGTCAGGAAAAACGTACATAGCAGGACCAGCGTTGATGTGGTTAACAATCTCTTGATCAGGCGCAAATGAGTTCTCCCGAGACGGAAATTTCCCTTGGTCCAGAAGCGTTCTTCTGGGCCCACCGAACCGACTTACTTAAAGGGGGAACGAGAGGGGAGGCAGATGAAGCCAGGAGGGTAATTGCAGGCCAAGGGCCACACAACTGCCGGTCAAAGGAATTCATAAATCCCTTGTTTGCTATGTCTTATTTTCCACTCCAGAGATGGCCCACAGACTGATGCAATGGTTTTGCAAAAAGATGAAACTCGGCTGTAGCAGGGTAGGGGTGACGGTGCCCGGGACCCCGCTTATCCCGCTCTGGCCCGACTGGCACTGATCGTCCGGGCTGCCGATACAAAGGGCAGGAAAAGCATGGCTGCCGAAGGACATCGGCTCAGCTACGTACGAATACGCCATGGTTCACTCATCTGCGTGGCCGAGCTAAAATTTCGTTCCGTGTGGATTTCCGTGGTCGTGAGACGGAATGATTTCCGGATTCACGATCTTCAAGGTATGGAGAACGCGGTCTCTTCCTGTGGAGTCACCTTGATGCGGATCTGAGCTTGGTTGGACGTCGCGCTGGTGCTTCTGGCGAGGCAGAGCGCGCCGGCAGACAATTCGTTTGTTAATACTCCCTCGCCCAATCCTGATCCGATTTCGTGGCGAAGTACACCCTGAATTCGCTGGTCACCAATTAGATGATTATGAACGAGTGCGACGGAGAAAACGTTCTGATGAACGGTACGATGCACTGGGAATATCTCTTTCTGACCTACGCGGATGGTGACTTCACCGTCTACCACCACGCACCTGAATGAAATCGGACAAACCACGGGCGCGAAGTATGTGGCCCATGACAGTACGAGCCAGACCGGTCGGACCCGTGATCTGGCCTCGAAGCAGACTATGAAGTTAAAGTCGAGGCTGGTGGCACAAGGTCCCACTCCGGACATGTTGCTCCGCCAATTGCTGCACGTAGTGGTGGACAAACAGGGCAACATCAAAGCCAACGGAGTAAAAAACAACGTTACTTGCAGGTAGACGCTCGCGAACATAGACGTTCAGCTTCGAAAACCCCAACGAGATTTCCCAGAAATGGCACCTCTGCGGCGCTCAAGGTCCCATTGAGGTACCGTTGTCAAAGCTGATGCAGTGTGCAATCCGCGATCTAACTTAAACAAGAGTCAGTAACGGGTTCCTACTACTCCCCATTCTCGCTTCCCTCGCTCGCCGGAAATTCCAGCCCGCTGAACTGACGGTCAAGCGGTCCCTCTAAACGTTTTGATTGGTATTCCGCTCCTGGCCCACGAGTAGAGGCGCCCTAAATGGACGGGCTTTAATGATTCACTGGCGCAGTGGCCGGACGGGGCGATCAGAGCGCTTGCAACGCACGATGTTGGCGTATTAAACTTAATTCCAGTACGTATCC
The DNA here is from genome assembly GCA_963732045.1 of Terriglobia bacterium. Lineage (GTDB taxonomy): Bacteria > Acidobacteriota > Terriglobia > Terriglobales > Acidobacteriaceae > JAIQFF01. Next base: position 22,496 of record CAVSYI010000014.1, on the reverse strand, counting down.
GCACAGACAGGGCAGTATTTCACCTCTGAACGAGCCGTATCCTCTTGAACGCGTAGGTCTGCAGGTTAGTTCTGGTTTGGATCAAGGTAGTCAACTCCGTCATTTAGCCATTTCTGTCTGAAGCCGCACCTGTGCGACTAAGACCGATGTTGCGATCTGGCGGGTCCGAATTCAGGAGCGCAACATGCCGGCAGCCCACAAGAAACCTTCCAATTCTCCATCGCAAAAGCCCGAACCCGTTATCACAACTGCAGGCCAAATTTTTCCCGACGGGGTGATCGACCTTGTGGCATCAGCGGACCCGTGTCGGCCGAACCTTATTCTCTGGAATGGGCATGAGGCACAGATCGCACCACAGATTTGCCATGCCGGTTCCTGGTACCAAGGGCCGGTCCTGCATCCCACCATTGCCCGGCATGTCAGATTTCCCCACAGCGCGGACACGAGCGGATCTGCGGTCGAGCTCTTCTCGACAGTCGCGGACTGGCTACAGGAATATTTCGTTCTGCCCCGCGACTTGGCCGATCAAATCACTCTATGGCAAGCGAGCACGTGGCTGTCGGACAGATTACCGAGCCCGCCAGCGCTCATCATCACCGGCGCACAGCATGCGGCGCGCCGTCGACTTGTTCCAGTTGCTCGAGTGCGGGTGCCGTCGCGCTCTCAGTCTGACTGGAGTCAACCGGGCCGCCCTCCAAGGCTTGCCCACGGACCTGAATCTGACGTTCCTAATCAATCAGCCAGACATTTCGCTTCGTCTCTTGCAGTTGCTGAGCGCAGCCAATCATCGCGGAATCAACGTGCTGGGCAGAGCCGGCGCTGTTCAGGACTGGTCCGGTTCGAAAGCCATGTTTCTGGGGAAGATGTCTTGAGCCCAAACGCCTGGAGCGGGGAAGCGTTGTGGATTTACTTACCCCCGGCAGGGACTGATGCTCCAGCCCTCGACGAACAGACGCTCGCGCGAATCGCTCAACAGTTGCAGTCGAAGTTCCTGGGTTTCCGACTGAAATGGTTGTGCGAGACGCAAGCGGCAGCTTTCTCTGGTGCCAAAGCGTCTTTTTCGGGAAGCGAGCTTGCGCAATCGCTTTTCGCCTGTGTGCGCCATGAGCCGGAACTGATTGAGACCGACACTTCCGGTCCTTCGTGGGCTGGTTGAGGAAGAGGTCGAACGACGAAATTCTGATCCGAGCTTCGTCATTCTCGAGGTGCTGTGGGGCCCAGCGCACCACGATCGCAGCCTCAGCGTGACAAACATCGCCGAGCTTCTCAACGTCCGGCTGCGGCTTCGAGGATGCCGCACGCGCAAACCCCAGAAGATGTCGGGCGGATCTTGCGTCACCATGGATTCGACCGCCGCCGCAACGGGCACGGCATGGTAGTACCTTTTTCTGCCGAGCACATCGGACTTCTTCATCGTCTGGTTGGAGTACTCGGGCTCAATTTGGAAAAAGTGGAAGGCTGCTTCGATTGCGCAGGCTCGAAGCCGGCCGTGCCGGCGTCGAGTGCAGGGCGTGTAGGTGATGTAGGTTTTTTTCATGTCTTGCCAGGAGAGCTCAAATGCCCAGATACAAACCGAAGTTAACCCACCGCGAGCAAGCGCGATATCTTGAGGTCGCCCAGGATCTAGCGGCCGCGGGAGCGAGGATCGATATCCCTCCGGAATGGATGGAGGAAGCATGTTGCCTGCGGCTGGCGATCGCCCCTTCTCCGGAAAGCATGATCTACCAGCTCTCTCCGTCGACTGTTCTGTACGTTTTTCGTTTAAGACTGTTCGCTGAAAGGACGGTCGCGGTCGCAAGACTTTGAAGTTGCTACAACGTGGGACCCTGACATCTTTCCCTGCTACCCCGATGGCCATCAGCTTTATCGATTCGCTCCAGCTCTCGACTTTGATATCAAGGAAGTCTTGAACCACCGCATCGATGAGGTCTTGCGTTTCCGACGGGGAGATGTTCGGGAAGGATGGCTCTTGGCGATGGGCTACAAACCAGTTCCCGAAGGATGCGGGCGCCGCCCCGCGCCCGTGCAGATCAGGCTTTCGGCCCCTTGCTGTCGGACGCTCGCCCGTGTCGATCTCTTTGTCGAGCGCTCGGCCAAAGCCAAGCAGACTACTACGCGAGTTCGAACGGGCCTGTTTGAGCCGCAGTCTAAGTCTCGCAACGGAGCGGAGCGCGGTGGATGTAACTTTGCCAGTTCCAGTATCAGTTCAACCCGTTTCGCAAAGTGGAGCAGAAATGAAACAAAGAAAATGAACATATCACGGCTGACACGCGCGGCGGCCGATTCAAATCCGAAGGCCCAGTGGGTGAAATCGCCCGCCGGATGCGGGATTCAGGGTAGCCTGCGCAAGACTTTTAGGAAAGTTTTTGGTAGTATTCACGAGCCCACTATTTCGTCAATCCATGGTTTCCTCCAAGTCCTGATGCGGACTTGGTCAATACCATTTGTAGTAAACGTCTGGGGTTCCAGGTCAGCTGCACTTTGATGTCTTATGAACCCGGCGCCAGGGTTCATCGTCATAAGGAAGAAACGAAGCGATCCACTTTTGTCTTTTTCGGATAGACAGCCGCTGCGTTTCGAACTGGCACGCTGACCGTAGATCGTCAAGAATTCTGTAACTGGCAATTCAAGCATCTTGCGTTAAGCATTCCTAAGGCCCCGCAGTCCCTCTGGCCAACAAGGGAGTGGTTCGCCATTCCCCATCCCCTGTGCGAGAGAGATTGTTTCTATGATGAGGGCACTCGTTTTAATCTTTGGAATTCTTTTGCTCGCCAACACTACATTGCTTGCCAGTCCGACCTTTGTGCAGGTGAAGTCGGCGACCCCGCAGACGGCGAGCGGGTCGGTGGCAGTGACCTATCCAGCTGGCGCAGACGGCGGGAAACCTGAACGTCGTGGTGGTGGGGTGGAACGACACGACGTCGACGGTGAGTTCGGTGAGCGACAGCCTGGGAAACAACTATGTGCTGGCGATTGGACCGACGACTGGGACCGGGTTGAGACAGTCGATCTACTACGCGGCGGGCATCAAGGCCGGCAGCAATACGGTAACGGTAAGGTTCAACCAGGCGGCCGTGTATGTGGATGTCCGGGCGCTGGAGTATAGCGGACTGGACACTGCTAATCCGCTGGACGTGAAGGCGGGAGCGGCGGGCAGCGGGACGAGCGCGAGCAGTGGTGCGGCTACGACCACCTCCGCGAACGACATGATCTTCGGAGCGGGGATGACGATCGCGCGGTTTACGGCGGCAGGATCGGGATTTATCTCCCGGATCATAACCAGCCCCGATGCCGATATCGCGGAAGACAAGATCGTCAGCACTACCGGAAGCTACAGTGCGACAGCGCCAAACAGCTCGGGTAACTGGGTGATGCAGATGGTTGCGTTCCGCGCCAGCGGAACGCAGCGGAGTTCGAGTAATCCGGCGCCGAAGGTGAGTGCCGATCTCGCCGAATAACGGCACAGCCAGTGGCGGTGCGTCGGTGACCATCACGGGTACAGGTTTCCAGTCGGGAGCGGCGGTGACAATCGGCGGCACGGCGGCGACGAGCGTGACCGTGGTGAGCAGCACGTCGATTACGGCGAAAACTCCGGCGCACGCTGCAGGAGCGGCCGACGTAGCGGTGAAAAATACGGATAACCAGTCGGGCGCTTTGAGTGGCGGCTACACCTACACTTCCAGTTCGGGCGGCGGATCGGGAGCTCCGGCCGGCGCAACCTTCTACGATGACTTTTCGAAGGGTTCGCTCGACACTTCCAAATGGATTCCCTCCAACTGGAGCGCTCCGGGCGGAGGCTCGTTCGTTCCTTCGTATCTCGACTTCTCTACCGGGATGCTGACGAATCAAAGTCACGCAGACCTACAACTCGAGCGGCGGGATCTCCTCGGTCGGTGGCGAGTTGCAATCCAAAAATGCGCTTGGCTTCGGAACCTATGAGTGGGTCATGCGCGCGGCTTCGACTTCCACCACGCCCAACGGATCCGGATATACCGTCTCCGGCCAGATCAGTTCGGGCTTCATATTTGTGAACAACTCACAGACCGAGATCGACGCTCCGGAGATCGAAGGTCAGAACCCCGGCACGCTCTGGTGGACAACCTGGATCACCGTGAACACCAAGCAATCGACCTCGTCACAAGCGCCCTTCGCACCTGAGAACGGCTTCCACTCTTACAAGTGCGTGTGGTCGAAAACTTCAATCAAGTTCTACGTCGATGGCGTGCTGGTGTCCACGCACACCAGCGTAGTTCCGCAAACCGCGGCGTACGCGATGATCAACCACTGGGGAACCAACAGCAAAGGATGGGGTGGTCTCGCCACTCCCAACATCACTCGCTACATGTTCGTGCGGAGTTTCAGTTTCGTTCCGGGTTCATAGCGTCTTGGGAGTGTGAAGGGAACCAGGCTAGGGTGCGATTGATTTCCAATTGCTGATGAGGTGATCCGCGGTGCGCCAGGCGAGAGCCTGGACGGTCAGCGTTGGATTTCGCGCACCCGTAGTTCCCATGACGGAAGCGCCGAGAATGCCGAGGTTGGGAGCTTCGTGTGAAAAGCCCCAACGGTCCACGACGTTCGTCTCCGGATTGTCGCCCATCCGGGTGCCTCCGTACGCGTGAGTGCTGAGTCCAATGGGGCCCAGCGGCAATTTGTCGGTCGCGATGGCGCCAGCTTCGCGCAACCATTGATCAGCCTTCTCCTGCATGAACAGGATCGCACGCTTCTCACTATCTTTAAGACCGACCGTGAGGCGGCAGACGGGATATCCGAGCGGATCTTTTACTTCCGGATCCAGTCGAGAAAATGATCTTCGAAGGGCAGCGTAGAGATTTGTGCCCACACCGGCGACCAGCGTGCTGCATTTTCTTTCACAAACGTTTTCCAGGCGGAGCCCCAACGTGGAACCTTGCCGAAGGTCGACATGCTGGCTGCCTCGATCGGTTTTGCTTCCATCGGGATCAGCAAATTGCCGCCGCCGATGAAGCCGAGCCCGCTGTGATCAAAATTGTCGTCCGACCAGTTATCGACGGATGTGCCCTGCGCCGGTGTTCCGTACCAGCGGTTCAGATCAAAAGGGAAGAGACCCATCACTCCGTTTCTGGTGTGAGACATGTAGTGCAAACCCACCTGGCCGTGAGCGTTGGAGAGGCCGGCCGGATAGGCTTTCGATTTTGAAAGCAAGAGCAAGCGGGTGTTTTCGTAGGTATAGCTCGCGAGCAAGACGACCGACGCTGGCTGGAAATATTCCTTCTTATCGGTCACATAGCGGACGCCACGTAACCCGGCCATGGTCATCGGAATCGATCGCGATGACGTGTGCGTACGGAACGACTTTCAGATTTCCTGTCGCCACCGCTTTCGGAATCGTCGTAACCGCGGTAGAGTTCTTCGCATTGATCGGGCAGCCACCGCTGCCGCAAAAGCCGTGGTAGAAGCAGGCAGGCCTGTCGTCGTACGGAACGGAGTTGATGGCGGCGGGAGGACAGTAGCTGTTCCAGCCCAATCGCTTTGCGGCATCCGCCATGTGATCGGCGAAGCCAGCGTGGCGTAACGGCGGCATGGGATATTCCCGCTGCCGCGGACTTTCAAAAATGTTGCCCGCCTGATCGATGGTTCCTCGAATATTTCCGGCCTTGCCGGAAACACCAATCGCGTACTCAACCTTGTCGTAATAGGTTTCGAGGTCCTCGTAAGAGAGCGGCCAGTCCTCGACCGTAGAGCCCGCAGGAATGGCGGAGGCTCCGTAGCGGCGGACGGTCTCACTTCGAACCTTGAAGTCCCATTGCGTGAGACGCCAACTCTGTCCCCAGTAGTGGAGCGAGGTGCCGCCCACACCATTCATCATCGGATGATAGGCGGGACGCGGCAGAGCGGGACCATTCGCGGCCCACGCGTGCGGTGGGAATTTCCTGATTTACTTTCTGGACTGAGTGCGGCCAGTGCCGAACGTTGTTGCGAATCTCGTCGGGCAGATGATCCTTGGGCTGAAACCAACCGCCTGCTTCGAGTCCTACGATTTTCAATCCGGCGCGCGCCAGCGGAAGCACGGCGAGACCTCCCGCTGCACCCAGGCCAATCACGACCACGTCGGTCTTCGGCAGCTTAACGGGAGCCATGTACCAGTTGTTTTGCGGAAACCTTGGAGTGAGGAATCTTGGCGTCCATCGTCTGCATCTGCGGACCAACGTACATTCTGGGACCGGGATATCCGATCAGTTCCCAGCCTGCGAAGTTCGCGTTCCCACCATATGAAGGGTCGCCGAACATGCCTTCCAGAGTGTGTCTGCGAACCGTTTCGAAAAAGGCAGCGCTATCGTGATAATCGCCGACTTTGGTGTTGTGTTCGAAGTCGGACAAGAACTTGTCTTGTTCGGTCGCGCCTGACGCCGCAAATGATTTTCCGCCGTTCGACATCGCGTAAGAATCAAGTGCCGCCAGTCCCGCGCTGTACATTTCTCGCAGCGATCGATAAGCATCCTCTAGCGCGGACTCGATGTAACTCGCACAGCCTGATTCGAGTGCGCCTGGTCCGTCGGCGCCGGCGGGAATGATTCGTGAAACGATGGCTTCCAGAGATTGCCTCTCCGCGGCGGTTAAAACTTTTGCGGGAGTGGGAGTTTGGGCGAACCGGAGAGAAGTAGCAGGAACAAATGCGCACGCAATCGTGGCTGCAGTGCCTGCGAGCAGATCGCGCCGGCTGACAGAAAGTGCCTGCCGCGATTCCGGCGTGACTTTCTTTTTGTTTTCTTTTTCGACTTCGGACTGGCTTCCCATGGTCATTAGTCTTTGTGAAAGTCTCCGGCGCTTCAACGTCCGGAATTCTACCACCGCTCAAAAACAGCAAACACAGATCAAGGCAGAGCAAACGTGCGTTGCGACCGTGCAAATCTGTTGTGTACGAGTACTGGAGACTGGGTAATTCGACCGGCTGTCCCCGCGCGGCCAGTGGTGGCGGCGGGTAATGCGAACGCGATGTACGCTCCCGGAATCGGAGCCTGCAATGCCGGATGGCCGGGCACATTGTGCGTATACGTGGTAGCTTGCGCGGCTGCGCAGAATACAACATATTCGCGTCCATCGACTTCGTAAACCGCCGGCATTCCTTCAACCGCGGCCTCGACTTCTGATTCCCAGAGCACTTTGCCGGTCGCGGAGTCGAGAGCGCGGACTTTGCTATCGCGCGTGCCGGTGAAGATCAATCCGCCGGCGGTCACGACTGGGCCGACTTTGGGAAAATGCGAGCCGGTGTTTCTGAATCCTTTTGCAGCCAATTCAGGAACTTCGCCCAAGGGAACTTGCCACTGGATGGTTCCCTGGTTGAGGTCGTAGGCGGTGAGCGTAGTCCAGGGTGGAGCGATGGCAGGCAATCCGCTGCTGGTGAACATGAAACCGAAACTGCTTCTGTAGCGAAGTTTTTCGGGCGGCAAGGATGCTGTCGCAGTTGTCGGTAAGGGCAGAGCTTTTCACTGGCGCGGACGGCGCCTGCTCCGGATGAGAAAGATAGGCCACGAGAGAATCCAGAGTTGTCGCGGACAACCTGGCAAATGCCGGCATGGGGCCGCGTCCGTGGGTCACGACCGCACGGATTTGATCGGCGTCAGTCTTGATCCGACATCGACCAGCGAAGGCACCGCTGGAGGTTGACCTGCGAGATCGGCGCCGTGACACAATCCGCAGTTGGATTGATAAACGGCACGTCCCTTTTCTTCCGGAGAACTTCCCTCCGGTAGCTGCTCCATCGCATTCAGTTCCAGCTTGAGCATGGAAGGAAGATCCTTCGAGACGACAAACAAAGTCCCGTGCTCGGGATCGACGGCCGCACCCTGAAAATTCGCGCCACCATTATTGCCCGGCATCTCGACCGTGTTGGTCACGCCGGGCGGAGTGAAAAGACCCTGATTGCGAGCGCCTTCCATTTCTTTGCGAAGCTGTTCGCGCTCCTCGGGTTCCAGGAATGGACTCAGATCTTTGGCGGTGAAACTTTGACGCGCGAAGGGCGGAGGTTTCGACGGGAACGGTTGCGTGGGCCAGGTTACTTCTCCTGGCATATCTGACCGCGGCACCGCACGTTCTTCGATGGGCCAGAGCGGTTCGCCGGTTTCGCGATTGAACACCCAGACGAAACCTTCTTTCCCGGCCTGCGCTACGACATCGACCATCTTGCCATTGTGGCGGACGGTCAAGAGCATGGGAGAAGTTGCGTTGTCGTAGTCCCAAATGTCGTGATGGACCATCTGGAAGTACCAGATTAGTTTTCCGGTGCGCGCATTGAGCGCAATCAGGCAGTCGCCAAAGAGATTGGCTCCGGTTCGATCGGCTCCGTAGAAGTTGTACTTGGGACTTGCGGTCGGAATGAAGACGATGCCGCGTTTCTCGTCCAGAGAAAGTCCGCTCCAGGCATTCGCGCCGCCGACCGTCTTCCATGCGTCTTTCGGCCAGGTGTCATAGCCGAATTCTCCGGGATGCGGCACGGTGTGAAAGATCCAGACCAGTCTCTCCGGTGCGGACGTCGTAGGCGCGAATGTCGCCGGGGCCAGATTCGTATTCTTCGTTGGTTGCCGAGCCGAGAATCAGAAGATCTTCAAACACGCGTCCGGGAGTGGTGGACTGAACCAGCGTAAGGCTCTCAGGATCGCGTCCCAAGTCCTTCGCGCAGATCGACGCGGCCGTTCTTGCCAAAATCCAAAATCGATTTGCCGGTCCGGGCGTCGATCTCCTGCAGAAAGTTGTTGGCGGCGAACAGCAATCGGCGATCGGAGCGGTCAGCAGCTTTCCCAATAATTGATTCCGCGATTGGTGATCAGCGTTGTCTTCGGCTCCGTGGGATGGATCCACAGTTCTTTGCCGGTTGTCGCATCGAGCGCCACGATCGAATTGTCGTGAGCCAGAACATACATCGTCCTGTCGACCACGATCGGGTTGAACAAATATTTGTTTCCGTCGCCGGTCGGATAGCTCCACGCAACCTGCAACTTGCTTAACATTGGACCGATTGATTTGAGTCAGCGAGGAATACTGCGCGGCATCGGAAGCGCCCGCGTAGTCGCTCCAGGTGGAGTGAGTCTTGCAGCAATGCCGTCAGTTTGCGCCATAACGAGTGCAAAAGACCAACATCAGTCCTGCCACGGCCAAAAGAGCGAGCGTTCCTCTTTTCTGTACATTCTGGTCGATGCATTCTGCGCGGATCTTTCTATTTTCGAGGTTCGTGGGCGCGGTAACGGGCGAAGTAAAGAAATTTGTCCTGAGAATCTTCGCTGCTGTTGATATTGGTGTGCGGAGTCTTGTTATCCGGGATATGCAGATAAGCCATCCCCGGAGGTTGCCGGCGCAGCTGATTGCCGACCATTGCCAGACTGGTGCCATCGAGCGCGGTCCATACTTCCTCAATTTCGTCCGTGTCTTCGTCCGGGAACCGGATGCGGCTTGCCGATCGTAAGGGGATCGAGAGTGACGGTCAGGACGGCTTCCAGTGTGCCGAGACCGTCAGAGGTCACGAAACAGAGTCTTCACGATATGGGCCCACATGCCGCTGCTGGAAGAGATGGGCAACTGATTCTCGTCCCGGGCCAGCATGCTTGGTGTTGGGCCGAAAGCCGGGCGGCGTCGGTTCATTGATCACGTACATCGTCATCGGCTGGTCGCCGGTGTTCTCGATACTGAAGTTCAATCCAGCGGGGACCAGCACCGCAATATTTCGATACAAGTCCACGGACTGACTGCCGGCATGCGCCGTTCCCTTACCGGATTGAACAAAGTAAATCTCCTGCTGCCCGTTAAGTTGTTCCGCTTTTGTCGCCGTGTGCGGCGCCAGTGTCGCGTAAGCGTACGAGTTGATGAAACGAAGAACCGCGCTCTTTTTCGCCGGGGTCATGGCATCGCCGCGCGTGAGAATGTCCCGCTCGTCGAGAGCGCCGTGGGCTACTCCGCGAGGGCGATGTGTGCCAGTCGCCAAAATAGAGATCGATGCGGTCTCCAGTGGTCTGCGACAATGCAGTCGAAGGAAGCAGGGCGCAAAGCCCCAGAAGCATGGTGAAGCCGAGGGACCTGACAACAGAGCGAACAATAAGGATAGACCATAGGTAGATTCATCGAGGCTACTTGCAGCGTTTGCTTAGTCAGGCCTGCCCCTGGTGGAAATGTTCGCGCGCTGTGGCATGCGTGGGCATCGCTTGAAATCTGACTACAAAGCTTTCGTAATATAATATATTTTTACATTGAGCGTTTGATTTTCGGCCCTTATTCCAGCGCAGATTTCCTTTAAAACGGTCCCTTCTGTTGAGCAAATTACCTCGTATGGAGACACGATCCTGATCCAACGGCAGACCATCACTGCACAGGTGATCGAGTACCTTCTCGGCCTGATCAAAAGCGGGCAGGTGAAACCCGGTGAACGTATGCCGACCGAGAAGCAGTTGACCGAAGAGCTTTCGGTCAGCCGGACTTGCGTGCGCGAGGCGATCAAGTCGCTCGAATCCCTTCAGTTGATCAAAGTGCGTCCTCGAGTCGGGGCGATTGTTTTGGAACCCTCTCCCGCGGCGTTGCTCAATGCCAGCCATCTTTCTGCATCGGCGTTCGTGCAACGAGCCGATCTTCTAATTGAGTTCCGCAAGATTCTTGAGGTTGGGTTGGCCGTGCTGGCCGCTGAAAAATCAACCGAGGAAGACTGGGCAAAGATGCGGGCCGTCCTCGCCGACCACGAGCGTGCAGTGAAAATCGACCGAAGCACGGCGGAAGGTGATGCACTCTTTTATAAGGAAGTAGGAGAGATCAACGTCCGCTTCCACAAGGCGATCGCTGAAGCCACGAGAAATCCGATCGCGATCCTGGTGCTCTCGGCGATCTCCGAACCCCTGGCTATGCGAAGCAGGCGAACCAACGAAAAGCCTGGCGCGGCCGAGAACGGTTTGCGGGAACATTGGGCGATCTATCGCGCGATTCGGGAACAGAACCCGGAGAAGTCACGCAACGCGATGAGAGCTCACATCCAAAGCGCGGAACGCAATGCGCGCGCCATGCAGCCCGATGAATCGGAAATCGAGATGAGCCTGGTTCATCTTCCCTGATTTATTCTGCGGTATATCAAGCGATTCCCACCTTGCCGCCGAATGACGCTCAATCGATATCAACATAATATTATCATATATATTCCTCTGCCCAGCTGGTGTTCGCCATAACGGAAATACCTGATTTAGAGAGACTTACGCGATCGAGATAACGCGATGCAAAGCCTCAGTAAGGGGCATGTGCAGGGAATTTCGCACAATTTCGCTTGTCGGATTGTTATTATTGTCGTACAAAGAGGACGATTTGCCAGCGTCTCTGGGGGAGGCCTTTCCATGGAACTTCGTCGTTTCCGCTACTTTTGTCTCTGTTTAATCGTGCTACTCGGCACCGTGCAACTTTGGGCAGATGTCACCGGATCCATCACCGGTTATGTCCGTGACAAATCCGGCGCGGTGCTTCCGAACGCGACCGTGACTGCCACCCAGACTGCCACCGGCTACACCCGTACGGTCTCTGCCGATTCGTCGGGCCAGTACAGCATTCTCGCGCTGCCTCCCGGGCGTTACCGCCTGACCGCATCGGTTCCCAGTTTCCAGCAGGGAGTCGATCGACAACATCGATCTTAACGTCAACGACGCGCTGCACTTTGACTTCGATCTTCAAGTCGGCAGCGTGAGCGAGTCGGTCTCGGTCGACGCCAACGCTCTGCAGGTGCAGACCGTGGCAACATCGACGGGCACCACGATCGAGTCTCCTCAGATTCTGGCGATGCCGCTCAACGGCCGCTCGTATCTCGATCTGCTCTCGCTTCAGGCCGGCGTTTCGCCCGCGAATACGAACAGCGGCTACAACGATCGCGGTCCCGCTTCCGGTCTCTACAGTTCGTCGGGCAACGTCTCCACCGACGGTCAGCCGGAATATGCCAACGCTTTCCTGGTGAACGGCGCCGAGGTCAACGAAACCAGGAATATGGGCGCGGGCCTGATTCCGAATGCCGATTCGATCGCTGAGTTTCGCCTGCTCACCAACAGCTTCAGCGCTGAGTACGGCAAGTTCACCGGCTCGGTCATGAACACGGTGACGAAGTCCGGAACCAACCGCTTCCATGGAACCCTCTTCGAGTTCTACCGCAACCAGGGGTTGGACGCGACCAACTACTTCGACCCTTCCAAGGCCGAGTTGAAGCAGCATCAGTTTGGTGGTGTTTTTGGCGGTCCGATCGTGAAGGACAAGCTGTTCTTCTTCACCGACATTCAGCAAACCCGTCGGGTTGCCGGAGTCAGCACCGGAAATTGGATGTGCTGAGTAACGACGAGCGGAACGGTATCTTTCCGGATAGCCTGCTGGCGAATACCGTTCAAGGTGATGCCTGGGCTGCAACGCTTTCGGCGCGCGGCGGCGGACCGGTTGCGGCTGGGGTCACTACGTACAACCAACTCGGTACGGCGGTGACGACCACGGCACGATTCCGGTAATGTCGCCAGCGTGCCGGGCCACGACATCTCGGCCTATATCGATCCAGTCACGCCTTGACGATGTCGCAAATTCCAGCCGCAAATTTAGCCAGTGAATCAATATTCCGACTCAAGCCACGGCGGATCGCTCATCGATACCAACATGGCCCAGCGGATCGACTTCGTCAACCACATGACCGGTGACTGGTCGTTCTACTATCACTACGACGATGCGACCGCCACGCAGCCTGTCTACCAGCAGGCATATATGGGAATCACCAACGTGCCCGGCTATCCGGCGACGGTGCCGTCGCGCAATCAGCTGTTCACGATGAGCAACACGAAGACTTTCGGTACTACCGCGGTCAACGTGGTGCGCCTCCAGTTTTTCCGCACGCGGTGCGAACCGCACAGCCGTCTGCCAGTTCGACGATTTCCGGCTACGACATATACGGCTTCAATACGGATCCCACGACCGGTGGTCTGATCAACACCGGAACACCCGGATACGCTTCGTCGCTGCCGATGATGTTGTTCAACAGCTTTGCGATCGGCAACAACTGGTTGAATCTCTACCAGCCCGACACCACCTACGGTATTGGCGACACCTTCAGCAAGACGATCGGCAATCACTCGCTGAGCTTTGGCGGTGACTACAGGTACTACCAGTTGAATGCTCGAAACGAATGCGGGCCCAACGGATATTTCCAATTCACCGGCAATGAGACGGGTCGAGATGTCTCCGACTACTATGTCGGCGCTCCTACGGATTTCGTGCAATGCTCCGTCCAGTTGCTCGATAACCGCACGCGCTACGGAGCGCTGTTCGGCGCGGATACCTGGAAGGTCACGCCACAACCTGACCTTGAACCTCGGTCTGCGCTGGGATGTTGCCCGGCCCTGGAGTGACAATTTCGGCCGGCTGACCACGCCGGTTCCGGGAGTGCAGTCCACCAAGTTCCCCGACTCGCCCGCTGGGCAACCTGGTTCCGGGAGATCCGGGAGTTCCGAGCACGATCTCGCCCACCCAGTACAACAATTTCGGACCTCGTATTGGTATCGCCTACGCGCCTTCGGGCGGCATCTGGGGTGAGAACAAGACCAGCATTCGCGCAGCCTACGGTGTCTACTATCTGGGCGCCGCGGACAAGGGTAACTTCGGCATCATCGGTGATGCTCCCTGGGGCCTCTATTGGGCATCGCCAGCACCGACGGAGTTCGCCAGTCCCTACATCACTCGCGCCACCGGAGTGACGCAGGGACAGCACTTCCCCTTCACCTTCCCCTCAGGCAGCGGTCCATTTCCAAACTTCAAGTTTGGATCGCTCATGCCTCTGTACGTGCCCGGCTACTACAACAAGAACAAGACGCAGATGGCCGAGCACTATAACCTCTCCATCCAGCGCCAGCTCGACAAGTCGACCGTCCTGACGGTGGCGTACGTCGGAACCCAGGGACATCACATTGAGCGCGGCGTAGACATACTCTACGGAGATCCAGCGCTCTGCCTGTCGCTTGCCGGTACACTGCGGTCCGGGCGGCGAAGGGAACGTCTACAACGTCGGGTGGACAAACTTACTACGGTACATTTACAGGCCTGATCAACAATCAGGCCATTAGCCAAGGCTATACCAACTCCGCTGGTGGTCCAGTTGTGGCCTTCGCTTCCGCGACCTGGCTGCAAAACTCCGGTAACTCGAACTACAACTCGTTGCAGGTTTCGGCGGAACGTCGCGCTCGCGACCTGACCTTCCTGGTCAGCTACACGTACGCCCATTCGCTGGACGACGTATCTGCCAAGTACGATCCGCGCGATCCACACCGTGCCTATGGAACTTCGAGCTTCGATCTGCGGCACAACCTGGTGCTCAGCTATAACTGGGACCTTCCGTTCGCTCACTACTTTGGTTCGCGCCGGATTACCACAGGGTGGCACATCACTGGTATCAGCCGCTTCTACACCGGAACACCGGTCAGCGTGAAGAGCGGTGGCGACTTTGCGCTCACCAACATTGGGCTCGACTATCCGACTCAAATCGGTTCAATCAATAAGCTCGAATCCACGTGATTCGGCAAAAGCCAATTACTTCAATACGTCAGCTTTTGCTTTTGATTTCCCAGATTGCGATGGCAACCCCCCCGCCCCAAATGTCAAATTTACGAAGCTTGCGGCGTGACTGGTAGCGCTAAGCAGTATCCTGTTCGCGGGACCGGGATGGGTCAGCACGGATCTGGGCGTGGAAAAAGACACGAAGATCACGGAGAGCATGGCCTTGAATTTGCGCTTCGAGATGTTCAATGTCTTCAACCACACCAACTTCCTTACCAGCGGTGTGGTTGGCAATGCCAACAGCAGCCAGTTCGGTCAGGCAACCTCGGCTGCCGCCGGGCCGCATCGGACAGATCAGTGCGAAGTTCATCTTCTAGCGTTCGCCTAGTCAGTTCAACGTCTTGAGCAGGTGGAGGCCCCTAAGCGAGAGCTTGCGGGCCTTCTCCTTCTTAGTGGATTAATATTCCGTAGTACTTTGCTTTCACCCGGACCAGAAAGATGACCATGGCCTCAAGTTCGGGATTGGGTGAAAGCCGGCGAAAGTTTCTTCGTTACCTCGCGCTCAGTCCCGCGTTGGCCAGTCCGAACCTGATACGAGGCTCTCTTCGCGATATCTTGTCGCTTTACCTGTACGACGATCCCCTCCAAAAAACCGACTCAGGCTCGGAATCTATCGCCAGCCCTGAACAGGCGCTGAACGTGATGGAATTCGAAGCTGTCGCCCGCAAGAAGCTTCCGCCGGGACACTTTGCGTATCTGGCGTCTGGCGTAGACGACGATGCGACCGTTCAACTGAACCACGATGCCTATCAGCATATTGCGATTCGTTCGCGGCGCCTGATTGACGTGGAGAAGCTCGATTCTTCGGTCGAACTTTTTGGGACGAAATGGGAAACGCCGATCTTTCTGTGTCCGGTCAGTTCCATGAAGGCGTTCGATCCCGAAGGGGAAGTTGCGGTGGCGCGCGCGGCCGCGAAGCAGCACCATTTACAGATGCTCTCGACGGTCGGCAGCTCTTCGATCGAAGATGTGACCGCAGCGCGAGGCGCACCGGTGTGGCAGCAGTTGTATCCCACCAACGATTGGGCTGTGACCCGGGCGCTCATCAAGCGGGCGGAAGCGGCGGGCAGTCCTGCGCTGGTGTTTACCATTGATCATCAGGAAAACGCCAACAACGAAACCATCTCCCGGGGACGCCGGGTCGATTCCCGCGATTGTTCGCTCTGCCATGCCGGCGGATTTTCAGCGTATCTTCGCAAGAAGCCCATGTTCAAGGGCATGGATGTCTCGAAGGTCACCCAGTTGTACGCCCCAAATTTTACCTGGGAGTTCGTCAAGCGACTGAAAGATGCGACTGCAATGAAGCTCGTACTGAAGGGCATTGTGACGCGGGAAGATGCAGAGATCGCGGTCGAACATGGAGTGGACGGAGTCGTAGTTTCAAATCATGGCGGACGAGCGGAGGACACACTACGCTCCACCATTGATTGCCTGCCCGAGGTAGTGGGGGCGGTAAAGGGTAAAATTCCAGTGTTGGTCGATGGCGGCATCCGGCGCGGGACCGACATTTTCAAAGCTTTGGCCCTGGGAGCGACTGCGGTTGGTATTGGCCGTCCGCAGGCATGGGGCCTGGCGGCATTCGGACAATCCGGAGTCGAAGTCCGTGCTGGTGATTCTTCGCCGGGAGCTGGAGAAAATCATGCGTCAGGCGGGAACGCCATCGATTCGCAGCATTACCAGGACATCTGTGACTCTCTGACGTCAGAAAGAATTGGAACGGCGATGAAGCAGCTAGTCTCGATCCTCACTCTGCAACTCTGTCTGACCGTGACCGTGTTCGGCCAGATGCCCGGCATGGCCAGTCATTCCAGTCCGCCGCCCGCCGGCGGACGACTCGAACCTGTCGAACCCGGCGCCGAATTCTTCGCACATAACCTTCACGAAAGATGTTGCGCCCATCGTGCAGGAGCATTGCCAGACTTGCCATCGTCCCGGCGAGGGCACACCGTTCTCGATGCTGACTTACGAAGATGCCCGGCCGTGGGCAAAGCTCATGAAGCAGATGGTGCTGCAGCGGCAGATGCCACCATGGTTCGAAGACGGGCATACCGAGAAGTTTGAGAACAACCGCTCGTTGACGCAAGGCCCAGATCGACACGATCGTTGCCTGGGTAGACGCAGGTGCGCCGAAGGGCGATCCGAAAGACCTGCCGCCGCCAAAGCAATTTGTCGAAGGATGGTCCATTCCCAAGCCAGACGTCATATTCACGCTTCCAAAACCATTCTCTGTTCCGGATAGTGGAGTGCTTGAGTATCAGTACGTCATCCTGCCCACCGGATTCACCGAAGACAAGTGGGTGCAGTTTGTAGAAGCGGCGCCGTCGGACCGCTCTGTCGTGCATCACATTGTTGCGTATGTGCGCCGGCCCGGATCGAACTACTTCAAGGACCAACCCAAGAATGTGTTCTTCGAGGCGCCGCCATCGAAGACAAATGCGAGTGCCGATCCGGATGACGTTCCGAGCGATTGGCTGGTCGGCTACGCGCCGGGTCAACCGCCTGACATCTTCGAGCATGGACAGGCGAAGCTGGTTCCGGCCGGGTCCGATATTGTTCTCGAAGTTCACTATATGCCGGAAGGGAAGGCGACGACCGACCAGTCGAGCGTGGGACTCGTGTTCGCGAAAGCGCCGCCGAAAGAACGCGTCCTGACTTTGTCGGCGATCAATGAGACTTTCAAAATTCCGCCGGGTGATCCGAACTACAGAGTGGATTCGTCATTCACGATTCGCCACGAAGTGACTCTGCTGGGGATGCATCCGCACATGCACACGCGGGGCAAGGACATGGAATACCGGCTGGTATTTCCTAACGGACAGACCCGCGAAATCCTGAACGTGCCGCACTACAACTGGCACTGGCAGCTTTGGTACAACCTGGAACAACCGATCACTCTGCCCGCGGGAACGAAAATCGAATGCACGGCGCACTTCGATAATTCAGCCAACAATCCGGAGAATCCAGATCCGTCGAAGACAGTCATCTGGGGACAGCAGAGCTTCGATGAAATGATGGTCTGCTTTTTCAACCTGGCATTTCCGGCTCAGTTGTCAGCCAAGGAAATATTGCCGTTGCCGAAACACGATGCAGCGGTGGCTCAGAAGGGTCAGAAGTAGATTAGACGTACTGTGCGGCCAGCATTTCGGCGGCGCTTTCGTCGAGTTGTTCGGCGCGCCGCACTTCTTCGAAGCGGGCCAGCAAGTCATCCGGACGCAGCCGCCGCTTTTCGGCGCCCTGAAAATCGTGGATGATCTGGCCGCGGTGCATCATTATTAAGCGGTCGCCGAGACTGGCCGCCTGGTGCATCGAGTGCGTCACCATCAGAGTGGTGAGTTGGTCGCGCGCAACCACCTGCTCGGTCAGGGCGATGACCAGGTCCGCGCTTTTGGGATCGAGAGCTGCGGTGTGCTCGTCCAACAGAAGCAGTTCGGGACGCAGCCATGTGGCCATGAGCAGAGTGAGCGCCTGGCGCTGTCCTCCGGAAAGACTTCCGATCGCGTTTTCCAGCCGGTTTTCGAGACCCATATTCAGCCGGCTGACTTCGTCGCGCATTCTGCCTACCAGCGACTTTTTCAATCCCCATCCCAGACCGCGGCCACGGCCGCGGAGGGCGGCCAGGCTGAGATTCTCCTCGATGGTGAGGCTGGGCGACGTGCCGCTGAACGGATTCTGAAACACGCGGCCGATCAGTTCGGCGCGTGCGTGCTCGGGCCATCGCGTGACGTCGCGTCCTGCCAGCTGGATTTTTCCTTCGTCCACCAGAAAAGTTCCGGCGACGGCATTCAGCAGAGTGGATTTTCCCGAGCCGTTGGTTCCGATGATGATTACCCAGGAACCGGCGGCCAACTCAAGGTTTACGCCGCGCAGGGAACGGACTTCATTCGGCGTGTCCGCGTTGAACGTCTTCGCGACATTTTGAATCTCAAGCATGGGCGCTCCGCAGGCGCTTTTTCTTGCGCAGGAATTGCGGCACGATGAGCGCGCAGAAAACGAACACGGCGGTGATCAGCTTCAGGTCGTTGGGACTGAGTCCCCAGCGCAACGCCACCGCCACCAATAGCCGGAACAGCACGGAGCCCATGACCGCGCCGATGATCGTCGTGCCCAACTGGTTTGTCCCGACCAGCGCTTCGCCGATGATGACGCTGGCGAGTCCCCAGACCACCATTCCGATTCCCATGCCGACGTCCGCGAAGCCCTGATATTGCGCCAGCAAGGCTCCGGAGAGAGCCACGAAGCCGTTCGAAATCGCGACGCCGAAGACGATCATGTTGGCGTCGTTGACGCCGAGCGCGCGGATCATCTGCACGTTGTCACCGGTGGCTCGCATGGCCATGCCGAGGTTGGTGCGCAGGAATAAATACAGCAACGCGCCCGTGAGCGTGACCACCAGCCCGACCGCGACCAGCACCGAGGCGTCGCGAACGCTCACTTCCCATCCAGCGAGATCGAAGCTGGTAGCTCCACGCATGAGCTTTATTCCGATCTGCTCCGACTGCGTTGCCAGCGTGGTTACGGACAGCAGGGGGACATTGCTCTTTCCCATGATGTGCAGGTTGATGGAATAAAGCGCGGTCATCACCAGAATTCCAGAGAGCAGCGAGTTAATCTTGAAACGGGTATAGAGCGTGCCGGTGCAGGCTCCCGCAATCATTCCCGCAACAAAGGCAGCCAGCGACGCCAGAAGCGGGTTCGTGCCGTGCGCCATCATGGTCGCCGCCACCGCCGCGCCGAGTGTGACCGATCCGTCGGCCGTGATATCTGGAAACGCGAAAATTCGGAAGCTGATGAACACGCCCAGGGCGAGCAGCGAGAGGATGAAGCCTATCGTGAATGTGCCGATCAGGAGGCTCATGTGCTTTGCACTCTCATCTGATCTCCGACGCTGCGCCGATCCAGCATGCGCCTCGGACGAATTCGCTCTGCTGCGGCCCCGCTGCTATGCGGGCATCGGTCAACAGGTGGAGAACACCTTGCAATGTTTCCGTCTCGAACAAAGTCGTAACAGTTGTTTTCAGATCGATGCTTCCCTTCTGGAGCGGACGATAAGAAAATGCTGCTGCATGAAAATGCCCTTGCGGCCAAGCTTCAGTTCCGAGCGGGCGAAGCAGCGGAGCCAGTGGCGTGCATTCGGAACTGGCCGCGACACCTGAAATCAATGCCAGAGATCGCGAGTACAGCCGCTCCGTGGAGAACGACAGCCACGAGCGGACATCGGGATATTTGAACGGGGCATCCTTCACCGCTGCTGCGGCGGCAGGAGAGCGGCGAAGCGCGGCTCCAACTAATCCCGCAGACTCGACAACCATCACCATTCCGATTGCGGGCGCGCCCGAAACTTCCAACGCGGTGCGAACTAATTCTGCCAGCGAAAGGGGGACCTCGGCGCTGCCGGTTTCGAATCGCATCAGGTGAGTGAAGGCGCCTTCGCCCCGCAGCCCATAAAGCACATTCATCTCCGGCACAAGCTTGCCGCTGGAGACCATAAAATCCGGCACATTGGTTCCATCCGTGGGTAGGTACGCAGCCGAGCCGCCCACAGCGAGGAATTCACCAAATCGCGTTTGCGCATCCTCAAAGCCGTGGCCGAACGCTCCCAGGCCGAAGCCGAATGTAGACGCTGGATACGTCACCATCTCGCAGTTTGCAGGTCCGAAGCGGCAGCCTTTCAGTAAATCCGGATCGCCGATCCGTTCGACGATCAATGGCTTTCCCGGGGCACACTGCATCACCTCGAACGATCCGGCTGGAGATGAAAAACGGCGTACTTCGACCTTCTGTACGGGCGGCGGCGTGACTGCAGTCGTTGGGGCGAGGAGGATGGTCGAGAGGCGGCAGAGATCCAATACCTGCTTCACTCGCTCGGACGGGCTGGTGACAATAAAAGTCCCGCCAATCCCTTTTAGTTGCGTGTGAAACTTCACCAGCAGACCGACACCGGCGGAACTCAGAAAAGAGATCTCGGACAGGTTCAGGCGAATTCCGTGAGCGCCTCCGCGAATTACTTCTTCAAGATTTCCGCGCAGGTGCTCGGTCCAATAGTTGTCGAGGCGTCCCTTGACCTTGACTTCGAGTGCATCGCCGAGCTGTTGAGTAACGATTTCCATGATGGGCTCGCTACGGCTGAACTTTCTGCGAGTACTCGGCCGGAATTGTTATGCCCAACTGAGCTGCGGTGGCCCGGCTGATAGCCAATTCTTCGACGGCGACTTCCTCCAAAGGCAGATCTTTCGGATCTGCGCCCAGGAGAACCCGCCCTGCGAGCTTTCCGGAAGCTACGGCTGCGGATTGCAGGCTGATGCCGAGGCAGGCCAGGCCACCCCGAGGCAACTCGGAACATTCGTCGGAGATCAGTGGTAGTCGAGCATCCCTGGCGCCTTTTACCGCGCCTTCGTAGCCTTCGATGGCGGTGTTGTCTCCGGGCAACCACACCACCTGTATGTCGCGTCCGGCCAGGATCTGCACTGCCTGCAAGACTTCATTGGAGCCGGCGATAGCGATTTCCTCGAGCCGGATGCCATGACTCTTGAACACTTCGCGGGCAGACGACATCTCTTTCACCGAATTGGCTTCTGCCGGGTTGTACATGGTCCCGACTGCGCGCAATCCCGGAACGAGCTTCTTCATCATGTCCAGGGTTCGGGCTATGGGAGGAAAACTGCCTACACCGGTGACGAAAGGTAAGTGGTCGGAGTGAGTCTTGCCCGCTCCGGCGGCAATCGGATCCGTGACGCATGTGAAAACCACCGGCTTGTGCTTCACCTTGTTACAGGCCCCGACGAGACAAGGCGTGCTGATGGTCATAATAATGTCGACGTCGGAGCTGTCGTAGTTCTGCAGCATGGCGGGGATGTTGATCATTTCGCCCTGTGCATCGGCACGGCGGACTTCCAGATTTTTTCCTTCTTCGAAGCCGCTGGCTTTCAGCCCGTCGATCAGGCCCTGCACACACTGGTCAGTGCCAACGTCCCGGGCAAAATAAACGATTGCAGCTTTGACGATTTTGCCGGTAGCGCCGGCTTCAGAGCGGGCTCTCGCGGAGGCCGCCGATGCCGTCCTGCGATGTCCCAGATCGGTGACCAGCAGGATCGAGGAGAAGAGCGCGATCAGCCCCAAACCAAGGGCCAATCTTTTCAATGTGGACCATACAGCTTTTTCGTAGAAGCGCATAGCGCTTGTGGCGGGCTCCCCGTGGCGAGGCGCAATTATACAGAGGTTGTCTGTCATGTGCGGGTAAGAACGGCCGCAAAGGCTGCTCTCGGTCAGGCCACGTAGGCTCTGGTCGTCCGGTTGGGCAACTAAGGAAAGCCTGAGATTGAAGCCTTCGTGATACTTCAAGTCCTTTGTGGTGCATGCTCGGTGGCTGCGGTCGAGGACTGGTGTGCTGGCGGTATCGCCTTCGCGAATGGCTCTCCAATCAGGCGGCCGGCGGATATCCGTGGCGATCTGTGACATCCGTGGCTGGATTGTTTTATGCCAACGACCAGGGGCCAACGACCAAGGGCACATCATTCGCATTCCACTCGCTGAGTACTTCCACAAACCTTGCGGGTCGGGTAACATTGGGCGCCTTGGGAGTTCTCCCAAGGTGTAGGCAATGAGCTTGTCCAAGCCCTAATGCACAGTTCGATACCCCAACCCAAACGACTCGGAAAATACGAAGTATCCGGGACCATCGCCGTGGGATCGCGCTGGCGAATCTACAAGGGGTTTGACCCCGCGTCGCAACTGAAGGTCGCGCTGAAGGCGATTCCCAAAGAAATTCTGGAACGATCTGGCAACTTTCCTCAGTTGAGAAGTGAAATACGCGCAGCGGGTGTGCTCGAACACCCGGGGATTGTCCGGGTTTATGGATACGGCGAAGAGGCCGGTCTCTTTTATGTAGTCATGGAACAGGCCGATGGCTGGCACCTGAAGGAGCGATTCAG
>CAVSYI010000013.1:0-181406 GCA_963732045.1 Terriglobia bacterium | reverse complement strand
CCGTACGGTTGAGGGGAGCTCGGCTTTTGAAGTGCGGGACGCACAAACCTTTGCGGAGCTTTGCTCCGCTGGGCAGGTGTGGACACCTGCCCCTACGTGGCCTGGGGCGACCCCTTCTCCCGAAGCGGCCGGCTTACGCTTCTACTTTTCTTAGCTGGAATTTGCGGGTGGCGGTGCGGCCGGAATAGTTGGCCTGGACCAGGACGGAGGCGTCGGGCAGGGCGAAGTCGTCGACTTCGATCTTCATTTCGGTGTCGCCTGACGGGTCGGTGACCATCTGGGCGTAGAAAGGGCTGGCGTCGGGGCGGGCGAAGCGGACCGTGAGGCGGGCGCCGGGGACTCCGGAGCCGCTTTCGGTCACCCGCAGGCGCATGATCAGATTGCGGTCGGCGTGGACGGAGTTGGCGTTCAGCCACTGCACGTCGAGTTCTTTGACTGCGGCCAGGGTCTCTGGCGTTTCGCGCTTGTCGAGGATGTCGTCGAGGTGGCCGTCGCGGATGGCATCGAGGACCAGGCGGTGCTGGTCGCGCAGTCCGTGCTCTTTTTGCTGGTCGGTGAAGCCGTCGGCCAGTTTGTCTCCGTACGGCGTCGCACGCTTGCCGATGCAGCGGCCGCGGACGAAAACCTGGGTCTGCAGCAGGAGTTCGCCCTCGCGGGCCTCGCTCTGCACGTGGTAGACGGTGTCGCCCTGCTTGATGTCGGTGTTAAAGCCGAAGATCATGAGTTCGTCTTTACTATTTACTTCAATATCACAGATTTACTGTGAGAAATTGGCTATCGCGAAAGTGATGATGCCTATCGATTAAAAAGTTTTAACAAAGCCGCGGTAAAAGCGGCTCCGTCGCTTGACACTACCAAAATCGAACTCTAATCTAGAATGTTTTAGTAATGCTTGGCGCGAATTATATATAGCTCTCCCATGCCCGACAATTACTTCGTCCGCTACCTGCCACTATTAATTCACCTTGTAGTCGCTGGCGTACTCGCGGGCGCGATTGTCACGCTTTCCACCATCGTAGGGTACCGGCGGCCGACGCGGGCCAAAATGTCTCCTTACGAGTGCGGCATGACCCCGATCGGCGACGCCCGGGAACGCTTCTCGGTGAAGTTCTACCTGGTGGCGATGTTGTTCATCCTGTTCGACGTTGAAGCCGTGTTCCTTTATCCCTGGGCCGTGATTCTGCGCGATCTGAAGATGTTCGGCTTCTGGGAGATGCTGGTCTATATCGGCATCATGCTGGTCGGCTTCTTCTACGTCTGGAAAAAGGGCGTGCTCGACTGGGGCAAGCCGTCGGCCCGGCGAGGCGAAGTCTGATGCCCCTGGAGCCTGCCATCACCGATATTGAGCAACTGAAGCAGCATCCGGCGATCGCTGCGCTGCTGGCATGGAACCCGGCGTCGGTTGAAGGCGCGAAGTTCGATCGCGAAGAAATGAGCATTTACGTGGAGCGGTCGTCGATCCGCGATGCCTGCGAGTCTGCTGCGCGCAGAATCCGGATTGTCCCTTCAACTTCCTGGCGGACGTCACCTGCGTGGACTGGTTCCCGTCCGAGCCGCGCTTTGAAGTCGTCTATCACCTGCTCTCGCACTCCAAGAAAGAGCGCGTGCGGCTGAAGGTGCGGCTGGACGGTGGAAGTCCGGCGCTTGATTCGCTGACTGCGGTCTGGCCGGCTGCGAATTATTTCGAGCGCGAAGTCTTCGACCTGTTTGGCATTCGCTTTGCCGGACATCCCTACCTGCGGCGCATCATGATGCCGGAAGACTGGGAAGGCCATCCGCTGCGCAAGGATTATCCGGTGGAGGGCTACCGCTAGATCCCGCCATGGCCATCTTTCTCCAACGCCCGCGCTCGAACCCGGTCAGGACAAGACGATGATCCTGAACATGGGTCCGCAGCATCCGTCGACGCACGGAGTGCTGCGCCTGATGCTCGAGATCGATGGCGAGACTATTGTGCGCATCATGCCCGACATTGGGTATCTGCACACCGGCATCGAGAAGACCTGCGAGGCCAAGTTCTACCAGCAGGTGGTGCCGCTGACCGACCGCATCGACTATCTCTGTCCGCTGACCAACAATCTTTGCTACGTGCTGGCGGTGGAGAAGCTGCTGGGGCTGGAGATTCCGCCGAAGGCGCAGTGGATGCGCGTGATGCTGAACGAACTGACGCGCATCAACTCGCACCTGGTCTGGCTGGGAACGCACGCCATGGATATCGGCGCGATGACCGTCTTCCTTTATTGCTTCCGCGAGCGCGAAGACATTCTGCGGCTGTTCGAGATGGTCAGCGGCCAGCGCATGATGACGTCGTACTTCCGCATTGGCGGACTGGCGCTGGAACCGCCGCTGGGATTTTTTGAGCGCGTGAAGGATTTTGCCAAGCGCTTCCCTTCGAAGGTCGATGAATACGAAAATCTGCTGACGGGAAATCCGATCTGGGGGATGCGCACCAAGGGCGTGGCGCGGATCACCGCCGAAGATGCGATCGCGCTGGGCGCCAGCGGTCCGACGCTGCGCGGCAGTGGAATCGACTTCGATCTGCGGCGCGACATGCCGTACTCCGGTTACGAGAACTTCAAGTTCAAGGTGCCGGTCGGAAAAGACGGCGATGTGTTTGCGCGGTACATGTGCCGGGTCGGCGAGATGCGCGAGTCGATCGCGATGGTGCAGCAGGCGGTGGAAGGAATGCCGGAAGGTCCGATCAAAGCGGATGCACCAAAGGTGGTGCTGCCCGACCGCGAGAAGATGAAGACGCAGATGGAAGCGCTCATCTATCACTTTAAGATTATTACGGAAGGCTTTGCTGTGCCTGCGGGTGAGGTCTACCAGGCGGTGGAGTCGCCGCGCGGCGAAATGGGCTATTACATCGTCAGCGACGGGACGGCGAAGCCGTATCGGGTGCACATGCGGTCGGCGTGTCTGGCGAATCTGCAGACGCTGCCCACGATGTGCGAAGGACGATTGCTGGCGGATGTGGTGGCGGCGATTGGAGTCATCGATATTGTGCTGGGAGAGATTGACCGGTAGCGGCAGCTAGAATCGTAAAGCTTGAACCACGAAGGACACAAAGGTACACGAAGGAAATCCGTGTCCTAGACGCTTAGAAATTTCATGAAATTTTCTGACCAATTCGAAAAGCGCTTCGCGGAGATGCTGACGCATTATCCGACGAAGCGGTCGTGTCTGGTGCCGACGCTGCTTTACGCGCAGGATGAAGTTGGCTATCTGTCAGCGACGAAGTGATCGCCGAACTCGCTGGGCGCTTGGAGCTGACCGAACTCGATGTCCGCAACGTGATCAGCTACTACTCGATGCTGACCACCAAGCCGCGCGGCAAGTACAACGTGCAGGTCTGCACCAACATCGCCTGCATGCTGCGCGGCGGCGAGGAACTGCTGGAGCACTGCGAGAAGAAGCTTGGCATCGGACACAAGGGAACGACGCCGACGGACTGTTCTCGCTGGAAGAAGTCGAGTGCATCGGCGCCTGCAGCTGGGCTCCGGCGGTGCAGGTGAATTACGACTTTCACGAGAACCTGACGACGGAGAAGATGGACAAGGTGCTGGACGGGTACGGAAGAAGGCAACGTAGGAATTTGAGATTGAAGATTTCAGATTTCAGATTTGAAAATCGAGTTGGTTACAAAATCTGCAATCTAAAATCATCAATCTGAAATTGAATTGAATCATGGCTGACCTGGTTTCCCATCCCGACGAAGTAAAGGTCGTCTCCAAGCGCTTTGGCATGGGTGCGACCAACATCGATCGCTATCTGGAGCTCGACGGCTACAAGGCCGTGCAGAAGGCGCTGAGCATGGGCGCGGACGGCATCGTCAATGAAGTCAAGAATTCCGGCTTGCGCGGGCGCGGCGGCGCGGGATTCAGTACCGGGTTGAAGTGGTCGTTCGTGCCCAAGCAGTCGCCGAAGCCGAAGTATGTTCTGTGCAACGGGGACGAGAGCGAGCCCGGGACCTGCAAAGACCGGCTGATCTTCGAGCATGATCCGCATGCGGTGATTGAAGGCGTGATGATCGCCGGTCTCGCGGTCGGCTCGAAGACCGGCTACATCTACGTGCGCGGCGAGTATCGCTATCTGTCTGGAGATTGTGCAGAAGGCGATTGCCGACGCTTACGCGCGCGGGTTTCTGGGCAAGAACATCTTTGGCAGCGGGCAGGATTTCGACATTTACTGGCACGGCGGCGCGGGCGCTTACGAAGTAGGCGAAGAGTCGGCGCTGATGGAGTCGCTCGAAGGCAAGCGCGGCATTCCGCGCATCCGGCCTCCCTTCCCTGCCGTGGTTGGGCTGTGGGGCGGGCCGACGGTGATTAACAATGCCGAAACCCTGGCCAGCGTTCCGCACATTATTATGGGCGGCGCGGAGTGGTACTGCGAATCTGGGCACGCCGAAAAATGGTGGGACGCGGCTGTTCTGCATCAGCGGTCATGTCAAGAAGCCCGGCGTCTACGAACTGCCGATGGGCTACAACCTCCACAAGATGATTTACGACGTCGCCGGCGGCATTCCCAACGGACGCGCGCTCAAGGCTGTCGTTCCGGGCGGATCGAGTACGCCGGTGCTGAAGTCCGATGAGATCGATATCGCCATGGATTTCGACAGCGTCGCGAAGACTGGTTCCATGCTGGGATCGGGCGGCGTGGTGGTGCTCGACGACACGACCTGCATCGTGAAATTCGCGCTGCGGACGATGAAGTTCTACCAGCACGAAAGTTGTGGCTGGTGCATCCCGTGCCGCGAAGGTACGGACTGGCTGAAGAAGACGCTGATCCGCTTTCACAACGGCGGCGGAGTGAAAAAAGATATCGACAACATGTACTACCTTTCGGAAAACATGCTGGGCCGGACGTTTTGTCCGCTGGGCGATGCCGCGGCGATGCCGACCATGGCGTTCATCAAGAAATTCCGGAAAGAGTTTGAAGATCATTTGGACGGCAAGCCGTGTCCGTATGAGAAGGCGGCGGAGCCGGTGTTGGCGTAGAAAACCCGTCGTTGGTCCTTGGCCTTTGGTCGTTGGCCAACACCGATCGGGCGTGAAGGTTTTGCCAACGGCCGACGACCAAGGACCAACGACGAATCAGAATCTTATGGCTGACGTAAACATTACTGTCGACGGCAAGAAGGTCACGGCTCCGGCTGGGACTTTGCTGATTGAAGCCTGCAAGGCTGTCGGCATCGAAGTGCCGTCTTTCTGCTATTACCCCAACCTCTCTTTGCAGGGCGCTTGCCGCATGTGCCTGGTCAAAGTCGAGAAGATGCCCAAGTTGCAGACCGCCTGCACGACTGTGATCACCGAAGGCATGGTCGCGATCACCGACAGCGACGAAGTCAAGCAGGCGCGCAAGGGCATGGTGGAGTTGCTGCTGGGGAACCATCCGCTGGATTGTCCGGTGTGCGATGCCGGCGGCGAGTGCGAACTGCAGGACATGACGTTTTCGTACGGCGCGGCGGAATCGAAGTACATGGAGCCGAAGAACCACAAGGAGGAGCAGCAGTGGTCTCCGGTGGTGTACTTTGACCGCCCGCGATGCATTCTCTGCTATCGCTGTGTGCGGGTGTGCGGCGAGGGCATGGACGTGTGGGCGCTCGGAGTGCAGAACCGCGGCGTGAGTTCGATCATCGCGCCTAATAAAGAAGACCACCTGGAGTGCGAAGAGTGCGGCGCGTGCATCGACATCTGTCCGGTGGGCGCGCTGACCTCGGGAGCTTATCGGTACAAGACGCGTCCGTGGGAAATGAACCATGTCGGCACGACCTGCACCCACTGCGCGGATGGATGCAAGACCACGCTGGGCGTGCGCCGCTCCGAGACCGGCATGGAGATTGTGCGCGGCGACAATCGCGACAAGAGCGGCATCAACGGCGATTTTCTCTGCATCAAGGGCCGCTACGCTTTCGACTTTGCCAACCGCGAAGATCGGTTGACCCAGCCGCTGATTCGCAAGGATGGACAACTAGCGCCGGCTACCTGGGAAGAAGCGTTTGAACTGATTGGAAAGAAATTCAAGGAAGCCCGGGAACAACACGGCGGGGCGTCGATCGGCGTTGTTGGCTCCAACCGCACGACCAACGAAGAGAATTATCTGCTGCAGAAGTTTGCGCGCGTGGTGCTCCAGACCAATAACATCGACCATCATCGGACGGCGGACTTCCCTGCTTTCGCCTCGGCGCTTGGCGGGAAGCCGGAAGCTACGGCCACCATGCGCGACGTATATAACGCGCCGGCGATTCTGCTGATTGGGAATGATCCGACGGAGCAGCATCCGCTGCTGGCGTGGCAGATTCGGAATAATGTTCGGCTGCATCGCGCGAAGTTGTATGTGGCGAATTCTGGCGGATATCAAGCTCAAGCGGCAGGCTGCTGCGTTCTTGCAGATTCCTGCTGGGAACTGAGGGGAAGCTCGCAGCGTTCTTGGCGGGAGATGATTCGGCCGTCGAGGGATTGGCGTCCGACGCGGGCGAGGGCGCCCGCGCCACACTGAGCGGATTCCGGGATCAGGTTCGGGGCGAGCAGAATCTGGTCATCATCTTTGGGTCGGAGATTCGTGGCGGCGATATTGCTTCTCTGGTGAAGTTTGGTTCGGGCATTCCTGGCGCGAAGTTTCTTTGTCTGGCGGATTATGCCAACTCGCGCGGCGCGGCGGATATGGGTCTCTATCCTGATCTGCTGCCTGGATATCATCCCATTGCTGATTCTGGAAAATTCAGTGCGGAGTGGGGTGCGGTTCCTCAAACTGCCGGGCTGACTTTGCCGGAGATGGTTGAGAGTGGGCGCGCTGGAAAGCTGAAAGCGTTCTATGTTGTGGGCGCGAATCCCGTGGGGCGGTTCCAGATCGATCCTTTTGTGTTCTCGCAGAGTTTTGTCGTAGTGCAGGACATGTTCCTGACGGAAACCGCTGCGCTCGCCGACGTGGTTTTGCCCGCTGCGAACGCCTACGAAAAGTCGGGGACATTCACTAACACCTGCGGCGATCTGCAACTGGTGAAGAAGGCGGGGGAAGTCACGGGCAGCAAGTCGGATTTCGAAATGATTGTCCGCATCGCGGATGCCATGGGTGCGGATGTCCGCGCACTGGTTCCGTTCGGAAGAGGATCATCAGCGGACATGGGGCAATCGCGTGGGGCGCAGTCCGGAGAGGCCGACCGGCATTCGGTTTGGCTGGAAGCGCATGGACTGGAGCCGAAGATGAGTCCGTTTGATCCGACGGCGATTCTGGACGAAATTCAGCGGCTGGTGCCGGGATACGAAGTTTCGCGGATGAATCTGCTGGCGGGCAACGATCAGCACACGACTTTGGTGGGGATCTCGACCGGAGCGGTGCAGGATCCGAAGCTGATTGTTCCGGCGAACGACAATCTTTTCAGTTCGGGCACGCTGGGACGTTACTCGCGGACGCTGAACTCGGTGATGGAGAATCATAATCCGCAGCCGGTGGAAGCGGAAGTCGCGGCGGACTGAAGAAATCTTTTAATACTCACAGAAGCGAGGGCGAGACGCCCTCGCGACAGCCGGCGGGACGCCGGCGCTACTGAGAATGACCGTTGAATATCACTACCTTTATTATCGTTTCTGTAATCAAGACTGTGCTTGCACTCTTTGTGCTGCTGACGGCTGTGGCGTACACCGTCTGGCTGGAGCGCAAGGTTGTGGGCCACATGCAGAACCGGTGGGGTCCCACGCGGGTGGGTCCGTTTGGCTTGCTGCAGCCCCTGGCGGATGGCGTGAAATTTCTTTTCAAGGAAGACCTGACGCCGCCGCACGTTTACAAGCCTTTGTATATCGCGGCGCCGATGATTGCGGTGATCTTTGCGCTGACGTCGATTGCGGTGATTCCGATCGGGAATACGATCACCATCGGAAGCCTGGTTATTCCGCTGCAGATCACGGACGTCAATATCGGACTGCTGATTATTCTGGGCGTCACCTCGCTGGGCGTGTACGGCGTGGCGCTGGCGGGTTGGTCGTCGAACAGCAAGTATTCCCTGCTGGGTGGATTGCGGGCCAGCGCGCAGATGATCAGCTACGAGATCTCACTGGGACTTTCGCTGGTCGGCGTGCTGATGCTGACCGGCAGTTTCAGCCTGCGGGATATTGTGGATGCGCAGAGTGGGACATTCTGGGGATTCATTCCGCGCTGGAATATTTTCTATGGCGGGCAGTTCATCGCCTTCTTTATTTATCTGATGTCGGCGTATGCGGAGACCAATCGTATCCCGTTCGATCTGCCGGAAGCGGAAACCGAACTGGTGGCTGGGTATCACACCGAATACAGCGCCATGAAGTTTGCCATGTTCTTCATGGCTGAGTACGCGAACATGATTACCGTTGCAGCAGTGGCTTCGCTGCTGTTTTTGGGCGGGTGGCATGGGCCGGTGTTTGGGCCTCCTCTGTTGCAGTCGGTGTTGCCGATTTTCTGGTTTGTGCTTCGGATATTTGGGTTCTTGTTTGTTTACATTTGGGTGCGTGGGACTTTGCCCCGGTTTCGCTATGACCAGTTGATGGCATTTGGGTGGAAGTTTCTGTTGCCGCTTTCGATTGCGAATCTGGTTGTGACGGCTTTGGTGGTGGCGTTGCGCGCTTAATGATTCAGTTCTCAGATCTCAGTTTTTAGTTCTCAGTTCAATGACTCATCTGATTGTATTTTTGTTGTTTGGTGCTTTGTGCGTCGCGGGGGCGGTCAACCTGCTGGTGCAGCGGCATCCCATTAACAGCGCGCTTTCGCTGGTGGTGGTCATGGGATCGCTGGCGGTGGAATACCTTCTGCTGGGCGCTGAGTTCGTAGCGGCCGTTCAGGTGATTGTGTATGCCGGCGCAATCATGGTGCTGTTCGTGTTCGTCATCATGCTGCTGAATGCGGGAGAGGAAGAACACACCAAAGGCAGCCGGGTAGCATTGTTATTTGGCATTCCTGGAATTCTCGTGGCCAGCGTGCTGATTGGATGGGTTCTGATTGAACGCACTGGTAGTCACCTCCTGTGGGCGGGAGCTCTGCCGGGCGCTCCTCGGACGATCGGCTGGCTTTTGTTTCACAATTTTCTGCTGCCGTTTGAAGTGACTTCGATTCTGGTGTTGATCGCCATCATGGGCGCCGTTGTGCTGGCCAGCCATCCCGACACTGACCAGGGAAAGAAGGAACGCTGATGGTGCCGATCGCTTACTACCTGATTCTTAGCGGGATTTTGTTTGCCTGCGGCGTGACCGGGTTTCTGATCAAGCGCAACATCATCAGCATCTTCATGTCGATTGAGCTGATGCTGAATGGCGTGAATCTTTCCTTTGTCGCATTCGCCGCGCAGTGGCATGCCCTGAGCGGCCAGATATTTGTCTTCTTCGTGATGGTCGTCGCGGCGGCTGAGGCAGCGGTTGGGCTGGCGATCATCATCGCGGTGTACCGCACCCGCGAGACTCTGAACATCGACCAGGTGGACCTGCTCAAATTATGACGCCCAACCTGCATCTGTGGCTGATTCCGGTGCTGCCTCTGGTGGGCGCAGCCATCAATGGCCTTTTCGGCAAGAGGTTTTCGCGGCAGGCTGTGGCCGGGGTGGCGTTGTGTTTCAGCGGCGCAGCGTTTCTGAAGGTGTTGATGGTGGCGTTCACCTTCTCGTCCCTGGCGAAGCCGCATGTCGAGTTTCTAGCTCCTTGGATCAGGTCCGGGACTTTCCAGGTGGACTTCTCGTTTTATCTGGACCAGTTGTCGCTGGTCATGCTGCTGGTTGTGACCGGCGTCGGCTTCCTTATTCATATCTACTCGGTTGGCTACATGTGGGAGGAAGGCGGGTTCTACCGCTTCTTCGCCTACCTGAATCTGTTCATGTTTTTCATGCTGACGCTGAGTGCTGGCCAGCAACTATCTGCTGATGTTTATCGGATGGGAAGGCGTGGGGCTGGCGTCGTATCTGCTGATTGGGTTCTGGTTCACCAAGGATTCGGCGGCATCGGCGGGCAAGAAGGCGTTCATCGTCAACCGGATCGGCGATTTCGGATTTCTGATTGCGTTGTTTCTTCTGATCAAACATTTCGGATCGCTGAACTTCGACCAGGTTTTCTCGAGTATCAGTCCGTTGAGCGCGGAGACTGGCGGAGCCGGACTGCTCACCGCAATCGGATTGCTGCTGATGGTTGGCGCCGCCGGCAAGTCGGCGCAGATTCCTCTTTATGTCTGGCTGCCGGACGCGATGGAAGGCCCGACGCCGGTTTCCGCTCTGATTCACGCAGCGACGATGGTCACTGCGGGCGTGTATATGGTTTCGCGGTCGCATGTGATTTTTGAGCGGGCTCCGATGGCGTTGACCGTGGTTGCGATTGTCGGAACGTTGACGGCTTTGTTTGCCGCAACCATCGGCATTACTCAGACCGACATCAAGAAGGTGCTGGCGTACTCTACCGTCTCGCAACTGGGATACATGTTTATTGCTTGCGGCGTGGGTGCGTTCTCCGCGGCCGTGTTCCATCTGATGACGCATGCTTTCTTCAAAGGGTTGCTGTTCCTTGCGGCAGGATCAGTAATTCACGCCGTGAGCGGCGAGCAGGACATGCGGCAGATGGGCGGACTGCGAACGAAGATTCCGTGGACGTTCTGGACCATGACCATTGCCACGTTTGCCATCGCCGGGATTCCTCCATTTGCCGGGTTCTTCAGCAAGGATGAAATTCTGTGGCGGGCTTATCAGGCCAGTTGGGTTTACTGGGCGATTGGATTGTTCACGGCGTTCCTGACCTCTTTTTATATGTTCCGGTTGTGGTTCATGACGTTTTTTGGGAAGTATCGCGGGACGGCGGAAGATACACATGGCGATTCAGCGCATGGGCCTGATCATGGACATGGACACGGGCATGGCGGTATTCACGAGAGTCCGTGGGTGATGGTGGGGCCGCTTGTTGTACTGGCGGTGCTGTCGGTTACCGGTGGGTGGATTGGCGTTCCGGGATCACTCGGCGGTAGCAATCGTTTTGAGAAATTCCTGTCCCCTGTATTTCACTCTTCGATCTCTGCCTCCGGCGCTGAAAGTCACGGCGTAGCAGCGCCTCCCGAGAAAGAAACAGAAGCAGAGCCACAGGCGAGTCATACGAAAGAATTGATCTTCACTGGGATTTCGGTGTTTGCCGGAATATTCGGATTTCTCCTGGCCTGGCAGCTTTATTATCGCGATCCGCAATTACCTCAGAAGATTGCCGCCAGCCTCGGGGGGCTTTACGAGGCAGTGGTTCACAAGTATTACATCGACGAACTGTACGCGACGCTATTCGTAAAACCGCTGATTGCAGGTTCGGCGTTAATTCTTTGGCATGGGATTGACCAGAATGTGATCGACGCCTCGCTGGATAACAGTGCTCATGGAGCAAACCAGGTTTCCGATTCGGCGCGGCACATGCAATCGGGCAACTTGCGTTCTTACGCTGGATGGGTAGCGGCAGGGGCCGCTGCCGTGATTGTCTACATGATCTGGACGGGAACGCGATGAACCTTCACACATGGAATCCCGTCATTCTGACGCTGGTGACGTTCATACCGATGGCGGGCGCCTTGCTGCTTCTTTTGTTGCCGCGGCGTGATCGTGACATTCGCGTGTTTTCCCTGGTGATTTCGCTCTTCACTTTTGTGCTGTCATTGCATCTGCCGGTGCACTTCCACCGGGCGCAGGCCGGGTTCCAGTATGAGATCGACCGGGCATGGATTCCGATACCCAACATTCACTATCACCTGGGCGTGGACGGCATCTCCATGTGGCTAGTTGTACTGACCACATTCCTCACCCCGCTGTGCGTGCTGATTTCGTGGAAATCGATTCATGAACGGGTGAAGGAATTCTTCATCATCCTGCTGGTGCTGGAGACGGCGCTGATAGGAGTATTCGTCGCGCTCGACCTGTTTGTCTTCTATTTCTTCTGGGAAGCGACCCTGATTCCGATGGCATTGCTGATCGGAATGTATGGTCACGGGCGCAAGGTTTACGCCGCCGTCAAATTTTTCATGTACACGATGATCGCGTCGGTCTTTATGCTGGCGGCGATTCTGTGGCTCTACGCCAAGGTCGGGACATTTGATTTTGTAACGATCCAGAACGCGATTCGCGCGGGACAAGTGGGTGGGTTTGCCAGCGCGGCACAATGGTTGTTCCTGGGATTCTTCATCGCGTTTGCCGTCAAGGTTCCACTCTTTCCGTTCCATACCTGGTTGCCGGATGCCCACGTAGAGGCACCCACTGCGGGTTCCGTACTGCTGGCTGGAGTGCTTTTGAAGATGGGCACGTACGGGTTGCTGCGCTTCAATCTCGGATTGTTTCCGGAGCAGGCTCGCGCCAACGCCTGGTGGGTGATGATCCTGGCGCTGATCGGCGTCATCTATGGCGCGCTGGTAGCGCTGGTGCAGCCCAACATGAAGAAGCTGATCGCCTACTCTTCGATCAGCCATCTGGGGTTTGTGGTGCTGGGGATTTTCAGCTTTACCCAGGCAGGACTGGACGGGGCTACGTACGTGATGCTGGCGCACGGTGTCTCGACTGGTGCTCTCTTCATGCTGGCAGGCGCGTTGTACGAGCGCCGCCATACGTATGAGATTTCGGAGTACGGCGGATTGGCGAGCTCCATGCCGGTCTACGCCACGTTCTTTTTGTTCGTCGTGCTGGCCTCGGTGGGATTGCCTCTGCTGAATGGATTTGTTGGCGAGTTCCTGGTGCTGAGCGGGGCCTTCCAGGCGCGTGCGGTTTACGGAATTCTGGGGGCCACGGGCGTGATCTGGAGCGCCGGATACCTGTTGTGGATGTATCAAAGAGTGTTTTACGGAAAGATCACGAAGCCTGTGAATGAAACGCTGCCGGACCTTGATCTCCGAGAACGCATTGCATTGTTGCCGGCGATGGCTGCCGCGCTGGTAATGGGCGTGGCGCCGCTGCTGTGGCTGAACGCGATCAGTCCCGCGGTCCAAACTGCGTTGGCGCCCTTCGCGCAATTGGCCAGCAAGGTGGTTGGCCAGTGATAACGATGACGACGGGCACGGCCGTGATTCAGACGATCCCTCAGGGCGTGGAATATGTTCGCATTCTGCCGGAGATCGTTCTGTCAGTCTTTGGCATGATCATCATGGTGCTCGACCCGCTGGTGGACGAGCGGGCCACACAGAAGCTACTGGGCGGGATTGCGCTGCTGGGCTCACTGGCGGCGATTGGGGCCACACTCTACCAGGCGCAATTTCCAGGATTTGGTTTCTGGGGCATGGTGAAAGTAGATGGGTTCAGTATCTTCTTCCACTTTCTCGTTACCGCGATCACTGCTGTGGTCATTCTTAGCTCTTTTGAATACATGGCGGTGCAGCGCATCCGGGCGGGCGAATACTACGGGCTGATCCTGCTTGGCGCGGTTGGGATGTGCCTGATGTCGTCAGCCATGGAGTTGGTGCTGATCTTCATTGCGCTGGAAATCTCTTCGATTTCCACTTACGTGCTGGCCGGGTTCAGACGGCGGGCGGCGATCAGCAGTGAAGCTTCGCTGAAATATTTCCTGCTGGGATCCTTTGCCACGGCTTTCTTCCTGTACGGAGTCGCACTGATGTTTGGCGCGACGGGATCGACGAGCTTCTCAGTGATTGGCCAGGTGCTGCGTTCGGGGCAGATTCCCCTGCTGGCCTACGCTGGCGTCGCGTTGATGTTCGTGGGGCTCGGTTTCAAAGTTGCAGCCGCTCCCTTTCATGTGTGGACGCCTGACGTCTATGAAGGCGCTCCGGCCCCGGTGGTTGGCTTCATGTCAACCGCACCCAAGGCGGCGGTGTTTGCGGTCCTGCTACGCGTAATGTTCGAAATCAATGCGCCCGGACGAGTTGGTCTGATCTGGGTGGCGGCCGCGTTGTCGATGACCTTGGGCAATGTGGGTGCGCTGGTGCAGCAGAACGTCAAGCGACTGCTGGCATATTCTTCGATCGCGCATGCCGGATATTTGCTTGTGGCATTCGCTTCGCTTCCCGACAATGGCATTCCGGCGGCCATGTTCTACACCGCCTCGTATGCGGCGATGAATGTCGGGGCGTTTGCCGTTGTCAGCCACATCGCAGGCGCCGGAGAACGCTATGTCACACTGGACGACTACGCCGGACTGGGCCGCCGCTCGCCGCTTCTGGCGGCAACCTTAACCATTTTCTTACTTTCGCTGATCGGGATACCCATGACTGGCGGCTTCTTCGCCAAGTTCTACGTGTTCAGCGCGGCGCTGCAAGCCAACCTGATCGGGCTGACCATTATCGGAGTCCTGAACAGCGCTGTGGGCGCCTATTACTACCTGAGAATCATTGTCGTGATGTACATGCGTGAGGCGCGGGAGGAGATTCCGGCGGCTCCGGTTTCACCGGCGCTGGGCGCTGCGCTGGCGATCAGCGTGGCCGCGACCCTTTACTTAGGATTGCTTCCCGGACGAGTTTTGGAGTTTGCATCCCGCTCGGCTGCGGAACTCTTACATTAGGATTTGGCGGCATCGCTTTGTACGGTAGATGTTACCGTGGTTACTGTAGCGTACGCGTTTCCCCACCCTGCGAAATCCGCCGAATCCCACGCCCGGCAAGGGTTTCGTAATAGTACGGTAACTGTACTAAATCCAGTGATGAGCAATTGACAACCACGCCCTATGCGTTCATGATTAATTCTAAATCGGGAATCTTTAGCAGGAGGCCAGCCAATGAATGAGATGATTCGAAGAATTTGGGCCGACGACGAGGGGCAAGACATTGCGGAGTACGCCGTAATGCTGGCGGTAATCCTGGTTCTGGTGGTGGGAACCATACGCCTGGTCGGTTCGAACGCCAATAACGTCTTCTCCAGCGTGGCCAGTTCGGTTCAATAGTCTCCCGGGACACCAGTCCCGACATCCTTATTGTTTGAGCCGGTAAAGAATTTCACCGGCTTGGGGAATAAGTTTGGCTCCTTCGCCCTCTCGTCCCTCCCAATCTTCCATGTGGATTTCTTTGGGATCGAGATAGTTCAGGTTCATTCTCCGGCAGCGTTCTTCCGCAATGCCGGTAGCCAGCGTAACCCTTATCCGCAGGGTCTCTATCCCCGTAACAGCGTCGTAATCACCCTGTCCGATCAAATGAGTGGAATGGGCGATGACGCCCTTTGGTACACTGGCGAACCGATCCCACTGCTTGAGAAAGTAATCGCGGCAGTGATAGCCAATCTGCTCCAGAAAAGGTCCATGGGTGTAACTGAATTCGGTAATGTGTGGAGCGTAGATCACGACCTCGCCACCATCCGCCATCGCGGGTTCGAGCTTGTACATGCCTTTGGCGCCGGTCCAGATGTCGTCATACATTTCGGGTAACACCGAAAGCACGCGGCGAAAGGGATGCCGCACCCAGCGAATGTGTTCTTGCGCTGAGTGCTCCGCAGCTGCTTTCCACGCTTCCTGTGCGGACCCGAAATAAATCCCGACGATGTCATGTTTTCTCAGGACGAGTGCAAAGCAGGAGACCGGCACATTGACCTTGGCGGCGGCACGATCGACCAGGGTCCGCACAGGCGTTGTAGGTGTACCAATCAGGTTGTAGCTGCCCAGCAGAGCCCCGAGCCAGTGGGTCTGGTTGATCATTTCTCCGGTGCTGACACCCGGAAACAGATATTTATTTCCACCCGAAAATCCGATCACTTCGTGGGGAAACACCGGGCCGCAGATGAGGACCTGATCGTAGTCGAAGAGCATGCGATTGATCCTGATCAGAATCGGTTCCGACAAAAGACCGCCCGAAGCCTCAGCAACCTCGCCGGCGGGAATCGTTCCCAAGTCGACAAACGTTTCGGGGAGGTCCCAGCGATGGTTGAGGACGCGAGCCTTGCCGCACATTCCGTTGATCACAGGGCGTCCCATCAGGCTGGAGAGGTGGGCCTCGCTCATCAAGGGATGCGTGCCCAAAGCGACAAGATAGTCGCAGGCAGCGGCACGGGATCCGATCTCCTCTTGCAGAAGCTTGAACATCAGTGGCATCGGCATGCTGCGAGTGCCGTCGGGAATGATGACGAGGACGCGCTTGCCGGTGATGTTCAGGCTGGCAGCGGCCTGGGCGACGATGTGGTGGACTTCGTCGTGGGAGAGGAGTTTGTCGGCCGCATTCTCGCTGATGATCATATTGCTCATTATTTCATTCTTTTCTAACGTAGCGCCGGCGTCCCGCCGGCTGTCCGGAGGGCGTCTCGCCCTCCGCTTGTGTGCCATCCATCAAGGACTCGGTTCGAGACCTAGCGGGCGTTGCCCGCTTATCGGGCCGGCGGGACGCCGGCGCTACACCGCGGTTACGCTTCAGCGCTCCGGCTTTTACCAGGGCTTCTTTCATTCCGGCCCAGCTTTCGATGCTGGACGCTTCCGGAGTGCCGGCGCCGCCCCAGTGGGTTTCGAGGCTCACGACGTGATGATAGCCGTCATGTTTGAGAGCCTTGTACTGACCGACCCAGTCGATGATGCCTTTGCCCATCGCGGCCCATTCGACGCCTTTTGCGGTTTTGGTTGCGTCCTTGCAGTGGCAGTGACCGATGCGATTCTTGGGCAGGAGATTGTAACCGTCAGGATACGGAGTCTCGCCGGCCATGGCGGCATTCCCGGGGTCCCAGTTGAGCATGAAAGCGGGTGAAGGCACTCCGGCGAGGACCTTGGCGGATTCCGCTCCAGTCGCGGTATTGCAGGCGGCTTCATTTTCCAGAATGAGAACGAGGCCGATCTTGCGAAGTTTTTCGGCAGCCTGCTGTAACTGGTCATTCATGGCCTTGCGATACGGGGCCTGATCGTCGAGGCGCCAGAAATCGAAACAGCGGATGCGATCGGTGTCAAACTTTTTCGCCAACTCGATGGCGCGATCGAGAACTTCTCCCTGCTGATCGTAGGTGAAGTTCGCGTTGAACTGATCGTGCTCCGCCAACCTGGATTTCGGCGCGCCGCGGAAATCCACTTTAAAAAGCGGACTGGCAATATCGGTGACGCGTAGATTGTTTTTCTTCAAGAGGCGTTGCGCCTCGGCGATCTCGTTGGCATCAAGGGTTGCCACGTTTTTGTTCCACATGCTGCGCAGTTCCATCCACTCCATGCCGAATTGCTGGGAGGCGACTTCGCAGGCGTGGCCGAAGTCCTGGGAGATTTCATCGTTGATGACTGCGATCTTGAACGGCGACTTGCCCAGGCGCGGAGTTGCAGATTTGGAAGGCGATTGGAAGGGGGTGGCGGAGAGGTTGGTCTTGGCAGCGGCTAGTACTCCCAGGCCCGCTATGAACTTACGTCGTGAAAAGTCTGATCGCATACGGACTCGCTTTCGGAATTGGTGAATCTGAAGAGCATAAACCACGAAGGACACGAAGGTTCACGAAGAAAAACCCTGAGCTTGAGCCTTCGTGACACTTTGTGTCCTTCGTGGTTTATGAGTTTTGCGAGCAGTCTCATCAAGGCGGCGCGGCCATCACTCAGAAGGACTGCTTGATTTTCGACTTCAGGCTCTTCGCCAGCTTTTCGATCTGCTCGGCTTTTTTGACTGCGTCCAGGGAAAGAACGCCCTGACTGTGCTGGTCCACGAAGTCTTTCAGTTCGCTGGATAGTGTGAACAGTTTTTCAGTGTCGCGCTTGATCTCCATTTGTAGAAGTTCGTTGGCCTTCTGGGCCCGCTCACGGTCGATTTGCTCCTCGGTTCGTACTGGAATGTTGGATGTGGTTGGGCCCTGCCGGACGGATGGGGGCAGGTGTATATCCTGACCCAACGCGAGATTGCCAGTCGCACAGGCGCAATAGAGGAACAATAGCGAGAGCGCTTTAAGCATGACGAACCTCCAGCGGAAGAACGTTCTGACGTACTATACACCGCTGCATGGTCACGTTTAAGCCTCGCCACGACGAACCTGGATCTCGGCGCCAGCATCAGTGAACCGGTTCGAGAATCAGTTTTTGAACGCGCCAGTTCAATAGTTCGCCGATAAACAATTCGTTTTCGGAGGGACAGGCAATTTCATGAATCCAGCCAAACTGTTTTAGCTGTTTTCCCGACTCGCCCAGTACGCCGAGGACTTTCCCATC
Source organism: Terriglobia bacterium (assembly GCA_963732045.1). Lineage (GTDB taxonomy): Bacteria > Acidobacteriota > Terriglobia > Terriglobales > Acidobacteriaceae > JAIQFF01. Next base: position 163,359 of record CAVSYI010000013.1, on the reverse strand, counting down.
CAGAGCGAGCTTGTAGATGCGGCCGGGATAGCCATCGGAGCTATACAGCACCTGGTTGGGAGGAGGAGTGATGCAGATGGCCCAGGGAGCGCCCGGTGCCATGGCCTGATTGCCGACAATGGGCAGCTTCGGTTTGTTTCCGATCGAAGAGCGCGCTTCGGGATCGAAAGGGACGTCGATCACGATCTGGCGCAGAAATTTGCCCTCGCCGTCGAAAACCTGGATGCGGCGGTTGCCACGATCCGCCACGTATACGTTGTTCTGCGCATCGACGGCGATGCTGTGCGGAGTATTGAACTGCCCGGGCTGGTCGCCGGGTTCTCCCCACGACTTGATCCAGTTGCCGTTCTTGTCGACTTTGGCGACCCGCGAATTGACGTAACCATCGCTGATGTAGGTGTTGCCGGCCGAGTCCCAGGCCATGTCCGTGACCTGGCGAAACAGTCCGTCCACGGGGGGAAGAGGAGGCTTGGGATGCTTCAACGGCTCGGTGCCCTCGTCGGAGGCTTCGAGCTTGCGTCCAAAGACCATGACGACGCGGCCTTCGGGATCGAACTTGATGACCATGTCGGAACCTTTGTCGGCGACCCAGATGTTGTCATCCTTGTCGATTCTCACGGAGTGGGCGAACGACCAGGCGTAGAGGTTGTGGCCAATTTCTCGGACGAATTTACCGTCGGAATTAAATTCCAGAAGTTGCGCCGCCGCTGCGCCGTAGGCTGGGCCGGTGGTGCTACCGCGTGAGAAAACGAAGAGATGTCCCTTGGAATTGACGGCCACGCCGGCCACTTCGCCCAAATATAAATCGGGAGGCATCTTGAGAAATCCAGGAACCGAGCGGAACGGGATCTCTGGCACTTTGGTTTGTTGGGCAAGCGACGAACAGGCAGTAACGAGGATTAACAACAAAGTGCTGCGTTTCATGGGCCTCCTGGTGGTCAAAGGGAACTAGCAGGGTATACCAATCCGGGTGCCGTGTGAAATGTATGCGCAGGAGAGCTGCAATCAGTGCATCAACACGGAAAGCCGAGGGCGGCTTTCCTTACGTGATCCGTGGCACTGCAACAATTGGATTCGCTCTCGCATAGCGTGTATTTCGATATGCCCGACCCGGCATTCGGTATTCAACTTGTGTATAACCAAGACTGATTATCCGGAGACTTATGGACCGAGCCGCTAGCTCCGCGAACCGGACGTCTGCAGCGGGTGCGGTTGCGACTACGGCGACGCCGTCTTCGCGCGCCGGTTATTTCCGCTGGGTCATCTGCGCTCTCCTGCTGTTTGGAACCACGAAGAACTATATGGACCGCCAGGTCCTGGGTGTCCTCAAGAGCACTCTGCAGCACGATCTGGGCTGGAACGAGATCGACTACAGCAATCTGGTATTTGCCTTTCAGACAGCGTACGCAGTGGGTCTGGTGGTGGTGGGCCGGGTGGTGGATCGACTCGGCACACGGCTGGGTTATGCACTTTCCATGGTGTTCTGGAGCCTGGCTTCGATGGGGCACGCCATCGGCAGTTCCTTCATGAGTTTTGTAATCGCCCGGTCGGCATTAGGTTTCGGAGAGTCTGGAGTCTTTCCAGCGAGCATCAAGACGGTCGCGGAATGGTTTCCAAAGAAAGACCGAGCGCTGGCGACTGGAATCTTTAATGCTGGAGCAAATGTTGGCGCGATCATCACGCCATTGGTGGTGCCCTGGATCACGATTCACTGGGGGTGGCGCTGGGCATTTTTGATCACGGGGGCGCTGGGATTTGTCTGGCTCGCTTTCTGGTTGCTGCTGTATCGCCGGCCCGAGGAACATCCACGCGTCTCCAAGGCGGAGCTCGAATACATACGCAGCGACCCCCAGAGTCCGATGACGAGAATAAAATGGGCGCAACTTATACCTCATCGTCAAACCTGGGCGTTCGTGGTGGGCAAGTTTCTCACTGATCCTATCTGGTGGTTTTACCTGTTCTGGATACCGGATTTTCTGCAACGCAAACACGGTCTGTCGCTGATGAAGGTAGGGCTACCCATCGTGGTGATCTATGTGATCGCCGATGTGGGCAGCATCGCGGGCGGCTGGCTTTCTTCGTTTCTGATTTATCGCGGAAAGAGTGTCAACTTCGCGCGCAAGACTGCGCTGCTGATTTGCGCGGTGTGTGTCGTTCCGATTGTGTTTGCCTACAACATGGAAAGTTTGTGGGGAGTGGTGATGCTGATCGGACTTGCCGCTGCAGCTCATCAGGGATTCTCCGCCAACCTGTTTACTCTGACTTCGGACACTTTTCCCACCCAGGCCGTTGGTTCGGTGGTCGGAATGGGAGGCATGGCGGGGGCAATCGGCGGGATGCTGATCGCGAAAATTGTCGGCTATACCCTGCAGTGGACGGGCAGTTACATGGTTCCGTTCCTGATGGCTGGCTGCGCTTACCTGCTGGCTTTGGCTGCCATTCAGTTGCTGGCGCCGAAGCTGGAACCCGCCAATATTCAGTGAGAGCGCTGGCTTCACCGCAAATCGATTTTTCCCAGTTCTCAGGAGAACAGTTCTCGGTTCTCAGTCAGCGGGTGATGGTTATTGGTTGACGCCGCTGGCCAGGAAACCTCCATCAACCGCCAGCACGTGGCCGGTGACGAAGCTGGCGGCTTCTGACGCCAGGAACACGGCGGCGCCGCCGAGCTCATCGAGCTTGCCAAATCTCTTCATTGGCGTGCGCATGAGAAACTCACGGCCGCGGTCGGTTCCGTCGAGAAGCGCGGCATTGAGGTCGGTACGGAATACGCCGGGCGCGATCGCATTGACGCAAACGCCGGACTTGGCCCATTCAATGGCGAGAGATTTTGTCAGCGAAGCGACCGCCGCCTTGCTGGCACTGTAGGCTGCAACTTCGTAGAGAGCTACGAATGAGCTTAGCGACGCGATATTAATGATGCGACCGTAGCCGCGTTCGATCATGTGCCGCCCGAAAACGCGGCAGGAGCGAAGCGTTCCAGTCAGGTTCGTTTCCATGATCCCGTTCCATTCCGAGTCCGGAACGTCAAGCGTGGGGGTTCGCTTGGTGCGGCCAGCGCAGTTGATCAGAATTTGCACGCCGCCGAATTCGCTGATTACGGATTGCAGCAGTTGGTCGAGGCTGGCGTTGTCCGTCACATCGCAGGTTTGGCTAAGCGACCGCCGGCCGATTGCCTTCACCTCGGCGGCAGCGGCGCTCACCTGTTCGGCGCGGCGACCGGTGGGGATGACATCGGCGCCGGCATGGGCCAGAGCCCTGGTGAGAGCAAGGCCGATACCGCTGGTTCCACCGATTACAACCGCGGTCTTGTTCGTAAGATCGAGAAGAGGATGACCCATCTGTAGTGTCCTTATGGTTCTGCCGTGGTTTTTAATGACTGAATTCATGCCTGCAGGAATACTTTAGCAAGTCTAGAGGATGGAGCTGCGAAGCGAGCTTCGCTAATTTCGCTATCCAACCTGAAGGCAAACCGTCCATCCGGTATAAAATTTAGGTCGAATCGAAATCGAGAGATCTCCAACCGGAGGAACGCTTTTGAAACCGATCACCCGCCTGGCTCAAGGTTCATCTGTCATATTTCTTATTATTACCGCCGCCGTACTTCTGGGTTCGTTCGCCCAGGCCCAGGACGCGAAGTTCCATAATGCCCCGGCATCGTCCAAGGAAATGAAAAACCCTTACGAGGGCCAGGACGTGCCGCACGCCAAGGCGTTATTTCATCTGCGCTGCGCGCGTTGCCACGGGGAGAACGGAGAAGGCTCGGGGAACATTCCTCCCTTGAACGCGGAAAGAATCAAAGCGGCCGCGCCCGGAGAGATTTTCTGGTTCATTACTCAGGGCGACGTGCCCAACGGCATGCCGTCGTGGGCGAAGCTGCCCAAACAGCAACGCTGGCAAATCGTCAGCTACGTGCAAGAACTGGGCAAGCCGCGAAGCGCAAAGGCGAGCAGCCCGGAGGCTGCGCCGGTGGTCGCTGAGAAGTTGAATGCGCCGCCTCCGAAGCCGCCGTTTACGGACTACCGCTATGAGAAGCCGGGAAAAATTCGCAAGATCACACTGAAAGATTTGCCCGAGCCCTACGCGACTGCCGTCGGCGGGCAACGGTCCGCAGGTCGTGGCTCGCCCGGAGGGTGCATGGCCGCAGGTCCCGGAAGGATTCAAGGTCGAGCAGTTCGCAACCGGCCTCGAAAATCCGCGAATCATTACCAGAGCGCCCAATGGCGACATTTTCGTAGCTGAGACCAAACCTGGCGACATCAGAATTTTTCGCGGAATGACCAGCAACGGCAAGCCCGAGCAGATGGCGCTTTTCGCCGGCGGACTGAAGGGACCGTTCGGCATCGCGTTTTATCCGCCAGGTCCGAATCCCGAGTGGGTTTATGTCGGCAATCTGGACTCCGTGGTTCGATTCCCTTATCAGAATGGCGATCTGCAGGCGCGTGGTCCGGCACAGCATATCGCGGACTTGCCCGGAGGCGGCGGCCATACCACACGCAACATCCAGTTCTCGCTGGATGGCAAGAAGCTGTTTGCATCCGTGGGCTCGGCTTCGAATGTCGACGACACGGACACGACGCCGGCGGAAAAGAATCGCGCCGACGTTCTGGAATTCAATCCCGACGGCTCCGGAATGCGGGTCTTTGCCTACGGCATTCGGAACTGTGTGGGACTCGCCGTCAACTCGAAGACCGGCGAGTTGTGGTGTTCGACCAACGAACGCGATGGACTGGGAGACAATCTGGTTCCCGACTACATCACGCATGTGCAGGAAGGCGGCTTCTACGGCTGGCCATTTTGGTATATGGGCGGACATCAGGACCCGCGGCACAAGGGCAAGCATCCTGAACTGAAAGACAAAGTAATAACGCCGGACGTCATACTGAATCCGCACAATGCATCGCTGGGAATCACGTTCTACGATGGCAAGCAATTTCCCGCGGAGTACGACGGCGACCTTTTCGCTTCCGAACACGGCTCATGGAACCGCGGAGTGAGGGTGGGCTACGAACTGATCCGGGTGCCTTTGCACCAGACCGGACATGCCAGCGGCGAATATGAGGACTTCATGACCGGGTTCGTCGTAGACAACGGGCATGTCTGGGGACGTCCAGTGGCGGTCACGACGGCTCCGGATGGCTCGCTGCTGGTCACGGACGACGGGTCGGGTTCGATCTGGAGGATTACCTACACCGGCAAGTAGTCGTGTTTTTCTGATATCCGTATACTCGATGGAACGGATCGAAACCTGGTTCGTTCCATTGAGTAGGAATCCATGGCAAGCGATCCCCTCTCGCGTCGAAACTTCCTGAAAGCTGCGGGTTCGATGGCGGGATGTTCCCTGCTCTCTCCTGTTCGTGTCCTCGGCCAATCTGCAGTTTCCGTCTGCACAGGGTGTTGGTGCGCAGACCGAACATCGGTCTGCCGACTACACCCTCACCATCGCTGTAAAGCCGGTTGAACTCGCTCCGAATCGCATCATCTCCACGACCACGTACAACGGTCAGTTTCCGGGACCGCTGCTGCGGTTCAAAGAGGGTCAGCAGGTGACCATCGACGTCCACAACCAGACTGACCGGCCTGAACAGTTGCACTGGCACGGGCAATTCGTTTCGACCGATGTTGATGGAGCAGCGGAAGAAGGTACGCCGTTTGTCGCTCCCCACGGAAGCCGCCGCATTTCGTTTGTTCCCAGCCTTCAGGATATCGCTTCTATCACACCCACGTGAGAGCGAAGGCGGACCTGGGCGCGGGACAGTACAGCGGCCTGGTGGGTCCGGTGTACATCGAACCGAAGAACAATCCTGGAAATTATGATCGCGAAGTCTTTCTGACCTTGAAAGAATTCGAACCGACATTCAGCCGCGGCGGCGACATGGCGATGGACTTCCTGTCTCCGGCAACGGTGGCAAAAGACCTGAAAGATACTGGTGAGCGCGCGATGAAAGCCTCTCTGGCGAAGGGCGCGCCTCATGGATTCGAAGTGGGGTACGGTTCTTTCACCATCAATGGTCGAATGCTGGGCCACGGCGAACCGATCCGCGTAAAGCGAGGCGAGCGCGTGCTGTTCCATATTCTGAATGGAAGTGCGACCGAGATTCGCAGCCTCGCGTTGCCGGGACACACTTTCACGGTCGTCGCACTCGACGGAAATAAAATTCCCAGGCCAATACCGGTTCCGGGCCTCTGGCTGGGTACAGCCGAGCGAGTTTCTGCGATTGTCGAGATGAATCATCCTGGAATATGGATCATGGGCGATGTGGCGGATGACGATCGCCATCATGGCATGGGTATTGTGATCGAATATGCCGGAGAGAAAGGCAAGCCGCAATGGGTGACTCCGAAACCGTTCCACTGGAACTATGCACACTTCGGCGGCACGGCGGCGGCGGCCGAACCCGACCAGATCTTCGAGATGACTTTTGCCAAGCAGAATGCCGCGCTGGAGGGCTTCAACCTTTGGACGATTAATGATGTCGCATTTTCAGAAGAACACATGGAACCTATGTTTCATCTGGAGAAAGGCAAGCGTTATCGCCTGCGCATGAAGAACGCCAGTGACGATATTCATCCTATTCATCTTCATCGTCACAGTTTTGAACTAACCCAGGTAGCCGGTCAGCGGACCTCCGGAGTGATGAAGGATGTGGTCATGGTCGGCGGCTATCAGAGTGTCGATGTCGATTTCACGGCGGACAATCCGGGGCTAACGCTGTTTCATTGTCATCAGCAGCTGCACATGGATTTTGGGTTCATGGCGCTGTTCGACTATATCTAGGAACGGCGCTCTCGATCCCTTTGACTCAGTCATCCTCAACTCTTAAATCTCCCACTCGTAAATATGACGCTTTGGTTCTTGGCGGCGGCGCTGCGGGATTGATGTGCGCCATTGAAGCGGGCAAGCGAGGCCGGCGGGTGGCCGTTCTCGAACACGCCGAGCGACTGGGTAAAAAGATTCTGATCTCCGGCGGCGGGCGTTGCAATTTCACCAATATCCACTGCTCGGCGGAAAACTTTATCTCTTCCAATCCGCACTTTGCCAAGTCGGCTCTGTCCCGCTATACGCCTGCGGACTTCATCGCGCTGGTCGAGAAGCATCGGATTCCCTATCACGAAAAAACACTTGGGCCAGCTTTTTTGTGATCGCTCGGCGCAGGACATTCTCAACATGCTGGAGGTCGAGTGTCGAGAATCGGGAGTTCATCTGTTTACGAAAGTCGGAATCCAGCACGTGACCCGGACCGATGAGTTTGTGGTGACAGGCAGGGGAAAAGGAATTTCGCGCTCCTGCTCTGGTGGTGGCCACCGGAGGACTATCGATCCCAAAGATGGGGGCGACAGGATTCGGATATGAACTGGCGCGACAATTCGGGCTGGCGATCCGCGAAACCCGGCCGGGGCTGGTGCCGCTGTTGTTCGGCGCCGAGGATAAACATCATTACGCCGACCTCGCCGGAGTTTCTGCGGAAGTGATTGCGGCGTGTGACGGCCAGAGTTTCCGGGAAAAGATGCTGGTGACTCATCGTGGGCTAAGTGGGCCGGCGATCTTGCAGATTTCGTCTTACTGGAAAAAGCCGGAGTCGATTCTCATCGATCTGGCGCCGGGACAGGATGTCACCGCGGAGCTTTTCTCAGCTGGGGCCACACGAAACATTGCATCGTTAAGGGCGTCGTTGCGCCGAGTTCTTCCCAGTCGATTCGCGGATCGATGGCTGGACGTTCACACTCCGAAAGGCTGGACGAATCCCTCTCTGCACGAACTAGAGCGCGGACTGCATCAGTGGGCCATGGTTCCAGCGGGCACGGAAGGCTACGAAAAGGCTGAAGTGACCGTAGGCGGCGTGGATACGGACGAACTGTCCGCGAAAACAATGGAGAGCCGCAAAGTGCCTGGTCTTTTCTTTATCGGAGAGGTCGTCGATGTCACCGGACATCTGGGCGGGTTCAATTTTCAATGGGCATGGGCTTCGGGCGCTAGCGCCGGGCGGGCCTTGTAGCTGCCAGCGGCACTCGAGATCCTCCTTCTTGACGGGAAGAACGACTGGGTTGATGATCTCTGTCGAACTGGTGTGGGACAGTTAGCTCGAGATATTCGGTGAATTTAGAAAAGCGTTAACCACAAAGGACACGAAGGTTCACTAAGGCAATCCTGCGGGCTTTAATCGGGGGTTCAAATAATGACTGGGATCGTTCGATTGTTTGATTTTCGGACCGTACGGCGAGCGTCTATGCTGCGTGCCTTGGGCGTTGCAATTCTCATTCTCGGGATGGGCATCTCATCCTGGGCCGCGCCTGAACAAAAAGACAAAGCCCTGCACATTTATTTCATCGACGTTGAAGGCGGGCAGGCAACTTTGTTTGTCACGCCAGCCGGGCAATCACTGCTGATCGACACAGGTTGGCCGGGAAACGACGGCCGCGACGCGGACCGCATTGTGGCAGCGGCCAAGAAAGCCGGGATTAGCAAGATTGATTACGTCCTGATTACGCATTTTCACGATGACCACGTGGGCGGCGTTCCGCAACTGGCGGCGCGCTTTCCGGTGGGCACATTCATCGATCACGGAGACAACCGCGAGACCACTGACGCCGTAACCGAAAAAGACTGGCAAGCCTATCAGGCAGTGCTGGCGACGGGAAAGTACCAGCGAATCAGCGCCAAGCCGGGAGATGTGCTGCCGGTCAAGGGAATGCGGGCCACGATTATCAGCTCAGACGCGTGCGCTGATCGACAAACCGCTGCCCGGCGCGGGACAGGAAAATCCTTACTGCAAGGATGCAGAACAATTTCCCGCGGACAAGACCGAGAATCTGCGCTCGCTGGGAACGTACATTAATTTCGGCAAACTCAGAATCCTTGACCTCGGCGACCTTACACACGACAAGGAAATGCAACTGATGTGTCCGGCGAACAAGATCGGCAAGATCGATATCTACATCGTCTCTCACCATGGATGGGCGCAAAGCAGCAGCCCTGCTTTTGTGTACGGCCTTGCTCCCCGAGTCGCGATCATGGACAACGGGGCAAAGAAGGGCGGAACGCCGTCGGTCCTGGACATTATCAAGAAATCGCCCGGGCTCGAAGATCTGTGGCAGTTGCATTATTCCGAGGAAGGCGGCGCGGCGCACAATGTCGCTGCTGAGTTCATTGCGAATCCGGACGGTCCGGATGCCGCGAACGGTCTGGAATTGACGGCTCATCCTGACGGAAGCTTTGATGTCTTCAATGTTCGCACGCAGAAAAGCAAACACTATCCGGCACACTGACGACGGACAACTGACAGGCCGCGGAGGACTCAATGGCCAAGGTAAAGGAAATATCGCGCAGGCAATTTGTGGCTTCGGCGCTCACGACCGCGACTCTTGCTTCCCTTCCAGTTGACCATCTCTTTGCCAGCGCCCTGGCGAATCAATCAGCTTCTGCGGCAGCGCCGACGTCCGCGCCTTCGTGGAAAGATCAGGGGATCGAGAATCTCACCAAATCACCGCACGCCAAGCTTCGGAATATTCCGGTGCACGCGGTCACCATCAAGAGCGGTTTCTGGGCTCAGCGGCGCGAGATTAACGTCGATAAAAGCATCCCCAGCATGCACGATCTGCTGGAGGCGAACGGCCGCATGAACAACTTTCGCCGACTGGCCGGAAAAAGTTCGGCGGCACAGAGCGGCCCGGTCTATTCCGATTCCGATGTTTACAAGTGGATTGAGGCCGCCGGCTTCGCGCTGCAGTCGGGCGATCGTCCTGAGCTTCGCGCCACGACCGAAAAGATGATCGAAGAGGTCGTGGCCGTGCAGGAACCCAGCGGCTATCTCAACACCTATTACGTAGACGCTCACAAGCCGGAGCGGATGCTCACCAAGACGCAAACCACCGGCCACGAACTCTACAACATTGGACACATGCTGCAGGGAGCGATTGCCTACTACCGGGCTACCGGGGATCGCAAGCTGCTCGATGCCGGAATCCGCTTCGCTGACGATTTCCTGATGTCGAGTTACGGCCCTGCACCCAAACAACCGATTGTCGCGGGACATCCTGAAATCGAGTTGGCGCTGATCGAACTCTACCGGACCACTGGCGACAGGCGGCAGCTTGATCTGGCCGGATACATCCTGCAGGGCGATGCGCGCATGAAGTTGGCGGAGGAGCGCACCATCTACATGTTCAGCGGAACTCCGTTTACCGCGAGAACCAAGCTGGAAGGCCATGCAGTGCGCGCGATGTATGCCTGCTGCGGCGCGACCGACTATTACATGGAGACTGGCGACCCCGCGTACTGGAAGACGCTCAACGCGCTGTGGAATGACATGACCGCCACCAAAATGTATGTGACCGGCGGAGTGGGTTCGCGCTCAGACGGTGAGGCATTTGGGAACGCGTACGAACTACCCAACGATCGCGCCTACGGAGAAAGCTGCGCAGCCATCGGGAACATGATGTGGAACTGGCGCATGCTGGCTGCAACCGGCGAAGCGAGATTCACCGACGTGATCGAGCGGGCGCTCTATAACGGCATCAATTCCGGAATGTCGCTCGACGGAACACTTTACTGCTATCGGAATCCACTGGCGTTTGACCCGGCCACCGGAGAGAAGATTCGCAATCCCTGGTACGACACCACCTGCTGTCCGCCGAATCTCGAGCGTACTTTTGCTTCGCTGCCAGGATACTTCTACAGCACCAGCAGCGATGGAATCTATCTTCATCTCTACGACAATTCGGAATTGGACTGGCGGCTGGAAAACGGGATTGGCCTGAAGGTCACGCAAAAAACAAATTATCCGTGGGATGGCAAAGTCGAGATTGCCGTCACTCCGGCGCAGGCTTCGAATTTTACTTTCTATCTGCGTATCGCGGGATGGGCAGACAGCGCGCAAGTCAGCGTGAACGGCAAAGTAGTTACTGGAGCAAAGCCTGGGGAGTATCTGGCGATCAAGCGGCAATGGTCGGCAGGTGACACAGTCCATCTACAGATGGAAATGCCGGTACAGGTGCTCGAAGCCAACCCTCAAGTCGCTGACGATACGGGACGAGTTGCAATCCAGCGCGGTCCGCTGGTTTATTGCCTGGAAGAAATCGATCAGCCGGAGGGAGTTTCCATCACCGACCTGGCGGTGAGTCCCGGAGCGAAACCGGAGACGCAATTCCAGAGCGAATTCAAAAGCGACCTGCTGGGTGGAGTGGTAGTGCTTCGACATACGGGAATCGCCTACGATCAGGCCGCGTCCCGCAACGGGCTGTATTCCCGATACAACAGCAAACAATTGCAAAGCCGCAAAGTTCCGCTGACATTGATTCCGTACTACGCATGGTCGAACCGGCAGCAGACCGCAATGCAGGTGTGGACTCCGGTGGTCAAAGCTTGATGCGAGTCTGCAGGCAACTGTTCCTTCCAATCGCAACCTAGAATCGAGGACGACGGCATTGCTGCGCTGGCGGATCGCAATCCTGGTGAGCATCGCAATCGCCATCAGCTATCTCGATCGCCAGACGCTTCCGGTCGCGGTCAGCGCAATTGCAAGGGACATCCCACTCTCCAACCAGCGGTTCTCGGCGCTGCAATCGGCGTTTCTGCTCTCCTACGCGTTCATGTACCTGGGCGGCGGAAAACTAGTCGATAGCCTGGGCACGCGCATTGGATTCGCCATCATCATGACGTTCTGGTCGCTGGCGAATGCAAGCCACGCGCTGGCGACAAGTTTTGCCATGCTGATGGGCAGCCGGTTTCTGCTGGGGATGGGTGAGGGTGGCGGCTTTCCAGCGGCCACTCGTGCAGTCGCCGAGTGGTTCCCCACGAAGGATCGAGCCTCGGCAATGGGTATCATCAACGCGGGGTCAGCGGTTGGGGGTGTGATCGCGCCTCCACTCATCGCTCTGGTCCTTGGCTATGCAGGGTGGCGATGGATTTTTGTCATTACCGGCGGATTTGGGTTGCTGTGGACGTTGTGGTGGATCTCCTCTTATTTTTCGCCGGAAATCCTCTCGTGCAACTGGGGCAGGATTCCGTTTCCAACTCTGCGGATTCAACAGCAAGCCTTCGATGGATTGATCTGCTGCGGATTCGCGAGTCCTGGGGGCTGGTGAGCGCTAAGTTTCTCAGTGATGCTGCGTGGTACTTCTATCTTTTCTGGCTTCCCAAATATCTTTACGATGCGCGCGGCTTCGACGTGAAGGCCGTCGGCACGTTTGCGTGGATTCCTTATGCCGCGGCGGGTGTAGGCTGCCTGCTCGGCGGCTGGTTTTCAGGCTATCTGATACGCCGGCAGTTCTCGCTGGGTATGGCCAGAAAACTGGCGCTCGGATTGAGCGCGGCGGTCATGCCTTCGATTCTCTTGGTTCCTCGGCTTCCTGTAGCCTGGGCGCTGGCGATATTTAGCCTGGCTTATTTCGGACAGCAGTCATGGTCCACGCTGGTGATGGTTCTGCCCACCGACCTCTTCCCTGCCAACGTGGTCGGTTCGGTTGCCGGGCTTGTCGGGTTTGGAGGCGCGATGGGCGGAATCGCCTTCGGCCAACTGGTGGGATACCTGCTCGACCATGGCTTCGGCTATGGAGTTGTATTCTCGTTGGCGGGCACGTTTCATGTCGCCGCCTTCGTTATTATTATTCTTACCGTTCCTGTGGTTGGATCTTTGAATCTGGAGCGGAAACTGAGCGGCCCGGGAGTTGGATGAGAATCAAAGAGATTCGTACGCGCGTGATGCGATGGAAGGGCAAGACCGTCCCTTTGCCGGCGCATTTCTGCACCAATCCTATGGACATTTTGAATCTACCTGAAGCTTCCATGCAGACGTTCGCGTTTCATGGCTGGCTGGTGGTGGAGATTTTTACTGATGATGGATTGGTGGGCATCGGAAACGCGGCGCTCACGCCGCAGATTACGAAACAGGTAATCGATCTTCATCTCAAGCCGCTGTTGATTGGCAAAGATCCGTGGGACATCGAGTTTCTGTGGCAACTGATGTATCGCAAGACGATGGCGTTCGGCCGCCGGGGGATTGGAATGGTGGCGATCAGCGCGGTCGATATTGCGCTGTGGGACATTCTGGGGAAATCGGCGAAACAGCCTGTCTATCGACTGCTTGGAGGCAGGACAAAGCCACGCATTCCTGTCTATGCCAGCCGGTTGTACAGCGTCGCGCTGAGCGAACTGGCCGACGAGGCGAAGCGCTACAAAGCTGAAGGCTACAAGGCGATGAAACTTCGCTTTGGCTGGGGACCGACGGACGGCGCAGCCGGCATGCAACACAATGTGAATCTGGTTCGCACGGTGCGCGAGACCGTCGGCGATGGCATCGACGTGATGGCCGACGCCTACATGGGATGGACACTCGACTATGCCAAGCGCATGCTGCCGCTCCTCGAACCTTTTAATCTGCGATGGCTGGAAGAGCCGGTCATTCCAGATGACATTCATGGATACGCCGAGTTGAAGTCATATGGGCTGATTCCTATCGCCGGCGGTGAGCACGAATTCACTGCTTATGGATTTCGCGATCTACTCGAAGCTCGCGCGCTCGACTACATACAGTTCGACACCAATCGCGTGGGCGGACCGACGCAAGCCCGCAAGATTGCCGCACTCGCGGAAGCGTATTCCGTACCTGTGATTCCGCATGCCGGGCAGATGCACAACTATCACGTTGTGATGGCGAGCCTGAACTCGCCCATGGCCGAATACTTTCCAGTGGTCGACGTGGAAGTTGGCAACGAACTATTCTGGTACATCTTCGATGGCGAACCCAAAGCCAAAGACGGATTCATCGATCTGGACGAAAATATTCCGGGGATGGGTTTGACTATCAACGAAGCCGGGCTGGAAAAGTTCGAAATCACCGAATGAACTAAGGAAGAGCGAAATTAACTTTTCATGACGAGACTGGTTCAACTCAAACGCGGAGACACGAGACGGGTTGCACTCGTGGAAGAGCCGCATCTTCGACTGCTTGACGGCTGCAGTTCGATTTACGAGCTGGCAAGTTCCGCGATCAATGGCAAGGTTAAGCTTAGCGATCTGGCGCGGGAACGGTCAACCGGCGAGGTGCTCGAATACGATCCTATCTATCGCGGACAGTCAGACTGGAGAATTCTGCCGGCGATTGACCATCCTACGGAACCCGCGCGCTGCCTGGTTTCCGGCACTGGACTCACTCATCTGGGCAGCGCGCGTAATCGGCAGAGTATGCACGCCGCTTCCGAAGCCGACCTGACCGACAGCATGAAAATGTTTCGCTGGGGCATTGAAGGCGGAAGTCCGGCACCGGGATCGATTGGAACCGCTCCCGAGTGGTTTTACAAAGGCACGGGAACAATTCTGCGCGGACACGGTGAGGCGCTCGATGTGCCACCTTACGCCGGGGACGGCGGCGAAGAGGCGGAGCTTGCCGGCATTTACCTGATCGCTCCTGACGGACAGCCGTATCGCATCGGGATGGCCGGTGGTAACGAATTTTCAGATCACGTCTTCGAGAAGACGAACTATCTGAACCTGGCGGGGTCAAAGCTGCGCTCGTGCTCGCTCGGTCCCGAGCTGCGGGTGGATCCTGATTTCAAGTCGGTTCCGGTTGAAGTGAAGATTGAACGCGGCGGCAATCTGTTGTGGTCGAAAACATTTCGCAGCGGTGAAGCCGAGATGTGTCACAGCCTGGCGAATATCGAGCACCATCATTTCAAATATGAGGCGCATCGCCGTCCCGGAGACGTGCACGTACATTTCTTCGGGACGGATGGCTTGAGCTTTAGCGACGGAGTCAGCCTGAAAGATGGCGACGTAATGCAGGTTTCGGTCACGGATTTTGGCCGGCCGCTGCGCAATCCGTTGCGCGTGGCCGGAACTAAACCAGAATTAATCAGCGTGAAAGGTCTGGAGTAAGTCATGTCGAAATCGCGGGTGGCAGTCATCGGGTTGGGGATTATGGGCGGGGGTATGGCGGCGCGTCTGCTGTCCTCTGGTTTTCCTTTGTCTGTCTTACAACAGAAATAAGGACAAGGCTGCTCCGCTTGCCAGCGCGGGTGCGACCGTTGCCAGTTCGCCGCGCGAAGCCGCGTCCGGGGCGGAGTTCATCATCAGCATGGTGGCGGACGATGTCGCGTCCCGCGGAGTATGGCTGGGAGAGAATGGCGCGCTCGCCGGAACGGCTCGCGGAGCGGTGCTGATCGAATGCAGCACGCTGACCGTGGGCTGGATCAAGGAACTCGCGGCTGCAGCGCGTGCAACGAGGATGCGAGTTGCTGGATGCGCCTGTCACCGGCACGAAACCCCACGCGGCTAACGGAGAGTTGTCGTTTCTGGTTGGTGGATCGGATGCGGCACTGGCGGCGGCGCGGCCCGTCTTGTCCGTACTCGGACGCGAGATCATTCATCTCGGACCCGACCGGTAGTGGATCGCTGCTGAAGCTCATCAACAATTTCATGTGCGGCGTGCAGGCAGCATCTCTGGCGGAAGCAGAAGTCGATGATCGCCGCCGGCGGACTCGATCTTGAAGCAGTCTCTCGCGGTGCTCACTCAAGGAGCTCCGGGCAGCGGCCTGGTGCAAGAGAGCCGCAGAGCGCGCTTTTGCCAATGATTTCACGCCGAATTTCCCACTGCATCTGATGGCCAAAGACCTGGGCTATGCCATCGACCAGGCTTCTCAGTTTGGACAAAAGCTCACGACCGCGAGTTCGGCGCTCGCTATTTTCAAAGACGCGATCGCCAAGGGCTACGGCGATCAGGACTTTTCCGCTGTGATCAAGTCGCAACAGCAAGGCTAACAACAGAATTTACTGCCAGCTGATGCGAACCAATGAAAGCCCCTGCCGGGGCAAAGCAAATTGCAGATGGGCTGCGCCTTGCGAGATCGGCGTCCATGCAGGAGAAGTATAGCAGTTGTAACTGCCCCGCGCTTTCCAGCCGTTCGTATTGCGCTGGCTCCGGCGATTGCGGCGAGCCCATTTCTTTCCACGCGGTAAAAGCATTGCTGTGACTGGCATCGACGCGGAAGTGTTCGAGCTGACCTCGGCTGATTTTGGCGGGTAGACCGCTGATCACGAGATCGATTGGGGTCGCAGCGGCGGGGAGATCGTCATCGTGATAATTCCAGATTAGTATTTCGACTTCATTGCGCTTTTCCTTGCGGGTAGCGATCACACTGATGTCTGGCTTTCCGCGTACACCGTCGCGGACAACATCCTCTGAAGCCAGGGCACCGGAACTCGTGGCTTTGACGCGATCATTGCCCAGCAGTCCGAACATCCGGAAAGCATTCAGCACCGGCTTGTCCACGCCGTTTGTGGCCAGCGTGCGAAAACCTTCGAAGTACGGTTGGTCTTCAAACTCAAAAGCCCAGGTCACCGCGCCAAGAAAATTGATGTGCTCGCGGTTGGCGAGAAAAAAGATGTTGTTCAGAGTCTCGGCCGTGTAGGCGGCGTACAACGGTCCGTTGCGATAGGAATTCTGGGGATTGCTGCGAGCCGAACAGGCGGCGCAACCTTCGGGGTCCGACTCTCCGAGAACAATTGGCGTGCGGCGGTATTCCGGAAACGATGCCACGATCTGAAAACCCTGCTCGATGGCGGCCAACTGGCGCGAAATGCCCATCTGCACATGGTCGCCCTGCCACTTCGGCGATCCCTTGGGATGGAAGCTGATGAAATCGAGACGCGAGCCGACTTTTCCAGTCACGTAATTGGTCTGATGCGCACAGTGATCGAGAAACGCGCGTAGAAATTCTGCCGCCTTGGGATTGGCTGGGCCTGTGCTGTCCGGGCCACCGACTCGGGCCGCCGGAAGTGCTCGCAGAACCGCGTCCACGCTGAAGTCATAGAGTTTGAAATATTCCTGCGGCGTTCCCTTCCAGTATTCGATGTCGGGCTCGTTCCATACTTCCCATAGCCAGGTTTTCACTTCGGCATCGCCGTAGCGCTCACGCAGATGGTGGACAAACTGGAAGACGACTTCCGCCCACTTCTGATAATCCTTCGGAGGGTAGGCCCAGCCGGTGTAGATCGAGCCTTGCGGAAAATTGTGACGGTAAGGCTCCGGATGAGTCGACAGCGCCTCTGGCATAAAACCGATTTCAACCAGCGGCTTCACTCCCGATTCATGAAAGCTGTCGAAGATGCGGTCAAGGATGGTCCAGCTGTACACCGGCTTCCCCTGCGCGTCTTCGGTGTAGACGTTGGTCGATCCCCACTTTAGGGACGCCGATCCGTCTCCTGTGGTCAAAAGATTGTGGACGCGAACATAAGCCGGCTCTGGGCTCAGCGCTGCCAGTTCGCCGAGCAATTTCCTGCCATTCGGCGCGTAAGTGTAATTAGGCTCGTCGTAGCCGAAGTAGTTCCAGATGGGCGCGATGGTGCCGTCGGATTGATCGGCATGGACCTGAACACTCACCGTTGGCGGGCTTGTTTGCGAGCTGGCACTCGGCGAAAGTGAGGCCAACAGAAGGACGACCAGGACATAACGAGTATAGGCGTCCGGGTTGCATCCGAGAACGCTCATTTGTGGCCTGCCGTCGCTTCGCTGGGCATTTCGAGTCCTAAATATTCCCGGGCGTTGTTGAAACAAATGTTGCGGACCATTGTGCCCAACAGTTTTTCGTCGCTGGGAAGTTCACCGTTTTCGACGTCACGTCCGAGCAGATCGCAGAGAACGCGGCGGAAATATTCGTGCCGCGGGAATGACATAAACGACCGCGAATCGGTCAGCATGCCGATGAAGCGCGAGAGCAGGCCTGTGTTGGAGAGCGCGTTCAGTTGCCATTCGATCCCCTCTTTCTGATCGAGAAACCACCAGGCGCTGCCGAATTGTATTTTGCCGCCGATTGAACCATCCTGAAAATTGCCGATGGCGGTGGCAAAGGCGTAATTGTCCGCCGGGTTGACGTTATAGACGATGGTCTTGGGAAGCGCGCGTTCCTGCTCGAGCAGATCGAGGTAAGCGCCCAAAGCAGTAGCTTGCTGCCAGTCGCCGATGCTATCGTAACCCGTATCGAGGCCGGCCTCCCGGGCCCGCCGGGAATTTACGTTGCGGACCGCGCCGAGATGCAGTTGCTTGGTCCAACCTTTTTCGGCGTCGAGGCGGCCGAAAAACAGCATTAGGAAAGAAGCAAATAGTTCTTGTTCGGTCTCGCTCGGCAACTTGCCGGAGCGAACTTTGGCGAAAATAGCTGACGCCTCCCGATCGCTGCACTGGGTCGCGTGGCAGTGCGTCAGTCCGTGGTCGGAGAGCCTTCCTCCGTTGGCGTGAAAGAAATCGTGGCGCTGTCGAAGGGCACTCCAGAAAACCCTGCAGCGACCCGGCTTCCTTTTGGCTCGCCTCCTGCAGGCGATCTACCCAGGCATTCCAATCCGCTGGATTTCCGATCCGCAAAGCGCGGTCCGGCCGGAATGTAGGATACATCCGGCAATCGGTGGCGGAAGCATTAAAAGCCATATGGGCGGCGAGGTCGTCACACGGATCGTCGCTTGTGCATTCGACTCGAACCTTGAATTTCCGGAGTATGCCCTGCGTGGTCAGGTCGCCGTTTTGCAGTAGCGAGTTGGCGCGGTCCCAGACATCTTTGGCGTTGTTCTCATTCAGCAAGTCGCCGATTCCGAAATATCGTTTCAGTTCGAGGTGCGTCCACACATAAAGAGGACTGCGAAGCGTAGCTGGAACGGTGCGGGCCCAGGCCAGAAACTTCTCGTACTCGGGAGCGTCGCCGGTGCAATATTTCTCTGGCACGCCGTTGGCACGCATCAGGCGCCACTTGTAGTGGTCCCCTTGCAGCCAGATTTCCCAAAGATTGCGAAAGCGATGGTCAGCGGCGATGTCCGCCGATGGAAGATGGGAATGGTAGTCGAGAACCGGTTCTTCGGCAGCGTAGCCGTGGTACAACCTGCGCGCCATTTCTGAGTGCAGCAGGAAGTCATCGTGGATGAATTCCATCACACGCTCCCGTCTCGTTCATGTCTTCTGAGGTCTTGATCGCATGGCCACCCTTCATTCTGCAACGGCGGTATCATAATTGATCGTTCATCTCGAGGCCATCTTGGCTCCGCTCGAAAAGCTCTTTAACCACGGAGGACACGGAGGAACCCCTGAAAGCCTCCGTGTCCTCCGTGGTTTCGTGCTTTTTCGCGCTTGAACCACTACTCATCCAAATGACTAGACTTCCACCGGCATCTTCTGGAAGAATAGCGGCGAGCAATACGCCAGGGGGCAACGATGATCCAGCTCAAAGTCAACGGAGTGGAAAGCAGCTTCGACGGCGATCCCAACCTGCCGCTGCTGTGGTATCTGCGCGATGTTCTGGGATTGACCGGAACCAAGTTCGGTTGCGGCATGGCGCTGTGCGGCGCCTGCACCGTGCATCAGGACGGAAAAGCGATCCGCTCCTGCGTCACCAGCGTGAGCGCGGCTTCTGGCAAAGAGATCACCACCATCGAGGCGATCTCCAAAAACGGATTGCATCCCGTCCAGCAGAAGTGGATCGAGTACAACGTGCCGCAGTGCGGTTACTGCCAGTCGGGACAAATCATGCAGGCCATTTCGCTGCTTAAGGAAAAACCCAAGCCCAGCGACGAGGACATCGACACCGGTATGTCGGGAAATATATGCCGTTGCGGCACCTACCAGCGCATTCGAGCGGCCATCAAGGCGGCCGCGGGAGAAAAGGCATGAGCGACAACATTCTGAATGTCAGCCGTCGCGGTTTTCTGCAGGGCCTGGTTTCCGCCGGCGCCCTGGTGCTTGAGTGTTCGCCTGGTTCCCGAAGCCCTGTGGGCAGCGGATACGGCCGCTGGTTCCCACGTCGATGGCGCTGCGTTTCATCCCACTGTCTTTGTGGGCATCGACTCCGACGGAACCGTCTACCTGGTGGCGCATCGCTCTGAGATGGGCACCAGCAGCCGCACTTCCGTCCCGCTCATTCTGGCGGACGAACTGGATGCCGACTGGAAGCGCGTGAAGCTCGAACAGGCGATCGGTGACCCAAAATACGGAGATCAGGATACGGACGGATCGCATTCCGTTCGCGATGGCTTTGTCACCATGCGCGAAGCCGGAGCTACGGCACGCCTGATGCTGACTCAGGCCGCTGCCCAGAAGTGGGGCGTGCCGGTTTCAGAATGCGAATCGGATCTGCACGTGATCGTGCATAAGCCGACCAAGCGCAAGGCTGGCTACGGAGAACTCGCGTCGGCCGCCGCCAAGCTGCCGGTGCCGAAGAAGGAAGATCTGACCTACAAGCCGAAAACCAAATGGCGTTACATCGGCAAAGGCGCGGTCAGCTACGACCTGCAAAATCTTTGTACCGGAAAAGCCGGCTTTGGTATGGACGCGCACATACCGGGCATGGTCTACGCCTCGGTTGAGCATCCTCCGGTGCTGGGCGGGAAGGTCAAGTCTTACGACGAGAAAGCTCCGCTGCTGGTCAAGGGCGTGAAGCAAACTATTCCCATCAAGCCGTTTACTCCGCCGCATCACTTTCAGCCGCTGGGTGGAGTTGCAGTCATCGCCGACAACACCTGGGCTGCATTTCAGGGACGCAAGAAGCTGAACGTGGCGTGGGACAACGGTCCCAATGCCAGCTACAACTCGGATGAATACCGGAAGCAGTTGCAGGAGACTGCCCGTAAACCAGCGAAGGTCGTGCGGAATATCGGCGACGTGGACGCCGCATTCGCCAAGGGCGGAAAGATCATGGAGGCCGACTACTACCTGCCCCACCTGGCGCATGCCACGATGGAACCGCCGGTCGCGCTTGCGGATTACAAAGATGGCAAGGTAACGGTCTGGACTTCGACGCAGAATCCGCAGGCGGTGCAGGAAACGATTGGCGAAGAACTCGGCATCCCCAAAGAGAATGTGACGTGCCACGTAGCTCTTCTGGGCGGCGGCTTCGGGCGGAAATCGAAACCGGATTATGCGGCTGAGGCAGCGATTCTGTCGAAAGCTGTCGGCAAGCCGGTGAAAGTTGTTTGGAGCCGCGAAGACGACATCAAGTTCGGCTTCTACCATTCCGTTTCCGCGATGTACCTGAAAGCGGCACTGAACGAAAAAGGAATGCCAGTGGCGTGGCTGCAGCGCTCGGTATTTCCGCCGATCGGTTCCACATTTGCCTTGAACACCACCTACGCCGATGGCGGAGAAATGGGTTTGGGATGGACCGATCTGCCGTTCGACCTTCCCAATCATCGCGCGGAGAACGGATCGGCGGAACACCATGTCCGCATTGGATGGCTGCGCTCGGTGGCAAATATTTACCATGCCTTCGCCGTGCAATCGTTCGTGAACGAACTGGCGCATGAGTCTGGACGCGATCACGTCGAATATCTGCTGGAGCTGGTCGGATCTCCGCGGATCATCGACATAAAGGCTACCGCGCCCGAAAACGACAACTATGGCGGAACGCCAGCCGAATATCCGCTGGACACGGCCCGCGTGCGGCGCGTGATCGAACTGGCGGCGGAAAAATCCGGGTGGGGAAAACGCAAGATGGCCAAGGGCACAGGCCTGGGCATCGCCGTACACCGCAGCTTCCTGACCTACGTTGCCACGGTCGTCGAAGTAGAAGTGGACGACAAGGGAGATATCAAAATTCCTTCCGTGCACACCGCCGTGGATGCCGGCATCGTGGTCAATCCCGAAGCTACGCGGGCCCAGTTCGAGGGCGCGGCCGTTTTTGGGACAAGCATCGTGCGCAGTGGAGCGATCACGGCCAAAGACGGAGCCATCGAGCAGTCGAATTTCAACGACTATCCCGTGGCTCGCATGAACGAAGCGCCGTACAAGACCACGGTCCACATTGTCGATAGCGACGCGCCGCCGGCGGGTGTTGGCGAACCCGGCGTGCCGCCGTTTGCGCCGGCAGTCTGCAACGCAATCTTCGCCGCTACCGGAAAGCGCATTCGCGAACTGCCGCTGTCGAAGGCGTAACCGGTCTCGAGCGGTGCAATCGAACCCGGGTGCCCCACCTTTCGATTTTGAAAGGTGGGATTCCACGGTCAGCTTCCAGTCAAGGCTTTTTCCACCTGTACGGGAAGCCATCTGAAAAGCGCCTTCCAAGTGGACCTTTGGCCGGGTTTTTGAAAGTATCTCGGTCGTTAAAAAAACCCTTTGCTTCTTGCGCCTGTGGAATCCCACCTTTCAAAATCGAAAGGTGGGGCACCCGGAGTTATTTTGATTCAGGCAGAGTGCGCGTGCGACGGGCCTCGTAGGCTTTCAGGTGCGTGTAGGCAGTATTCAGGTGCGGAAGTTTTATCTGGGACTTCTCGCCGCGGTTTATCAGATCGCCGATGATGTGGTCGGCTTCGATCGGTGCGTTGCGCTCGATATCGCGGAGCATCGAGGCCGTCAGGGCTGAGCCAGCGGCTGTCAGCATGCCGCGGGCTCGGTTAAATTTGTCTTCCCGCATGCGATAACCTGCATCGGCCGCGATCGAACGGCACTCGTCGAGGAGTCCGAGGATGAAATCGGTGCCGCCCGGCGAGGCGCAGATATCTCCAATGGCAGCGCGCATCAGACACGTGCTACCCGCGAGCGACGCCAGAAATACCCACTTCTCCCACATCTCAAGAACGATCTCAGCGCTGGCGTGAGCGTTGAAGCGAACGCCGTCCATTAAACTGGCAATCCGCTTCACCCGGTCCGATAGGCCACCATCGCGTTCACCGAAAGACAGCTCGTGGTTCTCGTTGAGATGCACGATCTCGCCCTGGTTTACTGAAGCGGCAATCAGGCATTGACCACCGAGCACGCGTTCGCGGCCAAACTGCTGGTCCAGAATTTCCAGATGCCGCACGCCGTTGAGCAGGGGAACGATTGCGGTTTGCGGCCCTACTGCAGGAGCGAACGACTGAATCGCATCTTCAAGATCGTAGGCCTTGCAACTGAGCAGCACGAGGTCGAATGTCTGGTGGAGATTTTCAGCCAGGACAGTGGACGGTTTCGAAATACTTACGTCGCCGAGGCGGCTACGAATTTTCAGACCCTGACTCGCCAATTCTTCGGCGCGTCTGGGGCGGACGAGAAAAGTTACGTCGCGATTCGCCTCGAGCAAACGGCCGCCGAAATAGCCGCCGATCGCGCCGGCTCCCACTACCAAAGTGCGCATCGGTTGGATTCCTCGAACCTTAAGACTATCGCAGCTGGGTACCCCACCTTTCGATTTTGAAAGGTGGGATTCCACGGCGTTCCTCGGATTTTCCGCGACTTCTGAGGCTTCGAAACTCCCGCCCAAGCGGAGCTTGGACGGGGCACCCTCGGATTTGATAAGACTGGCGCTAGCCGCCGGCGATCGCTCCCAGGATGATCAATGGTTCTTTACCTGCTGCAACGGTGTCGGGTAGACGGTGCGTCTGGCGATTCGTGCGATAGATCTTCCTCGCAGGCGAAGAAACGCAGGAAGGGGCGGCGCAGTTGGGTGCCGTGGTCCCGGATGGTTCCGCGCAGCATCGGGTAGCGGACTTCGAGGGCATCGAGCACTGTGCGTTGCGTGACCGGACTGGCGACTTCAAGCTCGACGTCGCCTCGGACTTGTGCCAGGTTTCTCAGGTGCGGCGGGAGTACGACTCGGACCATATTGAACTCGTAGCTTGGATTGCTCAGCGAAGATTCTGGTGGGAGATGTGGGTCACTTGATGCTGTCCACACCCACCCTCTTCGCAAAATGCGCGAAGGAGGGTGGGGCACCCTGACCTCGTTCTCCTGCACCGACCGCTTAGTTTACCTAATCAGGGCAGCGTCTGGACCTCTACGGAGAGGACGGCTGGAAGATTACTGACAATTGGATTCCAGCTGTCTCCGGCATCGGCGGAGGCGTAGACCTGTCCGCCGGTGGTGCCGAAGTAGACGCCGCATTTATCGAGTGAGTCCACCGCCATGGCGTCGCGCAGGACGTTCACGTAGCAGTTTTCCTGCGGCAGGCCTTTGGTGAGCGCTTCCCACTCGTTGCCGCCGCTGCGGCTGCGATACACGCGCAGTTTGCCCTCGGGCGGAAAGTGTTCGCCGTCGCTCTTGATGGGGACAACGTAAATCGTCTCCGGCTCGTGCGCATGCACGTCGATCACAAATCCGAAGTCGGTGGGCAGGTTGCCGCTGACTTCTTTCCAGTTGTCGCCGGCGTCGTCGCTGCGCATCACGTCCCAGTGCTTCTGCATGAAGAGAACGCCCGGTCTTTTGGGATGCATGGCGATATGGTGCACGCAGTGTCCGACTTCGGCAGTGGGGTCCGGAATATATTGCGAACGCAGTCCCTGATTGATGGGCTTCCACGTCTTGCCGCCATCATCGGTGCGGAAGGCGCCAGCGGCGGAGATGGCGATGTATATCCGCTGAGGGTCGCTGGGATCGAGAATAATGGTGTGCAGGCACATGCCGCCCGCGCCCGGCTGCCATTTGGGGCCGGTGCCGTGTCCGCGGAGGCCGGGGAGTTCGCGCCAGTTTTGTCCGCCGTCGGTCGAGCGAAAAATAGCGGCGTCTTCCACGCCGGCATAAACCGTGTCGGGATCGGTCGAGCGACGGCTCCAGATGCCACACCCGCTTGAACTCCCAGGGATGCTGCGTGCCGTCATACCACTGGTGCGTGGTCAGCGGAGCGGCGGCTGCGTCGTAGGCAAACTTGTTGCTTTCGCTTTTCGGCGGACCGGGCGGGGCTGGTTCTCCGGCAGGCGTTCCGGGCTGATGCCAGGTCTTGCCGCCGTCGTCGGAGCGCTGGATGATCTGGCCGAACCATCCGCTGGTCTGCGACGCATAAATACGATTGGGATCGACCGGCGATCCCTTGAGATGATAGAGCTCAAAACCCGCGAAGTGAGGTCCGCTGACGTCCCACTTCTCGCGCTTCCCGTCCGCGGTCAGGATGAACGCTCCCTTATGTGTGCCCACCAGCACCCGTACTTTGCTCATTACTTCCTCCTTCCTGAATTTTGCGACGTGCTCATGCTCTTTTGAACGAAATTCTAAATGTTTCAATCTGATTTGTAGATTTCTTTATCTCAGGACTTTCGCAGCGGGATGAGGGAACGCAATCGTTCGTCCCGGAGAAAGATTCCCAGCCAGGCTAGCCCGCCGATTGCGACCGGGAAAAAGAACCACGGATTCTCGAGGCGCACCTGGGTGGCAGTGGCTCCTCCCATATAGCCTGTCAGCAGGATCGCTCCCAGGATCGCGGTCTTTGGGATTGCATACAAGAGGGTGCAGACGAGTGCAATGATGCCGATTGGGAGTACGAGGCTCGCGGGATATCCAAGTCGCGTGGTTCCCTCCACGGCTGGCGCCAGCTTCAACACCTTTATGCCGCCGTCAACAATCATGAACAGAATCACCACAGCGGTAACGATGCGTCCGGACCAGAGACTAGCCTTCGAGATGGTCACTATTTCGGCAGGTGCGTGCATGAATGCGCCTCGGGTGCTTCTTGAGTAAGAATCGAGAGACGGGCTTCGGACAATAGCCTCTCTCCAATTAGACGTCGAATTACGGACGGCGAAATCGACAGATCTACTATTTCTTTTTTGGGCTTCGTCGTCAAATTCCGGGAACAGATGTAGAGTCTCGCCCCCTCCGGGTTTCAGCCCAGATCCATGAGGTTCTTATCTTCATCTTGGATGACAGAGTCGGGCGCCCTGGTTTGCTCATTACTGACCCACCCTGTCGCAAAGTGCGCGACGAGGGTGGGGCACCCCGGCACGGATGTGATTCCGAAGCATTTTATCGCCGCCTTGCTACCGGTTCTTTGGTCAAGCCGTCTCTACTTCTCCGGAGTCCGGCGACCTATGCGCAGGCGAGCGACGCTTCGACATCTTGGTCTTTGGGTTTGTGCTCTGGCCCTTTTCCTTATTTCCGAGTCCACCGCCCATTCCCAAACCCCGCAGGCCCTCTCTGTGCCGCCCGACTCTCCGCGCTGGGACTTGCAGGGTGAAGCCAAGGCGACTGAATATCTGGGCCGCAAGTGTCTCCTCCTCGATGGTGCGGCGGCGGTCGTGAAAGATTTCGAAATGCGCGACGGCAGTGTCGATGTGGATGTCGCAACCCCGGCGAGCCGCGGCTTCTTCGGCATTCAGTTTCGGATTGCGAACGACGGCGCCAATGCCGAATGGGTTTATCTTCGCCAGCACAAGTCCGGGCTTCCGGACGCAATGCAGTACACGCCGGTGCTCGAACACCGGCCTCAACTGGCAAATCTACAACGGGCCGGGCTTCACCGGCGCCGTCGATATCCCGAAGGATGTCTGGTTTCACCTGCGCCTCGAGGTGGCGGGCGCGCAGGCGAAGCTCTATGTCAAAGACATGGACAAACCCGCGCTGGTGATGAACGATTTGAAAAGTGGCGTTCAGAAAGGCGAGGTGGCTCTGGCGGTCCTGACCGGCGCGACGTATTTCTCAAACTTCGAAATACGGACAACGCCCGATGCGCCATGGGAACGGCACCTGCCGCCTATGCCACCCGGTACGCTGACCAAGTGGAGTCTGTCGCCTTCGTACGATGCGCTCGCTCGGAATCTGGAGCATCCGCTCTCCCCTTCCGAGAGCAACGCAATCCACTGGCAGGACGTGGAAGCGGAACCGCCCGGCTTTGTGGTGCTGTATCGCTATCGTGAGGCCCGCATCCGAGGGTCTCGTTTCAAGGCGACTTTTCCAAGCGGCTTGAGCCCCAGCCGGGAATGAAAGTCTTGTACGCGCGGACCAGCATCGATTCCGACCGCGAGCAGGTGAAGAAGCTCTACATCGGCTACAGCGACGACGTCAGCGTTTTTCTGAATGGCAAGATTCTCTACCGCGGACGAAGCGCCCAGGCTTTCCGCGACCCCGGGTTCCTCGGCATCGTGAACCCGGAAAACGACGCCGTCTACCTTCCCTGAAAAAGGGCAGCAATGAATTGATGCTGGCGGTCAGCGAACTCGGCGGCGGATGGGGATTCATTTGCCGATTGGCGGATTTGGAAGACTAAGCTGCAGCAGTTTGTGCCTGGGCTTCGAATCTCGCTGCGAACCGCCGAGGAGTCGCTTTTGGGTGCGCCGAGGTTCGCGTTCTTCTCGAAATTCAGGGTGAGGTTTTTCGCTTCGGCCTCGGCTTACTCATGCCCTTACTCTTAAGATTAAGATTGAGCGCCACGGCAGCGCGGATGAGGTTCTTCAAGGCCGCCTCATCGATCTTGTCGCCTTCGTGGATGTCGATGGCGCGCCTGACATTCCCTTCGAGACTGGAGTTGAACAGACCTGAAGGATCTTTCAAGGAAGCTCCCTTGGCGAACGTCATCTTGACGACGCTCTTGTAGGTCTCTCCCGTGCACACGATGCCGCCACGGGAAAAGACGGGAGTCCCCGGTGATTTGGCCTTGGCCCACTTCACCTCTTCGACGATCTCAGGTTCGGCGGCATGTATGATTCCGCGTACTTTCGCAAGCGTCTTGCCGCGCCAGTCGCCAAGTTCCTTGATTTTCTGATCGATGAATGCAGAGGCAGATTCCACGCGTACGGTCCCCTTCCTGAATTCGCTCTAACTGTCGCACTTAATTTAGCTGTGGCGAACCTAACCCTGCAACCCTGCTGAACGGGACCAGTGGCCCACTCAGGTCCCGGTTTAGCTTGAGTGAGCCACCGGCATATCTACCTTGAGCGAAGGCGTCATGTAGCTATCTTTCTACTAGCTTGCATGAGTCGAGGAATCTAAACTACGAGACATCGTGATCGAGCAACGAATTAATGAATTCTTCGGTGATGACGAGTCTACTGGCTTTGGAACAGGCTGGTGGAGTGGGATATTGTCGGCCTTTTTCGGGTTTCTTTCGTTCGGAGGAGTGCTGTGCCTGCATTTTCCTCAGCTACTAAGCACTCCTGAACTACGGCCCCACTATCCGATGCAGACCATGCGGGTTCTAATCCAATGCCTCATCGTGGGGGCAATTTTATTCGGAATCATTTCTTCGATTAGGCGCAAGAAAAAGATTTTGGCATTGACTGGAATGTTGCTGGCCATTGCGGCAACGGCATTGGGCGGATCGAGCGTACAGATAAACAACACTTTGCATAATGGACCCGCGATTGGTCTGGACTGGTTTTTGCTTGATATGTTTTTGATGGCACTCATCTACGTGCCTCTTGAAAGACTCTGGCCGCAGTATCCAAAACAGGGAACATTTCGGAACGAGTGGACTTTGGATGTGGTTTATTTCATGTCCACTCATCTGCCTCTGCAAGTCTTGTCTTTTCTGGTTTTATTGCCCGCTACCCAGGCGACCAAATACTTGGGTGTTCCAATTCTCCAACAATCTATCGCCCGTTTGCCTTGGTTGTTGCAATTTTTCCTGGCCGTCGTGGTTGCGGACATTGCCGAATACTTTATTCATTTGGCTTTGCATAAAGTGCCTTTTCTGTGGCGTTTCCATGCCGTCCACCATTCTTCGAAAGCACTGGACTGGATCGCGGGCTCACGCTCCCACTTTGTAGACGACACTCTGGTGCGTGGATTTATCCTTGTTCCCCTCATGCTCGGATTTTCGCAATCGATCATCCTCGCGTATTTGATTTTTGTCACCCTTCACGCGACCTGGACCCACTGCAATTTCGGCCCTAACGCGAAATGGCTCGAGAAGTATTTAGTGATGCCCAGATATCACCATTGGCACCATACTTCTCAAAAAGAGGGTATCGATAAGAACTTCGCCATTCATTTTCCGTGGATTGATAAGCTTTTTGGAACGTACCACTATCCTGATGAGTGGCCAGAACGTTACGGCCTGGACGGCGAAGAAATTGCTCCCGGCTTCTTTGGGCAGACGATCGGACCATTCACCAAAAGAAAAAGCACGCCTTAAAACTCGAGTGCGCCCAAGGGGACATCCTTGGGTACTTCTGCTCCCGTTCTCGATGCCTTCACCAACCCGAAATATTTCATAACTTTTACGGTCACGAATCCAAAGTCGTACTCAGACTTGTCGTGGCTCAATCGCAAAAGGCCAGGATAGTGGTGATGATTATTTTGAAGGCATGCGCTAAAGGTTGCGGTTACCGGTAGCCACTCACCGATGTTCATGGCGTTGTCGTCTTCATCGTGATACCGCCTGTATCCAAATGTTCGAGTGTGGGTCCAGTAGTTTTGAACCATATTCACCCACTGTGCAAAGATTCGAATCCCAATCCACATCACCAGCACAAACTTGAGATCTCCAACCAACTTCCAAAAGAGGTAAAAACTGAAGGCTTGTGCAAGTATTGCAAAAACCGGATTCTCAACCACGCGAAAAGTCCGAGATCTTAATATCTCGTCGACCGCCAGATTGTCATTGCATCGATACGGCATGACACAGAGGTAGAAAGTTCGCCAAAAGCCATCACCTGAAACTTTATTGGGATCCCCATCGTGGTCCGCATGCTTGTGATGCAACCGATGGCGATTCACCCAGGCGATCGGACCTACGTAGAGCCCGAAGACGCTGTTCACGACAGTAACGACCTTTATGAACCATTCCTTGTAGTCGAGCGAACGATGGGCGATCCCCAGATGAAGAACATCGGCCAAGTACAACCCGCCCAGGAACCAGCAAAAGATAAAATAGACTCCGCCGATCAACAGGCCAGTCCAAGGTCCCAGATGAGCCGGGGCGAAATACACGCAACCCAGCATGTAGGAAAAAATGATCAAATAACCGGTGAGATTGTAGATTTTCATGATGGCTCCCCGTCGGGTATTCAAACAGAGATCGGAGCGCTTTTTAAATGACAAAGTAGATAACGCCCGCAGCCTGCGGTTCGTGCTGTGGCCAGACCGGCGTGTGGCGATTTCAGACAAATCGAATCAATATATGAATCGGATGCTTTCCAAATCCCCACACAACGAAAAGCGCGTTGTGCGGGCCACGTTCGCATGTGCACATTTTTCTCGCTAGACCTTCAGCCAGCCTCGGAACCCTCTGGCGGCATAGTAGGATTCGGCGCCGTTGTGGTACAGGAAAACGGTGTTGAAACGGCGATCACAAAAGAGTGCGCCGCCGAGTTTTCTGATGTTCGAAGGCGTTTTTACCCAGCTTGAAGTTTTCGTATCGAAACTTCCAAGTTTCTGTAACTCTCGATACTGTTCTTCCGTCAGGAGGTCGATGCCCATGGCAGCGGCTGCATCCATCGCATTGCCTTTCGGCTTGTTTTCTTTTCTCCCATCCAGCGCCTCGCGATCGTAGCAAAGACTTCTGCGGGCACTCGGGCTCTCCGGTGAACAATCGTAGAAAATATATTCGCCGGTCTTTTTATCCTGACCGACAACGTCCGGTTCACCGCCAGTCCTTTCCATTTCGCTGAGTGACCACAGTTTTTCCGGGTTACGTTCCACCGTTGCCTGAACTTCAGCCCATGCCGAACCCTTGTGACGGTTCATGTTTTTCTCAAAACGCGTCTTCAACGTTCTGAGCAGTTCATCGCATTGCTTTTTGGAAAGGCTCACGTTTGACATAGTTTTTGGAGGCATCCGTCTTAAGATCCGCGCTCATTTCACCGTGGCAGAAGCAGCGACTATCGCTGCCGCCATTGCGAGCTTGTGATCGTTGTTCCAGGGCGGTCCCACAGCACTACGGACCTTGACGAAGTGCGCGTCGAGGTCTTCTACACCCAGTGCCTCAGCCGCCGCCGCTAGGACGCTTTTAGAGTCGTACCAGTGGACAGGCCAGCCGCGCGCCTCCGCCGCGGAAGCCAGGGCCTGGCGATACATGACCCAGTCGGCATTGTTTTGCGCACGGTAGTCCGTGATTCGCTCGGCGATTGTGGGCGGAAGCGGCGGACACTTGCGGAGGGCGACGCCGAGGATTCGCGGTACGGCTGTCGCAACAGCGTCCAGGGCAATCACCGCGTGTTTCTCAGCCGATACTCGCACGCGCTCGACTAACTCCACGGCCTGGTCAATCGGGAGTCCCTGGCATTCACTGTGGTGCGGAATTTTTGGCAGGCCCTCGGCCACTAGTTCCACGCGGCGGCGGTCGAGGAGCGTCCCATCACGCGCCACCGTCACCAGCACCGCCCAACCCCCATGATCCGATATCCCGATAATGCCACTGTTCTTCGACATTATTTCTTCACGCGTAATTTACGCTGCCGGACCCCACGTCTCGCAAAAGACGCGGGAAATGCGGACCCTGCAGCTGACACAACAACCCATTTTTAACGCTTCGCGGCGCCCGGCGGCCAGTTAGGCGTTTCCAGTCCGAACTGTTTGGCGTACTCGGTGTTCAGCCTCTGCCAGCCGAACTTCATCGCTTCGCTACCAACGATGCGGCCGAGCGCATTTCCGTTAAGAGAGTGATCGAGAACATCCAGGCAAATATGCCACCCGGCTGCGCCCATCGAGATGAAGCGGCGATCGATGTTGTGCCACAACGTTAAGCGCGTGCCGCTGCCCAGAGGCTCGAGTTCCCATCGGATCTGGTTA
The DNA here is from genome assembly GCA_963732045.1 of Terriglobia bacterium. Taxonomy (GTDB): domain Bacteria; phylum Acidobacteriota; class Terriglobia; order Terriglobales; family Acidobacteriaceae; genus JAIQFF01. The sequence goes on along the minus strand of CAVSYI010000013.1, from coordinate 131,983 downwards.
CCGCCCCAGTTGTATTCCAGCACTTCGGGAGCGTCGGCCCGCGTCACTGTTGTTTGGGAAACCTGTGGCTTGGGCGCTGCGACTGTCGTGAGCTTTACCGTCGCTCCTACCGTACCCAGACTTCCATCGGCGTCAAAGGGGGCCCACTCGCGCAGGTGCGCCGGATCAGTCAGAGCCTCCCATACTTTTTCCGGCGAGTGGCGCAGTTCCCGGACGAGAATCAGGGTCCACTTCTCTTCACCATCTGGTCCCCGCTCCTTTTGTACCCGTGCCCCTGTGGCGGGACCCGGTGCGTACGGCGCGAACTCGCTCATCCTTCTTCCTCCTTTCGCCTTACCAGCGTGCCAGCTGCGAGAGCTGAATGAGGTTGCCGCAGGTGTCGTTCAGCATCGCAATGGTCGAGCCGGTCACGGCGGTAGGCGGCATGGTGAACTCGGCGCTGCGCGTCTTGATCCGCTCGTAGTCTCCCTTGACGTCGTCGGTAAAAAACATAATCGCCGGCTGGTTCTGTTGAAACATCGCCTGCTGATAAGCTTTGGCCGCGGGATTGTCATTCAGCGCCAGCTGCAGCTCAACGCCGTCCGGATCATCAGGCGACGCCACTGTGAGCCATCGAAATGGGCCCTGACTGAAATCGGCTTTCTTGGCCAAGCCCAGCACTTCCGTATAAAAGCGCAGGGCCTTGCTCTGGTCGTCCACGTATACCTTGGTCACTTTGATTTTCATTTTCGTTCTCCTTTCTCATGTTCGCGGTTTGGGCCGCGTCGTCTTCTTGCTTGTCTTTTTCTGGGTTGGAATCCGTTCCATGCGGTCCAAGTGGCGTTCCAGAGCATCCACGTGAGCAGACCAGAAGCGGCGGAACTGAGCCAGCCAAGCATCCAACTCCTGCAGCGGTTCAGGTTTCAGGCGGTAGAGACGGCGTTGTGCGTCCACGGTGGACTCCACGAACCCGGCGTCGCGAAGCACTCGCAGATGCTTGGAGACGGCTGGCTGCGTCATATGAAGCTGACGTTCGATCTCGCCTACCGACTGCTGTGACGAAACCAGCAAGCTCAGTATTGCGCGGCGATTCGGCTCCGCAATGATTTCGAACACCGATTCCATTCCTTTGATATACTCCATCGCGCATATACCTGTCAAGGTATATACGAAGAAATTTATCGCAGCTCGCCACTTGGTTGAGTTCGTGACACTTGGCTCTTTTTTGATCAGACTGGCATGCGGAACCGGCGGATCGATCCTGAACTCATGGGCAGGACTGCCTTCTAAACAAACGGTTCCAGTTTGGCGAGTATGGTGGGCAGATATTCCGCGACTGTGGGATGAATGTGCATAGCCCGCTGGATGACCGTATACGGCGCCTTCGCGTACATGACATCCAGCAAAACATGAATCACTTCATCGCCCCCGATTCCAAGAATCGCAGCACCCAGTATTTGTTTGGTCTCTGCATCGACGCAGATTTTGATGAAACCCTGTGTCTCACCTTTTTCGTAGGCTCGGCTCACGCGAACCATCGGATATTTCGCGATGAGAGCGCGGCGTCCGGAGGTTCGTATTTCCGCGTCCGTCATGCCGCATCGCCCTAGCGGCGGATCGATATATAGCGCGTAGGCCTGGATCCGGTCGGAAACCCGGCGATGGTCAGCGTTGAAAAGATTGTCCGCGACGATCTCATAATCGTTATACGAAGTATGCGTAAAAGCGCCACGGCCGTTGCAGTCCCCCAGCGCCCAGATACCGGGCACGTTGGTTTGCAACTGATCATCGACAGTGATGTAACCGCGCTGGTCAGTCGCGATTCCGGCCCGATCAAGACCCAGATCGCTGGTGTTCGGAACACGTCCAACCGCAAGCAGAACGTGGGTGCCTGCCACTTCCTTCGGGTCGTCGCTGCAATCCATGCGCACGACGACACCATCATCCCGTTTCGCCAGCGAGATGCATTTCGCGTTCAGCCGGATCTGTATGCCTTCGGCTTCGAGGATTTCGCGCACCGCCTGGGAAATGTCTTCGTCTTCCCTTCCAATCAGACGCGGTCCCATTTCCACAATCGTGACCTGGCTCCCGAAGCGGCGATAAATCTGGGCGAACTCCAGCCCAACATAACTTCCCCCGACGACAATGAGATGCTCGGGCAGGAAATCGATGTCCATCATCGATGAGTTGGTGAGAAATGGGACTTCATGGACGCCCGGCATGTCGGGAACAGAAGCACGGCCGCCTACGTTGATAAAAATCTTGTCAGCCTGCAGGACCTCATCGTTGACCACAATCGTGTTTGCCGACTGAAACCGGGCATGGCCTTGTATGACCGTACAATTTTTCGTTCCTCGCAACCAATCCTCTACGCCCTTATTCGATCGCCCGGAGACTGCATCCTTGCGCGCTTTCACTCGGTTGATATCGACGCGCACATCGCCGGTGGCGAAACCATATTCCGCTCCGCGGCGGGCAACATGGATCGCATAGGCGCTTGCCACCAGCGTCTTGGTCGGGATGCATCCGGTATTCACGCAGGTGCCGCCAAATTTATGGCGTTCGATAATGGCCACGGTTTTGCCAGCGCCCGCAAAGCGCGCTGCCAGGGACGGGCCCGCCTGGCCTGTCCCGATAATGATTGCGTCGAAGTGCTTCATTGCGCGGTCCGGCCTGTGCCCCTTCGATCTGGATCTTGCCGTCTTCCGCTGCCTGTTCGGGAGTCTTGCCGTCCTGACGCGCGACGATGTAAGCGGCATACCAATCCGACCAGTGATGTTTCGGAGCTGTCGGTTCGTATTGGCCATGATGCTTCTCTGCATCTCGCAGAAGGTCGGCCAGAGTTGCGACATCTAAATTGCTCAGTCCTCGGCCGGGCAGCCGGGTTGTGATTTCCTGAAACAGCCATCCATTGCCGTCAGGATCACGAAACGTGGCGAATGAGCTGTAGGTGGCGTGCCCGGGCGCTGGCCCACTGACGCGACCGCTCCCATCGGTTTGAAACTGGGCCCCTGGCGCGCCGGCGTGGAACACCTCGCTCACTTCAATACCGCGTGCGACGAGATCTTTCCGCGCTGCCTCAACATCGGAGACGATCAGGTAAAGGCCCTGGGCCGATCCCGGCGCGGCCGATGTCATCTTCGCGCCAAACTGAACCGAACAGCCTGATCCCGGAGGCGTGAACTGAACAACGCGGAAGCCGTTATCAAAGGGAAAGTCGGCGTCGAGTCGCCACCCAAGTCTGGTATAGAACTCCTTCGATCGGTTAACGTCCGCCACCGGAATGACGACTACCTCGAACTTCATATCTACTTTCGCCGCGCTTGCGCCAGTGCTCGATTCCCTGCTGGAGATTGCATTTACAGTTGCCATTGTTCCCTCCTGAATAGGCTCACCTAAATCGAAAGTTTGATTTGGTGGTTATTTGTGCTGGCGGACTTCGCTACGCCGCGACGAACTGCTGTCCGCCGTCTACGTCGTAGGTTGCGCCCGTGAGGGCGGTATTGATCATGATGTGTACGGCTAACGCGGCCACATCAGCCGGTCCGACGACGCGACCGATGGGAAGCTTTTCGCGAAGCTGCTTGCGCCGGTTTTCGAGTTCATCGCCGAGCAGTTGCGCGGACAATGGTGTGTCAACAAAACCAGCGGCTATGAGGTTGACCCGAATCGGTGCCAGCTCGAGCGCCAGGTTCGCTGTCAGTGCAGGCATGGCCGCGGTGACGGCTGATGTCAAGCCAACGCCAAGGGCTGGGCGGCGGGCGCCAGTGCCTCCCATGAACAGTAACGCTCCTCCGGGTCGTACCTTGTGGGCAGCGTTGCGGGCAACCTGGAGCATCAACAGAAGGTGGCTGTCGAGAGAGCGGCGCGCCTGCTCTATATCCATATCGAGCATGCGCCCGTAGATCGGCCTGCCGGCAGTGAGCATCACGTGGTCGATCTGCGGCAAATTTTGGAAGAACTTGTCGAGCGCATTTGGATCCTCGGCGTCGAAGACCGCGGTACTCAGAGCATCAAGTTCGCTCGCAGCCCGATTGAGACGATCCGGAGTCCGTGCGGTGAGGATGATCCGCGCCCCCTTAGCGCGCGCTTGTCGTGCCGTTTCCAGCCCGATACCGGCACTGCCGCCGATTACGACGACGGTTTGCCCGTAGAGTTCCGGTTCAGGCTGAATGGTAGAGGGGATCGATGCGGTGCTCATGCTTCCTCCGATTGCTGGTAAGCTTACCGCGACGCTCCCAGCAATTGAAACTTACGTTTCCCTGCGCGGACTTTAATATATTTTGCAGTCGCTATCCAATTCAAGCGTCGGACGCCGGCAAACTTTCTCTCATCCGGCCGGGTTCAGGCAACATCTCGTTTTTGCGAGCGTACTTCAGCCTCCATGGCGGCCTCAGCCTGCAAACTTTGCAGATCTCGCGAGAGGGTTAAAGTAGCGAGAGTGCGGCCGCCTTTCTTGTAAACCACGGTGCAATCGCGCGCGTCGAGGCTTCCATCGATCTCGATAGCCTCCCACTTCTCGGCGTGACCCACATAATTGAGCGCCACGTCGTAGTGTTGACTCCAGAAGAATGGGACAGCGTCAAATTTTTCACCACGGCCAAGAATATTTTTGGCTGCTATCTGCCCCTGACGCTCAGCCACCACCCAGTGTTCCACGCGAATTCGCTCGCCGCTGTGCGGATCCGGCCAGCGGGCAGCATCGCCGGCTGCGAAGATTCCGGCCACGCTGGTTTCGAGGTATTCATTGACTTCGATACCCCGATTGATCGCGAGTCCAGCCTGCTCTGCCAAAGCCAGTGATGGACGTACGCCCACTCCCAGGACCAGGAAGTCTGCTTCCAGAGACGTTCCGCCGGTTAAGGTAACGGTGCGATCATTGACCCGGCTGACAGTCTCCCCCAAATGAAAAGTCACGCCGTGGCTTTCGTGAAGCTTGCGGAGGAAAACGCCTACCTCCGTTCCCATTATGCGTTCGAGCGGCTGGCTCTCAGGCGCTACGACATCTACAGCAATTCCTCGGGCACGCAGCGATGCGGCAACCTCCAGGCCGATAAAGCTGGCGCCGACAACCACTACACGTTTTGCGGAACTTGCCTTGGCAATGATCGCCTTGCTGTCAGCGAACGTGCGCAGATAATGGAGCTGAGAATCAGTCGTTCCTTCGATCGGCAAGTGGACCGGGTCAGCCCCGGTGGCCAGCAGGAGAGATCCGAATTCGAGGACCTTGCCACCCTCGAGAACGATTCGCCGACTTTTCGTATCAAGCGATGAAACTCGTGAGTTGAGGAGCAGATCGATCCGGCGATCGCGATAATAATCCGAAGGCCGCAGAGGGATCCACTCTTCCTGAGCCGTGCCAGCCAGGTAATCTTTGGAAAGGTTCGGACGATCCACTGGGGGAGAGGCGTCGGCACTCACGATGGTAAGAGGACCGTCATAGCCCTCTCGCCGCAGCATATCGGCCGCAGCATGACCTGCGGCGCCTCCGCCCACGATCACGATCGAGCTTGGACCCTCGGCTTTAGGCTTTGCAGCCGGTGAGGAGAGCTTCTCGCGGACAAAAATCTTGTCGCCCACTCTTTCCACTCGCCAGCAAGAGATCGGTTCAAAAGCAGGCGCCCTCAGCGCCTCGCCATTCCGCAGACTGAAACAAGCATGATGCAAGGGACAGCGCACGGTATCGCCCACGATCAGACCTTCCGCGAGGGGGCCGCCATAGTGCGTGCAGTGGGCGGCGATGGCAAAGAATTCATCTCCCTGGCGCACCAAGGCCACTTCTTCGCCGTCCATCTGTCCCGATACCATTTTGCCATCGGGGAGATCGCGAACGGGAAATCCAGCTTTGAAATCGGGTTTGTTCGTCTCTGACGTCTTATCCATGACTTGCCTCTCCAACCGTTCGATAGCACAGTGATCGAAGATGTTGCCTGTGCTATTTCTTCCGTGCGATCGAGGTTTCTTCCACACTGGATGGCTTGTTCCATCCGTGAAATCGCGAGAGGTCGCCAGCGTTCCATGCCTCGCGGAGTCCAGGAGTACTGAGGTCCCAGTCGGGGCGGATTTCTCTGCTCACGGCGCGCAGATCGTGCCAAAGATCAACGATCGACGGACGTCCCCAAAACCAGTAGCCGTTATAAATACTGTGGATCACCAGGCCAGGCTTGAGCACGAGCGTATGAGGGACCATCGGATTATTGTCGGGGTCGGTATATTCCTGGATATCGAGATCCTTCTGAATCGTCCGCTCGGTATCAGAAAGAAAAGTCCACTGGGCTCCGACTGACGCACGGAATTCCTGAAGAGTATGGTGGTTATCAGTGGAGACCGTGACGACCTGAGTGTATGCCACCGCGATCTTCGGGTAGAAGGCAGCCAGTTCCAGATGCTGCTGATGTTCCTTTGGACAATAATGGCCGCGCGCGAGCGTGAGGATCAGCGGATCGTCGCCCTGTAGCTCGCTGAGCTTCCGCAGTTTGTCGGTGTGATCGGGCAGTTCGTAGTCGGGGAAAATTGATCCGGGGACAATATCGGAACGCATGTTTAAACTCCTCCCGTTTGATTCGAAGGTCTTCTCTCAAAGGTCAAGGGTGATGTCCGCGTCTGGCTGGGAACAGCAAACCAGCACGTTCCCAGGAGCGGGCCTCTCCAGCGGCTCAGGGTTATAGACAATCGATCCGCCAACCAGACCTGTCATGCAGGTGTGACAGACTCCGGTCCGGCAAGACCATCGGACCGGAACGTCGCATGCTTCCGCCAGTTCAAGCAAACTGGCAAACTTACTATCCCATGGGACGGTAATCCCGCTCCGCGCGAATGAGACCGGGGGGCCGGATGCGGGCGGGCCGGGTGGCAGGTGAGGCGTGTGAACAACCTGCGTCATGCCCGGAGTAATACTCTCGAGAGCACCGAAGATTTCCGTATGCACATTCTCGGCAAGTACGCCCCAGTTTTTTAGGCTGTCCAGCATATTCTGCAAGAATAAAGAAGGGCCGCACAGATAGAAGTCGCTACTCGCTGACACTCCAATTCTCTCCAGCAAAGCCGTGTCGATGTGACCCGGAGCATCGAAATCTGTACCGACCTGGTCGGTTGCAGTGGGCCTGCTGTAGACGACGTATCCGCGTCCGTGAGGAAGCTGTTTCAACAGCGAACGCGATTCTTCCGCAAATGGATGATCGACGCGATTGCGCGCTCCAAAGACCCACCAGATCTCTCGCTGCGATTTTTCGGCAGCGAGTGCGTGCAGCATCGACATCACGGGAGTTGCGCCAACTCCAGCGCTCAGGAGGACTACCGGACTCTGGCTGGAACGTAGGGTAAAACTACCGCGCGGCGCGCTCACATCCAGCACGTCGCCTTCTCGCGCACGGTTGCAGAGAAATGAACTTCCAACTCCATTCAATTCGTTTTTGACGCTAATGCGAAAGTGGTCCGCCGACGGAAGATCAGACAATGAATAACTACGGAGTACCGGCGGCTTGCCCGGATCGACGCGTAGCCGCAAAACCACAAATTGACCAGCCTGGAAGATCGGAAGATGTTGCTCATCGGTCGGAGTCAGAACGAAAGAAGTTACGTTATCGCTTTCCTTTTGGATGCGCGCGATTCGCATCTGCCGAAATCCGGGCCACGCTGGCGCTTGTTCCTCATTTGCGAGTCCCGGATTGCCCGCGGCTTTAGAACTCAAGTCTTGCTGGAGCATGGCCTCGAATGAACCCTGCCAACCTTTGCTGAGTGCAGGAACCCGCAGTGCGCGCTGCAGTTCCTCGGCGGAATGCCCTGGCAAATAAAGCAGGGCGTCAACTTCGGCTACAGTGACTCGCTCTGGACCGTCGGTAATCTTTACGATCTCGTCGCCTGCACCAACTTCGCCCTCCTGCAGCACGCGAAAGTAAAACCCTGGCCTGTGATGGGCTACCACCAGGGCTGGCATCCGCGGCTCATTCATGCGGATACCGAGGCGGTAGCACGTTACTCGCGGCTGAGACACTTCAAAAATGGCATCACCAATGCGGTAGCGATCGCCGATGCAGACTTCGTTATCGGGAAGTCCGTCAACTGTGAAGTTTTCTCCGAACTGGCCATAGGTAAAGTCATTACGTCCGAGAAAATTTTCCCAGTAGTGATAGGAGTCCATCTGATAAACAAAAACGGCGCGCTGCTCCCCACCATGGCCGGCGAGGTCGCCCTGTCCGTCACCGTCGATATTGAGCTTGCGCACCATTCGACGTCCCGCGACTGGAGGTTTCCAGATCGCTGTACGGACAGTCTTACCGTTCCATGTCACGTCGCGCGGGAGACCGACATTAACTGAAAGCAATCGGGGCATTCTTACCTCATCGAAGTCTGGCGCCTGGTTAGAATCCTTCTATTTTGGCGCACCAGCCTCTGGGTCGCCAAGTTCCAGGAGGATAAATGATGGGTCGGTTTAAAGAGCAGGCCGTCAGGCCTGCAGAAGGCTCCATTGCGATGGGCTTTAGCCAATGAGGTTCATAAGCGGCAATTCAAATTTGCTCTTGACAGATATTAGAGTACGATCGTACTCTTTCCCCATGCGATACTCAGCGGAACACAAAGCGCAAAACCACGAGAGGATTCTTTCCGTGGCTGCTCGCTCTTTCCGCGAGCGTGGCGGCGAAAGCAGCGGCATCGGAACGGTAATGAACAAGGTCGGCCTGAAAAAAGGCGGCTTCTACCGCCATTTTAAGAGCAAAGACGACCTGTTCGTCGAAGCAGTCGCACGAGCACTGGATGAAACGGGAGAGGGCCTGGTGAAGGCTGCAACTTCCGCGCCCAAGGGGCAGGCGCTGCGCGCCATCATCGAGCGATATTTAAGCGTGGGCCACGCGAATTCCCCGGGGACCGGTTGCGTGCGAGCCGCACTCGGACCGGAACTGGCGCGGAAACCGATATCCGTGCGGAAAAGGATCGAAGTGTTGCTGGAAGCTTATCGCGAGAGGTTCGTACCATTCATGCCGGGAAAGACCCGGGAAGAGAAACAGACCAAAATCAGGTTGCTATTCCCCAGCATGGCGGGAGTTTTGATGATGGCCCGGGTGAGTTCGGAACCTCACAGGCGTGAGCAGATCCTGATGGATGCGAGAAGCTTTTTCATAAAGTGCTTCGCCGAAGAGTAAATTTTTTTGCTTTTAAAGAGTACGTCAGTACTCTTTAACAAAATATGACGTCTAACTCACTGGCACCAACCGTGCTCAGTGGTTGGAATCTCAATAGGAGGAATTTATGCAGTCGCAACTCGCTTTTTTCGTCAGCATCGCATTCAGCTTGATCGCATGGGGAATCGTCACTACCCGATACATCTGGCCTAAGCTTCGCCTCCGCTCACAGGACGAAGCATTGCGGCCTTTACTCATCCTCCACTGCTTCCGTTTCATCGGATTAGCATTCCTTGTGCCAGGAGTTGTGTCGCCTGATCTGCCGTCTGCGTTCGCTCACGCGGCGGCATATGGCGACGTCATCGCAGCGGTACTCGCCTTGCTTGCGCTGGTCACGCTGCCCAGTGCATCCGGCATTGTGATCACATGGATTTTCAGCGTCTGGGGTACGGTCGATCTGTTCAATGCTTTCTACCAGGCCAATCATGCCGGACTTATGGCGGGGCAATTGGGTGCCGCCTATTTCCTTCCGACGTTCATCGTGCCTCTACTGCTGATCACGCACGGACTCAGTTTCCGAATTCTTCTACGACATCAACATGTACCCGAGGTACAGCAAAACCGTTTGGCGTCTCGTTGACGATCGCGAGGAATGTATTCCGCCTCTCGTGCGATTCGATATGTGGCATGAAGGCAAGGAAATCGGCCAGGCTGGCGGAAGCCTGTTGGTCACGAAGGCGACAAATCCCTGGTCGATTAAAACTTGTCGACATCTACGACAGCCTTAGCGAATGCCTCGGGAGCTTCTTGCGGCAGATTATGTCCGACGCCGCCGGGAATCGTCCGCTGCGCGTACTTGCCGGAGAATTTGTTCGCGTAAGCGCCTGGCTCGGGATGTGGCGCCCCATTGGCATCCCCTTCAAGGGTAATCGTGGGCACGGTGATGACCGGGGCCCCGGCCAGACGCGTTTCCAGTTTGTCGTATTTGGACTCGCCTGCAGCCAGTGCCTGCCGCCAACGGTAATTGTGAATCACGATCGCAACATGGTCGGGATTGTCGAACGATGCTGCAGAGCGATCGAACGTGGCATCGTCAAAGTTCCACTTCGGCGAAGCCAGCTGCCAGATGAGCTTCGCAAAATCGCGCCGATATTTCTCGTACCCTTCCCGGCCGCGATCGGTGGCGAAGTAAAACTGGTACCACCATTGCAACTCAGCCTTCGGCGGCAGCGGCGCTTTCCCGGCCGCCTGGCTTCCGATCAGATAACCGCTCACGGAGACCAGCGCCTTGCAACGCTCCGGCCAAAGCGCCGCGATAATGTCAGCGGTGCGCGCTCCCCAATCGAAGCCCGCGAGAATTGCCTTCTCGATCTTGAGCGCGTCCATCAAAGCAATAATGTCGAGCGCCACTACCGACTGCTGACCGTTGCGGACCGTGTCACTCGAAAGAAAGCGCGTTGTTCCATAACCGCGGAGATAGGGCACGATTACTCTGTATCCCGCCGCTGCCAGCAAAGGCGTGACATCGACGAAGCTGTAAATGTCGTAGGGCCAACCGTGCAGCAGAATGACTGGCGGTCCACTGGCAGGGCCGGCTTCAGCGTATCCAACATTCAGCAGGCCGGCATCGATTTGCTTCAGTGAAGAGTATGAAGTGTTCCCGGTGCTGGCCGTCGCATGGACCGCCAGCGAGGTCGCACCCGCATCCGCGAAGACTGGGTGTTGGGAAAGCATTGCGGCGCCTGCTGAAACCCCAGCCATCGCCAAAAGACGACGACGTGAAATCTCAGTCGATTTTGTTGGCTCCATAGTCAATCTCTCCTCTTGCTGGTGAAAATCACTGCCAATCGGCAGGCTCCTCAAAGATCGCTCCCCTCCGCATCAGTTCATCCTGCACCAAAAACGGGACAGTGTGAGTGGGTTGCAGAACCTCCTCATCACCATGGGTAAAACCGGTCGCGGGGTCACCTTTGAGCGGCTACGCCCTGGTAGGTCAGGTGGCGAAGGTACACCAGGCGAATGACGGACCAGAGCGATCGCTTTGCGGGAATTATAGAAGGGCTCGAGTAGAGCGACCCACACACGGCTTTCCGATATGTCCCACGTAGGACGTGCCCCGCCCACATACAAGGCCGTACCGTAATCGCCCGATTCTATGTCGGCGAGCTTGGCCGTCTGGGGAAACTGCCTCTCCGCTGTCTGGTCTGGTTTGGATCGGTGGGTGGTGGTTCGCCTGGTGATGAAGCGAAATTCGTTGTCACTGAACTCGAAATGGCGGGGACGACGGGACTCGAACCCGCGACCTCTGCCGTGACAGGGCAGCGTTCTAACCAACTGAACTACGTCCCCCGGTTGAACCGGATAACCGAAACCGCGGGCCGTGGAAGGCGTGAACCAGCAATCTTCGGTTGATTCATGATTGCACGAAACTTCGAGAACTGGCAAGGGATGAAGACCTGGCTGGATTCGGATCAAGATCAGGATCAGGAATCGCGATTTAGGATGCGGACCATGCCTGTGCTGCGATAGCTTGCACGTGGATTTTCGTAGTGTCGAGAAACGGGATGTCCTGGCCGGCAACGTCTCCCAGAATTAGCGGCAGCTCGGTGCCTCCCAGGATGAGACCATCGATGTCTTCGTTTCTCCTCATTCGATCGACGATTGCCAGCAGTCGTTGACGAGTATCGGGCAGAATAATTCCCTTCACCAGCTCACCCATATATTTCTCGTGGATGAACGCCTGCTCGTCCGCATGAGGCGTCAGTAGCGCAATGTCGGTTTTCGAAAATATATTGGGATAGAAATTGCCCTGCATGGTGAAGCGGGTGCCGAAGAGTCCGAGCCTTTTCAAGCCCAGGGCTTTGGCTGCGTCGCGGGTAGCTTCCACGATGCTTACCAGTGGAATCGGCGATTGCTGTTGAATTTCGTCGAACACGATGTGAGGTGTGTTGGCGGCCAGAAGGCCGACACTTGCTCCGGCGTTGGCCAGTTTCTGAATTTCGGTCGCAAAGTGCCTGGCCAATTTTTCGAGCTCATTGGCTTCTACGAGGTCCAATGCCGCTCTGAGATTGATGCTGTTGATGATGATAGAGGGATAGCTTCCGTCCGGCCTCAGGCTGCGGTAAGCGGCAATCAGGTGGCGATAATATTCGACGGTTGATTCCGGCCCGATGCCTCCGATCACTCCGACGGTGTTCATGCTCATCCTCCGAGACGTCGCGTACTCATCCTCATTCTAGATTCTAGGACACACGCCACGTTTCAGTATTGAGGCCCGTCAGGCCTTGCTGTAGTCAAGGTTTGTGAATTAAGCTGCCGCTCGATTGAATCCTTCGATCGAAAGGGATAATCCAAGCTCTCATGAAAGCCATTCAAGTAAAAAAGACCGGCGGACCCGAAGCGCTCGAACTGGCAGACATTCCGGTTCCGCAACCGAAACCTAACGAAGCGGTAGTGAAAGTCGCAGCTGCTGGCGTGAACTTCATCGACGCCTACCATCGCGAGGGCAGGTATCCGGTGCCGCTGCCGTTCGTAATCGGGCAGGAAGGGGCAGGCACCGTTTCAGCCGTGGGCGCGGAGGTCAAGACGATCAAAGAGGGTGACCGGGTAGCCTGGGCCGGCGTAATGGGTTCGTATGCGGATTACGCCGCCGTCCCTGCCGAGCGACTGGTCAAGGTTCCCAGCGGCGTCACCGACCGCGAAGCCGCTGCCACGATGCTGCAGGGGATGACCGCACACTACCTGGCTTACACGACCTTTCCGCTCAAGCGCGGAGACACGGCATTGGTACACGCGGCAGCCGGTGGAGTGGGATTGCTGCTGGTCCAGATGGCACACAACATTGGGGTGCGCGTCATCGGCACGGTTTCGACTGAGGAAAAGGCGAAGCTCGCGCGAGAGGCCGGCGCCGATGAGATCATTTTTTATACGAAGGATGATTTTGAGAGTGAAACCAAGCGACTCACTGAAAACAAGGGTGTGGATGTGGTTTACGACTCGGTCGGCAAGACCACGTTCACAAAAGGGCTAAACGTCCTGCGGCCGCGCGGAATGATGGTCCTGTTTGGAGGCTCAAGTGGCCCTGCCCCGGCGCTCGACCCCATTGTTCTGACGCAGAAGGGTTCGCTGTTCCTTACCCGCCCGTCCATGAACCAGTACGTTGCCACTCGCGCTGAACTGGAAATGCGAGCCAATGCTCTTTTTGAAATGATTGCCGACAAAAAACTCAAGTTGCGAATCGAACACATTTATCCTCTGCAAGAAGCGCAGCAGGCGCATCGCGACCTCGAAGGACGCAAGACCACGGGAAAACTGCTGCTGATTCCCCAAGCTTAGTATCCCCAGGTCTGGTATCAGACGACACTGATTCTCCCGCTTCCGCTGCGGCGACGACGTGAAAGCAACCTACGTCGTCGCTCTTCCCTCTAACGGGCGGGAGAAATTCACATGGCCGTAAAGAAGACTTCCTCTCGCAAGAAAACCGGTAGCCGAAAATACGGAAAAGCCTCAGGCAAAAGCGTAGCCAGCGCCATGCGACGCGAGAAGCGCGGGACGCTGCGTTCCGGCAAGGGCGGCAAAGGTGGCAAGGTAACCAGCCGCAAACAGGCGATCGCCATCGGCCTTTCGGAAGCCCGCAAAAAGGGCGCGAAGGTGCCGCGGAAAAAGTCCGCCTAGCTTACTGGCGAGTGAGCAATCCGGTACAGCATGGCGGGAATGAAGGGCGAATACTGAAGATCATGCCGCAAGGGCTTTGCGGCATGATTGCAGCGTGAATCATTTCTCGGGCCCCAGCACTTACTTTCAAGGAGACAACAATGTTGAGCACCAGGAATTGGATTCACTTCGGCCTGATCGTGGCAGCCTTCGCGGTTTTTATTCCGCGCAGCGCCGCGCAAACTATTTCATGCTCGTCGGACGACGGCAAGCGGCATTACTGTTCCGCGAATGGCCCGGGCAGGCCTCGTCTGGCCCAGCAGCGCAGCGAGTCTCCGTGCCGTGAGGGTTACAGCTGGGGATCGGACGATCGGGGCGTCTGGGTCGACCACGGCTGCCGTGCCGATTTCACCCTCGAGGGCGGCGGGTACAGAGATCATGATCGTGACCGCGATCGCGATCATGACCGTGACGGATACCGCGGCGACAACGGGCGTGGCGGTGGACAAATTATTTCGTGCTCTTCGGACGACATGCACAAGCACTATTGCTCGGCAGACACGCGCGGCGGAGTGCAATTGGTCAAGCAGAACAGCGACTCGTCATGCCGCCAGGGAAAAAGCTGGGGTTACGATCGCCGGGGCATTTGGGTCAATCATGGATGCAGGGCGGATTTTCAGGTCGGCCGTTAGATTCGATTCAGCCCGGCAGGAAGGTATTGTGAGAAAAGCTCCGCACGGGGTTAGACCCTCGTCGATGGAGCCTTTACTTTTCGGCAGTAAGGACTTCGTGCGGTTCGAGTTACTTCCTGCGTGGAAGGAAATGCGGTAGAGAGGCTTTTACTGGCTTCTCATCGCCCGGACTCTGTGGCCTCTGGTTCGGCCTCGATTTTGACTTCCACCTGGGCGCCCTTTTTGAGGCGAACTTCTTCACCATCTTCAGTTACAAGGGTATTTTCAACGCGGATTTCCTTATACAGATCATCCGCTCCCTCCACGGCGATCTGGGCCTTTTCAGGTTCGCCCGCGTACGGAGATGGAATGATCTTTTCGACTGTGCCCGTGAGAGTCGTACTCGGTTTTTCCGTCACTATTTTTCTCCGACAGCCAAGGTGTTAAGTTCACTTCATTTTAGCAGCCGGCAGGGTGAAATGCGTAGCCAAACCCCCGACCGCGTGGTCTTCCGGGTAGGTTTCTTGCAAGTGGTTTGCTGGAAAGCAAAAGAGCGTTCAGGTTAGCTTCGACTGCAAGGTACCCAGCAGTCCAGAAGCATCGTCCTTGGACACTACATGGTTGATTCCAATTCTGCGAGCGTCTTCGATCAGATACGGGTACGCGTGCAGCGTGAAGAGAAGGATACATACGCCGGAAGAGATTTCCCTGATCCGGCGAGCCGCGTCGAGTCCGTTCATCAGCGGCATGGAAAGGTCCAGAATGACGACGTCCGGGGAGAGTTGGCGAAACTTCTCGATTGCTTCGAGACCATTCTCGGCCTCTCCGGCAACCCGCCAGTTGGTTTGGCTTTCGATGACCGACCGCAATGACCGCCGGACCACGGAGCTGTCATCCACAAGCAAGATGCTGGTAGGCACCACCCCTCCTTCAGACAGACTAACGATCACCGCGGAGTGCGCAATACCCTTGATGGGGTAGGGGTAAATGCTTATGGGCTTCACAGGGAAACAATTCGGGCGAATGGATTTTCTGAAAACAGGAAATCCTGCGGGCTTGTTTCGATGGCGAACCGACAATGGATATCATTAAGAATAATTAATCAGACACAATAGTTACAACGAATGGGGCGACGTTGGATAAAAGCAGTGAAAAGCTTGGCAGGAAAGTTTCTTTAGCGTTTCCGGGTAGACGTCGTTGCCCCGATTGTGGGGCGATCATGCAAATTGCCATGGTCAGATTGGTGCGACCCGGCAATCAGGAAGCGTGGGAAATATCAGTTCCGGTCTGTTACAAGTGCGATCCGCCGAAGCCTACCCCTGACCACGGAACGCGGATCCAGACGCCCAGCCTCCCAAGTCGGGCGTAAACCGCGGCGCGGAAACAATTCGTAGGCTTCCGATGGCTCCATCGCGTTGCTATGCGACTCCGTTGAAGAAACTGTTCGAGAAGCCCCTCTAGAATTTCCTGCGGACAGGCAAACGCTCAAGTCTTTTATTCAGAGATTCAGAAATGGTGGGCAGTGCAGGGTTCGAACCTGCGACCTCCTGCTTGTAAGGCAGGCGCTCTAACCAGCTGAGCTAACCGCCCGATCACGTGGGTTTTCAGTGTACCAAATGGTGGATCGAGTGCGATGTCCTGCGAAGTGGTTCTCTCTTGATTGAACGCAAATTTGTGAGATTCGGTGAGTCTCTTCCGCCCCTTCGTGGCTCTGCTCTCTTCTGCTTTTTGACCTACGGCTTACGCCGTGGGCTTTATTCTTTTGCCGCTCCGCGGCTGGATTCGGATCGAACGCGGGCTTTATTCTCTGCCGCTTTGCGGCTGCCATCGACCTGTTGGAATTATCCAACTGTGTTGACCAGTGTTCCGATTCCGGTGATGGTGATTCGGATTTCGTCGCCGGGCAGGAGAGTGAACGAGTCAGGGGGTACGGTTCCGGTGCCGGTGAGCAGAAAACAGCCTGCGGGAAAACTGTTGCTGCGAAACAGATATTCCACCAGCAACGCCGGATCGCGCTTGAGGCCGGCAAGCGTTGTAGCGCCAGTAAACTCGCTGCGATTGCCGCGCACGATCTCCAGATTGATTTCCGTGGACGCAGGTAAAGGGTCGGGCGCAACCAGAATGCAGGGCCCCAGGGCACAGGCGCGATCGTAAACTTTGGCCTGCGGCAGATACAGGGGGTTTTCGCCTTCGATACTGCGGGAACTCATGTCGTTGCCGATTGTGTATCCGACGATTTTTGCTTTCGGAGTTACGAGAAGGGCCAACTCGGGCTCGGGTACCGACCACGTCGAATCGGCGCGAATAGCAACCAATCCGCCGGGACCGACCACGCGATGCGGGGTGGCCTTGAAAAACAACTCAGGGCGCTCGGCGTCGTAAACGCGATCGTAAAAGTCTCCGCCACCGGCCGACTTCGATTCCTCCATGCGCGCTTCCCGGCTGCGATAATACGTAACTCCGGCGGCCCATACTTCCTGATCGCCGATGGGAGCCTGCAGGTTTTCGAGTTTTGGACGTGCTCCCTCGATCCACTTCCCTTCTCGGATCTGGCCTTGAAGGTATTCGTGCAGGTCATCTCTTGTGGTCAGTGACGCCCAGGACTCGCCTTGTCCGTGGTTCTTCGGCGAATAGAAGCGGTCGTGTTCTTCAACAACGTGTCCGGAAGTTGTGCGATAGAGTTTCATGATTTGTGTGTGCCCTAAACCTCGGCACGAAAATCCTAACACTCCGCACGAACTACGTGGTTCTTGCCAACAAAAAGGCCGCCAGTTCAAGCCGGCGGCCCTCAAGGCAAAACAGCAGTTGTTTTAGAAGCTAAACTTCAGCGAGAACTCGATCACGCGTGGTGAACCTAACGCATTCACGCCGGAGCCGAGTCCAAGCCGCAGACTGTTGGGTTGTGGGTTTGTGGTTCCGTTCGGCGAACCGGGAGTTCCGTCCAGGATGCTGCTGAAAGGAGCCGCCGGGCCGTCGAAGTTGGCCATGTTGAATAGATTGAAGAAAGAGATTCCGGGCCGAAGTTCCAGACGATCACGGAACCGGTAAGCCCAACTCAGGCTCATGTCGAAAGTCTTGAGCCAGGCTTGGCCGACGGCGCCAACCGGAGCCAGGGGCAGAGGAGCAGAGCCTCCGGTCGATAATCCTCCGATGACTCCGCCTAATTCTTGCAACTGCGCCAGGGTGAACAGGCCGTTGCTGATCAGCACCTGACCGGCCGGGGTGGCCTGGCCGACCATATTGTTGTTGTAGGCCGTGATCTTCTGGTTCAGGCCGTTGACTCCAAACGAACGTCCGAAGCCGCCGACGTTGGTTCCGGGCAACAGATCACCCGCGCCGCCATTGGCGCCGACAGTTCCATCTCCCGTGCCGTCTCCCGTGATGTCGGTCTGGAAGATGCCGCCCGGAGCTCCTGTTACCGGCAAAGTCACACTCGAAGGCAGAGGGCTGTCGAAGTGTCCAATCAGACTTAGGCGGAAATGGGCCGGCAGGTCCATCGTGCCTCCAAAGGAGAGCTGATGGGTGCGGTCGAGTCCGTTCGGTCCAATGTATTTGTTGGGATCTGCGTTGTCGGTTGCGAAGTTGATGAAGTCGTTGTCCCGCGCGGAAGAAACATAACGGGAGAACGCATAAGACACTTGCAGGTTCAGGTAGCGAACACCCGGCAGCGGACTATGCACTTCCTGCCGCAGAGAAGTCTGCAAGCCGTTGTACACCGAGCGCCCGATGGGAAACAGCATCTGGTTGGCGCCGACGTTCTGGTTGATGCCGGGGAACGCAGCTCGCGCATGCGGAGCGCCGGGCTGATCGAGTAGCGGGCAGGCCAGGCCACCGCACACCGAATATCCGGAATCAAGACCGTTGGAGGCGTAGTCGGTAATCGTCGCTCCGTTCGCAATGGCGCAATCGACGGTTGCGCAGCCACCGAACGCTGCATTGGTGGTAGCGATTGCGGCCTGTGCGTTCGGCAGGTTGAAAAAGCGGGCATCGCCAATGTGGTTGGTATCGATGCTCAGCAGGTTGTGGGTTGAGACGTTGCGCAGATAATCGGCGGTGAACACCATACCATGCCGGATTTCATGCTGCACGCCGATGTTCATCTGAACGGACCGCGGAGAAACGTATTGCGGCGCGAACAAGTTGGTGCCAGTGACGTCGATGGCGTCGGCCAGAATGTTGCCCACGTATACGCCATTGCTGGCTGGGCCCTGCGCCAGGGTAAACGCCTGGAATTGCTGCTGCAGTTGAACGATTTGCGTAGCTACGCTCCCGACCGGTTGGCCGCAGATGCTGGCCGGATCGATCGTGCTGGTAAAAGGCAACGGTTGCGGCGAGCCGTTGGAACACACCGGCTGCTGTCCAAGAAACAATCCTTCCGAAAGCCGGGCCGGGCGGTCGAACAGATTGTTGTTCCAGATTGAGTTCTCGTAGAACAATCCGATTCCGCCGCGGATCACCGTCTTGCCATCACTCTTCGGGTCCCAGGCAAATCCGAGTTGAGGAGCGAAGTTGTGATCGGGCTGGTTTACGCGATTGCCCAAGCCGGAATAAAACTGATTGTTGAATTGATCAAGCGCGGCAATCGGTCCGAGGTCGCTGTCGGTTCGACCTGTGTCACGCACATAGCGCAAGCCCGCTGTGATCGTAATGTTCGGCTTAAGCTTAAAAGAGTCGCCGATGTAGAACGACACACGATTATCGGGACCCAGTCCGCCGCCGGGGTATCCGAACGTTGATTTCTCGGAAGAAAAGCCCTGGCCGTTACCCAGAGTGACGTTGGTGACTGGATAATTCAACGGGTTGGAAGCTCCTCCGGGGAACGTGTTGAATGGGGTTGCAGTGCTCGGCGAACCTACGGCGGGCGCCAATCCCAGGAACTCGGCGAATCCGCCACCGACGATGCGGTTATAACCGCCGCCGAAGCGAATGATGTGTCTTCCCAAAGCCCAGCTGCCGTCGTACTTGATCTGACGATCGGACTGCACAGTGGCCTGAGGCGCGAGAAAGTTCGGGCCCGAGCAGAAATCGTCGAGTCCGGCGGTAAGGCAGTTGGGATCGCCGCCGATGGCCAGTTCGATGCCAGGTGCGGGATCGAAAATGCTGGAGCCAGTGACTGCGTCGGTGATTCCGTTCTGGAATTTGGTGTAGCCGAAACGAATGCTGTGAGTGAGATTGCCGGTATTGAAATCAAGTCCGGCAACGTGATCGCGAGCATGATTCACGTTAGCGAAGGGTTGGAAAGAATTCGGAATGAAGGGAAGCACGCTTTTGTTCTGGTCAAACGAAAAACGATAGAAGACTTTGTACCGGCCGGGCTGCCAATCCAAACGTCCCACAGTCTGAGTTTCGCGGAAGGGAGAGTCGAAGTCTCCGGTGAGATTGGAGAATGCGCCTCCGGGAAGGACAGGATCGATCAAGTCTTGCTTGTTGCGCTCAGCGTCAAAGAAAAAGAAAAGTTTGTTCTTGATGATGGGGCCGCCCAGGCTGCCGCCAAATTGGTTGCGCTGAAACGGATTCGTGGAGTCGCCGGGCAGAGCGGCATTGAGCGACTGGTCGCGAAAATAATAGAAGGCGTCGCCATGCAAACCGTTGCTGCCGGATTTAGTGGTTACGTTGACGGAGCCAGAAGAAGTGAGCTCGGTGGAGAGATCCAGTGAAGATTGTTGCAGCGCTGATTCCTGAATCGCACCCAGCGGAAGATTTTGAGTGGTCGTACCCACGGTTTCATCGCTGATGTCGATGCCGTCTACTTCAATGCGGGCGGTACGTCCAAAGCGGCCGCCGAAGGAGACGGAAGAAAAACCGTTCTTGGTGGGATCGAAAGTTCCGCCATCCTGTATTTGAACGCCCGGTTCCAGTTGCGCCAGGTCGAGAAAGTTTCGTCCATTGATGGGCAGATTTTCAATCTGCTGGCTGGTGAGGACGCCTTGCACAGTAGCCTGCTCGGTATTCACGGCCACATCCGTGGCCTGCACTTCGATCACCTGAGCGCTCTCGCCCAGTGTGAGTTTCGCATTGGCTGAAGAGGTTGTATTCACCTGGACCATAATGGGTATTTCCATCGTCTTGAATCCGCTGGCTTCAACGCGCACCACATAATTGCCAGGGATCAGCGCGCCGGAAGCGAACGTGCCGGCGGAATTTGTTGTGGTCACGGATGTCTGATCGGTCGCTTTGTTGCGGATACTGACCTTCGCGCCGCTGACGACTGCGCCCGAAGGATCGGTGATCGTTCCCTGAATGCTGCCGGTTGAGATGGTGGTCTGTGCGAAAGCCGCAAGAGACAGCAAGGAAACAATGAAGAAAGAAATTGCGAACGCAAGGTATCGTTTAATTTGGAATGACAAGGGGTTATTCACAACTGTTCCTCTCTTTCGGAAACTCCGGAGAACAACGGTGAGTCGAGGAGCGGAGAGGAAAAACGGTAGTCGGAGCTGCATCAAAAGGCGACGCGGCTAACCGAAATCACAAAACTTTACACCCGAGGGATGTTGAACTGCCCCGACAACAACTGGTGTTATTGCAAACTGGGAACCAAATGTATAGGTCTCATGAGTACTCGGCACGTCAATGGTTTAGGGAAATTGATCAGTACCCGGAAGTTCGCGCATGAGTGGTCCTACAAAAACTGGAATAGATACCTTCCGAGAAACGGAATCATTGCGTGCGCACAAGATTTCGGAAAGACAAAAGTTGACAATTCCTCACCCGGCGCAACCGCAACGATACGGGCGCTGTTACAATTCGCGGCAGGGGGAATCTCAAAGAAATGGCGGACTTGTCCAAGATCGTAGAACAGTTAAAAAAGGAACGTGACCGGGTACAACAACAACTCTCTGGATTGAATGCCGCGCTGGCCGCATTTGCGGGGGTTTATGGCGGCGGAAGCGGCAAGAGTCTTCCGGGCGCGCCAAAAAAACGTCGCACCATGAGTGCCAAGGGACGTGCAGCAATCCGGCGGGCGCAAAAAGCCCGATGGGCGAAGGTCAGGGCAGCCAACAAGAAGTAGTCTTTATTGCCATGAGAGTCGGGCAGGTGGGGCAGGTCATTCCGTAAAAAACCGTCCCGGCGGCCTGCTAGACTGG
Organism: Terriglobia bacterium; assembly: GCA_963732045.1. GTDB lineage: Bacteria > Acidobacteriota > Terriglobia > Terriglobales > Acidobacteriaceae > JAIQFF01. The sequence goes on along the minus strand of CAVSYI010000013.1, from coordinate 110,476 downwards.
CGCGTGCGCCGCCTCATCATCAACGCTGACGATTTTGGTCTGACCTCGGGCGTTAACCGAGCCATTGTGGAAGCCCACGATCGCGGCGTTGTGTCTTCAGCGACATTAATGGCCAACGGACACGCCTTCGAGGAAGCAGTTTCTCTGGCGAAGGACAGGCCTCGACTAGGCGTGGGATGCCACATTGTCCTGGTAGATGGCACTCCCGTTGCTTGAACCACGCCAGGTACGAAGTCTTCTACAGCCATCCGGAGATTCACATTTTCGCGGAGGCATCGGCAAGTTTGGCGCGCTTGCCCTGTTGGGTCGCTTCGCTCCGGATGAAATCGAAGCCGAGGCCGTCGCGCAAATCCGCAAGATTCAATCTGCCGGGATCGTGGTCACACATCTCGATTCGCATAAGCATACTCATCTCTTTCCGCATGTTCTCCAGCCGCTTTTAAGGGCGGCAAAAGCCTGCGGCATCCGGGCCATCCGGAACCCATTCGAACGCTTGCAGGGATCTCAACTGTCTGCGTCGCCCAGCATGTGGAAACGGTGGCTCGAGGTTGGGTTGTTGCGCAGTTTCGCGAAACAATTCCGCAAGTCGGTGCAGCAAGCAGGAATATTCACCCCGGACGGCACGCTGGCAATCGTAGCGACGGGTTCGCTCAACGAACATTTGCTTCGCCTGATGATCGAAAATCTTCCAGAGGGAACCTGGGAATTGGTTTGTCACCCCGGATATAACGATGCCGATCTGCAAGCGGTCCAAACCCGGTTGCGGGAAGCACGTGAGGAGGAGTTGCGAATCCTGACTTCGCCTTCGACTCGCGATTTGATGTCAGCGAATGGGGTGGAGATCATCTCGTTCCGTGAGGCGATCAAAGATTTCTGTAGCGCCGGCCTCTGGCCGGCCCGATGGGGTGGGCGAGACGCCCACCCGACAGCCGCCGGGACGCCGCCGCTACTACGATTCTTTATTGCGCGTGGATACGCACCTTGGTAATCACGGAGACTAAGGGACTTCAAATGTATGATTTAATGCTATCGGATTGCTTAACTGAGCATCCACGACCTGCATGTCAGAAAAACCAGAGCCCCGGCTGGATGTAGAGTTGCCGATCCGAATTTTTGGAATGAGCACAGAGGGTCGTCCATTCCTGCAGAATGTTCGGGCCCGGAACATCAGCCATCATGGCGCCAAGCTCGCCGGCCTGGAGACCCGCTTAAAGCCGGGAGAGATAATCGGCGTCCAACTTGGAAACACGAAAGCCCGCTGCAAGGTCATCTGGGTGGTCGATGCGGGACAAGCCCAGAAAGTTGAAGTCGGAGTCAGCCTGCTCGAAGGGCAGCCCTGCCCCTGGGAAAAAGAGATGGAGCAGCCGCAGCCAGCGGCTGAACCGGCCCCTCGGATTGCGCCCTCCGATGCTGACAAAAGAAAGGCCACTCGCCACCGGGTTCCGTTTCCCATCGAAATACGCGACGAAAATGGCGCCGGCTCGCAGATGAAAACGAAGTCGGCAGATATTAGCGGTCGTGGCTGCTACGTCGAAACCTTGATGCCGCTGCCTATAGGAAAGACTTTGCAGATTACCTTCTGGATCGACACTGAACGATTCCGAACGGTTGCAATCGTCAGGTCCTGCGACGGCGGAGTCGGAATGGGTATTGAATTCACCGGGCTGGACGATGAGACCCGGAACCGGCTGCAGAGCCGTATCGAGGCCATGGCCGAAGAGTCGGAAGCTGAAAAGAAGACCGACAACCCTGGTTAGACCATCCTTAATATCCATTTCCCATCGAACGGTGAGTCAAAAACTGAATCCTCGCCTCAGAACGGCCATCGAATGAAGAGCTATAGGCTGGCGTGGAAGGGGCATGCATGAGAATCGGCATCACCTGCTATCCGACCTATGGAGGAAGCGGCGTGGTCGCAACCGAGCTGGGGCTTGAGCTAGCCGAGCGTGGCCACGAAGTCCACTTCATTTCCTATGCCCAGCCCATCCGGCTCAGCGGCCCGCATCCGAACATTCATTATCATGAAGTAGAAGTCTCACGGTATCCGCTGTTCGAATATCCTCCGTACGATCTGGCGCTGGCCTCGCGCATGGCGGAAGTGGCGGAGCTTTACGATCTTGATCTTCTCCACGTGCACTACGCAATCCCGCATTCAGTGAGCGCGCTTCTGGCGCGGCAGATGATGGCGGCGAAACCGCGGGGACGCAAACTTCCCTTCGTGACCACGTTGCACGGCACGGACATCACCCTGGTGGGACTCGACCGATCTTATCTTCCCATCACACGTTTCTCCATCGAGCAGAGCGATGGAGTAACCGCCATCTCGCAATATCTGCGGGAGCGTACTCTGCGGGAGTTCGACATTCGGAATGAAATCAGAGTGATCTACAACTTCGTCAATTGCGATGTGTACGTCCGGGGAAAAGAGGCGTTAGACCTGAAACAGGAGTATGCGCCGAACGGCGAGCGCCTGCTGGTGCACTTATCCAATTTTCGTCCGGTGAAGCGCATCACCGACTGCATCGAAGTGTTCGAGCGGGTACGGAAGAAAATTCCTTCCAAGCTCCTGATGATCGGCGACGGGCCCGACCGCTCCCGCGCGGAATGGCTGGCGGTACAAAAGGGTATTCACGACGATGTAATCTTTCTGGGCAAGCAGGAGCAAGTACAGGAAAAGCTGGCACTGTCCGACATTCTGCTGCTTCCGAGTGAACTGGAATCGTTTGGACTGGCTGCGCTCGAAGGCATGGCGTGTGAAGTCGTGCCCATCGCTACGCGCGTGGGCGGAATCCCAGAATTGATTGAGCACGGCAAGAGCGGGTACCTGGCTGATGTCGGCGACGTGGAGAGTATGGCGCGTTACGCCATCGACTTGCTGGGCGACGATGCTGCGTTGCAGACCATGGCAAAAGCCAGCCGGGCGGTGGCGCAATCGCGCTTTTGCGCCAGCCGGATCATCCCGCAATATGAAGAGTATTACCGGCGGGTGCTGGAACGCGCTTCGTAGAAAGCTTCCGGAATCGCTCCCGTTCCTTGCAACACAGGCAGACGCAGTCTGACCAGAGTTCCCTTCCCTTCGCGGCTGTCGATGGTCATGCGGGCCGTGTCTCCGTATAAGACTTTCAAACGCTCGGCCACGTTGGCCATTCCAATACCGGTTCCACCCAGGCCCGTGGGCCGTTCGAGCAGATGGGCCGAGCCCATTCCAACGCCGTCGTCTTCGACTTCAATGATCAGATGCGAGTCGGTCAAGCGACTCCGCAGATAAATGCTGCCGCCGTCAATCTTCGACGACAAGCCGTGCTTGATCGAGTTCTCCACCAGGGGCTGGAGCAACATGCTGGGAACCATCGTGTCGAGAGATGAAGTCTCGAGTTCCTTCACGACGCGCAGTTTGTCGCGTCCGAAACGCACCACTTCGATATCGAGATAGTTGTCGATGAATTCCATTTCGTCGCGCAGCGGCACGAAGGCTTCGCTGCTGTTGAGCAGACGGCGCAGTATGTTGGCCAGCTTGATGATCAACTGGCGCGCGGTATCGGGATCGAAGCGCACCAGCGACGAGATCGAGTTCAAGGTATTAAAGAGGAAGTGCGGATTGATCTGGTTCTGCAGCGCCTCCATGCGCGAGTGCAGCAGCAGCCGCTCCTGCTCTTCCAGCTTGATCTGGATGCGGACGCTGTTCCAGATCTTGAGTTCCGTTCCTATGACCGTGACCGAGGTGGCATAAATGAGAATTTCCACCCACCAGGTTGGGCTTTCCAGACTGAACGTGCGATTGGGCGCAAAGCGTGACAGCTCGGTTTGCACGAAGCGCAAGGCCACGATGGTGATGAAAAACATGGTCTGCCATTCGAAAGGATGGGGAGTAGGCAGATTGCGGCGGATCCAGCGATAGATGCTGAGATCGACAAACGGGGAAAACGACCAGATATCTTCGCGATTGGGAGCGAAAATTCGCAACTGTCCGGCGACAAAGCCGCACAACACGTTGAAAGGCAGCGTCGCCCACTCGCCGTGCCAGGCTGCAGGAAGCGCCAACAGGACCCCACCCATCACCCCGGTGAGCCGTCCCCCAATCACTCCCAGCAGCACCGTGGTCTCGAACGACAAATCACCCGCCGCGAAACTTCTCGCTCCAAAGCGGATCCAGACGCCCAAGGCCAGCGGAATGCCGATCCACAGGACAAGATAGACCTTCTGCTTCCACGCGCGTTCATCACGAAAGAGCAGCGACTTGAACTCTACCGATCGGCCAAGGATGCTGGCAGCCGAGGCAGCCACGCCCAGCTTGATCAGGAGATTGATGAGGATGAGTCGCTGTTCCATGGATCAGGATCTGCTGTGGGAAATGTAGCACGTGCGGGAGATTCTGCCGCCGTTCCGGCAAAGGCGGGGGATGGGAGTCTCCGGCATCCGGGCCGTCGCGGTTCCGTTAACTTCAGGGGAGAGGTGCCGACAGCGCTGCCAGGGGTCGTAGTTGATGATAACGCCTGACTACAACAATTACGCCATCGCCGCGTCAGCTGTAAGTGTTCACGCATTCCCCTGGCCTGTTTCCACGGACGGGGATTGAGGTTGAGCCTCGGGCCGATTGTCTGAATCAGAAGCTGCCAATCAAGGAACACGTTGATTTTACCTTGGACTGCCGCGTCGCGTACTCAGCGGGGAATCATCCAGCGCAGACCGCACCTTGCCCATATGGCGCCCAAGTAGTCGGTCATTTCAATCGACAATCTTTTCATGGTGGTCCGTGAGCGCACGCGATACAGGGCGGTGTCGGTTCCATAGGAGTGTGTGTAGACTGCCCATGCCCCGACCAATTGGTAAGGCTGGTCGATCGCCAGTTCTTCCCACGTCTAAGTCTCGAAGTCAAAGAGCTCACTTTCGGTGTGACCACCTCGTGTGTCTGCCGCGAGATCGGCCTCGGGTGACCGAGGCCAGAAATCCTCCATGAACCAGGTCCTGAGTCACCTTGGGTCTACAGGTAAGGAGTTGATAACTGCGCTCCCTGTTGCTCCTGCGCACTGAATACGCCCAGAAAACCACAGACTTGCCGTCCGGAGACCAATTCGGGTCACCCTCCGTTTGGTCAAGTGAGAGCCATTGTTGAGGAGCGCCCCCATCGGCTGAGACCAGATAGTTCGTCGGCGACTTGCCAGGAGAGTTGCCGTAAACCGAGCTGTTTTCCATCGGGAACCAGCGCGGCAAGTCAACCATCATGGGACGGAACAGTCAGATTCTCCGCGACACGCTGCAATCCATTCTGCTCCGCGACAAACTGCAATCAGGATAAGGTATAAGCAACCCCTGCCCGTCCGGGAGAATCCACACTGCCGATATCACAGAATACTTAGGACTCGAACTGTGGTTCTCCCATTGAACGATGTTCGTTTCGCCCGGATTGGGCACCAATGCCGAGACTTATTTCCGCCTCGCTGACCACCCCTAAGAAAAGCTCAACGACCGCTGGTCAGCCAGTTCGCTGAGAGTCTGGCCTCGGGGCCCGCTGCTACTTCCGGCATAGCCCAAATGCCTGATCGTGGCGTTGTATTGATCCGAAAGATGAATGCTTTCCATCCGGGGTCCGTGGCGCAACACTCCTGGGAGGGTTCATGTCTGGCGGGCGCAAGGAATGAGACGGCTTCCGTCACTTTGCATCTCCCGTCGCGATTTGATTAGGTGACGCGAATGTCGAAAAGAATGCTCGAGGCCCAGGCGACCGCTGGCCAGGAACGATTCCGGGCGGGAGGCCATTTTCTGGATGCCTCCATCGGTACGGGCAACGTATATTTCGCGCGATTCGTGAACATAAGCCTGCGCGTCCGGGGCCATGTTGCAGAACTGCCGGCTGGCCGCGCACTCGGTGCGGATACCCAAAGGAAGTGGGACATCCAAAGGTCATGCTCGACCTTTAGCGAGCGCCACAAAACCACCGACCTGTCTGGTGTATGTCAGCCATGTGTAAGAGGGCAGGCGCTGCTGAGTCACTGATTCTCGCCACCTTTCGCAGCTCGCTTAGGTTGAAGTTAAGAACGTGGGACCGGCGAAATAAACCCTGGAGCCATCCGTCCAACGGATTGTGGTAGCCGAAGGCTGGCCGGTTCCGCTCGACCGTCGTTCTAAGCTGCCTGTAGCTCCGAGACCTTGAGCGGCGGTAGGGAGCTCACCGGAAAGCAGGAATCGCAATCGCAATCGCGGCGATTGCTGCAAGCACAGCCCCAACCCACCACAGTCGGCGGACGCCCGTTTCCTTGCGGTCTATCCTGGGTCAGTTCGTCGTATTCCGTAGCATAAACGGGCGCCAAAAACGGTTTCCGCGCCGGGCAAAGTCTCGCAAAGCGATGGCTCTCCGCCGAGTCACTCAGCACCTCGCGAATTTTGTTAATGGCCGTATTCAGGTTTTGATCACTCGACGAACGTATCCGGCCAAACCGCTTCTGCATTCGTCCCGGGTCACCATCTCGCCAGGGTGTTCCAGCCGGATGGTCAAGACCTGAAAGGGCTGGCCGGTGAGTTTCAGTTTCACACCAGCTTTGCGGAGTTCTCCTGCTGGAAGGTCGACCTCGAACGTTCCGACCGAACTATCCCGGGGGAATGGCCAGGTGCTTCCATCAACCTCATCGCCTCAAGTTGGCCAGTCTAGCACCCGTAGGCAAGCCTGCCCCGATCCTCCATAGGCCACAGCCTTGGACGTGTGGTCGGCTACTAGAAAACCTCCAAACCGTTCAGCCCCATGACGACTTAACGAATGGGTAACTGTTGTAACATCGCGATTACACCAACAACAAAAAACCTGCCGAGGCCACTAATACGAATCCGCCACCGCCACTCCGCTGCTGGTGAGTCCATCCGAACAGGTAGAACCTATCTTCGTTGGACTCTGGTTGCGAAGCGTCTGAGTCCGTCCCCGCAGAGGACCACGAGTGAACCGGCAGGAGTGACTGGTGCGTCCCGAAGAATCGCCATCCGGATCGGGGACCGCTACGCCGCTGCTGGTTAACCCGTCGGAACAACTCGAACCCACCCTTGTAGCACTAAGATTCGGAAGTGTATGGATTTGCCCCTGCAAGGGTCCTCTATTGAATTTGCAGGTGTGGCTCATGGGCTGCGCCGTCTCAGGAATGTCTGGGTCGGGAACGGCGATACCGCTGCTGGTAAGGCCGTCGGAACAGGTCGAGCCCACTGCCGCGGCAATACGATTCGGCAGCGTGTGGGTTTGACCCTGCAAGGGACCTCGCGTGAATCTACAGGTATGACTCATCTGGTCAGTTGCAAAAGAAGCGCTCAGCAGAAACACGCAGAGAGTCAGGTTCTTCATGAACGCGAGGCTCAAAATATCGACGAGTTTATTTGGCACCATTCCTCCTGATACAGCCCGGCCCTTTTTGGAATAAAGAATATGGGAGCGGGTTTCTTGCGGGGGAGCCAAAAACGAGCGTTCTGCTGACCTTGGTAATCGCAATCACAGTCCCTTAAAGGGAAAACGTGGTGGCGGGCACTGCCCTTAGTACGGTCCGATGATGCCGCCGATTTGACGCGAAGCGGGCGGCTTCTTTTTTTGGCTTTCAATTACATCCAGATATTTCAGACCTGAGCCGGTATTGAACATCACCACCTGGTCCTCAGCTGAGAAGAATCCGCTGGCGCGCAGCTTGCGATAAGCCACGAGCGATGCCGCACCTTCCGGGGCGGCAAATATTCCTTCCACGCGCGCCCATTGGTGGAAGGCTTCCATGATCTCTGTGTCGGTTGCGGCGAGGGCGATGCCCGCACTCTTTTTCAGAATTTCGAGAATGAGGTAGTCGCCGTAGGCTTTCGGGACGCGCAGCCCGGACGCGAGAGTCGAAGCGTCGTTCCAGAACTCAGAAGTCGTTTTGTGCTCATCCCACGCTTTAACAATTGGGGCGCAACCAGCAGATTGCACTGCGACCATCTTCGGCCTCTCGGATCCGATCCAGCCCAGCGCTTCCATCTCGTCGAACGCCTTCCACATGCCAAGCAGGCCGACGCCTCCACCGGTTGGATAGATGATGCCCTGGGGCAGTTTCCATCCGAATTGTTCAGCAATTTCGTATCCCATGGTCTTTTTGCCTTCGACCCGGAATGGTTCTTTCAGGGTAGAAACGTCGAACCATCCTTCTTTGTCTTTGCGTTCTGCGACCATGCGGGCGCAGTCGCTGATCAAGCCATTGACCAGCGTCACATGAGCGCCGTAGCTTTCGCACTCGACGCGGTTGGCCAGCGGCACGTCTTTGGGCATGAAGATATGCGCCTCGAGACCAGCGGCCGCCGAATAGGCGGCGAGCGCGCTGGCGGCATTTCCTGCGGAAGGCGCAGCCAGTTTCTTCAGACCATAGGCCTTCGCCATCGTGACTGCGGCGGACATACCTCGCGCCTTGAAGGAGCCGGTCGGATTCAGGCCTTCCTCTTTGAATGAAGACGTTGCGAAATTCCCGGCTGGGAAGCATGGGCGTGAAGCCCTTCTCCCAGGGAAACGGGAGGGGCGTCCGGCAGAACTTCTGCGTAGCGCCACATGGTGGCTGGCCGAGTTGACAGCGAATCTCGCTTAAAGTTTTGCTTTAGCTTTTCGAGGTTATAACGAACATAAAGAATGCCGCCGTCTGTCGGACAGATGGTACGGGGTTCATCGGCGTTGAATTGTGCACCACATTTGGTGCACTCCAAAAAGGCGATGTTGAACACGTTGGAAGTTTAGCATTCTGGGCTGGACGAGTTGAGTGACGGAGTTCGTTCCTCGTGCTGCACTCGTCAGGTTTTTTAATTCTTAGTTTTTAGTTCCTGGTTCTCAGTTCTCAGTTGGTAATCGCTTTAGTAGTGAATTGGCTTTGCGGAACCACGGGCGCTCGCGACGCCGGAGATATCCTGGCATGGTTGGTTTCTTGGCGAGGATTTGCCGGGCCCACTCTCTCGCTTCGGCGTTGCGTTGCTGGGACGTCAGAAAGCAAGCGTAGTTGTAGTAGGTCTCCGATGAGGTGGATATCTTCGTCACCTGCTTGAACAAGGCATCGGCTTTCTCGGGCTGGCCGGTATTGGCATAGACGTGGGCCAGCAAGCCTGCGGCGCGGTGAAAATCGTAGGTTGGATCGGTGACGCAACCCGTTCCAGGTCAGGCAGGGCTGCGGCAAAGTCCCCCATCATGACCGCAGCCACCCCGCGACGGTAGAACGGATCGGGCGAATCGGTTCGGGATGAGATCGCTTTGTCATAAGCCTGCCGCGACTTGGCGTAGTGCCCTTCCTCGAGATAGAGATCACCTAGCTCTTCATAGTTTCCGGCTGAAGGATTGTCCAGAATGGCGGCTTCGAGTTCGCGGATTCGCTTGCGCCGGGGGAACACTTTGAACGATTGGCGCAGCAAGCCGGCGTCAGGAATGGCTTCGACCGCGATGTAGACCAGGGCGCCGAGCCAGCCGCCGATCAGGATGATCCATAGCCAGAAGGTGTCCGGACGGCGGCGGATGAAGTGAATAATGGCGAACGCCTGGAGCAGGATGCCCCACCACGAAAACGCGAAAAAGAGTAGCGATCCCATGCGAATGCAGCAGTATAGTACGCCAGCCATGGGTGGCTGTCTCCGCATGGCCTGCGGCTGCTAGAATCGATCCAGTGAAGCCTCCCGTCCGCCTTCTGGGTGTCGATATCGACGGCACTCTGCTGAACCCCGAATTCAAGATCTCCGCGGCAGACCTGGCTGCTTTACGCCGCGCCCACGGTGCAGGGGTCGAAGTCATTTTGGTCACCGGACGACGGCATACTTTTGCCCTGCCCATCGCCCAGCAGCTTGGATTCGACTTGTGGCTGATCAGTTCGAACGGGGCGGTCACACGATCGTTGTCGGGCGAGACTTTTCATCGAGACCTGCTTCCGGCTGAAACCTGCCGCAGGCTCTGCGAAGACATGCGGGACTTTCGGGGCAACACAGTCCTCACCTTCGACCGGAGGAAAAGGGCGCGATTGTTCTGGAGCACATGAACGAATTGAGCTCCAGCATTCAGCGCTGGCTGGAGAAGAACCTGCAATACATTGATTTTGTCATTCCCATTGAAAACGCAATCACCAGAGATCCGGTACAGGCCATGTTTTGCGGCTCGATCCCGCGCATGCAGCAAGCGCTCGCCACCCTGGCGGCGAGCGGACTGGAAAAGGACATTACTGTGCTCCGTACCGAGTACCCGGTGCGCGATCTTTCCATGGTCGACGTGCTCAACCAGGGATGTTCGAAGGGACATGCGCTTGAGCGCTGGGCTGGTTACCGCGGTTTCCATCGTAAACAGGTCATGGCCATTGGTGACAATTACAATGACATAGAAATGCTTGCCTTCGCCGGGGTGCCATTTATCATGGGGAATGCGGTTGAGGAGCTACGCCGCGACGGTTGGACAGTGACGCTGCCGAACGACCAGAACGGAGTCGCGGCGGCGGTCGAACAGGTTTTAGGCATTTTGTAGCGCCGGCCTCTGGCCGGCCCGAAGGGTGGGCGGGACGCCCACCGGACAGCCGGCGAGACGCCGGCGCTACAAGTTCAAAGGCAGTTATGGGCCCATCGAAAAAAGTCGGGTTAGCGCTCGGACTGCTGCTCCTCGCCCTGCCGGCTCTCGGAGCTGACCTCGCTATCCTGCGCAATGGTTTCTCGATCCGGCACGAGCGGCGGGAAACCGTCGGGTCCATGACTCGTCTTTACCTGGGCACCGACAAAGGGTACGTCGATATCTCCACCGACCAGATCGAACGCTTCGACAAAGACCTGACCCCGGCGGTCGTGCCTGCAAGCACGGCGGCTCCGGCGCTTGTTCCGGCTGCCGCTCCAGTCCTTGCGTCAGCCCGGCAGGCGAAGCCGCAGCCGCTGAAGCCGCAAGAGCTGAATGAAGTCATCAATAACATCAGCGACCGGCACCACATCGATCCGGACTTCATCAGCAGCGTGATCCATGCCGAGAGCGGATTTAACCAGCACGCGGTTTCTCCCAAGGGAGCGCAGGGACTGATGCAGTTGATGCCCGGCACTGCCTCCAAACTGGGAGTGTCGAACGCCTTCGATCCTCGGGCCAACGTGGAGGGGGGCACAAAGTATCTGACCGAATTGCTGGAGCGCTACAACTTTGATGTGATCAAGGCATTGGCCGCCTACAACGCAGGCCCGCTGCGAGTACAGCAATATGGCGGCGTGCCGCCCTACCGCGAGACTCAGGCATACGTAGCGTCGATCGTTCGTGACTACAATCGTAAGAAGATCGCGCAGCGTAAAGCTGCCGCGGCGGCCGCGAAGGCGACTCGCAACAAAAAGCCCGCGCCGCAACCTGCGGTGGCAAAACAGATTTCCGTTCCTGATCTTTCTTCCCAAGCCTCCCGTTAACCGCAAATGTGGGGCTGGCGGCCCTCCATGGACACGCGTTGACCCACGCCGCGGGGTCATTTACCTTGTTGGCAGTTGCTTTGGGTCTATTAGCCGTAACCTGGGTCAGTGCCGTGCTCGGCGCCGTGCCAGCCGTTTGGGTCCTCCCCTTCAAACATGGACAAGAAACGTATTCTCTTGTACACGCTGGCGTTCGCCGCGTTCGCGGTTCTGGTTTACATGCAATTTCGGACCTGGCGGAACTTCGATTGGGCCACATTCTGGAAGGAAAGCGGGAACCTGGGACGGCCTCCCCACATATTTCATCTGTTTCATGCCGTTGCTCTGATCTATGTGGCTTACTTCATGCGCGCGTTGCGCTGGAAAATCTTTTTGCGTCCCGTCCGGCCGCAGGCTTCCGACCTGGAGGCTGCGTAGTCCGACGATGATCGGTTTCACCGGTCTGGCCCTGCTGGGACGTCCTGGAGAACTCATCCGTCCCTATCTGATTGCCCGGCGAGAGAAGCTGACGTTTTCATCGCAGCTGGCAGTCTGGGCCGTGGAGCGCATCTTCGACATCGGGGCGTTTACCATCCTGTTGGTACTGGCGGCATTTTTTGCCACGGCACCGAAGCGACTGGCTTATCGAACGGAGTCTTCCAGAAAGCTGGCTTGATGTTCCTAGCTTTGTCGATCGGACTGACATTGGGGCCATCGTGGTAAGTCGAAGAGGAGAAGCGCTGGCAAGCTGGGTCGAACGCCGATTTGCTCACCTGGCAGCCCGATCTGGGTCACCGATCGCGTTGCGGATTCGAGAATTTCGCGGCGGTCTGAACACCATTCACGATGCTTGGTCATTCGTGATGCTGGCGGTGGTTTCGATCGCGATGTGGGCAACCATCGCGGTCGCGTACAAGGAAGTGACGCACTCATACCAGTCGCCTGACGACTCGAGATACCTCAGAGCCAGGTTCTGTTGCTCATGGGATCCAGCATGGTGGGCTCGGTGATTCAATTGCCCGGCGTCGGGGGCGGTTCACAGCTGGCCACGATCGCCGTCCTGGAGCATATCTTCGATGTGCCCAGGGAACTGGCAGCGAGTTGCGGCATCATGCTCTGGCTGGTGACGTTCGTCGGGAGTGATCCCCATAGGATTGCTGCTCGCCCACAGTGAACAGCTGTCGTTGCGCAAGCTGTCGGCAGAAAGTCATCAGGAAGAGGAAGAAGTCGTCTCGCCACCTGCTGGGTGAGGTCGGATGTCGGACTCCGGACTTCAGACCTCAGCCCGAGCCCAAGGTTCGAAAGTGTCAGGCGAAGTATGAGGTCTGCAGTCCGAGGTCCGAGTCTGACGTCCGAGGTCCAGCTTCAGTTACAATGCCTTTGACGACTCCCGTCTGACATGAAGTGTCCCTTCTGTGGCTTTGAAAATGACAAAGTGGTGGACTCGCGCGAGAGCAAGGAAGCCGATTCCATCCGCCGCCGCCGTGAGTGTCTGAAGTGCGGCAAACGCTTTACCACCTACGAGCGGATCGACGAAATCCCTTACATGGTGGTCAAGAAGGACGGCCGCAGGGAAAAATTTGATCGCCAGAAAGTCTTGAACGGACTGCTGCGGGCGTGTGAGAAGCGTCCGGTACCCATCAGCCGGCTGGAACAGATTGTCAACGAGGCGGAAGGCTTCGTCATCGAGTCGGCGGAGCGCGAGCGCAAGACCAGCGAAGTCGGCGAGCTGATCATGAACCGCCTGCGCCGCTACGACAAAGTGGCGTATGTACGCTTCGCTTCGGTGTATCTGGACTTCAAGGACGTGCAGGAGTTCATGGCCGAGTTGAAAGATCTGCTCAAGACAAAAGAACTGCCATCAGATGTCCGCGGCAAAGGCATCGTGAAGAGTTAGGTGTTCGTAGCGCCGGCATCCTGCCGGCTGTCCCGAGGGCATCTTGCCCTCGGCGTTTGGGGTGGCAACCATGCGGGCGAGACGCCCCAACGACAGCCGCCGGGACGGCGGCGCTACATAAAATCATTATGGCTTACAAGATCACACTTATTCCCGGCGACGGCATCGGCCCTGAAGTTACGCAGGCGACCGTGCGCATTCTCGAAGCTACCGGCGTCAAATTCGATTGGGAAATTTTTCAGGCGGGCGCCGAAGCCTTCGCCAAGTATCACGAATACATTCCCAAGGAACTGATCGAATCGATTGAACGCACCCGTGTGGGACTAAAAGGTCCCGTCACCACACCGGTGGGCGAAGGATTCCCCAGCATCAACGTTGCATTGCGGAAGAAGTTCGAGCTTTACGCCAACTTCCGGCCCATTCGCAACCTGCCTCATATTCCGACCCGCTATCCGGGTGTCGATCTGATCATCGTCCGCGAAAATACCGAGAGCCTGTATTCCGGAATCGAGCATGAAGTGGTGCCGGGCGTGGTCGAGAGCCTGAAGATCATTACCGAGAAGGCCTCTACCCGCATCGCACGCTTTGCTTTTGAATATTCGCGCAAAAACCAGCGCAAGAAGATTCACGCCATCCACAAAGCCAACATCATGAAGCTTTCGGATGGGCTGTTTCTGCGCTGCTGCCGCGATGTCGCCAAGGAATATCCCGAGATCACCTACGGCGAGCACATCGTGGACAACACCTGCATGCAGCTGGTGATGAATCCTTATCAGTACGACGTGCTGGTCATGGAAAATCTTTACGGCGACATCATCTCCGATCTTTGCGCGGCGTTCGTCGGCGGCCTGGGATTTGTGCCCAGCGCCAATCTCGGCGATAGCTGTGCCATCTTCGAAGCTGTGCATGGCTCGGCGCCTGACATTGCAGGCAAGAACCTGGCCAATCCGACAGCCGTGATTCGCTCGGCCCAGTTGATGCTGCGCCATCTCGGCGAACACCATGCGGCGGACAAAATTCACGATGGGCTGGAAAAGGTCTATCGCACCAAGGACAAACTCACTCGCGATGTGGGCGGGCAAGCCGGGACCTCGGAGTTTGCCGACGCGATTATTCAGTTCATGGAAACCAGCACGGATGTTCCTCCTCAGGCTGAATCGTCGCACGCCTAGATTCCTATTTGAACTGTCATCGTGAGCATGTTCGGTTTGCACAAGAAATAGTTCCACGCTTTGTCATTCCGAAGCCAGGCTTGATCGGCGAGGAATCTGCGTTGGCGCCGGCAGCGGAACAGCAGATTCCTCGCTGCGGGCAATGCCGCGCTTCGGAATGACAAGCTTTCAGGGGAATTTCAAATTGTAGCCGTTATCCGTTGCAATCTTCGTTGACGCGGAAACCGGATTTGAGTAACATCCTCCTTCTTCAAGGAACCCCGGGGGATGGCAAACCCAACACGGCGGCTAGGAGTAGTTCTCTTTCAGCTCGGCGGCCCCGACACGCCGCAGGCGATTGAGCCGTTTCTTTTTAATCTTTTCTGCGACCCCGATATCATCGACTTCCCTTTTGCCCGCATTGGCCGTAAACCATTGGCCAAATTGATCTCCACCACCCGGGCCAAGAAAGTTCAGCACCACTACGCGGCCATCGGCGGAGCGTCCCCCATACGGCGCTTTACCGAGCAGCAGGCGGATGCGCTGCAACAACGTCTCCGGAACGACGGCATCGACGCTCACTGTTTTGTCGCCATGCGGTACTGGCATCCGTTTACCGCGGAGGCGGTTGACCAATTGCGGGCCGCGAACTGCGACGAAGTCGTGCTTCTGCCTCTCTATCCTCAGTATTCCAGCACTACAACCGGCAGCAGCCTCAACGAATTCCGGCGCTTGTTCCGTGATGACATTCCGGTGCAGGCGATTGAGACTTTTTATCGTCATCCGCTTTACCTGGACGCGCTGGTCGAGAAAGTCGATGATGCGCTGGCGCGGTTTCCCGAATCCGCACAGCCCGAGATCGTATTCAGCGCGCACAGCGTGCCGGTATCGGTCATCGAGAAGGGCGATCCTTATCAGCGGCAGATTCAGGAGACGGTCGAACTGGTAATGCAGCGCGGGCGATGGCCTTACCGCCACCGGCTCTGCTATCAGAGTAAAGTTGGGGCGAGCAAATGGCTGCAGCCGTCACTTGCACCGCACCATCCGCGATCTGGGAGCCGAGCAGGTGCGCGAAGTTTGTATTGTGCCGATTGCGTTTGTTTCCGATCACGTGGAGACGCTGGGCGAAATCGACCATGAGGCGCGCGAAGAAGCAGCAGAGGTCGGGATACAACAGTTTGAAATGACGTCTGGGCTGAACGATTCGCCGGCGTTCATCGCGGCTCTAGCGGATTTGGTAGTAACGGCGATTGGCGCGGATCAGGCACGTGACAGCGAGCGCCTGGTTGCGGCGGACTGAGCGGATTTAGATATATATGTAGACGTAAAATATTTACAGGCCAAGTTCATAGTCATCGGGTCCGAGTCACCAGGTTGGCGATCACCAGGTCGTGATCGCCCAAATTCCTGATTCTCAGGAGTGAAGGAACGGATGGCAGACGAGTCCAAGACGGGCATTCTCGGGCACCTACCGCCCTTGCCTCGGCCGGCGCTAAACAACTCCGTGATCGGCATGGAGCAGGCCTATCGTCAGCGCAAAGGCCTTCCACTGCTGAGCGATGCCGACATCGAGGCCCTCAAAGCTGGACAACCCATGTCGTGGGAAGAAGGCGGCGTAGCTGCGCCAGCGGCTCCGGCCAGCACTCCTGCCCCAGTTGCAGCGCCTGCAGCTCCGGCGGCTTCTGCAGCCGCACCTCCGGCCGCCGCTGCGGGAGGAATCAGCGAAGAAGTTGCCAAGTGGGTGGCCCAGGGAAACAAATGGAGCAAGTCCACGATTGCCGCCGAACAGGCGCGCCGCGGACGAAAAGGCCTGCCTGCACTGAACAATGCAGAGATGTCCGCCTTGCTGGGAGAACCGGTGGAGGCCAGCGCTCCTGCTGCTGCAGCACCCGCGGCGCCAGCTGCGGCCGCCCCGGCGGCTCCGGCAGCAAAAGCTGCCAGCGGTCCCATCAGCGCAGAAGTTGCGAAGTGGGTTGCGGAAGGAAAGAAGTGGAGCAAGTCCACGATCGCTGCGGAACAGGCCCGGCGTGGACGCAAAAGCTTGCCGGCGCTCACACGACGCTGAAGTCTTCGCTCTGCTGGGAGAACCTGCGGCGGAAGCGCCCGCCGCGGCTGCGCCTGTTGCAGCAGCTGTAGCAAAACCCGTTGTGGCGGCCCGGCCTTCTGCGGGTCCACCTTCGGCGGCGGCGACAGTTTCGCGTGGCGCCGAGTCGAACACATACGTCGGCACGCCTGCGGTCGGAACATCGAGAGCAGCAGCGTCGGCAGGCGTGGCCTCGGTCGGACCCGACGATAACGAAATCAATCAGGCGCGCCGGCGCTTTGCCTGGGCTGCATTCGCGGCGTTCATGACGGCGTGGTTCATCGCCTTCTTCCGCTTCTTTCTGCCGCGCACACTGTTCGAACCGGCTACCTCGTTCAAGATCGGATATCCCGCTGACTTCGGGTTGGGCGTCGATACAAAATTTCAGCAGAAGTTCCGCATCTGGGTGGACCGCACTCCGGACCGGATTTTCGTGATCTACGCGCGCTGCACCCATCTGGGCTGCACGCCCGATTGGAAGCCGGCTGAGAACAAATTCAAGTGTCCGTGCCACGGCAGCGGATACGACAGCGAAGGCGTCAACTTCGAAGGACCGGCGCCGCGTCCCATGGATCGGGCCAACGTCGAGATCGCTCCCGACGGTCAGATTCTGGTGGATGTTTCCAAGCTTTATCAGTGGCCCAAGGGACAGCCCAGCGCAGTTCAACGATCCAGGGGCGTTTCTGCCGACTTAGAAATCTGTCGAGCTGCGCTCGACGGGCAGGTGAGGACACCTGCCCCTACGCGAGACCAGAATGGAAGAGGTTAAATGGCTGAAGAAAACGGGAACGGGACGAACGGGAAGCGGGTCGGCCTGCTGGAGCGGGTGAAGGCGGGCGTCAAGGAAGACGTCCAGTCGCTCAAGACCGACATGCCCGCGAAGGCCAAGGAGCAGATCGAGGGTCTGAAAGATCCGACCAAGACCCAGGTCTACACTTCGATCTTCCGCCACAAGCACGACGACACGCCGCGCAACCGGGCGCTGGGCGTGCTGTCGAACGTGTTCCTGCATCTGCATCCGGCCAAGATCAATCGCGATGCGGTGCGTTACAGCTACACCTGGGGCATGGGCGGAATCACCTTCTACCTCTTTATCGTGCTCACGCTGACCGGCGTGATGCTGATGTTTTATTACCATCCCAGCAAGGTGCAGGCGTTTCGCGACGTGCTTTATCTCGAGCACGACGTTCCCTTCGGCAAGTTGCTGCGCAACATGCATCGCTGGGCCGCGCACTTGATGGTGATCGGCGTCTGGCTGCACATGTTCCGTGTCTTTCTCACGGGCTCGTATAAAAAGCCGCGTGAGTTCAACTGGAACATTGGCGTGCTGCTGCTGGTATTCACCCTGCTGCTTTCGTTCACCGGCTATCTGCTGCCCGACGATCAACTCGGATTCTGGGCCGTCACCGTGGGAACGAACATGGCGCGCGCGACGCCGGGGCTGGGACATGAAGGTCCGTTCGGCGCGCATGTTGGGCATGACGCCATATAACGATGTCCGCTTCGGACTGCTGGGCGGATCGATCGTGGACGCGAATGCGCTGCTGCGGTCGTACATCTGGCACTGCATCGGAATTCCGATTGTGGCTTCGGTGCTGATGATTGTGCACTTCTGGCGGGTGCGTAAAGACGGCGGCATTTCGGGACCGGCGCCGGTGATGCTGGCTTCGGAAGTGAAAGAGCCGAAGAAGTAAGGGCAGCGGATTCTTTGTAGCGCCGGCATCTTGCCGGCTGGCTTCGGGGGCGTCTCGCCCCCGATGGTGGGCGGAACGCCCACCGGACAGCCGCCGGGACGGCGGCGCTACAAGTTCGGAGCGACTATGGATTGGCGACAACTTTGGGAGATATGTTCGGCGCCTGACAACGTGCCCATCGTGGGGCTGATTCCTCTGCTCGTTTTCTACATTTACCTGGCGTGGAAGCAGGCCAAGGCCAACGATGAACTGATCGGCGAACTGGAAACCAATCCGGCGATGGCCAAGACACATCATCGCAAGAGCTGGCCCTTCCGTCCGGGATGGCAGAAAGAAATTCACGTCTGGCCCTTCCTGCTGCGCATGGAATTTCTGGCTGCCATGATCGTCACCATCATCCTGATGGTCTGGTCGATCACGTTGAACGCGCCGCTGGAAGAGCCGGCGAATCCCAACCTGACCATGAATCCGGCGAAGGCGCCGTGGTATTTCCTCGGGCTGCAGGAAATGCTGGTGTACTTCGATCCCTGGATCGCGGGCGTAGTCATGCCGACGCTGATCATCGTCGGACTGATGGTAATTCCCTACATCGACACCAACCCGCTGGGCAGCGGCTACTACACCTGGAAGCAGCGCAAGTTTTCCATCGGCACGTTCATGTTCGGCTTCATCATCCTGTGGATCGCGATGATCATCATTGGGACGTTCATCCGCGGCCCCGGCTGGCAGTGGTTCTGGCCCGGCCAAACGTGGGACCACAATCGTCTTATTTATGAAGTGAACCGCGATCTGCCGGACTTTTTCCGGAATCACTTCGAACCTGGGTAAGGCGATTTTCGGCGGACTGGTGGTGGGCGGCTACTTACGTGGTAGGCGGCTATATCGTGACATGCATTGTTCCGCCGCTACAACCCGAAAGATTACAAGCGGATGAGCCTGCTGCAGTATTCCATCATGATGTTTTTCGTACTCAGCATGGTGGCGCTGCCGATCAAGATGCTGCTGCGCCTCGCTTTCAATATCAAGTATGTGTGGATAACGCCGTGGTTTAACGTTTAGAACCCGTCGTTGGTCCTTGGCCTTTGGTCGTTGGCCAAAGCCAATGGATTCTGGGTTAGCCAACGACCAAGGGCCAAGGACCAACGACGGTTTGGAGGACTTCGAGTGCCACCTGTCCCCGAGAAGGACCCGATTGTAAGCAAGTCTTACGCGGCGCACTACGTCATCGCCATGTTGATCCTCATGGTGACGCTGTTCTGGGCATTGTGGGACGAGTCCTTCGGACAGCGTCCCTGGAAGGCGTTTCAGCATGAGTGGAAAGACCGCTACGCAGCATTCCTGAACACTACGCGGTCGAAGTCGTCACAGTCGGTGAAGGACGTTCGAGCAGAATTCGCAGTATCAGCAGCTGGAACAGGCCTATAAAGACGCTTCCGAAACCGCCAGACCCCGCCGCGACGAACTGCAAAAACAGATCACGGATTTAAGCGCGAAAATTCTGGCCGTCCAGAATGTCTTCACCGACCGCCGCGCTTACGTCAATGCTCTCACCTATCAACTTGAAACCGGAACCAGCGCATCGGGAAAGAAAAGCAAACAGCAGGACATCGACGAATATAAAAAGGAAAAGGCCACCGTCACATTTCCCGACGGGCACAAGCAGGACTACAACTTCCATGAACTGGAAGAGACTTACAACTCGCTCAAGGACCAGCGCACCAAGCTGAGCGCGGAACTCGGAGACGTGCTGAAGCCCGTGACCGAGGCCAGCAACAAGATGTCGTCGTTTGTTTCAGACCACATGGTGGACCTCACACCCACGCAGATTGATGGTCTGAAGAAGAAGACGGAGGAGTGGGACCCGAAGATTGTTCAGATCAACGTGGCAGAGGCCAATATCGTGGACCGCTGCGAATCCTGCCACATGAACGCCCGTGAACCGCTTGCGGATTTCGGCCGC
This sequence comes from Terriglobia bacterium, assembly GCA_963732045.1. GTDB lineage: Bacteria > Acidobacteriota > Terriglobia > Terriglobales > Acidobacteriaceae > JAIQFF01. Next base: position 90,336 of record CAVSYI010000013.1, on the reverse strand, counting down.
GGTCATGACGCCAAAGGGCGAGAAGAAACCGGACGACTACGCCCACGCTTTCACCAGCCATCCCGAACCGGAATTATTGAAGGCGCATGATCCTGACAAGTTTGGTTGCTCTCCTTGTCATCAGGGCAATGGCCGCGCCACCACCAGCATTGAAAAAGCTCACGGCAACTACGAGCACTGGCTGTGGCCGTTGTTTCCGAAACAGAACGCCGAAGCTGGTTGCCAGACTTGCCACGCTGCCGATATGCACCTGGCTGCGGGAGAAGTTGGCACGCATATCTCGAACGGCAAGTTCCTGTTCCGTCAGCGCGGCTGCATGGGATGCCATCGCTACGAAGGCTACGACAAGGAACCGGAAGACCTGACGTCGATTGCTCAGCAGATGAAACTGTTTGAGCAGCAGAAGATCGACAACGCAAAGATTTCCGCCGACCTGATGAAGCAGGCCGACTCGGCCTCGAGCAACGACGAAGCCAACCGGTTCAATCAACAGGCAGTCGCGCTTCGAGTGGCCAACAGCAAGATCGACGGCCAGGTGCAGCAGCTTGATTTTCAGACGCACAGCCTGATGCAGGACGTGAAGAAGATCGGACCGAATCTGAAAGACGTTCGGCTGAAACTGAATCGGGACTGGATTCCGGTCTGGCTGAAGAAGCCCAGCGATTTCCGTCCTACAACCAAGATGCCGAACTTCCGGCTGACCGATCATCAGATTCAGACGATCTCGGCGTATCTATGGCAAGCAGGATTCACCGATGCTCTGCCCAAGCAAAAGCCTGGCAACGCAGAGCACGGCCAGCAACTGTTCGAGACGCGCGGCTGCCTGGCCTGTCACTCCATCGGCGAAGGCGATCAAACTCAGGGTGGAACGTTCGCCGCCAATCTGACTCGCGTCGGCGAGAAGGCCAACTACGATTATCTTGTGCGCTGGATTCACAACGCGCGCGAGCGTACGCGTCCTTATTGTCCGTACGAAAAGAAGGACATCGGCCCCGAGGACTACGCCAAGAAGGGCCTGCCTTATCAGTTCGATCTGCAACACAGCCAGTGTCCCAACGACGGACACGAACTGCAAGTGCAGAACATGACCGTGATGCCCAGCCTTCGCCTGAGCCCGGAGGATGCGGCGGACATCGCCACCTACCTGATGAGCCAGAAGAAGCAGGAGCCTTCTGTCTTATGCCCAGGCTTCTTTCATGGAAGATCCTGAGCTGAAAGAAGAAGGCAAGAAATGGATCCGGCACTACGGCTGCGCCGGTTGCCATGAAATTTCGGGCTTCGAAGACGAAGGACGCATCGGCACCGAGCTGACCTACGAAGGCAGCAAGCCGATCGAGCGTCTGGACTTCGCGCTGTTCACTGAAATTTCGCAGCGCGGCGGCAAAGGTTCCGAGCCGATTACCGATCCGGAAGATCTGGCGCGGCTGCCCGAAGGGCCTGCCAAAGAACCGTGGTATGACCACAAAGGATTCTTCGAGCACAAACTGGCCGAACCGAACGTCTACGACAAGGGCAAGGTCAAGTCGGAAACAGAAGTTCTCCGCATGCCGAATCTCCATCTCTCCAAGCTGGAGATTCAGGACCTCACTACCTTCCTGCTGGGAAGTGAAGAGAGTTCCCTGCCCCCGGGCTACCAGTACAAACCAGGAGATTCGCGGCGCGATATTCAGGAAGGCTGGTGGATTGTCCGGAAATACAACTGCGTGGGCTGCCACCAATTCACGCCGGACCAGAGCACGATTCTGATGGGCATGAAGCGGTATCAGGATATACAGGAGCAGTTGCCGCCGAAGCTTCTCACCGAAGGCGCGCGTGTCGATCCTGAATGGCTGCGGAAGTTCCTTTCGAATCCGGCGCTGAGCACGACTGATACGAACCGGAACGGCGTGCGTCCGTACTTACAAGTACGCATGCCAACGTTCTCCTTCTCGGATAACGAACTGCGCAAGCTGGTGCGGTTCTTCCAGGCGATCTCGCAACAACCGATGCCGTATATTCCGGAGCAGGTGCCGTCGTTGACCACAAAGGAAAATGACATGGCACGCAGCCTGTTCTCAAGTACGGCTGCGCCTTGCCTGAAGTGCCACGCCACCGGTGATCCGCAGCACGACAAGATCGCCACCGCACCCAACTTCCTGCTGGCGAAAGAGCGCCTCAAGCCGGATTGGGCCGAGCGCTGGATTCTTGATCCGCAGGCCATCAGTCCCGGCACGGCGATGCCTTCGGGATTGTTTAAGCGTGAAAACAATCACTGGGTGTTCTCCGGTCCAACTCCACCTTCGTTCCAGGGATATGACCGGGACCACAGCAAGCTGCTGATCGACTACATATTCCAACTCACTGCTGAAGAGCAGCGGCGGGTGGCTGCGTCGATGGGGCGATCCAGCGCAGCAGTGCAGCCGCGCAGCAAGCAGAAGCAGGCGGCAACCCAAAGCGGAGGGGCAAGCATCGGAGGTTCGCGGTAGAATGATCTGTTTTGAAGTTCGTCGTTGGTCCTTGGCCTTTGGTCGTTGGCCTCTCGCCTTGGACTGTGATTTTAGCCAACGACCAAGGGCCAACGACCAACGACGCTTTCGATAACGACACTTTCGATTTAGATACTGACCTTAAGAGAAAGGCGACATCATGAATAAGAAACTATGGGCGGCAATGTTTCTGATTTGTCTGCTGGGGCTGCTGGCAGCTTGTAGCAAGAAGGAAAACACCAACGAGGAGCAAGGTACTTCACCGAGCTCGGATGTGAAACCGGCGCCGGCTGCGACGCCGATCGATCCCGCAACGGTTGCCAGCGTGAGCGGTACCGTGACCTTTGGCGGAACTGCACCGAAGGGGCAAAAGATTGACATGAGCCAGGACGCCGCCTGCAAGGGCAGCAACGTGGCGGAAACGATCGTGGCCAACGACGGCAAGCTGGCCAATGTCTTCGTGTACGTAAAAGAAGGATTGGGAGACCGCACCTTCGACGTTCCCAAAGATTCAGTGACGATCGACCAAAAGGGCTGCCAGTATCATCCTCATGTGTTGGCCGTCATGACCGGTCAGAACATCGAGATTCGCAACGACGACGAGACCACGCACAATATTCATCCCACGCCAAAAGACAATCGCGAGTGGAACGAGTCGCAACCGCCCAAGGCCGCGCCCATCGAGAAGAACTTCGCCCGAGAGGAAATCATGCTTCCGGTGAAGTGCAATCAGCATCCTTGGATGAAGATGTATCTGAATGTCGTGAAGACGCCGTTCTTCGCCGTGACCGGCGCGGATGGCAAGTACGAAATCAAGGGTCTGCCGCCGGGAGATTACACGCTGGCGTTCGTCCAGGAAAAACTGGGCGAGCAGACGCAGAAAGTCACACTTGCCGCCAAAGACAGCAAGACTGTAGACCAGGGCTTCAAACCGTAATCGTACCCAATATGTAGCGCCGGCATCCTGCCGGCTGTCCCGAGGGCATCCTGCCCTCGGCGCGGCGGGCGGGACGCCCGCCGCCACAGCCGCCGGGACGGCGGCGCTACAAATTCCCAGGAGCTTCTTCTGAAGGCCACAGCCGTACCCTACAACCAGGCCCATCATCGCTTCGCCGTCTTTGCGGCGTCCGTCACATTTTTACTCATCATTGCAGGAGCTCTGGTGACCAGCAATGATGCCGGCCTTTCCGTACCCGATTGGCCGACCTCGTTTGGGTCGCTGTACAAGATCCCTCATCTGGTTGGCGGCGTTAAGTTTGAACATACCCATCGCATGATTGCCCAGTTCGTTGGATTTCTGAGCATCATCATCGCGGTCTGGACCTGGCGTACCGATCCTCGACGCTGGATGAAATATCTGGGGGCAAGCGCCCTGGGTCTGGTCATCGCGCAAGGGGTGCTGGGCGGACTGACGGTACTCTTCTATCTGCCTCCGGCGATTTCATCCGCCCACGCGGCACTGGCGCAGACATTTTTCTGCGTGCTGGTTTTGATCGCGCTTTTCACCAGTAGAAGCTGGGTGGAAGAACCTCCGCAGGTCGAAAATGATGACCGCCGTCCGGCCCTGTTTACTCTGGTCCTGCTATCGATCTTCGTGCTGTATGTTCAGCTGATTCTGGGAGCGATGTTTCGCCATCACGGGCTGAGCTGGTGGCCGCACGTGCTGAATGCGGCGACTGTGGCCGTCGTGCTGCCCTGGACTTCGATTCGAGCATTGTCGCGATATTCCAGGATTGACCAGGTTCGAAAGCCTGCCATTACCATGCTTGGCCTGATGATCGCCCAACTGTGTCTGGGCTTTGTGGCTTTTCTAACCCGCGTGGCCTGGGGACGTGACGCGGTCCAGCCTGAGCTTCCCATGGTAGTCTCAACGGTGGCCCATGTTGCGGTTGGAGCTTTGCTATTGGCCACAACGGTGGTAATGGCGGTTCAGGTTTGGCGGCATGTTCCGATGACCGTTAGAGAACAAATTCCGGGTCGGGAGCGGAAGCCGGTGGCGGCATGAGTTCAGCAATACAACCATTGGTGGTTCCCCGCGGCAGCGTGCTGTCTTTGGCGCGCGACTACGCGGAGCTGGTGAAGCTGCGCGTAACTACGCTGATTATTATGACGGCGTGGTGCGGATACTACTTTGGAGCGTTACGGTCAGGCATCTCGTCTTTTTCATGGTCTCTGTTTCACACCCTGCTGGGGATTGGCCTGGTTTCCGGCGGCGCCGCAGCGCTGAACGAGGTGATGGAGTGGGACACTGACGGCCGCATGCGCCGCACTGCGCAGCGTCCGATTCCGGCTGGACGATTTGGATTCGTGCATGCCACGCTGGTCGGCGTTTTAATGACGCTCGGCGGCGCGCTTTACCTCGGCCTCGCCCTGAATCCGCTCACCGCATGGATGGCCCTGGCGACGTCGGCGGTTTATCTCGGAGCGTATACGCCGTTGAAGAAAGTCCATCCTATCTGCACTTTTGTGGGAGCGTTTCCCGGGAGCCATGCCAGGCGTACTCGGCTGGACAGCAGCTCGTGGCCATTTTGACTGGGGCGCACTGGTGATGTTTGCCATCGTATTCTTCTGGCAGTTCCCCCATTTTTATTCGATCGCGTGGCTGTATGGTCAGGATTACGAAGACGGCGGAGTCCGCATGCTGCCGGTTGTGGAACCGGATGGCAAGTCGACGAGCAGGCAGATATTGTTGTACTCAGCAGCGCTGATTCCTGTGAGCCTGCTGCCTACTCTGCTCGCTATGTCCGGCAGACTGTACTTCGCGGGCGCCCTCATATTTGGAATTGCTCTGCTCTACTTCGGCTGGCGGCTGGCATCATTGCACGTGGCGACCAGCAACGCGCGGTCGAAACAACGCGCCCGGCAGCTTCTGCAGGCGACGGTGATCTATTTGCCGCTGCTGTTTGCGCTCATGATGCTGAATAAGAGGTAATGCAAGTGCGGTCTGCACCAAAGGTCTCCGTAATCGCGTAAAGCGAGCACAGCTCGCCGGTTCCAGCTAAAATACCCTGTGGTTTCCAAAGCCCCCGATTACGTCGCTCTCGACCCACCCAATAGCTCATTGCCGGCCCCGCCTGCCGTCATCTCGGTTCAGGACCTGGTTCACCGCTACGACGGTCGCACTGCCCTGAACGGAGTGTCGTTTGACGTCCGGCATGCCGAATTGTTCGGACTGCTTGGGCCCAACGGCAGCGGCAAGACCACCATGTTCCGCATCCTTTCGACGCTGATGGTGCCGTCTGGTGGGCGGGCACGTGATCATGGGATTCGACGCGGCCCGCGAACCAAACAAGCTGCGCCATCAGATTGGCGTTGTGTTCCAGGCGCAAAGCATTGATGTGAAGTTGACCGCGTACGAAAATCTCTGGCACCAAGGCCATTTGTATGGATTGCGAGGCACGGCCCTGAAATCGCGGGTGGCAGAGATGTTGGGCCGGGTCGGGCTCTCCGACCGCGCCAATGAAAAGGCGGAAACGTTCTCCGGCGGAATGCAACGCCGGCTGGAACTGGCTAAGGGTTTGCTGCATCATCCCGCGGTCCTGCTGCTTGATGAACCCACCACCGGCCTCGATCCCGGTGCGCGGCGCGATCTTTGGCAGTATTTGCAAATCCTGCGCGACGAAGAAAGAGTCAGCGTGATCGTAACCACGCACCTCATGGAAGAGGCGGAGCGCTGCGATCGTCTCGCGATCCTGAATGAGGGGAAGCTGGTGGCGCTGGGAACTCCGTCCGAACTGAAGCACGAAATTGGCGGCGACGTTATTCTGCTCGACGCGCGTGACGCGGAGTCCATGGCAGAACGCATTCGCTCCCGTTTCAACGTAGACGCGAAAGTTCTGGGCGGCCAAGTCCGGCTTGAGCGGGAGAATGGCCATCGTTTTATTACGGATGTGGTGGAAGCTTTCCCCGGCGAGATTGAAGCGATCTCAGTGAGCAAGCCGTCGCTGGAGGACGTTTTCATCCGCCGGACGGGTCACAGGTTCTGGACTGATGCGGTCGAACGACCTTCGTAGCGGCCGCCTCCGGCTGTCTGCGGAAGCGCATCTCACCGCCTCAGTTTAGAAGCATAGGCATTCTCTCGAACGGCGGGCGGGACGCCCGCCAGACAGCCGCCGGAACGCCGGCGCTACAAGGAACGAACCTATGATGCTTGCGCTGTCATTTGTCCTCGGGCTGGTTCCGCTGGCCGGAATTGCGTGGACGATTCAGAACGGAATGATCACCACCGTTGACGGATTGTTCATGGGCATTATTCTGCTGGCCCTGTCCGGAATACTGTTCTTGAACGTAGTCCTCGAAGTGCGCAAGAAGTTTGCCCTGAAGAAAGCGCCTCAGGCGCAGAAAACGAGCTGACGTGGTTACCCAGACTGCAACTCTCCCGGCCCAAGCCACCGTTCCCAGTGCAGGCCTTATGCTGCCGGCTTTCACGCTATGGTGGCGGGAATTGGTGCGCTTCTACCGGCAGCGCGCCCGCGTCGTGGGAGTGATCGCATCACCTCTGTTGTTTTGGATTGTCATCGGCTCCGGCTTCGGCAGTTCGTTTCGTTCGGGTAGCGCGGCGGGGCAGCAGCACTATCTGGATTATTTTTACCCAGGCGCGCTCATCATGATCGTATTGTTCACTTCGATCTTCACCATGATGTCGGTGATCGAGGACCGCAAAGAAGGTTTCCTGCTATCTGTGATGGTGGCGCCAGTGCCGCGGTCCGCGATCGTGCTTGGCAAAGTACTGGGCGGAACTACGCTGGCAACGATTCAGGGTTTGATCTTCCTCGCCTTCGCTCCGTTGGTCGGAATACATCTCGGCGTCGCGAGTTTCCTGCTGGTTGCATTGACCGTCTTTCTGGTCTCGTTTGCCCTGACGGCTCTGGGATTCACCATAGCGTGGGCGATGGATTCGACTCAGGCGTTCCACGCGATCATTAATCTCTTCCTGATCCCTCTGTGGTTGCTCTCCGGGGCCTTGTTTCCCCTGTCGGGCGCTTCAAAGTGGATCAAGTTCCTGGTAGAGATCAACCCGCTGACCTATGGCGTTGAATCGTTGCGAGACCTGCTCTATCCCGGAAACCAGACAGAGTTTCCCCTGACTTCATCGCTGGCAACTTTAGTTCTGTTTTCGGCGCTCATGTTCGGGCTTTCATTCATTATGGTCAGCCGCCGCACTACCAAGCCCGCCGCATGATGCAAGTGGCCGCACAATACGCTATCTATCCCGTGATTGACGCGGTGCTCAATGGCACCAGCGCAGTGCTGCTGCTGGTCGGCAGAAGCTACATCAAACGTGGACGGATAGCGGCACATCGGGCTGTCATGATCACGGCTTTGGTTTCGTCGGTACTGTTTCTGACTTCGTATTTGTACTACCACGCACACGTGGGCTCGGTGCATTTTCAGGGACAAGGCTGGTCGCGCCCGGTCTATTTCACGATCCTGATTTCGCACACCATTCTGGCGATCGTAATCGTGCCGCTGGTGATTATCACGCTGAGCCGCGCGTTGCGAGAGCGATTCGATAAGCATCGCAAGATTGCCCGCTGGACTTTTCCGCTGTGGCTTTATGTGTCGATCACGGGAGTGGTGATCTACTTCATGCTGTATCACTTATTTGCGGCATGATTGAAATTCATTTACCACGGAGACACAGAGACACGGAGAAAAACAGACAATGTTGGTTTTCTCCGTGTCTCTGTGCCTCCGTGGTGGAATGACTGAATGACAACAGTGAAACTCAAAATCGATGTCTCCGGCACGGTTGGGGACGAGGCCTGGCGAAACCTGCGGCAGTTCGATGAAATCCAGAGTGCCGCGTTCGGTCCCAAATTCGGATCGAGCGGAAGCTGCAAACATGCCGCCAGCCAGCCGCATGCCAAAGGCGAGTGGATCGGCGCTGAGATCAAGCTGGAAACGCCGCTGCTGGCCCAGTACGCGGTGTCACACTATCTGGAGCAAGAGCGAGTGCTGGATGCGGACGTGGTGGACTGACGCACTCTGAGGCACGATCTGATATATTTCCACGCGGAAAAAACCTATGTCGGCTACTCCAGATCTTCCCTCCGACGCGTCAACCGTAGCTGACGAATCCACCTCGTCGCCACCACCACCCGCGAAGCCGCGGATGTCCACTCGCAACCGGCTGTTGTTCTTTGCAACCGGTTGGCTGATCGTGCTCATGCCGTTTCTGTTCTGGTGGAACACCTGGTTTGGACGGCAACTCTCCGACAAGCAACTCGCCGAGTACATCCAGGACGACAAGAAGCCTCGTCACATTCAGCATGCCCTGGTGCAGATCGGCGAGCGGGTTACCCGCCACGACGCGAGTGTCACGCGCTGGTATCCGGATGTGGTCCGGCTCGCGTCCTACCCGGTTGAGGAAGTCCGCAACACCGATGCCTGGGTGATGGGGCAGGACGTCAGCAGCAAAGACGCGGCCAGCGCAGGATTTCATGAGGCGCTTCTGAAAATGCTGAACGATTCTTCAGTCATGGTGCGGGGCAATGCAGCGCTATCGCTGGTCCGCTTCGGCGATGCCACGGGAAGGTCGCACATCGTCGCCCTGCTGCAGCCGGCGAAGGTCACGGCTCCGGAGGCTGGAAAAATTACAGATGCCAGCACTTTGGGAACGCCCATCCATCAAGGCGGCATCATTGCCAAGATCGATGCCGGAGGAAGAATCGTCGAAGTGCGATCCCCTATCAGCGGCCGGCTGCGTGAGTTGTCCGCACAGACCGGACAAACCGTTGCCGCAGGAGATCAAATCGCGTCGCTTGATCCCGGCACCGAGCAGGTTTGGGAAGCCCTGCGCGCGCTCTACCTTATTGGACAGCCCGAAGATATCCCCGCGATCCGCCCTTACGAACGCGAGTTGCCGGAGATTCCCGACCATGTGCGGCAACAGGCGGTGGCAACCGAACAGGCGATCACTCAGCGGGCGAAGTAGGATGGCGGTTGAGAACCGGGGGCGAGGAAGGCAGAAATTTTAAAACTTCAGTTCTTAGTTTTCAGTTCTCGGTTCTCAGTTAGAACGGCATGACGCCGACTTCTTTTTCGATTTCTGCGGTGTCCACCATCACAATTGCGTCCCAGGGACAGCCATCGAGGAAGGAGCCGTCTGGACCTTTGCTGGTGCATTTGTTGCAGCCGATGCAGAGAATCGGGTCGACCTGGATGCGGCCGAAGGGAGAGTTGTCTTCGTCCGGGACCCAGAACATGCAGTCTTCCACCGGACAATATTCCACGCAGGCAGGCGAACCGGCGCAACCGGTGCAGCACTCGGTGATTACGGCCAGCTCTTTGGGCTTTTTCTTGCGAGCGGTGAGCAAGACCCTTGGACCTGGGTTCGTGCTTGAACTCGTCGGGCACCATCCCGACAATTCCCCTGAGCGGTTCGGCAGGCATCGGCGGAATTATACCCCAAAAGCTGGCATCGGACCTCAGACGTCGGACGACCTGAAGTCCGAGGTCTGACGGCCGAGGCCCGATCTGGTATAGTGGCGTTCCAGCCCCTAGAATCCCGTTTAATTTTCCCGGCTCCCTGGTTTAATACTCAAACGAAAGGGGCGGAAGGAGCAGCACTTATGGCAGGCAAAAGTCTGAACCGCGTCACTCTGATCGGCAATCTGGGCAAAGATCCCGAGGTAAAGTTCACTCCCAGCGGCACTCCCGTGGCCAAGATCGCACTAGCCACCAACGAACGCTTCAAGGACAAGAACGGCGAGTGGCAGGACCGCACCGAATGGCACAACGTCGTCCTCTGGCAGCGTCTGGCTGAGATTGCCGGCGAGTATCTGAAGAAGGGCGGCAAGGTCTACATCGAAGGCCGTCTGCAAACCCGCTCCTGGGACGACAAGCAGACCAATCAAAAGAAATACATGACGGAAGTCGTGGCCAGCGATCTGATTCTGCTGGGCGGCCGTGGTGAAGGCGGCGGAGGCGGAGATTTCGCAGGCAGTTCGCGCGGCGCTTCATCCGGCGGAAACAACTTCGATCAACGCATGCCGGAAGCTGAACCGGCTGGCGCAGCGCCGATCAGCGACGAAGATATTCCGTTTTAGCTGTCAGCTCTCAGCTTTCAGCCATCAGTAAAAACCGGGTGCCCCATCTCTCGCGTTTTTTGGCGAGAAGTGGGGGCCGGTGCCGATATAAACCAATATGAACCGTCTGATCGCATCAGTACTTTTTGGACTGCTTCTCATCACGCCCGCTGCCTTTGCCAAGCATCACCACCGTCACCACGATGCCGACGCAGCATCTGGCGGCAATTTCGACTATTACCTGCTGGCACTTTCCTGGGCGCCGAACTACTGTGCCGGTCATCCCACAGACCATTCCAGCGAATGCAGAACCGGCGGACACACCGCCTTCGTACTGCACGGACTCTGGCCGCAAGCCAACAGCGGCGAACCTCCCATGTCGTGCTCGACCGCGAGCCCGGTTGCGAGCGACACCGTGGACCACATGCTGAACTACATGCCCAGCCGCGGCCTGATCCAGCACGAATGGCAGAAACATGGCACCTGCACCGGCCTCTCGGCTCAGGATTATTTTGCCAAGGTAGAGCAGGCATTCAAGAGTGTGCATGTGCCCGAGCAGTATCCCCGGCTGGATCGCGAGCAGCAATTCGACGTAAGCGATCTAGAGAAGAGTTTTGCCGAAGCGAACCACGCGCCGCTGGAGGCCTTCCGCGTTTCCTGCCATGCCGGAGATCTGGTCAGCCTGGAAGTTTGCGTGGACAAGAATCTGCAATATCAAAGCTGCACCCAAAGCGTGCGCGAATGTCCGGTCAATCAGGTGGACATGCGGCCGCCGCAGTAGAAGAGGTAGTAGCCATGCCCGAAGATCTTGCCAGCCAGAACTGTGTTCCCTGCCGCGGAGGCGTGCCGCCGCTCAAAGGAGCGGAACTGCAACGCATCCAGCAACAGGTCCCAAAGTGGACAGTGGTGAACGAGCACCACATCACGCGTACTTTTACTTTCCCCGATTTCAAGCAGGCGCTCGATTTCGTCAACCGTGTGGGAGAGGTCGCGGAAGCTCAGGGACATCATCCCGACATTCTGTTGGGCTGGGGCAAAGCTGAAATCACTCTGTGGACGCACAAGATTGATGGCCTGACGCAGAGCGATTTCATCATGGCCGCAAAGATCGATCAGCTTTCGGCATAGACCACGTGGGGACAGCGGCTGTTCGTCCTTGGCCCTTGGTCCTTGGTCGTTGGCCAAAGCCAGGTGCTATATTTTTGAAACGCAGGAGCGAGATCCTGGGCCAACGACCAAAGGCCAAGGACCAACGACCAATAACCCTGTCCCCACGTAGTCTGTGGTCATCCACCGGCTCCTGTTAGAACTGGTGTTGATCTACCCAACCTCATTCCCCAAGCCCACAGCAGAGCCGGGAGAATCATGATCAGCCCTGTGCTGCACGCCACCATCTGCACCGACACGCCGCGGTCGAGAAAGAAGCCACAGACATAGGCCCCGATAGCGATCGTCAGCATGGAGAAGCCGAGATCGGCGGAGAATACGCGTCCGCGGAAGCGGTCTTCGGTATTCAGTTGCAAGATCGTGGTGGAAAAGACCCAGACTGTGGACCCTCCGCAATGGGCCAGGACAATGCAGACACACGCCACCCAAATGTTTGGCGACCAACCCAGGCCGAAATATCCAATACCAATCGTGAGATAGCCGAACAGAATACCGAGTCGCAGCCTGCGATCGGAGTGGCCAGCCCAGCGCGCGGAGAACATTGGTCCCACGATTGCGCCGATCCCACGCGCCCCCAGCAGCAAACTCATGCCCAGCATGGCAGTACGTTGGGGATCGATCCTCGGCAGATGAAAGTGGAAATAGCCGTTGCCCATGACGGTAAAGAGTACCCAGCTGGGACCAATCATCAGTTCGCCGGCTTTGGCGAATACCACCGTCAGCAGGCGGCGATCCTTGCGAACATAACGAATGCCGTCCAGCACCGGAGACAAATCGATCGCGTCACGAAGGCGTAACGGCGCCGACGCCTGGGCATGCGGCTCGTCGAACTTCATCCCCCGAATCAACAGCGCCGACGACAGAAATGAGAGCGCATTCAGCAGGAACACGGCATTGCGTCCGAACAGCGCGGCTACCACTCCGCCGACCGACGCGCCAATCAGTAGATTGACCGACCAGGTCACCGAAGAAAGCGTGTTCGCCACCAACACATCTTCGCGGTCCGTGATATTTGGAATCACTGAAGTTCGGGCCGGCTCGAAAAATGCCGCCATCAGAGTTTCCAGCAACAGCAACGGGTAGACCAGCCACACCGTGGATCGGGAGCGCACCAGCAGCATGGCGAAAACCACGACCATCCGCACCACGTCGGCGATGATCATGACGCGCTTGCGGCTCACCCGATCGTTGATCACCCCGGCCGCAGGACCAATGAAAGTCTGGGGAAGGACCTGCAGCACCAGCGCCAGCGCCACCGAACTCGCCCGTCCGGTCAGTTGCAGCAGCAGACTGTAAATCGCCAGGGTGTAGAACCAGTCGCCGATCTCGCTGACGATCTGCGCCAGCCAAAGCCGCCGGAAATTCCGGTTAACCCGCACCAGCCGCCAGATACGCGGACGAGTGAGATCGAGTTGGATGCGCGTTCGGGTTGCGGGTCCATGGTGATTGGTCGTTGGTCCTTGGCCTTTGGTCGTTGGCCAAAACCAAGCTTTGTGGTTTTGATACGCGGCCGAAGGTCTTAGGCCAAAGACCAAGGGCCAAGGACCAACGACGGTTATAATCTTCGCATGCTTGATGAAAACGATTTTCGCAAACGCGCCGATACGGCGCTCGAATCTTTAAAGAAATCTCTCATGCAGGCGGAAGAGTCATCCGACATCGAAGTGGAAGACCAGTCTGGCGCGCTGCATATTTCGTTCGAAGACCGCAGCAAGTTCGTCATCTCTCCCAACGCTCCCGTGCGTCAGATCTGGATTTCCGCCCTGGCCACCAGTTTCAAGCTCGACTGGTCGGATTCCGATCAGGATTTCGTGCTGTCGAAGACCGGAGAAAAACTCAAGACTGCTGGTGGCGCGATTGATCAATCAGCAATTGGGAGAAGAACTGGTCACGTTGGCGTAGTCTGGCTAATCTTTTCCCGACAGCGTCTGTTTCAGATGCTCGGCGATCTGCCGGCCGTGAAACCTTCCGTTTTCGATGAAGATCTCGTTCGTCCTGGATCCCGCCACGATTACTCCCGCCACGTAGATGCCGGGCACATTGCTCTCCAGGGTCAGAGGATCGCACACCGGGCGGCACTGTTCGGCAGAGAGCTCGATCCCCATCGAACGCAGAAAATCGTAGTCAGGATGGTAGCCCGTCATCGCGAAGACAAAATCGTTCTTCAGGCGCACAGGACCCTCCGGCGTTTCGAGATTGACGTAGTCGACTCCGATCTCGACCACTGAGCTGCCGAAGTAAGCCGCTATCTCGCGATTCTTGATGCGATTTTCGATGTCCGGCAAAATCCAATACTTCACATGGTTATGCAATTTCGATCCGCGATGCACCAGCGTCACGCGCGCGCCGTGACGCCATAAATCAAGCGCCGAGATCGCCGCAGAATTTTTGCCTCCGATAACCACGACATCCATGTCGAAGTACGGATGCGGTTCGCGATAGTAGTGATAAACCTTGGGAAGATCTTCGCCGGGAATGTTCAACGGGTTCGACAGATCATAGTAGCCGGTCGAAACAATCAGCTTGCGGGTGCGGTAGTCGTAGATGCGTCCAAGCGCGTCGGTGGCACAGATTTGAAAATTGCCGTCGCTGCCTGTGACCGTCTTCACCCACTGATATTGGCGAACATCCAGATGGTAATGTTCCGTCACCTTGCGGTAGTACTCCAGCGCCTCTTCGCGCGTGGGCTTCTGCCGGGCGGTACTGAACGGAATGTCGCCGATCTCCAGCAGCTCGGGCGTGGTAAAGAACGACATGTTCGCGGGATAGTTATAGATGGAATTGACCAGGCATCCCTTGTCGATCGCCATGGTCTTGAACCCGGCGCGTTGAGCTTCGATGGCGCAAGCCAGCCCGGTCGGACCGGCGCCGATCACCACCACGTCCGCCGAAGTATCGGCTTCTTCCTTGATCTGAGGGCGCGGAAGAGTTTCTGGAATCTGCTGGCGCTCGCGGGAAAGCTGTTTGGTCACCAAATCGTTGTCTCGGATGAAGATGATTCGTATCGGGCTGGGTCTCCCACCCTGTCGCGGTTTATGCAGAGGGTGGGCCTACAGTGGCCCTGGAAGCTAAAGATTCTAGCATGCAGAGAATCTAGAACTGGTTCAAAGGACTGGACGCTTACAATCCATAACCACGAAGGACACTAAGGCACGAAGGATCGGAACGAACCTTCGTGGACCTTCGTGTCCTTCGTGGTTTCAGGTTTTGCCTCGGTTTGCAGCGATCTTCCCAAGCGCTTTTCCCTGTAAAATGGCGACGCCAAAATTTCAGGAGACCAATCATGCGCGAAAATCAACCAGGCGCTCCACCGTCCCCGCAACTGTTTTTTGAGACGGTTACCGCATTCCATCAGACCGAGGCGCTGAAAGCCGCCATCCAGCTTGAACTCTTTACCGCAATCGCCGAGGGAAATGAGTCGGCCGCGACGATTGCCCAGCGCTGCCAGGCTTCGGAACGAGGCACACGCATTCTCTGCGACGCCCTGGTGATCATGGGCTTTCTTACAAAAAAAGATTCGAGCTACGGACTTACACAAGACTCGGCAATTTTTCTAGACCAGCATTCGCCGGCTTATATTGGCGGCTCGATCAGATTTCTGCTCTCCCCGCCATCACTCGAGGGATTTCGGGAGCTCGACTGCTGCGGTCCGCAAAGGCGGCACGGCCATCGATCACAACAGTACGAAACCGGAACATCCCATGTGGGTGGACTTTGCCCGCGCCATGGCGCCGATGATGAAGATGCCAGCCGATCTGATTGCCAAGCTGTTAAAGGCGGACGAAGGAAAGAAATGGAAAGTGCTCGGCCTGGCCGTCGGCCACGGATTGTTCGAGATCACACTTGCCAAACACAATCCTAACGCCGAGGTCTGGGCTGTCGATTGGCCGAACGTGCTGGAAGTCGCTCAGGAGAACGCCGCAGCAGCGGGCGTCTCAGGTCGCTACCATACGATTCCAGGCAGCGCTTTTGATGTGGAATATGGCAACGACTACGACCTTGTCATGATCACAAATTTCCTCCACCACTTCGATGCGCCAACCTGCGAGAAGCTGCTGAAGAAAGTAAACGCGGCGCTCAAACCCGGAGGTCGAGCGGTGATTCTGGAATTTGTTCCCAACGAAGACCGCGTGTCTCCTCCCGTACCGGCCCGTTTCAGCTTGACTATGCTGGCAGGAACTCCGGGCGGAGAAGCCTACACTTTTGCGGAACTTCAACGCATGCTGCGGAATTCCGGTTACAGCTCCGTGGAAAATCATCCTTTGCCACCAACGTTCTTTACTGTGGTGATCGGAACAAAATAACCCTTCGCGAACTTTGCGGCGTTCCTTTGCGAACTTTGCGGTCAAAATCTTTAACCGCAAAGAACGCGAAGAAATGCCGCAAAGGTCGCCAAGCAAGCACTGCTCCGATAGAATCGATTTATCCGCGTTATAATCTTCGGTTGCTTTCATCCTCACGGACTCGTCAGGAAGACGCCATGGCAGCGCCGGTAAAACCGAAGACTCGCAAAGAATCCGACAGCATGGGACACATCGATGTCCCGTCTCACGTGTATTGGGGAGCGCAGACGCAGCGCTCGCTGCTGCATTTCGATATCGGACGCGACACCATGCCGCCGGAACTGATTCGCGCCTTCGGCATCCTCAAGAAGGCGTGCGCGCTGGTGAACCAGGACCTCGGCAAGCTTTCCGCTGAAAAGGCCAAGCTCATCGTGCAGGCCGCCGATGAAGTCATCGCCGGCAAACTCGACGACCAGTTCCCACTGCGTATCTGGCAGACCGGAAGTGGCACGCAGACCAACATGAACGTCAACGAAGTCATCGCCAATCGCGCCATCGAACTGGCGGGAGGCGAACTGGGATCGAAGAAACCCATCCATCCCAATGACGACGTCAACATGTCGCAATCGTCCAACGACACATTTCCGGCCGCCATGCACATTGCGGCCGCCGACCGGGTGAAGGACGCCCTGATTCCCGCGATCCAGACGGTGCACGATGCGATTGCGGCCAAGGGAAAAGAATTCGGCGATATCGTCAAGATCGGGCGCACGCATCTTCAGGACGCCGTGCCCCTGACTTTCGGACAGGAATTCGGCGGCTGGGCCAGTCTGCTGGAGCGCGACATCAAGCGATTGCAACAGGCGCTCGACGGGCTTTACGACCTGGCCATCGGCGGAACCGCGGTGGGCACGGGTTTGAACGCGCATCCGGAATTTGCCGAGCGCGCCGCGAAGAAGATTGCCGAACTGACCGGACTTCCCTTCCGCTCGCATCCCAACAAATTCGCCGCGCTTTCAGCGCACGATGAAATCGTTTTTGCTCAGGGTGCCATGGAAACTCTCGCCGCTTCGCTGATGAAGATTTCGAATGACATTCGATGGCTGGCGTCCGGGCCGCGGTCCGGCCTTGGTGAACTGATCATTCCGGAAAACGAGCCGGGCTCGTCGATCATGCCGGGCAAAGTGAATCCCACGCAGTGCGAAGCCATGACCATGGTGTGCGTGCAAGTGCACGGCGCGACCGCTGCGGTCGGCTTCGCCGGGTCGCAGGGAAACTTCCAGCTGAACGTCTACAAGCCGGTGATCATCTATAACTTCCTGCACTCCGTCACTCTGATCACCGACGCCTGCCACGGATACGTCGACTACATGATCAAAGGGATGCAGGTCGATCGTGCCCAGGTGGACAAGAATCTGAAGAACTCGCTGATGCTGGTGACCGCGCTGACTCCTAAAATTGGATACGACAAGGCGGCGAAGATTGCGCACACCGCTCACGTTGAACACAGCAATCTGCGCGAGGCGGCGTTAAAGCTGGGGTATCTGACGGGCGAAGAGTTCGATCAACTGATGAAGCCGGAAAGAATGACGAGGCCTTAACAGGCCGTCTGGTGCCTGGTCGAAGACCCGCCCCACAGAGTTCTTGCCGGAATCATTACTAGTCTGCTTTGGCTGCGCTCAATTCCGCGATGTCGGAACTTGGATCTCGCGCAACCTTCGGCGTGGTAGTAATTGTGATAACGCTCACTAGCACGAGTAAAGTCCCTAAAAGAGTTCGCGATCCAAGGCCTTCCCCGCCGAAGAAGTATCCCAGAGCAACTGCGACAACCGGATTCACGTATGCGTAGGTTCCGACCTTGGTAGGCGATTCATAGTGCAGTAGCCATACGTAAGCAGTGAAGCCAACAATCGAGCCGGCGATGATGAGGTAGACGAGCGCAAACCACGCGTTGCGGGAAACCGCCTGCGCGTGGAAACCTTTAAATTCTCCGGACACTGCTGCCAGCACAAAGAGTAGCGCTCCTCCGGTGAGCATCTGGGCGGCGGCGCTCATCGCCTTCGACGCGGGCAGTGGAACGCGGCGGGTAAGAATCGTCGCCACCGACCAGGTCGCGGAGGCAACCAGCAAGGCAATCGCCCCCGCTCGATCGATGGCAGCTTCGCCCAACGAAAACGACCGGTTCACCAGCACCGCGACCCCACAGATCCCGACCAGAAGCGCAAGTCCCAGCCTGATTGTGAGTTTCTGCGTCCGCAGGAAAATAATTTCCAGAAGCGCAATGAATACCGGGATCGTCGCCAGCACGACGGCCGTAACTCCGGAAGGCACGCGCTGCTCGGCCCAAAACAGGCAGCCGTAGTCGAGCACGAAGATGAGAGCGCCGAGTCCCGTCGCCGAAATCCACTCGCGCCGGCCTGGAACCGGAGTGCCTTTCACCCGTAACCATGCATAGAGCACAAGGCCAGCGGTGAAAAAACGCATGGCCGCCAACAGAAATGGAGGAACCTCGCGCACGCCAATGCGGATCGCCAGAAAGGTCGATCCCCAGACGAAGTAAATCATGGCGAACGCCAGCAGGATTTTCCAGGAAGGCGGACGAGCTTCGTTTTCCATCTAGATCTCCTGCCAAAATTTTTACCGCTGGGTTCTTCTTCCCTGTTTCATAGATGTTCCCTGGCACTTCTCCGAACCATGCCTACCCATGAAACATTCTTATGCGCGGAAGGATTTCCGCTCATTGGCCGCTAAAGCCTGCTTTTGGAGAACGAGAGTCCGCTCAACCCTTCTACCTTCTGCGCCGCAACATTCTTAGCCGCGACCAGAACGTGGAAACTCTCGCCCATGCCGGCGGGGGTTACCAGGTGCTTGAGCTGCAGAGCGACTTTGGCGCGCTCCTGCGGGACGCGGCAGTCTTCGAAGGCGTCGGCAAATTGATTTGGCTCTCCAATTCCCATCAGGAATTGTGATTGCGTGAGCAGCGGCTGCGCCTGCATGCCGTTCTCTTCCGCCGCCGCCGGAGAGAGCTGTAAAGTTCACGTGGGCCGTGAGGTCCTGCTCGCCCGGAGCTTCGTAAGGATTAGGTGTTGCCGAGTGTTGCCGGTACGCCATCAGCGTCCCGCGATGGCGGCCGGCGAGTTGTTCCTGACGCGTGTAGCCGTAGTCGATCGCGATAATCACACCTTTGCCCACGGACGCTGCCAGGCGCGCCATGTAACGGTGTGCCAGTAGTGGAACTTCGACGCGCTCTCCTGGCTCCGGATGAACTCCGTAGCGATCAAGGAAGGACAATTCTTCAGGGGATGGTGGAACCCAGGTCTCGACGAAATGGCCGTCTTGCGCGGAAATGCGGAGCGCTCCCTGCTGGCTGAGAATCTCCACCGGAAGCGCATCGAAGAACTCATTGGCAAAAACGATGACCGGAACCTCGGCGCCTAAGGCTCGCTCGTTCATCGCATTATCTGGAGCGGCGGTAGTCGTGCCTTCTCCTGTGTTCTCAGCACTGGCGTAGAAGCTTTCAGCAGCTTCAGCAGCCATCGCGGCCTTCGCGGTGCTGCCTGACATGTCAGAGAACCAGGGCATCAGTCTCTGATGCAGATGCCGCTCGAACGCATTTTCAGAAACTGACGATGCTTTCCCGCTTTCGAGATAACTGGCAAGCACACCCCTGAGGCGGTCCCGCAATTTAGGAGATTGCTCCGCCAGCGAGTAGTGCAGGGCGTGGAAGAATTGAGGAAACTTCTTCTCCGACCAGGCCAGCACATCCTGGGCAAAGAGTCCGCGGCCGGGACCGAGTTCCAGAATTTCGATTTCGGCGGGCGCGCCCAGCGCTCTCCATATTTCTTCAAACTGGCGCGCCAGCAAACGCCCAAACACAGCGTGCACGTCGCTCGAGGTATAAAAGTCTCCTGCCTTGCCGAATTGTTCGGCGTGGCGGGAGTAGTATCCAAGTTCCGGATGGTAGAGGCACAACTCCATGTACCGCGAAAACGGAATCGGTCCGCGCTCACGAATTTCCTGTTCGATAATCTGGCGGAGGCTCACAAGCCCTTCCGTTGGCGGTCAGCCCGGTCCTGCGGCGTCCGGATGAACATTTCGACCATGTAGTCGTGCAGACAATCATAGAGCTGCCGCTGGAATCCCCACTCAAATTGAGGATGATCGAGATCGCGCGGGTGAAGCTCGAACAGATAGGTATGCACCGGCACCGGCGGATTTTTGAAGTCAATGATGACCTCTACAGCTTCACCCTTGGCGCGGGCGGAGAAGTCGAGCAGCGGATGCTCATAGAGTTTCAGTTGTGCGAGCACGAGTTCCAGCCGGGAGTTGGCTTCGGTCACTTAAAGATTGTAACGGACAGTGTATGGCGGGCGCCCTCGCCCGCCTTTTTTGACGATAAGAGCAACAGCGTTTAATTCTTAGTTTTCAGTTCTTAGTTCTCGGTTCTCAGTTTCTTACTCGTATCTGAGGGCTTCGATGGGATCCAGTTTGGCGGCTTTGATGGCGGGCAGCATGCCGCTGATGATTCCTACGAAGCTGAGAACGCCAGTGGACCATATCAAGGTTGCGGCGTCGATGGTCAGGTGAATGTCGCCTTCGTCGGCGCCTTCCTGAAAAGCGCTCCAGAGAGTAAGGGACGGGACGGACCAGGAAACCAGGTAGGCAAAGGCCACGCCCAGCAAACCACCGAGAGCGGTGATGACCATCGCTTCGGTCAGGAATTGAAAGAGAATGTGCCAGCGGTGGGCGCCCAGGGCTTTTTCCACGCCGATTTCACGGGTGCGCTGCGTAACCGAAACCAGCATGATGTTCATCAGCCCGACACCGCCGATTCCCAGCGTGAGCAGTCCGATGAAGCCCAGGAGAATCTTGATGCCCGTCGTGATGACTCTCAGATTCAGCAAGTCTGAAAACACATCGAACACGAAGATAGCGCGCTCGTCTTTCGGATCGAAGTTGTGATGGAAGGCCATGGAGTTCCTCAAAGCCTTCACCACTTTGGCATTGTCGCCTTCGTATTCCATGACGACCGAGTTCAGATAGAACGTGTCTTTCAGCTCGTTCATGGTGCTGAAAGGCACATAAATGTGCTCGTTCAGATTGTCGTCGCTGTTGTTGATGACGTGCTTCAGCACGCCCACAATCTGGTAAGAGATACCGTCGACTCGAATGCTCTCGCCAATCGCATTCTGGCCGGAAAACAGTTTCTTCTTGGCGTCAGCTCCGATGAAGGCGACGCGGGCGTGCGTGAAATCCTCGGCTTCACCGAAAGGCGATCCCTCCGCGAATTCCATGCGCCGCATGCGCGGGTACACGGCGTAGACCCCGCTCACCCCGTAGTTCGCGTTGCGCGTGCCCCAGGCCACATTGCATTGCTTGAAGACTTCCGGAGAAAGTCGCTTGAGCAGCGGGACTTCGTCGCGAATGTAATCCAGATCTTTGATGGTAAGACGGACTTCATTTCCGGCCTTGGTGCCGCCGACCTGTTGCGAAGTGCGTCCGGGAAATATGAAGACCAGGTTGGTACCAAAGGAGCGGAATGCCGCCCAGAGACCCCGCTCAAAGCCTGCGCCGTACGCCAGAAGCAGGACGACCGTGGCAATGCCCCATGCCATGCCCAACATGGTGAGGATGCTGCGCCGTTTGTTATGGCGTAGCGCGGTGTAGGCCTGACTTCCGAGTTCGCTAATCACGTTACATCTCCTGCCTCATGGCTTCAACGGGAGCCAGCAGTGCGGCTTTGCGCGCGGGATAAATTCCAGCTACCACGCCAGCCACCGCGAGGGACAGAATCGCCACCAGAGCCGACATTGGCACAATGCGAGGAGTGTCGAATCCCTGCGGAGCCGGCAACTGGGCGAGCGCGGTGACGAATGCGGTCGCGATCAGCAGTCCAATGCCGCCGCTGAAAACGGTGAGGAATGCTCCCTCGATAAAAAACTGGGTCAGAATATTCTGATAGGTAGCGCCCAATGCTTTCCGCAGACCAATTTCCCGGGTACGTTCCGCAACCGAGACCAGCATGATGTTCACGATGCCGATCGCCCCCAGCGCCAGGGTTACAAATCCGACGACCCCGAGGAAATAATCCATGGCGTCGAAAATCTTGCCCACCCGTTGCGAATTTTCAATCGTGTCCCAGTCTTCGAAGGCATCTTCCAGCTTGGGATCGAAGCCATGCCGCCGCGCAATAATCTGATGAACCTCTTCTTTGGAACGCATGTGCTCGGCTTTGACCAGCGGCCGGTAGTTGATGAAGGAAAGAGCGCTCTCTGAATTCTCCTGCTTCAGAGGAAACAGATTGCGCATGGTCTCGACCGGAACGAAGATGCGGGCATTGGTTCCGTTGTTGCCGTCTTTCCCCACCTTGGCCAGTACGCCGATCACGTCAAAGCGAATACCGTTCAGCAGCATGGTGGCGCCCACGGCGGGGCGTCCGGGAAAAACGTTCTTCAGCAGTTCCCAACCGACCACGGCGACCCGGCGGTGTTCGGTATTGTCCTCGTCATTCAACCAGCGGCCGGTACCAAGCGGCACGCTCCGAATCTGGTTGTATTCCGGGGCCACTCCAAAAACCTGGCCATTGGTCGAGCCGTAATCGCTGACCGCGCGGATGTCCTCGCGATTGATCACCGGGGAAATGAAGCGCAGGGTGCGGGCTTCATTCCGAATAGCCAGATAATCTTCGTAGGTAAAGTGATAGGTCTGGCCCGATTGCAGACTTCCCGGCACCGCCGGTATCCGTCCCGAATAAATAAACATGATGTCCTGACCGAGAGTGGCCAGGTTTCGGACTTGTCCGCTGCGGAATCCTTCTCCTAAACCCACCAGCAGCAGGAGCGATCCTACGCCCCATGCGATTCCGAACATGGTCAGAAAGGAACGCAGCTTGTGGGCCCAGAGGGTAGCCAGCGACTGGCGGACGATCTCAAAAAGCACGTTCATAGGTTGTAGAAAGCAAGGCTAGTTCAGAACGATGGGGCGGGTTCGTGCGCCCGTCTTATCTCTAATACGGTGTCGGAGTCGAGCCGGTTCCCACTTTTTCCTTGGCCGTCGTTCTTTAGACCGTGTTGCAGGCCAAAAGGATAGCCTCATTTTTGCCGCGCTCCGGGCTCGAGACCCACTGTGCTAACCAGGTCAGAGCCGAGGCGTCTAAACCACCGTTCAGATTCGCCCAGGCCCGGTTAACTTCACTCAAAACACATAGTTTGGGAGGCTTGCATCGTGTTCAAGCTACTTGTGCGCGCTCTGTTTGTCGTCGAAGGGTTGCTGTTGCTTGGCATCACTGGCTCAGGCCCAGTCGTTCGTTCTGGATCTGCCGCGGCCCAGTCAGCATGCGATCATCACCCAGCGGATTGGGATCACCGACATCACCATCAACTACCACCGTCCGATGGTGAACAAGCGCAAAATCTGGGGCGGAGTCGTGCCTTACGGCCAGGTCTGGCGCGCCGGAGCGAATGAGAACACGACCATTCAGTTTATGGATCCAGTGACCATCGAGGGCAAGCCTCTGCCCAAAGGCACTTACGGCCTCCACATGATTCCCGGCGAAAATGAGTGCACGGTCATTTTCTCCAGGAATTCGACCTCCTGGGGCAGTTTCACCTACGACCAGGCCGAGGACGCGCTTCGCGTCACGGTAAAACCCCAGAGCACCGACTTTCATGAAGCGCTCACCTACGACTTCGACGACGTAACACCGGATTCGTCGGTCGTGACGCTTACGTTGGGAGAAGGTTGCAGTTCCCTTCAAGGTGGGCGTCAACACCCACGAAATTGTGACGGCCAATCTGCACAACCAGCTGCGTGGTTTGTCCCAGTACACATGGGAAGGTTGGGATGATGCCGCCAACTACCTGCTTCAAGAGAAGATCGATCTCGACGAGGCGTTGAAGTACTCCGATCGATCGATTCAGACCGAGGCGCGGTACGACAACAACATGACGAGGGCGCAAGTTCTCGATGCCCTGGGCCGCAAAGATGAAGCGACAACGGCGCGGAACAAAGCGTTGACCATGGCCAACGCGATCCAGATGCACAGCTATGCCCGCCAGTTGCAGATGAGCGGCAAGGCCGATGAGGCATTTGCCATCTATCGCGATAATGCCAAAAAGAATCCGGACCAGTGGGTCGTGCATGTGGGCCTGGCGCGCATGTATTCCGCCCAGGGAGACTTCGCAAACGCAGCCAAAGAGATGAACAGAGCGGCGGCAGGGGCTCCGGAGGGGCAAAAGCAGCCGTTGCAAGCATTCGCGAAAAGGCTGGAAGCGAAGGATGATATTAATAAGTAGCTTTTAGCTCTTAGCCTTCAGCTTGAATCCTTGGCGGACTGAGAGTGATCACTTTCCTAAACGCGAATCCAGTCGCGACGGGTTTCGTAGCGCCGCCGTCCCGGCGGCTGTCGTGGGGGCGTCCTCGCCCCCACCGCTGAGGGCGAGACGCCCTCAGGACAGCCGGCAGGATGCCGACGCTACAAGGGCGAGAAGCCAAGAGCTAAAGGCTTAAGAGCTTATTTTATGCCAAGTGGCATCGATTAGACGGAAGCCGAATCCCTTATCACCACGACCTCTTTTCCCAGTCTTCGGCCGACTTCCACGGCGGTATTCACACGTATTGTCATCCGTTTCCACACCGCGGATGATTTCCAGTTGCTTCTGGCTATCCACTGGTTCGGCGAAGCGCATGCCCAGGCAATTCTTAGCGCGATAGGTGACGCGGGAAATCTCGGTGATGCTGAGCGAAGAAAGATGAGAAGCCAGGATCGTGCCGGGACGGCAGATCTTGTCGAGCAGAGTAAATATCTCGATCTTCGATTCCAGTTCTTCCGGAACTGCTTCGATGACGAAATCTGCCGGGCGGGCGGCATCTTCGACCGTGCCGGCAAATTCCAGACGGGAAAGTGCTTCGCCGGCGGCATCCGCGGAGACACCACCTGACGCTACTGCCCGGTCAAGTTGGCTGCGGATTTCGCTCTCCGCCCGGCGCAGGGCGTTGGGTAACAGATCTTCCAGAATGGTGCGGTAGCCGCCCCGGGCCGCCAGTTGCGCGATGGCTCGGCCCACCGGGCCAGCGCCAATGACGGCGATGGTCCGGACCTCGGTCACTACTGCCCCTTTTCCAGTTGTCCCAGGACAGAGGTGAGGTTGGTGCCAGCCGACCGAATATTCTCGGCGAGACGCTTACGCTCTTCAGCTTCCATCAGCGGGATGGAGGCGCTGATACGGCGGAGCGTAGTGTTGATGTCGTCGACGTAGTTGATGAGACGAATGAGTTCCCCGGTAGCTGCCATAGTTAAACCTGCTCCTGTTGCCCGCTGTCCAGTCATTTCGGCGCGCATCAATGCTCCTGCCGAGTCACGTCTTGAGCTGCGGGTGATGTATCTATTCTCAGGCGTAGGAACGGATTAGTAAAGGCACCACGGGTACCTGTGCGCCGCTTCAGGTAACAGGGTGAGCCTGTCCTTGATTCACCGATTTTGGAAGAATAGGGTAGGGACACTGTCCTCAACCTGTTTACAAGCTACAGAAACCTCAATTCATCAGGATTCGCCCTTTTCCGCTGCCGCACCAGCGAAGCGCTCGCGGCTACATCTTCATGTCCCGTTATCACTTTGGTAATGCTCACTATCGATGTTATTTATGGGCCATTCCGGGTCTCCAATGAATCTAATAGCCATATGAGTGACAAACCATTGAAGCGGTACCTGTTTGCCAGTGATTTCGATCAGACCCTGACGTTCGACGATTCCGGGTATGTATTAAGCGAATTGGTGGGAATCCCGACTGCGGAATTCGAGCGTAAAGCTCAGGGCATGGCCAAGTTGAACCTGGTACAGCAGGGAGCGGAGTTGTCCTACCTGTTGCTGCATGATCCCGAGTTTCGCAAGAAAGTGCGCAAGCAGCATCTCTACCAGGTGGGCAAGACGATTCGCCTGAAAGAGAATATCGAACTGCTGTACGAGGCCCTCAGGAACGGAGTGGACGGCTATCACTTCGATTTCTATGTGCTGTCTGCTTCACCGGTCGAGGTGATTCAGTCGGCGCTCGAAGGCATCGTTCCGCGTGACCATATTTACGGGACCGAATTTATATACAGCCCCTCCGGCGAGATCGAAAGCCTGGTGCGGGCCACGGCCGGCTATGGCAAGGTGGCGGCGCTCGACCAGTTGCAGGCGGAATTACAGATCGGGCCCGATCACATCATCTACACCGGCGACGGCAGCTCAGACATTAACGTGATGCTGCACGTAAAAATGCGCGACGGATTCACCATTGCAGTGTCCGAAGCCAAGCACATATCACAGGTCGCGCGCAGGACCGTTCTTAGCACCAACGCCCTGGCCGTTCTCGGTCCGATCCTCGAGGAAACGGTGGGATGGGAGCGCGCCCGCATTCGCCAGTTCTTCGAGTCCTACGGGATTTTGATTCAGGAATGGGACAGCGTACGAACCGACTGGCTCACCTTGCGGCCGGCGGCGAAGGAAGCGGCGCAGGCCGTGAGCGCCAGCGTTTGAATCGACTCCTGGCATTTCCAACATCAATAGCTGAGGCGGTATAGTGACCAGCGTCACCAATGCTGGCGCGGCCACGATTGCGCTCTGGCCAGACTCCGAAGAGAATAGGTTAAAGATGCTTCGCGACAAAAACCTGGTTCCATTGTCCCACCAGCACCAGCATTGCCTGGCGCTGTGTGTGCGCCTGGACCGCGCCATCCAGGCCGGAGACGTCGATATGGAAGCGTGGCAGGCGGAGATACAGCAGATCTTCGAACAGGAAATCGCCTTCCATTTTGCCGCCGAAGAAAAAGAAATATTTCCCGTCGCAGCGCAGCACGCCGAACTGCAACCGCTGGTGCAGGAACTTCTCGTCGGACATGTTTTGCTTCGCGATTTCTTTTCCCGCGCCGCTGCCCGCAAATTGCACGTAGCCGGGTTGCAGGCACTGGTGGAGAAACTTGCGTCCCACATCCGCAAGGAGGAACGCGAGTTGTTTGAGGGTATGCAGAAGCTCATGGGGCCGGAAGAGCTTTCCGTAGTGGGCCTGGCGCTGCAAAGATCGCTGGCCGAAGCCTCTGACGCTTGCCTCCTTCCAAACGCGGCCACCCGGCTGCGGTCCAAGCAGTAGTGCCATCCTTCCGAGCCTGAATCCGCGGCGCGCTTTCCTTCATCTAGCAAACATGGACCAAGAAGTAGTTCCTAGTTCTGTTGCGAATTATTCCCAAGCAGAGATGCAGCCCTCGACTAGCGGTGTGCTGAGTGACTCCGCCTTGCTGGATGCTTACTCGCAGGCGGTGGTAGGCGCCGCTGAAAAGCTCAGTCCTTCGGTGGTCAAGATCGATGTGGCCCAGGCGGCGAAGAGCCGTTCCGGCGAACCGCGCGAGCGCCAGGGCGGCGGCTCCGGGTTCGTGTTCACTCCCGACGGGCTGATTCTCACCAATAGCCACGTCGTCCATGAGGCGACACGCATTCAGGTTTCGTTCGCAGACGGGCGGCGCTTCCCGGCTCACACTGTCGGCGACGATCCGGCAACCGATCTGGCAGTGGTGCGTGTGGACATTCCCAATCATGAGGCTCCCAGCCTGGTGGCAGCCCCGCTGGGCGATTCGCAGAAGCTGCGCGTCGGACAACTGGCGATCGCGATTGGCAATCCTTACGGCTTCCAGTACACGGTGACAGCGGGCGTGGTGAGCGCTCTGGGACGCTCGTTGCGCTCGTATTCAGGACGCATGATCGACGACGTAATTCAGACCGACGCTTCGCTCAACCCGGGCAACTCGGGCGGACCGCTGGTGACGTCCGATGGCCAGGTGATCGGCGTGAATACAGCGACCATCATGGGCGCGCAAGGACTGTGCTTCGCGATCGGAATCAACACTGCGAAGTTTGTCGCGGGACGTCTGTTGCAGGAAGGACGAATTCGCCGCAGCTACATCGGAGTCGAAGCGCAGACCACGCCGCTGCATCGGCGGTTGGTACGTTTCTACAACCTGCCGCAGGAGAGTGGCGTGGTCGTGATCTCGGTCACGGCCGGCAGTCCCGGCCAGAAGGCCGGCTTGCGCGAAGGCGATGTGATCGTCGCGCTCGACGGCAAATCCGTCGCAGGCGTCGATGACTTGCACCGCCTGCTGACGGATGCACGGGTAGGCGTCAACAACTCGCTCACCGTATTGCGCTGGACAGAAAAATTGGAGTTGTCAGTCGTACCCGAAGAAGCGAAGTAGTCTTATCGTTTGAAGTAAAACAAAACGAGGGTGCCCCATCTTTGCGCGTACTTTGCGCAAAGGTGGGATTCCACGGACTGATTTCCCTCGGGACGTGTTCTATTTAGAGCGAATGAATCGTGATGGTAGCGTCTCCCACCCTTTCGCAAAAAGCGCGAAAGGATGGGGCACCCTCGAGTGTTGGACGGGCATTCAAATCGACGCCAGTCGGTACAGATATTCCACGTGCGATAGCACGGCCCCATCGATTCCCTGCACCATGGGATTCGTAGATTCGATCACGTAATACTCATTCGGAGCGTGAGCGCCGCTGCCGTGGCCCATTCCAAAATGGCCGGCGGGCAGGTTCAGCGGAGCATCGGTGAAGACGTAACCCGGCCACGATCCGGCGCTACGCGGCAGAACGATCGGATCGATCCCCTTGTTGCGATAGACCGCCACCTGGGCGCGAATCAGCGGAGCATCGGCGGAGGTGCTCGTTGGGATCGTATCCGCCTGTCATGTTCACTTCGATATCGCCGAAGCCGCGTTTGGCCAGGTGGGCCTTGAGTGCCGCCAGAGCTTCGTCGGCCTTCATGTCCGGCACCAGGCGAAGATCGAGTTTGGCCACCGCGCGATGCGGAAGAATGGTTTTGCCGCCCGGACCGGTGTAGCCGCCCACCAGGCCTTCGATATTCACCGTGGGCCGTGATTGCAGCAGCTCCAAAGCCTCCTGATAGCCGACGTCGTGAATCCAGTGATCGACGCCGTATTGTTTCTTCGCGACATTTTCATCCAGACGCCGGGCAGCTTCCGCGATCATTTTCTTTTCCGCGGGCGAAAGCGGACGGGCCTTATCGGCGAAGCCATCGATTGCCGGCGTGTTGCCGTCGGGTGAGACCAGCGTAGAAAGTGCCGCCACCAGATGCCAGGCCGGGCTGTCCATCATCGCTTTCAGGCTGGAGTGAACATCTTTCTTCGGGCCTCGTCCCCATTTTTCGCCGCTGGAAACCAGTTCGAGTTCGACGACTCCCTTGGCTCCGAGCGTCATCGTGACCTTACCGTCGAGGTCTTGCTCTGCAGAAGGTATGTAAACTCCCGAGCACTTGCGCAGTGCGGCCAACACCTCGGGACGCCGCACAATCTGGGGAAAGTGCGGCGAACCGATTTCTTCTTCGCCTTCCGCAACAAACACAAGGTTCACGGGAAGTTTGCGTCCGGAACCGCGAATCGCGTGCAACGCCGCGAGGAATGAAGCTTCCGGACCTTTCTGGTTGACAGCTCCGCGCCCGACGACTGCTTTGCCCAAACCAGGCTTGTCAACGATTGCAGCATCGAACGGCGGCGATGACCACTCCGATGGATCGACCTGCTTCACGTCATACATGAAATAGATACCGACAGTTCGCGGGGCGCCGGCGTCGAGCGTGGCGAAGATGCCGGGCTGTCCGTCGGTGGGGATTTTCGTGACACCGTCGAAGCCGGCGTCGCGCAGCATGCGCATGGCGAGGTCGCAGCCTTCGTCCATGCCGCGGTGCTCCGCGGCAATCGAGGGCTGGCGAATCCATTGCTGCAGGCGCTGCACGGATTCGTCGTGGCGCTTTTCGATTTCCTTCTGCATGGCGGAGAGATCGGGAATTCGGTGGCCGCGAAAGAGGGTCGAGAGAAAGCGAGAGAGGCGGCGCCGGCGGCGGTGGTCTGAAGAAAGGTTCTTCGGTTCATGGGCGCGAGGATAATGGGAACGTTCAGATGTAGGTCGCGAGATCGGTGGCAAGGTCCTGCAAGATTGTGGACCAACGGGACGCTCGATGCGGTCAAGCACTCAGAGCATGCGTCGGGCAACTTATTGCAAGGTCTGGTACCCTATGTTAGCTTCTTGAAACAGCAGAGGTTAGCTTGCAAGCGACGATTCCTGCCGGGCTGGATCGCAAGGAAGCGGAAGTTTATCAGCGGCTTGATCCGGAACGGCTCCCGAAACACATCGCCATCATCATGGACGGCAACGGCCGCTGGGCGCGCCGCCGCCACTTGCCGCGCATGGCCGGACATCGCGCCGGAGTCACATCCGTGCGTTCCACGGTGGAAACCGCGGCCCGCATCGGAATTCCCTGGCTGACCCTGTACGCCTTCTCCGAAGAGAACTGGAAGAAGCGTCCCCGAGCGAAGTCGATTTCCTGATGGGCCTGCTCTGCCGCTATCTGAAGGCGGAAGTTCCCACCCTGAACAAGAACAATATTCGCCTGGAATACATCGGACGGCAGCATGAACTTCCGCCTTCGGTGCAGGAAAAGATGGCATGGGCGCGCGATGCCACCGCCGGCAACACCGGCATGGTGCTGACCCTGGCGCTCAACTACAGCGCGCGCACCGAACTGGTGGACGCCTTCCGCTCGATCGTGGATGCCGCCGCGCGCAACGGCGGCCTGGACCATCTGAAGATCGACGAAGACGCGGTGTCGCAGAATCTGTACACGCGGCATTTGCCTGATCCCGATCTGGTGGTGCGCACCAGCGGCGAAATGCGGTTGAGCAATTTCCTGCTGTGGCAACTGGCCTATGCGGAGATCTATGTCACGCCGACCCTGTGGCCGGAGTTTCGCGGCGTGCACCTGCTGGAAGGCATCGCCGAATATCAGAAACGCGAGCGGCGCTACGGCGGCCTGGCCGGCGGTGCACACGACTCTCACGCCCATCCTTCCAAGACTGGCCGGAGCTAAAACGGCTTGCAACTACTGAAACGAATCCTCACCGCGGTGGTCCTGATCCCGATTGTCCTGCTGCTGGTGCTGCGCGCGCCGGTGCCGGTCGTGGCGCTGGTCGCGGCGCTGGTGGCGCTGCTGGCTGTCCAGGAATTGCTCAAGATTTCGGAAGCCTACGGGATCCGGCCCTTTCAGCTGGCCGACTTATATTTTTGTCGGCTTGTTCTTCCTGTTTCTGGCAGTGAATCCCGGACATGACACGCCGCTGCTGTCTACCTCAGTGTTTGCCGGCACAGCGGCTTTCGTCGCGGCCATCGCGCCGTTTGTTTTTCTGGTGATCGGAATGAGGCGAGCTGACCTTAGCACCGGCTTTCCCGCAGCCATGACTTCGGCATTTGCCTTCGCCTACGTCGCCCTGCCCCTGGGATGCCTGGTGCAGATTCGGGAACAGGCGTCGGGCGCGTTCCTGCTGCTGTACCTGCTGCTGCTGGTGTGGGCGGGAGACATCTTTGCCTATTTCGTCGGGCGTTCGCTGGGACGACATCTGATGTCGCCGCGCATCAGTCCCAAGAAAACCTGGGAAGGAGCTGCTGGCCTCGATGATCGCCAGCCTCGGCGGTGGGAATGCTGCTTTACAACTACGCGCTGCCCATCAGCACCGCGCTGCTGAATGCGCATCTGATCGAGAAGAAGGATGGCTTGTTCGCGCTGGCAGAAGCCGCCGCTGTGGCCGATCGTTCTGCTTTCCGCGGCCATCAATATCGCGGCGCAACTGGGCGATCTGGTGGAATCGCTGATCAAGCGCGGCGCCGAATATGAAAGATTCGGGGACGATTCTTCCCGGCCACGGCGGCATGCTTGACCGAATCGATGCCCTGCTCTTTGCCGCTCCGGTGCTGTGGTACTATGCGGCTTGGCGCGTGATGCAGTGATCCGCCTCCCCTGGCTGCGCCCCACCTGAATTTCTGAATCATGAAACGCATTGCCATCCTGGGATCCACCGGCTCGATCGGCCGCAGCACGCTGAGCGTGGTCGAATCCTATCCTGACCGCTTTCAGATTGTTGCTCTGGCCGCCGGGCGCAATGTGGACGTCGCCTTCGAGCAGGCCCGGCGCTGGAAACCCAAACTGATTTCGATGGCCACCGCGGTCGATGCGGAAATCCTGCGTTCCCGCTTGCAGACCTCCGGCACAAAAGGTATCGAAGTCGTATACGGCCAGCTGGAACCGTCCAGGTGGCCACTCATCCCGAAGTGGATTTCGTGGTCAGCGCGATCGTCGGCGTGGCCGGACTCGAAGCCACCTACGAAGCGGTCAAGGCCGGAAAGACCGTCGGCCTGGCCAACAAGGAATGCCTGGTAGCGGCCGGAGAACTGATCACCGCCGAAGCGCGCCGCCAGGGCAAGCCGCTTCTGCCCATCGACAGCGAGCACAATGCGGTCCACCAGTGCCTGCGCGGCGGACGGATGGAAGAGGTCGAACGCATCTGGCTGACCGCCTCCGGCGGACCATTTCTTTACACACCAAAGTCGCAATTTTCTTCGATCACCGTGGAACAGGCCCTGAATCATCCCACCTGGAAAATGGGGCAGCGCATCACCATCGACTCCGCCACCCTGATGAACAAGGGATTCGAAGTCATTGAGGCCTGTCGTTTGTTCAACTTGCCGCCCGGCCGGGTGCAGGTGATTGTGCATCCGCAATCCACGATTCACTCCATGGTCGAGTTCGTGGATGGCAGCATACTTGCTCAGTTTTCCGTGACCGACATGCGTCTGCCCATCCTGTATGCGCTGACCTATCCGGAGCGCATTCCGTCGGATATGCGCTTCCCGGTCATGGACTTACGACATCTCGAATTCCTGCCGCCGGACATGGAAAAATTCCCTTGTCTGGGTCTGGCCTATGAAGCGGCGGAGGCAGGGGGTGCGAAAACGGTTGCACTCAACGCCGCCGACGAAGTTGCAGTGGCGGCATTTCTGCAGGGCCGCATCGGGTTCGACGAAATTCCTGAAGTAATTCGGGAAGTGCTCTCTGCAACGGAAGCAGGTAAACTGGAATCTATAGATCAGGTGCTGGAAGCGGATTCCGCAGCGCGTGAAGTGGCCCGTGAAAGAGTCGGGCGGGCAGGCGAAACTTTTACGAGCACAAGGCCGGTCTCAACCGCAATTTCAGTAGGGTAGGACGAATTTATATATGTCTGGATTCTTAACTGCGGTGCTCTCCGTCGGCGTGATTCTGGGATTCATGATCCTGATTCACGAGTTCGGCCATTACGCCGCTGCCAAACTGCTGGGCGTGCGGGTCGAAGTGTTCTCCATCGGCTTCGGCAAACGCCTGTTCGGCTTTCGCCGGGGCGACACCGACTACCGCATCACCGCCATTCCGCTGGGCGGCTACGTCAAGATGAGCGGCGAGAATCCGATGGATGAGCGCACCGGCGATCCCGGGGAATTCATGTCGCATCCGCGCTGGCACCGTTTCCTCATCGCCATCGCCGGACCGGCCATGAACATTCTGTTCGCGATCGGCCTGCTCACCTGCGTTTACATGGTGCACTACGAGTATCCGGCGGTATTTGACGAGCCGGCGGTCATTGGATGGGTGGAGCAAGACACGCCCGCGGCGAAAGCCGGAATTCAGGTCGGAGACCGCATCGTTCGCATCGACGGCATCCAGAATCCGACCTGGGAGCAGGAATTCCGCGAGAGGCCTTGAATCCGAACCAGCCGCTCGATGTCGGCATCGAGCGCGACGGCAAGGTATTTACCAAGACCATCGTCCCGGAGGCCTTCGGTCCGAACCAGATGGGTTCCGCGGGATGGGCGCCGAAGGAACCGAGCTTCCCGATCACCGACCTCGAGTCCGGCATGCCGGCCGAAAAGGCCGGAATGAAGCTGGGCGACGAAATTGTCGACGTGGACGGGCAGCCCATTGCCGGCCTCGCGGCCATGATCGAAAGCCTGAAGCAGACCCAGGACAAGCCGATCGAGATCACGGTCAAGCGCGATGGCCAGCTGCTGAATTTCACGGTGCAACCGGTTTTGTCCGACATCACGGGGCGATCAACGCTACCGCGTCGGCATCGGCAGCGCGCCCATGAAGGTATCGTCGTTGCCGTTCGCCGCGGCCTTTCGCCGCTCGGTCGAACAGAACAAGCAGGGCTCGCTGCTGATTCTGGAGCTGGTGCAGAAAATGATTCAGCGCAAGATCTCGATCCGCTCCATCGAAGGCCCCATCGGCATCGGCCGCGCCGCCGGCCAGGCCGCCAGCGAAAAAGGCTGGACGCCGCTTCTGGAACTGACCGCCGGAATCAGCCTGAACCTGGGCATCTTCAACCTGCTGCCCATTCCCATCATGGACGGCGGCGTCATTCTGCTGCTGTTCGTCGAAAGCATCATTCGCCGCGACATCAGCCTGCGGATCAAAGAACGCATCTACCAGGCGGCGTTCGTGTTCCTGGTGCTGTTCGCGGTCATGGTGATCTACAACGACGTGGCCAAGATGCTGCCCAGCGTGATGGGGAGAATGCCGTAGAGCAGCTGTCAGCTTTCAGCCGTCAGCTCTCAGCCTAAATCCCTTGTCATCCCGACCGGAGCGAAGCGGAGCGTCGCGCAGTGGAGGGACCTTCTGTTTAGCAGCGCAGCGCTCCGTCTACCAGGCACGACACCGAGGCTAACCCGCTCATTCTGCGTCCGTTACTCGCTGATAGCTGAGAGCTGACAGCTGAGAGACTGCCCTCTCCGTGTTAAAATAAAGCTTCCCCATGGCAGATATTCAACGCAGAAAATCCGTTACCGGCTCGATCGGCGGCGTGCGCGTCGGCAGCGATGCACCAGTTGTGGTGCAGTCGATGACCAACACCGACACCGCCGACATTCCTTCCACCGTCAAGCAGGTTGCAGCGCTGGCCCGCGCCGGCTCCGAGCTGGTGCGCGTCACCGTCAACAACGAAGAAGCCGCGGCCGCCGTCGCGCCCATCGTCGAGCAGCTCGACGCGCAGGGCATCCGCGTCCCCATCATCGGCGACTTCCACTACAACGGACACCTTCTGCTCAAGAAGTATCCCGAATGCGCCCGGGCGCTGGCCAAGTACCGCATCAATCCCGGCAACGTCGGCATCGGCCGCAAGGACGACAACAACTTCCGCACCATGATCGAAGTCGCAGTCGAGAACCAGAAGCCGGTGCGCATCGGCGTGAACTGGGGATCGCTCGACCAGGCGCTGCTCACCCGCATGATGGACGAGAACTCGCTGCTCGCCGAACCCAAGGACGCGCGCGAAGTCACCATGGAAGCCATGGTCGTGAGCGCGCTGAATTCCGCCAGCCTGGCGGAGAAGTACGGAATGCGTCCCGATCAGATCATCCTCAGCGCCAAAGTCAGCGGCGTGCAGGACCTGATCGACGTCTACCGCTCGCTGGCCGCGCGCTGCAACTATCCGCTGCACCTCGGACTCACCGAAGCCGGCATGGGCGCCAAAGGCATCGTCGCTTCGAGCGCCGCCCTCGGCGTGCTGTTGCAGGAAGGCATCGGCGACACCATCCGCGTCTCGCTCACTCCCGCGCCCGGCGGCGATCGCACCGAAGAAGTCCGCGTCGGACAGCAGATTCTGCAGTCGCTGGGCATTCGCAGCTTCACTCCGCAGGTCACCGCCTGCCCCGGATGCGGCCGCACCACCAGCACCTTCTTCCAGGAGATGGCGGAGCAGATTCAGTCCTACCTGCGCGAGCAGATGCCGGTCTGGAAAGGACGCTACACCGGCGTCGAAGAGATGAAAGTCGCGGTCATGGGCTGCGTGGTCAATGGCCCCGGCGAATCGAAGCACGCCAGCCTCGGCATCTCACTGCCCGGAACGTTCGAAGAACCGAAAGCTCCGGTCTACGTCGATGGCCGCCTGTTCACCACGCTCAAGGGCGACAAGATCGTCGCCGAGTTCATCCAGATTCTCGACGACTACGTGGAATCGCACTACGCCGCCAAAGAAGAGCTAGCCGCAAAATAGCTTTCCAATTCTTCCGTTGGCCAAAGCCCAAATCCCTTGTCATTCCGAATCGCTTTAGCGGTGAGGAATCTGATTTACCTGACCATTCTGAAATAGCGGCCAAAGCAGATTCCTCACGCCTTTCGCCGCGCGAGCGCGGCTCCAATTGCATTCGGAATGACAATGGTTGGTGAGTTGGGAGCACTAAGCCCGCAGCGGTAGATCTGGATTCGCCGTGTCGTCGTAGATCGGGTCGGCGATCTTGCTCAGCTCGGGATAGTGCTTCAGCAGCGGCTCTGGGGCCTTTACGCGCTGTCCCGTCAGCATGTTCTTGAGTTGCAGCGCGTTGACTCCGGCTTTGCCTTCGAAGTGATTGTTGGTCACGACGTAAGTGACTTCGGCTTTGCCCGCGATGCGAACGATCTTGTCTTTCCATCCTGCCAGTTCGGCTTCGCTGTAGAGATAGTTGTAGCGGTCGGCGCCAGTGTCGGCGTCGAACCACTGATCGTAATTTCGTCCGTGCAGGCGCACGTAGCCGACCGGGGACGTCACGTGCTCCGTCGGCTCGAGCGAGCGGCCGATCAGCGGCTGGTCGATGTTGCAGAAGGCGACATTCTTCTCGGTGAAGTACGGATGGTCTCCGGATTCTCCCAGCTGTCGTGGCGCACCTCGATGACGCGCGGATACTCGATGAACTGGCGGAGCAGCGCTCGAGATATTCGCGATTCAGCGAAGTGTTCTTGAACGAAACCGGAAACTGAATGAGCAGCGCGCCCAGCTTCCCTTCTCCGGCCAGCGCTTCGAGCCCTTCGCGCGCCAGAGCCTCGTCTTCGTCGTTGGGCTTGATGGAAGCGGCCGAAGTGGGCTCCATGACCGCCATGGGATTGTGCGTGAAAGAGCGATGCAGCTTGGCGGTGAACATGAAATTCGGATTCACCGCCTCCGCCTTCCGCACCCAGAGCTTGGCCAGATGCGGCTTGATGTGTCCGTAGAAAGAAGTGTTGATCTCGACCATGTCAAAGCAGCGCGCCAGAATCTCCAGGGGATGCTGTTTGCGGTGCTGCATTCCCGGCGGATAGAAGATGCCTTCCCAGTCCTTGTAAGACCAGCCGGCAGTGCCGATGCGGATTTGCGAAGATGTGCTCACGAGGCTCTATAACTTAGATGCAGCAGACTAGCACAGGGGGCGCCGGTGGTTTTCGGACGGCTTTGGGGTTGCTTGAAGCCGAATCGTGCCGCGAAGGCAGCCACGGATCGCATTGCCGGCGGACGCAAACCAGTCTAGTAGAAGAGTATTGCGACCCAATACATCCCGGTGGGATACGAGCGGGTGCGGGCATAGCAGGAGCCGACCGCGAAAGAGCGAACCGAGCGACTCTGAATGGCGCGGGATGAATTCTCGGGAACTATTTGTGGCTCGGATGTTGTATAGCGAAGAACTTCACGGGCGCTCGGGCGCCGGTGCCCGCAACGAATCGGCCTCGGCCATTGCGCAGGCCATGGATCCGGCTTCTTTGCCGTCCATGCGCTGCAATCCCGGAAGGTGAGTCTGGGCGCGCATGCGGTCCACGCTGCGGCCGATGAGGACTTCCGCTTCGTCGTCCGAATAGGCTGGTCAGACTGTGTCCGAAATCCTGGGTCACGTAAAGCAGCGATCCGCTGCGGACCACGCTGAATCCGGCCACGTTGTAACCAGCATTGAGCAGGTTGGCGCGATGCGGTGGAGAGTGCATCAGGCTGTCCTGCGCCCGTTCTACGGTGGGGGCGAAGGCCACGTTCTCTCCCGCCTGGTCGAGTTGAGTTTTCGTATTGGCCGCCAGGCGATGCTCCAGATTGGGCTTCTCCGGAAAGCTGGTGGGAAAGTTTTTGTTGCGCCGCCATGGCAGCAGCATGGGCGCGTGCCGCCTGGGTGAGTCCTTCATCTTTTTGCAACGGAGGAAGTCCGGCTTTGGCTCGTTCGCGATTCGCCATGTCCAGAAGCTGGCGTTCCGCGTCGGTGTCGTACGTTGGGGAGGGCTGCGAGTTCGATGGCCGCGTCCGGTTGCTCCGCCGCGTGCGATGGCGGGACCTGCAGCGTCGCCACGCCGGTCGCCAGAACCATCGCCAGAGAAGCTATGAGGGCCCGGGCCATATGAGTAAACGTTTCGCCGCCAGATGGATGCGAAATCAAACTTCCGCTTTGCTTCCCTCACGCTAGCCCCTAGAATCATGGAGAGCACCTTACGATGGGGACATTCCTGCTAGGCATACTTGTCGTCGTGAACGTAGTACTTCTGGTACTGCTGTGGGCGGTTTTCCGCCGAATGTCAGGTTCGTCGCAAACCGCTGAAATCACTGATCTTGCCGAGCAAACGGCCATGCTGTACCAGTCCCTGAGCCAGAAGTTCAATGACGCCACTGTCGATATGGCCACCCGCCTGGAGAGCACCAAAGGGGACCTGCGCGACGGCGTGACCAGCCGTCTGACCCAGGGCTTCAACGAAATTCGCAATTCGGTCGAAGCTCAGCTGACCGGCGGACGCAAGGAGCAGACTCACGACCTGCGCGAGGCCCGTACCGAGCTGACCACCTCTTTGGCGCTAACGACGTCGCAGCTCAAAGACGAATTCGAAGATCTCAACCAGAAAACAGCGCAGAGCCTGGACTCGATTCGTGATCGCGTGGACGCCAAGCTGCTCGCCATCACCGATCAGGTGCAGCAGAAACTCGATCAGAACATCAAGGAAGGTTTTGCCCAGTTCGAAAAAGTGCAGCAGCATCTGAAAGCAGCGGAAGAACAGCTGCGCGAAGTGGGCGCACTGGGACACTCCATCAACGATCTCAATAACATGCTCAAGCTGCCGCATCTGCGCGGGAAGTTTGGCGAAGCCAGCCTGGAGCGTTTGCTGGCGGATTTTCTGCCGGCCCACATGTTCGAAATACAAGTCATCCGCCGGCGACGGCAACGGACGCGCCGATGCGGTCATCCAGTTTCCCGATCGTCGGCTTCCGATCGACGCCAAGTTTCCCCGCGAACAGGTGCTTGCTCTGTTTGAAAGCAACGTCGAGTCAGAGATCGAAGAAGCGCGGCACGAATTTGTGCGCGTCATGAAGGTCGAAGGCAGGCGGATCAAGGCCTACATCCAGCCCGAACATGGCACCACCGATATTGCCTTGATGTATCTGCCCAGCGAAACGCTTTACATGGAAGCAATCCGCAACCGCGAACTGGCCGACTGGCTCAACGCGCAGCACGTGTTTCCAGTCTCGCCGAATACTCTGCTGATGACCTTGCAGACCATCGCGCTGGTACACAAGTGGTACGAAGTCGCCAGCCGCTTCGAGAAGAGCCGCCTGGAATTGGCCAAGGCGCAGAAATCGTTCGATCATTTCCAGAACCAGTTCGAGAATGTCGGCAAGAACCTGAATAAGGCGCAGGAAGCTTTCGATACGGCGCAGCGACATCTGAAGACCTACCGCGGCCGGGTCACCGCGCTCAGCGGTCAGGAACAACTCGAACTAGACGCAGCAACCGCAGCTGCAAAGAGTG
The DNA here is from genome assembly GCA_963732045.1 of Terriglobia bacterium. Lineage (GTDB taxonomy): Bacteria > Acidobacteriota > Terriglobia > Terriglobales > Acidobacteriaceae > JAIQFF01. The sequence continues at coordinate 50,978 of CAVSYI010000013.1, read as the reverse complement.
ACGATGAGCCGACTCTGCCGTTGAGCGACAAGGCCAGCGCGTAAACCAATTGTCCCGTTGAGCGAAGTCATCGCGCGGCCCCGCCGGAGCGGTACGCCGTCGAAGGGCCTCTAGCAGAGCCGAAATGATATATATCTTGATCTATTCCATTTTGCCGTATATCATGGTATATATCGCAAGGGGGTTATCTATGCCTCGCACCGCAAAGCTGTTCCACAACGGCCGCAGCCAGGCGGTCCGCCTGCCTTCGGAGTATCGATTCCAGGGCTCGGAAGTATTCATCCGCCGCGATCCAGCCACGGGCGACGTTGTTCTGTCGCGAAGGCCGGAATCCTGGCAGGATTTCTTCGAACTCGCAGACAAGATCGAAGTACCTGAAGACTTCATGGCCGATCGGGACGACCGACCACCGCAGAAGCGAAAGCTCTTCTGATGGTGCGTTACCTGCTGGACACAAATACGGCTAGCTACGCCATCAAGGGCAATGTGGCCAGAGTGCGTGAGCAACTGCTGAAAATCGCCATGGCTGACGTAGGGATTTCCGTCATCACTGAAGCTGAACTGCGCTTCGGAGTTGCCCGACTACCATCGGCGATCCGTCTGAAAGATCTGGTCGAGGAGTTTCTTCTGCGGGTTGAAGTGTTGCCTTGGAACTCGGCTGCCGCCAATCACTACGCAGAAATACGAGCCGCTCTCGAACGATCCGGAAAGCCGATGGGCAACATGGACATGCTGATCGCCGCGCACGCCCTCTCAGTAGAGGCCGTGTTGGTGACGCACGACCGGGTCTTCCGGCGAGTGAAAGGGTTGAAGATCGAGGACTGGAGCAAATAGCGCGCGGAGCCTCTCGGAGCCCTTCAGGGTTCCTCGAACGGTCAACAGACTTTCAGATCCCCACAGGGATTGGTCCGTGGAATCCCACGCTTCGCAAAATGCGCGAAGCATGGGGCACCCATCGTTTGTTTTATTGCACTGTCTTTCGTTCTACGCTCCCCGCTTCGTCTTCAACTCCGTCAGCAACTGCTCGATGCGGTCTTCTTTTTCCAGCGCTGCCAGGCGTTCTTCCACATCGTCGGCGGCGATTTCGGACTTGGCCTGGCTGTGGGCTTCAACGTGGGCGACTTTGCGCTTCATGCGGTCGAAGGCGTTGGCGCTGGAACCGTTGCCGGCAGCCATTTTGGCGTCGCTGGCTTTGCCTACGGCGCGGGCGCGGCGATGCTGCGCGATCAGCAGGTCGGCTTTGGCCTGGGCCTCGGTCAGCTTCTGTTCCAGTTGGCGTAGCGCGGTTTTCAGATTCTCTACCTGGGCTTTCTGGTCGGTGACCTGCTCCGCGAAGCCTTCGCTTAAGTCGCGATAGCTTTCTACGCGTTGCAGGGCGGCACGGGCCAGGTCGTCCTGTTTCTTGTCGACGGACAGTTCTGCTTTGCGCATCCACTCCGCCACTTTGTCTTCATTTTCTTTTTGTCTTTTTTCCAGCAGGTGCTGGTCGGCGATGGCAATCGCCACCTGCGTCTTGACCTGTAGAAGCTGGTTCTGCATGTCGAGGATTACCTGCTTGATCATTTTTTCCGGGTGCTCGGCCTTGTCGACCAGGTCATTGAGATTGGCCCGGACCAGGGTTGCGACTCGCTCTAGTAGTGCCATGATGGACTCCTTTTTTTAGCTATCAGCCGTCAGCTATCGGCTTTCAGCCTGGTGCTTTTCGTGGACCTCTGCGCACTGGGCGCAGTCGGTGCCGCGAAAGTTGCTTCCGATTACGACTCCGATGGCGATGCCGACCGCCAGCCAGACTGCGACGTGGCCGGCGGCGACGCCCATCGCGGTGCCGATGCCGGCGCCGAGAGTGATGCCAAGAACGATCTGCATTGGCTTCTTCATGTTCTTTTCCTCAACGCATTCAAGCAACGGCAGGACGGGCGCGGACGCCCGTCCTCCATTGCGTTCACTACTTCCCTGCTGCGACGGTTGGCGGCAGCGCGTCTGGCTTGGGCGTCTTGTCGCCGATCTGGCGGATCTTGCCCATCAGTTCCGACATCGGCATTCCGGACAGCGTTTCGAACAAGGCCGGCACCTGCGCCGCCATTTTGGCGATGTCGCCGGTGATCTTGTTCATCCCGGACGAGTCGCCGTTGCCGGTCGAGACGATCGTGATCTTGTCCACGTTGGCCAACGGACTGGCCAGGGCACGCACGATTTCCGGCATGCCGGTGAACAGCTTGTCGATGACCGCGGCCTGGTTGTATTCCTGATAGGCCTCGGCCTTCACGTTCATCGCCTTCGCTTCGGCCTCGCCTTTCTTGAAGATGATCTCGGCTTCGGCTTCGCCCTGGGCGCGAATTGCCGACGCATGACCATCCGCTTCCGACATCAGACGCTGCTTTTCGGCGAGCGCCAGAGTTTCAATTCGCTGACGCTCGATCTCCGCGCCCTTCAGCACCGTCGCGATCAGTTCTTTCTCGCGGCGGTTGATTTCGGCTTCCTGCACTTTCACCTGTTGCTCTTTCTCGATCTGCTGCACCTTCACCTGCTCGGCGATGACCTGCTGTTGCATGATGTTGGTCTGGATGTCGTAGGCCTTGTCGGCCTGCGCCTGCTGCCGCTTGGTGACTTCGACGTACTGCGCTTTCTTGACTTCGAGATCACGCTGCGCTTCCGCCTGCTTCGCCAGCGACAGCGTTTCCGCCAGGACTCGCTCCTGATCGGCCTGCGCTCTGGCGACCGCGGATTCACGTTGCGCCAGGGCACGCTTGATGGCGGTGTCGCGATCGGCTTCCGCTGTGGCCACGTCGGCATCGCGCTTGATGCGCGCGACGTCCGGCTTGCCCATGTTGGTGATGTACTCGTTCTTGTCGCGGACTTCCTTGATGGTGAACGAGATGACTTCCAGGCCCATCTTGTTCATGTCTTCTGCGCAAGTGGAGCGCATGCGGTCGGAGACCATCTCGGGCTGCTTCACGATTTCTTCCACCGTGAGTTGACCGATGATGCCGCGCAGATGGCCTTCCATCACCAGTCGGATCAGGCCTTCGCGCTCCTGATCGGTCTTGGTGAGGAATTGCTCTGACGCGGTCAAGATGGACTCCATGTCCGACTTGACCTTGATCTGGGCTACGGCTTCGACCGTCACCGCGACACCCTGCTTGGTATAGAGGTCCTGCTGCGGAGCGACGTCGAACGACATCAGTTCGAGCGAAAGTTCGCGGCAGATCTGGACCATGGGGAACACGAGCGTGCCGTGTCCTTTGACGACGCGGGTTCCGCCGAGTCCGTAGACGATCAACGCTTCATGCGGGCCGGCTTTGCGATAGAGACGGGCCATGCTGCTCATCAGGAACAGAATGACCATGACTCCCAGGCCGACGAAAATCCAAATTTCAAAGATGTGTGACATTCCGAACATATTGCCTCCTCTTTCGAGTGCCTCAGCAAAAAGCATTAACCACAAAGGGCACGAAGGTACACGAAGGAAATCAAGAGCGTTCTCTTCATGTATTTTCGCGAGCTTTCTGGCTTTGCCGGATTGCGTTCAAGTCGTGCATGATTTTCTCCGGGTCGTTGTGGCCGAGAAATACTTCGCCGTCCGAAAGCATGATGCGGACGCCGGAATTGCACCAAACGTAGGCGCGGCGCTCTCCAATGCCGCGAATACCGTAGCCGCACATGGGATTCCATGGCGCAATTGCATACGCCTTTATGTTGTCGAGCGGAATGGAACGTAGGCGGAATCCGAGTGTGCTGATCTCGACACCATGGTTCGAGAAGCGATAGTGGAATCCGCTCCATGCCAGCGCAGTGACTCCGAGCAAGAGGAATGCGGGAAGCACCATCACCAGGCGCAATCCGCCCACCGGAATGATCGCGACCAGGCCTAGCTCAACCGTCGTCATGGCAGCAAACACAATCGCCCAGAGATACGAAGCGTGGACCTCCTCAGTTACCGATGTCGGTTTGCGGCGACGCGAGCTTGGCGCGGCAATTCCGGACCGCGTTTCGCGGTGACGGCAACCGCGATCACGGCGAAGGCGGCGAGAAATGTGACCACCATTTCGGGCACGATGTTCAACGGGCGGCCGTGAATGTTGTAATCCAGAACTGACGAAGTGACGCTTACGAGCACACCGGTCACTACGTAGAACATGGCCAGCAGCGACCAGGCGAGCGCATCCGGCTTGCGGATTCGGGTCAGGACGAAAGTAAAAGTCGCGAGCAGGAATACCAGCAGTACGAGGGAGAAGATGACGGACGTTTCCCGCGTCATCCAGCCATTGGGCTGGCCTGCGGCTCCGAAATGAGAAGCCATGCGGGCTGGCAGTTGGTCCCAGACCATCCAGTACTGGAGACCGATCACGGGCAGCGCCAGCCAGAGCAGCGCTGTAATGATGCGATACGATTTACTCTCCATAAAATATTTTCGCCTTCACACTACGAAAATCGACGTCCTTGCCACGGCAGCACGAGCGTGGACGCTGGCGCCTACATCGGATCGTGGTCGCCTGACATTTCTGTCCAGAGGCGAACGTAGGCGATTCCTTTTTCGTAACGTGTAACCATTACTTCTGCTCCCTTGGCGATGGCATTTCCGTCTTCGCCGCGAGCGCCGCAGGTGCGCCGTGTTCCCGCCTGCGAGTAGATGATTTCTCCCGTGCCTTTTTCGCGAATCGGAACCGACACTCGGCCCAGCACTCCGGCCATTTCGTAGTCGGCGGGATCCATGCTTTCTTCGTGAGAGATCAGCACGCGGCTCAGAAAAACGAATACAATCCCGCCGCCGATCAAGCCGCAGATCACTGCCAGGCCAAGGCCGGTTACGACCCAGACGCCCGAAAAGCGCGTCAGCAGATATCCGGCCCCGCCGAACCATGCCAGGAAAGCGGTCAGCGTAACGAAGTTGAATGGCGAGATGTGGGCGCCGTGGCCATGATCTCCGATCTGCGCGCCATCCGCGCTGGCCCCCTGCCCGTGCGCCGGCACAGTCCCGTGTCCCACCGGTGTATGAATCGTGGGGGCATGCACGTCAGAAAAATGCGGCAGGTGCAAATGCCAGCGCAGGCCACCAGCAAGAAACGACAACAGGCTGAAGCAAAATCCCACAGCGAAACAAATGAGATAGAAATCCGCCCAGGTCATATGCGTCGCTTCCCTTCTTTGGCACGAGTCCGGTTTCCACCGTGCTCGGGCTGCAAGGCTTCGAGAAGACGGTCGGCGAGTCCCGGCGTGTCGAGGATCGCACCGAGGAGCAGAAAGCATCGCCGCGTATCTTTCTCGCGGGCCGCCTTGATCAAGACTTCACTTACTGCCGGATCGCTGGCAAAGCGTTCCGAACCCTGCAACAGCCAGACATCGAGTTTGCCTTCCGTAGTGCGCAAGTCCGAAACCAACTCGGTGTGATAGCCCTCGGGATCATCCACGAGAAACCCAGGGTGAATCTTGAAGAACTTCGCCAGCAGCGTGCGCGTGGACTGCGTCATGTGCGAACGTACTCCGCCTTCGATCTGCGACACGTAAGACTGGCTGATGCTCCGGCCCTGCTCTTTATGGATGGCGCGCACCAGTTCCTGCTGGGTCATGGGGCGTCCCAGGCCGCGCAGCGAGCCTTCCACTTCGCGCAGGTAACGAATTTTCTCGGCCAGAGTCATATTGCAAATCGCTATATTTATATGTCTATTTGCGATTGTCGTCAAGAACTCGATTTGGGGCCTTTTCTAGGGGTTACGGCCGAGGATTCCAGGAAGGAACTCCTTGGCGATTGTCCAGACCATCTCGCTGCCGCACGAGCGGGGCGCTCGCGCCTACATAAAAAACGCCTCCGTTTTCCGGAGGCGTATTCCACTCTCTACTGGATGCTTGATCTACTGGACGCGCGCGTTGTGCTTGTCGCGATAGATGGCGCGTGAAGTGCGGTTTTGCTGGCGGTTCACCTGGCGGCGTTCGGCCGGGGTCAGCTTGCCGCCGTTGGCGACGCGTTCGTTATGCACTTCCCTGTTGATCCTGGCTTCGCGTTTTTCCAGATGAGCAGTTTCGCCGGCCGTCAACTGTCCGCTCTTGACGCCCTGAGCGATACGGTCCTGCTGGTTTTCCTTGCGCTGGTGGATGGTACCCGGTGGCGGGGCAACAGCGTTGGTCTGCGCCGCTGCGGGCAGCATGAGGCCCGCCAATACCGCGGTCAAAATCAACCCCTTATTTTGCAATTTCATATGGTTCTCCCTTGCTCCCTTATTCCTGCTGCTTTGCCCTTTCCTCGGGCCACATCTTTGAACCCAGGGGACGGGAGAATGTTGCGCCGGACACCAGCAATCTCAAGAGGGCAGAAGTGGAGTGATGGTTACTAAAGTGAGTGAACGGTCAGTTGGACATCTCCGTGAATGTGACCGAGTTTAGGAAGGAACTGTGACCTACAAAGCGCGCTACAGTCCTACTTCAATGCGCGATCGCGGATCGAGGAAATCGCGCAGTGCGTCACCGATGAAATTGAATGACAGGACGGCCAGCATTACCGCAAGGGCGGGAAATAGAACGAGATGAGGAGCGTCGAACAGATGAGCACGTGCCATCGTTCAGCATGGCGCCCCAACTGGCTGTCGGCGGCGCGACACCTAGACCGAGGAAGCTCATGGTGGCTTCGGCGAGGATCGCGCCGGCCATGCCGATCGCGGCCTGCACGATCACGGGCTGAATAATGTTGGGAAGAATGTGGCGGACGATCACGCGCAGATCGCTCGCGCCGAGAGCACGTGCGGCTTCGACAAACTCGCGTTCGCGAGCCGCCAAAACTTGGGCTCGAACCAGGCGAGCGTATCCTACCCAGCCTCCCAGAGAGAGCGCCAGAACGAGGTTGAAGATTCCCGGGCCGCGAAATGCTACGAAGGCGATGGCAAGCAGAATTCCCGGGAACGATAGAAACGCATTCATGACGACGACGTTGAAGAAGCGATCGATGTTTCCGCCGTAGTAGCCGGCGATCGATCCTACGATGAGGCCGAGAGCGAGCGACAGTGCGACCACGGAACTTCCCACCAGCATGGAGATGCGCGAGCCGTAGATGAGGCGGGAGAGGATGTCGCGTCCGAGTTCGTCGGTGCCACACCAGTGCGCGGAGGACGGCGGCGAGAGGCGCGTGGGCAGATCGATGTAAGCGGGATCCTGCGGCGCGATCCACGGGGCGAATATTGCGAAGATCACGAAGATGATGACCAACACCGCTCCTGTGGCCGCCAGAGGATTATGGCGAGCTGCGCGCGGCAGCGAGATGGAGAGGGTGGACAAGGTCAAAAGCCTTCTGCCTGGATACCAACTGGAGTGAGGAATCCGCCGAACCCGGATTTCCTTCTCTCGCAGACGAGTTCGAGCAATGTCGTAAGATGATTGCATTCGCACGAGGGTGTCCATCTTCACACCGAACGCTTTTTCAATGCGGAGCGCCATGTCGCCGGAGAGATCAGCTTTACCATTTAACAGGCTGGAAAGCGCTGGCCGGGAAACCTTAAGGGCCGCCGCAGCCGCAGTCACCGATAGTCCCGCTGGCTGAACGATCTCGGTCCGAATGAAATCTCCGGGATGAGGTGGGTTCTTCATCGGCATAGTCTTGCGCTCCTTAGCTCTCCTAATTGATGCGGGTGAGTACAGCAGCGCTATGTTTCATTGCCGTATCCTCGGATTCACCGCCGAGTACAACAAGTCGGTCAAAAGTTCACCGCCACGTAGGTCAACCCAATCGCCAGAATGCAGCCCTGCACCAGGTAATAATCGCGATTCGAGATGGCCTGGATGGTCAGTCGTCCAATGCCCGGCCAGGAAAAAATTGTTTCGGTCACGATCGCGCCGGCCAGCAGCGCGCCGAACTGCAGTCCCAGCACCGTGATCACGGGAATCATGGCGTTGCGCAGGGCGTGACCGTAGACGACCGTGCGCTCCGGCAATCCTTTGGCGCGCGCGGTGCGGATGTAGTCCTGACCTAATTCTTCCAGCATCGAGGTGCGCACCATGCGCGTGAGAATCGCTGCCAGCGCGCCACCCATGGTGATTGCCGGCAAGACCAGATGGGCGAATGTGCCCGAACCCGAGACCGGCAGCCATCCCAGCTTGATAGCGAAAAACAAAATCAGAATCGGACCCAGCGCGAAATTCGGAAACGACAAGCCGAACAAGCTGACAACACTGAGCAGCCGATCGTCCCAGCGATTGCGGCGTTGCGCCGAGCGTACGCCGGCAGGGACCGACAGCAAAATCGCGACGATCAGCGCCGCCAGCGTCAGTTGCAGAGTGTAGGGATAGCGCTGGGCGATCAAGCTGTGACGCTTCTGGTTGAAACGCAGCGACGGCCCCAGATCGCCGTGGAGGACGCCTTCCCAGTAGTTCAGATACTGCTGACCCAGGGGAACGATCGAGACCGTAGGCGTGGCGGGCGGCTTGCATGTCGGTTGCAGGCGCGCCTTCGCCCAGCATCTGCAGGATGGGATCGCCGGGCACCAGGTGAATCAGCAGGAAGACGAGCGAGACCACCAGCCAGATGACTGGCAACGTGTAGAGCACGCGCAGGGATAGGTATCGGAGCATTCGTGAATCAGGCGTTCGCCATGGTACACCGGGCAAGTTTTGACCGGATCATTTTCGGCTTCGGGTTTTTTTTAAAACCAGTTTTTAGTTCTCGGTTCTCAGTCTCCGGCTTGGGTGGCGGGCTTCGCCTCCAGTTTTTCGATTTTCACTTTGGCGATGCGGTGAGCCTTCCATTTCGAGAACGGTGTAGCGGTGGCCTTCGTACTCGAAGGTGTCGCCTTGTCTGGGAATTCTTTGCAGGCGGGCAAGGACGAAGCCGGCCAGGGTTTCGAAGCCGGCATCGCGCGGCAGCGATAGCTGGTATTGCGATTCCAGATCGCGAATGCTGACCGAACCTTCGAGCACGACCGCGACTTGCCCTTCGCACCAGGACTTGCTGGGCCGGAGCGATATCAAATTCGTCTTCGATTTCGCCGACCAATCTGCTCCAGAACATCTTCGACCGTAACCACGCCGGCCGTCGAGCCGAATTCGTCGACCACGACCGCCAGGTGACGCTTGCGCTGTTTGAATTCGTCCAGCAATTCGGTGAGGACTTTGGTCTCGGGCACGACCAGCACGTCGTGCATGATCTGGCTGATTTTCATGGCCGCGACGCGGGCTGCGACCGGCTGGTCCGGAAGTGGATGGTCAGGCGGAGCCGGGTCCAGCGCATCAGGTCCTTGGCGTAGAGCACGCCGATGATGTGCTCCGGGCCGCGCTGAGGATCGTAGACCGGGACCCGCGAGTGCTGTTCTTCGACGACGCGCGCAAGAGCATCGTCAAGCGTGAGGTCGCCGGGCAGGGAAAAGATGTCGGGACGCGGCACCATGACCTCGCGCACGGTGATGTCTTCCAACTCCAGCGCGTGATGGATCATCTCTTCCTGGAAGGGCGGGATCTCTCCGAACTGCCGGCTGGCGGTGACGATGAGCTTGAGTTCGTCCGGCGAATGCACCGGGCCCTCTCGAATCCGGCGCGAACCAAGCGCTCGCAGCACCCATCCTGCTGCCCGGCTCATCAGAAACAGCAGAGGACGAGTCAGCGTCAGGAAAACGTCCATCGGGGCGGCGACCGCCAAGGCGACCTGCTCGGCCGCTGCAGGGCCAGCGACTTGGGGACCAGTTCGCCAAGAATTACGTGCAGGCAGGTGATCAGGATGAAGGCCAAGCATGGCGATGCCGTGGGCGTAAACCGAAGCGTGGGGAACATGGCTGAACCGGGCCCAGCATCATTTGGGCGAGCAGCGGCTCGCCGATCCAGCCCAGGGTCAGGCTGACGATGGTGACTCCGAGCTGGACGCCGTTGACGACTTCGTCCAGATTGCGATGGAGCTTCTGCACGGTGCGGGCGCCAATGCGGTGGGCTGCGATCAGTTGCTGGATGCGGGTATCACGGACGCTGACCAGCGAGAATTCAGCGGCCGCGAAGAATGCGTTGGCCGCCACCAGGAGCAGGATGAGGAACACCCGCAGCAGCACGTAGGCGATCATGGAAGGCTAATTCTAACATTCCAAAGAGATAGAGCATGACTTAGAACTCCAACGTCTTGTAGAATCAAGTGTATCCGCGCTGTGATTGTCCAAATCATGGAAGTTCTCTGCTTCCATTTCAGGAGTTTCACGGGTCTAATCGCTGGGACAGTGTCTTGTTAACCCAGGTCCTGTTTTTAGCCAGTTTTATTGACCCAGATGACTCGGATTTTCAAGGTCCAGGTAATTCGGGGAACAAACTGTGCATCCCATCCGTAATCTCTATCGACGCGGGCATTAAACCTTCAGGAGGCAGATGTGAACGGGAATGGCAGCAAGAAGCGACGGAAGCGGCTGATTTATGGCGGTATTGGACTCTTGCTTGTCCTCCTGATCGCCGGAGGCTTGATCGCAGCCACCCACGGCGGCACCAAGATTGACCCCTCGAAACTGCAGAAGGTGGAAAAGGGAGACCTGGCCAAGAGCGTAGTCGCGACTGGAAAAGTCACGCCCATCACCAAGGTTGAGGTGAAGTCCAAGGCCAGCGGAATCGTCAAAAAGCTGCTGGTGGACGCCGGCGACAAAGTCAAGAAGGGCCAACTGCTGGCGCAGTTGGACAAAGAAGAGATTGAAGCCCAGGTGGAGCAGTCCCGCGCCGCCGTCCAGGCCGCCGAAGCCAGCCTGACCAGCTCCGAAGCCGACTACGAACGAGCCAAGGTGGATGCCGAAGGTCCGGACGTTCCGTTGCTGAAACGCGCCTATGACCGCGCCATCGGGATGGCGAAAGAAGGCGTAGTCTCGACATCTGCCCTGGAAGACGCCGCAGAAGAACTACGAACTGGCGCTGAACAAGCAGAACGTTTCGAAGGCACAGGCCACGGTACTGAAGGCAAAGATTGCCCAGTCGCAGGCCAGCTGGGACAGGACCGCGCCAATCTTGAAGCAACTCGAAGAACAGCTCAGCTATACCGACATCGCAGTCGCCGATCGACGGAGTTGTTCTTGTCGCGCGACGTGGAAATGGGCGACGCGGTCAGCTCGATTCTGGTTCTGGGATCGTCCGCCACCCTGGTGATGACCCTGGGCGACACCAGTTCGGTTTACGTAAAGGGCAAAGTGGACGAAAGCGACATCGGCAAGGTCTATCTGGGCCAGCCGGCGCGAATCAAGGTGGAGTCGTTTAAAGACAAGACCTTTAACGGCGTGGTGACCAAGATCTCACCCATGGGCGTCGAGAAGGACAACGTCACGACCTTTGAAGTGCGCGTGTCCATCAACAACCCGGGCGGCGAGTTGAAGGCCGAAATGACCGCCAACGCCGAAGTCATTCTGGAAGAACACAAGAACGTGCTTCAGATTCCCGAAGGCGCCATCATCTACGACAAAGACAAGAAGGCGTCGGTCGAAGTTCCTGACACCAGCACCAAGGACGGCAAGAAGAAGATTGCGGTCAACATCGGTATCTCGAACGGCGCCAAGACCGAGCTCCTCAGCGGGCTGAAAGAAGGCGACGAGGTAGTCCTGCAGTAAGGGCCCATTCAAGGTTTTGCTTTCCTTTGCGTGCTTTGCGTCGTTCCTTTGCGACCTTTGCGGTAAAAGCTTTTAACCGCGAAGAGCGCAAAGAAAGGCCGCAAAGTACGCAAAGGAATTAAATATCCAAACCTTTCGGGAGGAACCATGAAACATCGCACCGTTGTTCCCTCCATTCTCTTTGCCTTCTTGGGCACCGCAGTCCTCCTGATTCTGCAGGCCACTCCGGCGTCGGCCGCAGCGGAAGGCTCATTTCAACGCGCATTGCAGGTGACCGGGCCGGTGCATCTCGACCTGAGCACGGGCTCTGGCACTGTCGAGGTACGCACCGGCGGCTCCGGTGAGGTACAGGTCAAGGGACGCATTCGCGCCGGTGAATGGTTTGGAGGCAATGCCGAGGACAAGATCAAACGGATCGAGGCGAACCCGCCCATCCAGCAGAGCGGCAATCAGATCCGCATCGGCCACATCGATGACCCGGAACTGCGGCACAATATTTCCATCAGTTACGAAGTCGTTGTTCCGGCCGAGACCGATCTGCGAGTGCAGAGTGGCTCGGGCGATCAGAGAGTGGAAGGGCATTCGGGGTCCACTCGAAGTCAGCTCCGGCTCCGGAGGCCTTAAGATTTCAGCCATTGGCGACCGTGTTCATGCAGAGACGGGCTCCGGCGACATCGATATCAACCGCGTAAAAGGCAACGTGCATGCCAAGACCGGCAGTGGATCAATTGACGCTAATGACATTGCCGGCGCATTCGAAGCCGACAGCGGCAGCGGACGCATCACGTTGCAGCAGACTGCGCCGGGCTCGGTAAGGGTAGACACCGGCTCTGGCGGCATGGAGTTGCATGGCGTACGCGGATCGCTGGAAGCGAAAGCCGGCAGCGGGACGATTCAAGCCGAAGGCAGTCCCACAGGCGCCTGGAGCGTCCATACCGGCTCCGGAGAAGTAAAACTAAGACTGCCTTCAGACGCCTCCTTCGACCTGGACGCCCACACCAGTTCGGGATCCATTTCAATCGATCAACCACACTCGGTGCAAGGTTCCGTGGGGCGCAAAGAAGTACGCGGCAGGGTCGGCAGTGGCGGCGTGCCGGTCGAGGTAGAAACCGGGTCGGGCGATATACAGATTCAGTAAAAGGCGTCAGTCGTCGGTCGTCAGTCTTCAGCGAATCCCAAGCTGAAGCCGCTGGATTGGCTGACGCCTGACGACCGACGACTGAAGACCGGTTCCGTTACCTCCGTTCCTTGACTGCACCCTCCCAACAGATTACTTTCGGAGTTTGCGGGGGAAATCTCGTCTGCAAGCGAGGGGAAATTGGCGCACCGTCCGATCATCACGCTGACCACCGACTTTGGGCTCAACGATCACTTCGTGGGAACGATCAAAGGCGTCATTCTTAATATTGTTCCTGAAGCTCAAATCGTGGACATCAGCCACTCTGTGCAGGCGTTCGATGTACTGGATGGAGCGCTGACGATTGCGCAGTCCTATTCGTACTTCCCTTCGGGAACGGTTCACCTGGTTGTCGTGGATCCGGGCGTGGGGACAGCCCGGCGGCCGATTCTGGTGACCAGCGACCGGCATCACTTTGTCGCACCTGACAATGGAGTGCTCTCAATGGTGTATGCCAAGGAAGAGCGGCTGCATATCCGTCACGTCACAGCCGAACACTATTCCCTGCAGCCAGTGAGCAATACGTTTCATGCCCGCGATATCTTCTCTCCGATCGCAGCCTGGCTGGCGAAAGGGGTTGACTCGGAAAAATTCGGCGAAGAAATCACTGATTTCGTCCGCTTCAATCCGCCCAAGCCGAAATCGGCGAACGGAAACACGTTACGCGGTGTGGTTTTGAAAGCGGACCGCTTCGGCAATCTGGTCACCAATATCACGCCGCAGGACGCGCCCATGCTCTTCGCGTCCGAACCGGCGCCGTTCAAACTGGTTGTCGGCAAGCAGGAGATTACGGAAATTCTGCCAAACTACTCCGAGGGCGCGCCAGGACAAGTATTTGCGATTCTGGGAAGCATGGGCTACCTCGAGATCGCAACCAATCGTGGCTCGGCAGCCAAGCTGGTTGGATCCGGCAAGGGCACTGAAGTGACGATCACGCTGGGTGGCGCCGCAGCAGCAGGCAACGGAAGCTAGACCCCCAGAACTTGTAGCGCCGGCGTCCCGCCGGCCCGAGTGGGTGGGCGGGACGCCCACCCGACAGCCGGCCGGAGGCCGGCGCTACCAAGTTCGCCAAACTAAACTTTAGACGCGCTTCGGACCGGGATGAATGTAGCGTTCGATTTCACCAGTCCATTTCAGGAATCGCCAAAGATTGCCGCGCTCCTGCCACATGAATTCCCAGAACTCCAGAAATCCAATCTGCTGCATCTTGACTCCGCAGTAGGTTTCGATCCGCCAGAGAAGATAGGGGCTGCGCCATGGGGTGAGCCGGTGTCCGCGAGTTGCGTTCCAGACGAATCGCATCATGTAGCGCATGGTTTAGCTAGAGTATAACGCCGGCTTCAGTCTTCCAGTCGTCAGTCGTCAGTCGTCAGTCGTCAAACCCAGCAGATGAAATCAGGGATTGGCTGACGACTGAAGACCGACGACTGACGACTGCTCTTCAGACCTGATAAGATTTTTTCTCCATGGCTGACGACGCCCGCCAGAAGGCCGAAGACCACTATTACGCCGCTCTCGACCTGGTCGCTGAAGGCGAACAGGAGCGTGCCTTGGCGGAATATGAGCAGTCCCTGGCGGCTGATCCTGTATTTACCGAAGCCATGCACGGCATGGCCCGCACCCTTCAGGACCTGAACCGCCTGGATGAAGCCATTGTGGTGGCGAAGCGGATCGCCGAGCTCGACCCTGACGACGTTCTCGCGTATACCAGCCTGTCCGTCCTCTATCAGAAAAAAGGCATGATTCCGGAAGCCGAAGCTGAAGCCAACAAGGCGCGAATTCTGGGATGGAAGCAGCAGCTGAAGAAGAGCTAGCTTTCAGCCGTCAGCCATCAGCTATCAGTGAAGGCCCTCGAATCAACTGTTGTGGCGATGGTTTAACTGATAGCTGATAGCTGACAGCTAAAGTTCGTACTTCTTCGCCAAATGGCGAAACGACCGATAGGAAATCTTCAAGACTTCAGCCGCGCGGGTCTGTACTCCGTTCGATTGCGCCAATGCCGCGAGCAGCAGTGAGCGCTCGATGTCGGCAACGTACTTTTCCATGTCGATGCCTTCGGGTAAGACCGACCCGGGGCTGATGGAAACTGGCCCGCCGACGCCAGCTGCGGCGGCCCGCGTTTTTGATCTCTCTACGGGGAGTTCGACGTTGAGCTCTTCTCCCGTTTCCAGCGCAACTGCACGCTCAATCGTGTTTTCCAGCTGGCGAACATTGCCCGGCCAGTCGTAGCCACAGAGCGCATTCAGCGACTGTGGATTCACACGCAAAATGCTTTTACCGGCTGCCGGGGCGTACTTCTTGAGGAAATGATTGACCAGCAGCTGAATGTCTTCGCGACGCTCCCGCAATGGCGGGACCGACACCGGAATTACACTCAGGCGGTAGTACAAATCTTCGCGGAACGTGTTCTCGGCCACCTGCTTATCAAGATCGCGGTTGGTGGCTGCGATCACGCGGACGTCAATGGGAATCTCCGTCGTGCCTCCCACCGGCCGCACGCTGCGCTCTTGTAATACACGCAGCAGTTTAACCTGCATGGTTAGCGTCATTTCACTGATTTCGTCGAGAAAGATCGTGCCCTGATCGGCGACTTCGAACAGTCCGCGCTTATTCTGGTTGGCTCCCGTGAAAGCGCCTTTTACGTAACCAAATAATTCGCTTTCGAGCAGGGTCTCGGGAAAAGCTCCGCAGTTAATGGAGACGAAGGGTTCGCTGGCCCGGGGTGAGCAAACGTGCACCGCACGCGCCACCAACTCCTTGCCCGTACCGCTTTCGCCGTAGATCAGAATTGTGCTTTGGGTGGAGGCCACGGTCCGAATAGTCTGTTTCAACTTTTCCATCGCCGGGCTTGCACCTACGATGTTGCCGAGAGAGTTGCGGGTCGCGGCGTCGCGCTTGAATGCGAAGTTCTGCCGGCTCAGCGACATCTTTTCCAAAGCACGATTGATGGCCAGCTTGATTTCATCGACCAGGCCGGGGGACTTCCGTATGTAGTCGGTGGCGCCGCCAGCTTTTACGGCTTGCACCGCCGCCTCGTAGTCGTCTACTGCCGTAATCAGAATGACTGCGGAGTCGGGAGAGACCTGGTGAGCGTAGCGCAAAACTTCGATGCCATCTACGTTCGGCATCTTGATGTCGGTAACGACCACGTCATAAAGATTGCCTTCGAGTTTCCGCTTGGCATCCTCTCCAGACTTTACCGTCTCGACCTTGTGGCCGTCGCGGCGCAAGGCAATGTCAAGCATTTCGCAGATGGAGCGTTCGTCGTCGCAGACCAGAATGTTACCCATGCGCCCTCCCTCCTGTCGCAGCGGTTGCTGCAACGCTTTCTTCCTGTTGAGAAAGGAGTTCAATTTTGCCAACCGGTTTCGCGGGAACGTCTTCCACCACCGTCAACCGGCGCAGCCGTAAAACGAACACGCTGCCCTCGCCTAAGCGGGAGCGTGCCCACACCTTGCCCTCATGGGCCTGAACGATTTGATACACGATGGCGAGTCCCAATCCAGTGCCGCCTTCGAACTGCGACTGGAAAGGCTCGAATATTTTCTCCACCAGTTGACGGCTCATGCCCGGACCGGTGTCGGCGAAGTTGATTTGCCAGTCGTCGCCCATCTGCTCCACGGAAACGCTCAACACACCTCCCGCGCCCATGGCCCGAAGCGCGTTTTCGCAAAAATTCCAGAACACTTGCTTGATCTTGTCGCCGTCCGCCATGGTCAGCGCTTCTTTGAAGTTGTAATTGCGCTCGATTCGAATGTCCCGGTTCTCGGCCGTCAGCCGGTGTTCCAGCAAGGTGAGCGTGTCCTCAAGCAGGGACAGGAGATCGACACTGGCGAACTGGTAGCGTTTGCCGCGGGAGTACGCCAGAAAATCGGTGATGATGCTATTCAGCCGTTCCGACTCTCGGGTCACAATCTGCAGAAGCTGACGATGCTCGTCACTTAGATCGGCAATCTCGGAAAGCATGCTTACGGAACCGGCAATCGACGTCAGCGGATTGCGAATCTCGTGCGCGATAGCCGCCGCCAGCCGTCCCACGGCAGCAAGACGGTCCTGAATGCGCAAGTCCCGCTCCAGGCGCCGCAGTTCAGTCAAGTCGTCGAAGGTATAAACGTATCCAACAGTTTTGCCGGGCACTGAAAGCGCGGTAACACGCACCCGAAACGTCTTGCAGAAACCGTTCGACGCCACGAAGCGCACTTCACCGTGAGCGCGTTCTTCTTCAACCACAGGCAATGGGTCGAGGAAGAGTTGCCCTAAAGGCTGTCCCTGAATGTCATACTCAGAACGCTCGAATAACTTCTGCGCGGCGTTGTTCGCCAGAGTGATGTATCCGTCAAGCCCGGTAGTGATCAGGCCGCCGCTGATGGATTGAATGATGTTTTCGTGCAGTGCCTGAAGATCTTCCAGGGCTCCGCGAGTGTGTTTCAGCTTCACGTCAACCTGGCGCAGCTTGGACGCCAGCAATCCCGCCAGATACGCCACCGCCAGATAACCGAAGAGATTAACGAAAATGATGGCTTGGAGCGCACCCAGTCCGGGGTGCGTTGTCGAGTAGGAAGGAATGACTTCGAAGTAAGTCAACTCCAGAACTGCAACATAGAGGATGAACGCCAGCGCTCCGGTCAAGTACGCCCAGATTCGGGGCAAAAGGATGCAGGCTACGATGATGACCAGCGGATAAAGAAAGTTCAGTGAGCTGTCAACACCGCCCGTTGCATACACCACCAGAGTGACCATCACAAGGTCGGTGATGACTTGCAACAGCGACTGGGTGCGGCGTTCTTCCCAGAATGAAAGCAAAAGCAGATAGAACGCTGAAATCGTGTACCACAACAAAACCGCCGTCACGAATAGCCGCAACGGAAAGGGGTTGGGAGTGAGCCGCGCGATGGCCAGCTCAATTCCCAGAAGAAGAGTCAGGATAATGATCCGAACCTTGACTAGCCAGGCCAGCCAGAGGCGATCATCAAAAATGGATTGCATGCGAGACCCTGTTGCGGTCGCCAGCTATCGGTCGTCAGTCGTCAGCAAGAGCTGAAGACTGAAGACCGACGACTGAGGACTGCTCTTGTACCTAGCCCGCCAGTTTGGCGATCATCGAGAACAGCGGCATGTACAGTGAAATGACGATGCCACCGATCATGACGCCCAACAGACCGATGATGACCGGTTCCAGCATGGCCAGCATGTCTTTGGTGGCGGAGTCAACTTCGTCTTCGTAGAAGTCGGCAATCTTTTGCAGCATGGCATCCATGGCGCCCGTGGCTTCGCCGACGCCGATCATCTGGGTCACCATGTTGGGAAATACTCCCGATTCCCGCAGAGGATCGACGATAGTGCGGCCTTCTTCGATGGCCTTGCGCACCTTCATCAGAGCTTCTTCCAGTACGGCGTTGCCTGAGGTCCGGGCAGTGATGCTCAGACCTTCGAGAATCGGTACGCCTGACGTGATCAAGGTTCCCAAAGTCCGGGTAAAGCGCGCCACTGCGATCTTGCGGAGCAGCACACCCAGGATGGGCAGTTTAAGCAGGCAATAGTCGAAGTAGTAGCGGCCTTTGGGATTCTTGCGAATCTGCTTCATACCGAAGACCAGGCCGACGATGCCGATAATGAAAAACCACCAGAACTGTCCGACGAACGCGCTCAATCCCATGACGATACGAGTGGGCAGCGGCAGCGCGACGCCAAGTCCGATGAACAAGTTGGAGAAGATTGGAACGACCCATTTCAGCAGTGCGCCCACGATCAGGAAAGCCAGGCTGACGACTGACACCGGGTAGATCAGAGCTGACTTAACGGCTGCCCGCAACTTGACCGCTTTTTCGATGTAGATAGCCAGGCGTTGCAGAATGATGTCGAGAATACCGCCGGTTTCGCCGGCTTCGATCATGTTGGTGGTCAGGTCGTCGAAAACCTTGGGATAGCCCTTCATCGCGTTGGCGAGGGTGGCGCCGCCTTCGACCGTGGTACGGACTCCGGTCAAGGTCTTCTGGAACGCCGGGTTCTCCTGATTGGCAGCCAGAATTTCCAGACACTGCACCAGCGGAAGTCCGGCGTCGATCATGACCGAGAACTGCCGGAAGAAAATGGCGATGTCCTTGGTCTTGACGCTGCCAGTGCCGAAAGTCGGCATGACAAACTCTTTGCCTTTTTCCCGGATCGCGCCCGGCGTGATGCGCTCGCGCTGCAACTGGGTCGTGAGCACTTGTTTGTTGGGAGCAGTCCGCTCGCCGCTGACTTTTTTCCCGGACGCATTTTTACCCGAAAATGTAAAAACTGGCATGGTAACCCTCTCCTTGCTGCAATTCGTTCTTCCGGTGACCGTCTCCACTGCTATCGGCGGTAAAGACGGCCACGCTTAATTCGTATCCCGATGCTTATCGCCCTAGCGCTTGCCGGGCGCGGCACCCTTTGCCAATGGAGCAGGCTGATTGCGATTCAAGCCTGCGCCGCGGTTGATCATTTCCGTCAACTCGTCGGTGTTGCTGGAGCGGGCCATGGCTACTTCCATCGTGATCTGCTTCTGGAAATATGCCGTCGCCAGCGCCTGGTTGAAGGTCTGCATTCCGAACTTGTCCTGACCGGACTGCATCGACGAGTAAATCTGGTGGATCTTGTCTTCGCGGATCAGGTTGCGGATAGCTGCATTCGGAACCATGATCTCCATGCACATGGCGCGGCCCTTGCCGTCTGACTTCGGCAGCAGGCTTTGGCACATGATGCCTTCCAGCACCAGTGACAGCTGCGCCCGAATCTGGGGCTGCTGGTGGGCCGGAAACACGTCGATGATTCGGTTGATGGTCGAGGATGCCGAGTTGGTGTGCAGCGTGCCGAACGTCAAGTGACCGGTTTCAGCGATACGCAGCGCCGACTCGATGGTTTCCAGATCGCGCATTTCGCCGATCAGCACCACGTCCGGGTCTTCACGGAGGGCGGCGCGCAAGGCGTCGGCAAAACTCTTGGTGTCAGCGTGCAACTCGCGCTGGTTGACCACGCAGTTCTTGTTCATGTGAACGAATTCGATCGGATCCTCGATGGTGAGGATGTGATCGTGGCGCTCGGTGTTGATCTTGTCGATCATGGCGGCCAGCGTGGTGGACTTGCCCGAACCGGTCGGACCCGTCACCAGCACCAGTCCGCGCGGCTTGTCGCACAGCTTGCTGACGATGGCGGGCAGTCCGAGCTGGTTGAAGGACTTGATCTCGAACGGAATCAGACGGAAGACAGCCGATGTCGCGCCGCGCTGATTGAAAGTGTTGGCACGGAAACGGGCCAGTCCCTTCAGGCCGAAGGAGAAGTCGAGTTCGAGGTTTTCTTCGAAGCGATGCTTCTGCGAGTCGGTCATGACGCTGTAGGCCAGCTGCTTGGTCTCGGCCGGCGTCATCTGCGGCAGGTCGAGCGGCACCAGGTGTCCGTGGACGCGAATTTGTGGCGGTGAATTGGTGGTGATGTGGAGATCGCTTCCCCCCATCTCCAGCAGCCTCTTCAACAGATCACTTAACGAAAGCGACATATTTTTCCCTTTCCTTCCGAACTCTAGTGAATGGTTTCGCGTGCCACTTCTTCCAGCGTGGTCCAGCCGGCAGCAACCTTGATCAGACCGCTGCGGCGCAGCGTGATCATGCCGCGCTCGATTGCCTTCTTCTTCAATTCCACTGCGGAAGCTCCGACCAGAACCAGTTCCTTGATCTCGTCGTCCACTTCCATGACTTCGTACAAACCGGTCCGGCCCTTGTATCCGGTGTTGTTGCAAACGCCGCAGCCTTTGCCTTTTTGGATCTTGACCGTCTTGGCTTCTTCCGGCGTGTAGCCTTCTTCGATCAGCGCCTGTACTGGCATGTCGATGACTTCGGCGCACTCACGGCAAATGCGGCGCACCAGTCTCTGCGCGCAAATGAGGTGGACCGACGTCGCCACCAGGAAGGGTTCAATACCCATGTTCATCAAGCGCGTAATCGTTTCGGGAGCGCCGTTGGTGTGCAGCGTGGAGAGCACCAGGTGGCCGGTGAGAGCGGCCTTGATGGCGATTTCTGCAGTTTCAAAGTCGCGGATTTCGCCGACCAGAATGATGTTGGGATCCTGCCGCAGGAAGGCGCGCAGCGCGGCTGCAAAGTTCAAGCCGATCTGCTCCTTCATCTGCACCTGGTTGACTCCGGCCAACTGAAATTCGACCGGATCTTCGGCCGTCATAATGTTGGTGTCGGGCGTGTTCAGGCGTGCGATGGATGAATACAAAGTGTTGGTCTTGCCCGATCCCGTGGGGCCGGTGACCAGCACCATGCCGTAGGGTTTCAGAATTGCTTTTTCGAACTTGGTCAGCGACTCCTGCTCGAAACCGAGCTTGGTCATGTCCAGACGAAGGTTTTCCTTGTCCAGCAACCGCATCACGATTTTTTCGCCCCACAGCGTAGGCAGCGTGCTGACGCGGAAATCGAGCTGCTTCTTGCGTCCGCCCAGGCTCATCTTCAGCATGATGCGGCCGTCCTGCGGCAGGCGCTTTTCGCTGATGTCCAGCTTCGCCATGATCTTCACGCGCGAGGTGATGGCGTCTTTCAACTTCAGCGGCGGTGACATGATGCTCTGCAGACACGCCGTCAATACGGAAGCGCACACGGAACTCTTTTTCGTACGGCTCCATGTGAATGTCGCTGGCTCCCCGCTTTACCGCGTCGGTCAACACCAGGTTGACCAGCTTTACGATGGGAGCTTCGTCAGCCGCTCGTTCCAGATCGGCGGCTTCCATCTCAGTTTCTTCCGACTGCAGTTCGACGTCGGCATCGTTGACCTCGGTCATCGACTGCATGACCGTTTCAAGGTCTTCCTGCTGGGTGGTGCCGTAGGCTTTTTCGATGCCTTCGAGAATCGAGCTTTCGGATGCGACCACCGGCTCGATGTTGAAGCCGGTCATGAACTTGATATCGTCCATGGCGAAGACGTTGGTCGGATCCACCATGGCGATGGTCAGCGAAGCGCCGACGCGGCTCAGGGGCAGAATCTGGTAACGTTTCGCGGTTTCAAAAGGAATCAGCTTTACGACAGAAGGATCGATTTCGAAATAGGAGAGATTGATGGCCGGAACGCCGTACTGGCGGGAGAGAAAGTTGGTGACGTCCTCGTCCGTCAGGAAGCCCAGCTTGACCAAGGCAGAGCCCAGACGACAGTTGGTCTCCTTCTGAGTCTTGGTCGCCTGCTCCAACTGCTCTGAGGTAATGACCTTCTCTTTGACAAGAAGATCACCCAACCTTTGAGACATACCTCGATCTCCTATCTGCTTTCAGATAATTTCGGTTGCGAACGCGGCGCGACTACACTGCTTTTTCGAGGGGAGAAGTTGCAGCCTATCGCGTTGACACAAATTGTCAACGTAACTGGGTTACGGCACCAGTAACTTTGGTGCGTGGGACTAGTGTGTATCGTCCCTAAGTTTCGGAGTGAACCTTCGTGAAAGCCGCTTTAACACAGGGGAGACGCGGTAGTGCGGTGAACATTTACGGTGGGTCGGAGGGGAAGACGCGAGATGACCTTGGTAACCCATTGGGTTCAAGAACAGAGACTTCGCGGACAAGACTGAGTGAGGGTGACCAATTTCCGCGCACTTTGCGAGAAGCGGGGGCCGTCCATGATATCGATATCGACTGTGAACGTCGCCACAGATCAAAAGTCGTCGACGGAAAATTCGCCCTCGGAAGAAAAACTCATAGTGCTGGACGTTGAACAGACCGACAGGCCTCACTTCTCGCAAAGTACGTGCAAAATGCGGCAACCATCTGAATCCTCGCGTCCGAGGCTTATAATGAGGCACTTAGACTTCGATGCTAAACGGTGCCAGCTCCCACTCCAACCCGCAACAAGGCCAGCCGGAAGAAAGTCATAACCCTGCTGGCGATCGGAATTGTTGTGTCCTTCGGAATCCTGCTATCGCAATCATCGTTCGATCTGCCGTTTCTTAACCCTGACACCCAGCAACGCTTCCCGCTTCTGTTTTTCGCCGCTCTCACGATCCTGATTTTTCTTTTGTTCGTCGCCCTGACGTTCGTTCTCGCCCGCAATCTTCTGAAGCTTTTCGCCGAGCGGCGGCTGGGAGTTCTGGGCTCGAAGTTCCGCACGCGCCTGGTCGTGGGCGGTCTGCTGCTCTCATTCCTGCCAGTCATCATGATGTTCTTGTTTGCCTACGGCCTGATGAACCGCTCGCTCGAAAGCTGGTTCTCACGTCCGGTGGAAGAGGTGCGGGAAGACACTGCGGCAGTGGCGTCCCTGGTGTCGAAATACGCGGCGCAGAACGCACGCGCCGAAGCGGAATCCATCGCGGCCTTGCCGGAGACCCAGCGTGCCTTTGCCGGCCACAGTTTCTCCACCGTGATCAATGAATTCCGGCGGCATGAGACTACCCTGCAAGGCGGCTTCGCCATCGCTCTCCAGCAAGGCAATGCCGAGGCCAGCCTCAATGCTCCGGCATCGTGGCCGCTGATCAAGGCGAAAATCCCGCTTGATCGCCTGAGTTCCGACGTGGTGGTCCCATTCAAATGGGAAAACACCGACTACATTCTGGGTGGCGCCGCCGTGAACGATGGCGGCCTGATCCTGGTCGGCATGCCTTTGCCGCAGAAGTTCTCCGACACTGTGAAACAACTGGACGCCAGCCAGCGGCGCTATCAAGAACTCTATCGTCAACGCAGACTGGTGCGCCGCACCTACATGGAGCTTCTGCTCCTGCTCACCGTGCTGGTGCTGTTTTCCACCACGTGGCTGGCGCTGTATCTCGCCAAACTGGTGACTCGCCCGGTCGTGGCCTTGGCCGAAGCTACCCAGGAGATTTCTCGCGGACGACTGGACTATCGCGTGGAAGTCACGGCAGCCGACGAAATCGGCGACCTGGTGCGGTCCTTCAACCGCATGGCTGAGGAGATGGAAACCAGCCGGCATCAGATTGAATCCTCCAGCCGCGAACTGAGCGCTGCCAACATCGCGCTGGAACAGCGCCGCCGGCACATCGAAACCATCCTCGAGAGCATTCCTACCGGAGTTCTTTCGCTGGACGCGAATCGCCGCATCACTCACGTCAACCATGCCCTGATTCGCATGTTCAACCCGTCCGGATCGGACTCCGCGAACCTGATCGTGATCGGCGCGGCGCTGCGCGAAGTATTTCCCCAGGAGATCCTGGAAGATCTGGAGCCTCTATTGCGCCGGGCTGACCGCATGGGCACCACCACTACCCAGCTTGAGGTCGCGTTGCATCGCTCGCACTTCAATGCGGCCCTTACCGTCGCCATGCTCCAGCACGAAGGACAGAGACTGGGATATGTTCTGGTCTTTGAAGATTTGTCCGATCTGCTGAAAGCCCAGAAGCAGACTGCGTGGCGCGAAGTGGCGCGGCGGGTGGCGCACGAGATCAAGAACCCGTTGACGCCTATTGCGCTCTCCGCGGAACGAATTCGCCGGCACCTCGAACGCGGATCTCCTCCCGACGAGGCTTCGCTCAAGGTTTTGCATAGTTGCGCGGAAACCATCGGTGGAGCGGTAGAAACTTTGCGCACGCTGGTGGACGAATTTTCTACTCTGGCGCGGTTTCCCACTGCCAAGCCTGCGCCGGCGAATATCAATTCCATCGTGGAAAATACTCTAGCGATGTTCAACGGCCGGCTGGATGGAATTCATGTGCAGACATTTCTGTCTCCGGATTTGCCCAAAGTGATGGCCGACGCCGAGGCCATCAAGCGCGCCCTGGCGAACCTGGTCGACAACGCCGCCGAAGCCATGCAGGACGCGCTGGTGCGCGAAATTCAGATCTCAACCGCGCTGGTAGCCAGTCGCGATGCGGTTGAAATTACGGTCGCCGACACCGGCCACGGCGTGACTCAGGAATTGAAAGAGAGACTGTTCCTGCCCTACTTCTCCACCAAGAAACGCGGCACAGGACTCGGCCTGGCCATCGTCAGTCGCATCATCGAAGACCACCGCGGTTCCATTCGCGTCGAGGAAAATAAGCCGGTCGGCACTCGCTTTGTCGTGGAGTTGCCGCTCTCCGCGGAAGCCATTCCCGCACCCGTTCCTACCCGCCAGCATGCATAACATCCTCATCGTGGACGACGAATCCGGCATCCGGCAATCGCTCAAGGGCGTGCTCGAAGACGAAGGCTACAAAGCCTCTGGCGTGGACAGCGGTGAAGCCTGCCTGGACGGGCTGCGCAGACGTTCTTTCGACGTCGTGCTGCTCGACGTCTGGCTGCCGGGAATGGATGGCCTCGAAACCCTGCAGAAGATTCGCGAACTCGAGAATGCGCCCGAGGTCATCATGATCTCCGGCCACGGCACGATCGAAACCGCGGTGCGCGCCACCAAGCTGGGCGCTTACGACTTCCTGGAAAAGCCGCTTTCCATCGACAAGACGCTGATCCTGATCAAGCACGCCATCGATGCGCGGCAGATGAAGCAGGAGAACCGCGAACTCAAGAAACAGCTCACGCCGCGCAGCGTGATCGAAGGCGAAAGCGTTCCCATGAAAGCGCTGCGCCAGCAGATTCAACTCATGGCGCCGACCAACGGACGAGTGCTGATCTACGGCGAATCGGGCACGGGGAAAGAACTGGTGGCGCATGCGATCCACGCTCAAAGCCTGCGCAAGAACGAAATGTTTGTGGAACTGAACTGTGCCGCGATTCCCGAGGATCTGATCGAGAGCGAACTATTCGGGCATCGCAAAGGTTCGTTTCCGGCGGCGACAACCGACAAGGAAGGCAAGTTTCACCGCGCCCACGGTGGCACATTGTTTCTGGATGAAATCGGCGACATGAGCCTGAAGACCCAGTCCAAGGTGCTGCGCACGCTCGACGAACAGCGCTTTACGCCGGTCGGCGGCGACGAGCCGATCACTGTGGACGCGCGACTGATTGCTTCCACCAATAAGGATCTGGACGACGAAATTTCTCGCGGCAACTTTCGCGAAGACTTGTTTTACCGGCTCAACGTAATTCCCTTTTCGGTGCCTCCGCTGCGCGAGCGCCAGGAGGACATTCCATTGCTAGCGCGCCATTTCATGAAGGAGTTTGCCGCCACCTACGGCCGCAGGCCGCGAGAAATCACCGACGATGCAGTCGAGACGCTGATGCGATATTCATGGCCCGGCAATGTGCGCGAACTGCGCAACGTCATCGAGCGCATCGTGATCATGAATCCCACGACGACCCGGTTCGATCGCAAGCATCTGCCGCCACTGGTCCATCGGGACGGCACCCGCCGGTCGATCGGGGCGGAATTCTCCACGCTTCACCAGGCCCGCGCCGCCTACGAACGGGACTACATCCTCAAAAAGCTCGACGACAATCACGGCAACATCAGCCGCACGGCGGAAGTGCTGGGGCTGGAACGAAGCCATCTCTATCGGAAGATGAAAACGTTGGGGATTGCCGTGAAGGAGTAGGTCCGATTGTGGTGTGGGGGGACACTCTTGTCCGCCGCTCTTGAACTTGCCTGTGATTGATTCCAGCCTGCGTGGGCGGGACGCCCCCGCGACAGCCGGCGGGACGCCGGCGCTACGAAAAACGCTACTTCTTGATCATGTGGATTTCGGTGCCGTTCTTCAGGAACTTCACTTCGTCCATGAGCTGATTGATGAGGAAGATTCCGCGGCCGTGGTCGGAATAGACGCTTTCGCCTTGCAGCGGGTCGGGAACTTCGCCCGGCTTGAATCCAGTGCCGGGATCACGCACCACAATCAGAATGCTTTCGTCGTCGTTACAAACTACGTCGCACTCCACGATTTTCGACGGGTCGGCCTTGGCACCATGAACCACCGCATTGGCTAAAGCCTCGGTCAGGGCCAGTTCGATGGCGTCATACTTATCGGCCTCGCAATGTACCTGCCTCACCAGTTCCATCACACTCTGGACCACCGGATCCACGGCGTTCCGGTCCGCTGCCAGCGTGACATTTAGTTTCAACTTGCCGGTCTCGAACTTGTGGATCTCGTGGTTATCGGTCATGGCCTGCTTTCATGGTGAGATCTAAATTGCCAATTCATTCGATGCGTTTCCGTGCTCGGGGATTCTACAGGGATCACCCTATCCGAGCAAAGTGACCTAAGCTCAAGACTTGCCGCCGACGGCCAGTCGCTCCACCTGGCGGCGCCAGTCAAGTTCTTCGACAAACTCGTGCGACTCCCGCCAGTTCTCCCGAACCTTCACAAACAACTCGAGGAACACACGTTTCTCCAGCATCTTTTCGATCTGCAGGCGTGCGGCCGTACCGATCTTCTTGAGCATCTGGCCGCCTTTGCCTACAAGGATTCCCTTCTGCCCGTCGCGTTCACAATAAATCATGGCTGCGATGCGGAAGACCTTGGTCCCTTCCTCGAATTGCTCGATGACAACGGTGGTCGCGTACGGAACTTCTTCTTCGGTTTCTACCAGCACTTGTTCGCGAATGATCTCCGCCACCATGAAGCGGACGGGTTGATCCGTGATCTGGTCTTCGGGAAAATATTGTGGACCTTCGGGCAGGAATTTCAGGACTTTTTCCAGAAGCACATCGAGGCCTTCGCGTTTGCGGGCCGAGAGCGGAATGATCTCGCGGAAATCGTGCAGCTTACGGTAGCTGTCGATGATGGGCAGCAGTTTGTCTTTTGTACCGCGCAGCAGATCGATCTTGTTCAGCAGCAGGAAGACTGGTGTTCCGGACTTCTTGGCCATGTCCAGCACGAACTGGTCTTCGCGTGTGAAGCGGCGAGTCACGTCTGCGATCAGAAGGACCAGTTCGCAGCCGACCATGGCTTCGCGGACCTCCGCCATCATCTTGCGGCCGAGAGAGGTGTCAGGCCGGTGAACGCCCGGAGTGTCGATGAGAACGATCTGGCCGCCCAGCTTGCCCTTTTGTTTGGGCACGTGGATGATCCCGAGAATGCGATTGCGGGTGGTCTGCGGCTTGGGGCTGATAATGGCCAGCTTCTCGCCGACCAGGGCATTCAGCAGCGTGGATTTGCCGGCGTTGGGACGGCCCAGTATGCAGACGAATCCGGAGTGAAAGGCCATAAGTGGATTGTCGCAGCCGCTCCTGCCAGCTGCTACGAGACCTGACTATATCAGCTTCATCTGCTGCGTCGGTTTTGCGACGGAAATGCGGACGCGTTCCACGCGCCGTTCGGTAGAATCCAGAACTTCGAAGCGAAGGCCTTCCTCTTCAACCACTTCTCCCCGGTGGGGAATGCGTCCCGCCAGTTCGCTGACCAGTCCGGCAACCGTCGCGGACTCTTTGCCCTCGGGCCGTATGCCAAACATCTCAACCAGGCGATCGACGTCCATGTTGCCGGGCACGATGTAAGAGTTTTCGTTTTCGCGGATGACTTCCAGCTTTTCGTGCTCGTCGCGAATCTCTCCGACGATTTCTTCCACCAGGTCTTCGATCGTGACCAGGCCGGCGACGCCGCCGTATTCGTCCACGACGATGGCCATGCGGATATTGTTCTGCTGCATCTCGCGCAACAGATCGCTGACCAGCTTGCTCTCCGGAACGAAATAGACATCGCGGCGCATGATGGTATCGACGGTGCGGTAGTGAGCTTCGGTGTCCGGCACTTGCAGAACATCCTGCGCGAAAACGATTCCCACGATGTTGTGAATGGTGCCTTCGATACACCGGCACGCGCGAAAACGGTTTGGTGCGCAGCAGTTCGATGAACTTCTCGACTGTCGTATTCGTCGGAACGGCGACGATCTCCGGCCGCGGCTTCATGGCCTCGCGAACAGTCTTTTCGCTGAACTCGACCACCGACTGGATCAGGTCTCGATTGCTTTCGTCGAGAATGCCTTCTTCCTGACCGGCTTCGATCAGCGCGTCCACCGCTTCAGTGTGGGTCTCCGGAGTTTCGTCCGAGTGCTCCTTGGTCAGTGCGGTGACCGATTGCAGGAAGCCCAGCACCAGCGTGACCGGCAGCGCGAGATAGATCAGAATGCGCAAAATCCAGCCGCAGCTCACCAGCCATTCGCCGCGCGTCCGGGAAAAGAAGACAAAAGGCAGAAAACGGTTGAACAGAATGATGATCAGTACCAGGCTGAGCGTGGCCTGAAGAATTTCGTAGATACCCCAGCCCCGCTCGTTGAACACCGCGAAGCCCACCAGCAGGGCGATCGCAGCCGTCATGATTTGGGTCAGCACCGCCATGGAGAGCGCGGCGCGGGCGCGGCTGACTCCCAGCTTGGGCTCAACTCTCTGCTCGAAGCGTGGCGATGTTGTCCTGGAACTCGCGCGAGAGAAAACTTCCGATCTCGGTATAGACGCGGTCGACGTACGAGACGAGCGTCAGCAGGCAGAAAAACAACAGCAACGCAGCTGCAATGGCATAGTTCATCGAGTTCGAGCCGCCCGTGTGGCGCGGGCGCCCCCGCCCGCGGCTTTTGACTTTGGTCTTGGGTTCGTCTTACCTGCCCACATTCCTCTCAATCAAACCCGAGGGCAAGCCCAATGACTTCCGCAAAGCCGCTTCTCGCCGGGCCATCGCGCCATCGTCGTGCTCATGATCGTATCCCACCAGATGAAGCACTCCATGCAGCGCCAGTATCTTTATTTCGTCAGCGGCAGAATGACCCAACCTGCGCGCATTCTGCTTTGCAATATCGGCCGAGATAGCGATGTCGCCAGCCAAGCCGTTCACCAAACCCACCCCGGGCGGAAATGAGAGCACGTCCGTAGGCTGGTCTTTGGACCGGAAACGCCGGTTGAGCGAGCGCAGTTCGGAGCTGCCAGTCACCAACACATTGACCGTCCCCTTGAGTTTGCTGGCACGACTGGCCCGGGCCACAAACTGGGCCAGCGCCGTATCGCTCAATCCAACCACGGGTTTGCGCAGAATCACCAATGTTTCTTTGCTCTTGCGCATTGCACCTTGCAAGCCTGCAATAAAAACAGGAGGGCCAGATTCGGCGCCCTCCTGTTTAATCTTACCCGCTCTACTCGCTGGTTTCTACTTCCGACGGAAGGCTCCGTGGGCTTCTGCCCCGGCGACATCTCGCCCGCGTTGCCTTTACCATTCGTCCGCGATTCCAGCAAAGGCAGTTGCTCCGCAGCTTTCGCCTTGTGCTCATCGTAGGCGCGGATAATGCGCTGCACCAACTGGTGCCGCACAACATCGGTATCGTCAAAATAAGCGAAGGCCAGGCCTTCCACATTCTTGAGGACTTCCGCGGCCTCGAGCAGGCCGCTGCGCCGGGCGTTGGGCAAATCGATCTGGGTGACGTCGCCGGTGATCACGGCCTTGGAGTTGAATCCCAGGCGGGTGACGAACATCTTCATCTGCTCGGACGTGGTGTTCTGCGCCTCGTCCAGAATGACGAACGAGTCGTTCAAGGTGCGTCCGCGCATGAACGCGATAGGCGCAATCTCGATGACACCTTTCTCCAGATAGCGATCGACCTTTTCAGGCTCAAGCAGATCGTAAAGCGCGTCGTATAACGGACGCAGATAGGGATCGATCTTGTCCTGCAAAGTGCCGGGGAGAAATCCCAGACGCTCGCCGGCTTCGACTGCGGGACGCGCCAGAATGATGCGGTTCACGCGCTTCGACAGCAGCGCGGAAATCGCCATGGCCACGGCCAGGTAGGTCTTGCCTGTTCCCGCCGGACCGACGCCGAATACCATGTCGTGATTTTCGATGGCCTCGAGATAGCGCCGCTGGTTCACGCTCTTGGGCTGCACGGTGCGGCGTCCGAAGGCGCGCTGGCGTCCGGCTTCGGCCAGGCCACGCAATGTCACCTTGGGATCAGCCAGCACGACGCGCAACATGCTGCCGAGATCGCCATTGTTGAAGGTGTACCCGGAGCGCTGCAGGTGGTCGTAGTCTGCAAAAACCTGCTCGGCTCGGGCAACGTCGCGGGACGCCCCTTCCAGGTCGATGGAATCCGATCGCAGGTCGATATTGATGTTCAGGCCGTCTTCCAGCAGGCGTACATTCTCGTCACGCGTGCCGAAAAGAGTCTCGATGTGGGGACTGATTTCAATGCTCTTCTTCATTCAGTTTTTGGCGCTTCCTCCCGCGCATTAGATGCTGAGTTGCCTGTGCGCGGAGCGTAGAAACACCCCTGCCCAGGCGCAGACAAACGATTCTCATATCTGTGGGTGGAACCAGCCGAGGATGCTCGCCCCGAGGTGCAAGCAACTGCCATTGAGCTAAGGGTACCCCTGCTCAACGACGAGAGTCAATGCGGCAAAATTGAATTTTTTACTCTGCAGGAACCGGGTTCAGGTGGCGTGCAGCGAACACTCTTGTCCGCCGGCTTTGACTTTGGTTTGGGGGTGAAATCTCGGGCTTCCAGATTGCTTCGTAGCAGCTTGAATCAACGTCAAATGCGGCGGACAAGAGTGTCAGCCCCACACATAGTCCGTTGCAGCTTTCATCCTTCTCCAGATATCATGCGGCCACAATGAAACCGGCATGTGCTCTGATGTTTGTATTCCTCGCAGCTCTTGCTTCAGCCCAAACTTCTAACAACGCTGAGGTTGAAAAGGTCTATCCCGATGCGCACGCTCTCTATCTCGATCTCCATCAGAATCCGGAGCTCTCTTCCCACGAGACGCAAACCGCGGAGAAGCTGGCGGGCCGCCTGCGTGACCTCGGCTACACGGTCACGGAACACGTCGGCGGAACAGGGGTCGTTGCCGTTCTCAAGAATGGCTCCGGACCGGCCATCATGCTGCGTACCGAACTCGACGGGCTCCCGGTAGAAGAAAAGACAGGCCTGCCCTACGCCAGCAAAGTCCACACCAAGGACGATTCGGGACGCGAAGTCGGCGTCATGCACGCCTGTGGTCACGACGTTCACATGGCATCGCTCTTCGGGACGGCCGCCGTCATGGCCCACAACAAGAACACGTGGCACGGCACTCTGATCCTGATTGGCCAGCCAGCCGAGGAGACGATCTCTGGTGCGAAGCGAATGATCGAAGACGGCCTCCTGACCCGCTTCCCCAAACCTGATGTGGCGCTCGCCTTACACGTCGGCAATAATCTTCCAGCCGGCAAAATTGGTGTCGGTCCCGCCTACCGCTTCTCAAACGCAGATTCGCTTCGAATTACGATCTATGGCAAGGGCGGACACGGCTCCATGCCCAACAGCACGATTGATCCAATCGTGATCGCAGCACGGCTTATCGTCACGCTTCAAACCATCGTCGCCCGCGAAGTAAAACCGGGTGAAGTCGCCGTTCTGACGGTTGGATACATTCAGGCCGGCACCAAGAACAACATCATTCCTGACCACGCCGAGCTCGGGCTCACGGTACGAAGCTACAAACCCGAAGTTCGCAAGCATGTGCTGGCAGCCATCGAGCGCATGACGAAGGCCGAAGCCGAGGCTGCGGGTGCCACGCAAGAGCCTAAGATTGAACACCTCGAGGCTACGGATGCCGTTTACAACGATCCGGCCCTGGCGCAGCGAATGCAGGGCGTGCTTGAATCGGCGCTGGGAAAAGACAATGTGGTGGTCGAAGATCCGGGGATGGCGTCAGAGGATTTTTCCTTCATCACGGCCCAGGGCGTACCGTCGTTCTACTTCAGCCTGGGCGGTGCGGACCCGGCAAAGTATGCCGAAGCAAAAGCGTCGGGAACGAATCTGCCGACGAATCATTCTGCGCTATTCGCACCGGACGCGGATCCTGCAATACATACGGGGATCGAATCTGAAGTGGCCGTGCTGCGGAGTTTGCTGAAGTAGCGATCTGGGTAGGGCGGGCGCCTCGCCCGCCGCCTTTGCTTGTGAAGTTTTCGTGGTTCAGACAGAATCAAAAACAAAATCAACAGCAGCGGGCGAGGGCGCCCGCCCCACATGGGCAAACCCTAAGCGCCTTCGCCTTTGGCATCGGCTATCGATGCCGGCACTGCCCTTTGCCTCGCCCAGGCTCGCAATTCCTCAATTTCCTCGGATCGGGTCACTGACAGCGGTACCGTCGCTTTGAGTGCATCCAGCAGGCTTTGCGTGTTCACCAGTTGCTTGTTGGAGAATGCAGCGTAAAGCGCCGTCTGCAGCGCGGCTTCAATCTCGGCTCCCGAGAACCCCTTCGCGGCCATGGCGATTCGATCCAGATCGAAGTCTGCGGGATTGCGTTTGCGCCGCTGCAGGTGAATGGCAACGATTTGCTTGCGCTCGGTCTGATTAGGCAAGTCGACGAAAAACAGTTCGTCAAAGCGCCCCTTTCGGATCAGTTCCGGAGGCAACGCCGTCACGTTGTTGCAAGTAGCGGCCACGAAAACCGGGGCTTTACGATCCTGCATCCAGGAAAGGAAAGCAGCCAGGATGCGCGATGACACTCCGGCATCGACCGAAGCCGAATCCGGTCCGCTTCCGGCGAAGACTTTTTCCAGTTCGTCGATCCAGAAAACGCATGGTGCCAGGCCTTCTGCGACGCGGAATACTTTCTGTATTCGCTTTTCGGTTTCGCCGATGTACTTATCGAAGATAGCGGCCGTGTCGAACTTCACCAGTGGGAGTTTCCACTCCCCGGCAATAGCCCGGGCGCACATGCTTTTGCCGCAACCCTGAACTCCGAGGATGATCGCCCCGCGCGGAGGCTCCAGCCCAAAGTCGCGGGCGGCGTCTTCCCATGTGCCGCGGCGCTGGGCCAGCCAGCGCTTGAGATTGTCCAGGCCGCCGACGCTCGTCAGATTTTCCGAGGCGTCAATGAACTCCAGCATTCCTGAATGCCGTAGCTGGTCTTTTTTGGCCTCCAGGACATCAGTAACAGTTTCAGCCGTGACGCCATACCTGGTCACGATTGCCTGTGATGCGGCGCGTTCCGCTTCTTCTTCAGTGAGTCCGCGCAGATTGTTGGCCATGGTATCGAGACCCGCAGCGTCCAGGCTGCGCTTCAGGGTCCGCGTCTTCCCTACCCGGACAGTCATCTCGTCGATGATTTGGCGCAGGCGCAGTTTGTCCGGCAACGGCAGTTCGAGAAATTCGACAAGGCTGCCGAGTTCGGGCGGAATCGTGATCGACGGCGCTGTAATGACCACCGTACGGCGGTTGGCGGAGAACTTCTGGCCTACGTCACGCAGCCGGCGCACCACCACCGGATCGTCCATATGGCGATGGAAGTCCTTAAGGACAAAGGCGGCTTCGAGCGACATTGCTTCCAGGTTGCTGAGCGCCTGGGCAGGTTCCTTGCTGTTATAAAGGGCCTGGGCGCCCGACTGGTCATGGCCGCCTCCTCCGGCTGCATAAGCCGGTTCGGGGACTAGCTCACCCACATCACTGCCGCAGCGCACCAGGCCGCTGGCGATGCTCCATTCGAAGGTCGCGAGGTTCAGGGACGAGCACGCCGCCCTGACGAGGCGCACTGCACGCATCTCTTCCACGGTTTCCATCACCACGATGGGCGTAGAGGAGCTGAGCAGGATTTTCAGGCGCTCGAGGGCATCCGGCATAAGGGTTTGGGCGCTTTCGTTTGACCACGTAGGACTTACTCCCGTAAAATAGCCTATTCGGGAGCACCCGGAACACCTCTCCATAGAAACGAAGGTAACGAATCAGACATGGCAAATCATTTTTCGGCGCTGAAACGCGCTCGTCAGACCGAAACTCGAACCGCGCGCAACCGCGCCAACACTTCCCGCCTCCGTGGCGCCCTGCGAGAGCTACGGGAAGCCATGGCCAAAGGCGATAAGGCCGCCGCTGAGGTGGTTTTCCGGCAGACTGTCTCCGCCCTCGACAAAGCGATCCAGAAGGGCGTAATTCACGAGAACACCGCGTCGCGCTACAAGTCCCGTCTGAACGCGCGAGTGAATGCGCTGAAGTAGTAGAAACAGCTTCTGGCTACTAGCTGCTAGCTTCTAGGGAATCCTTTAGCGGAAGCGTGGGATCAGAAAACCTGTGTGTTTCTGATGCTCGTGGAATGCCTCTCCGAATTGCTGGGTGAGCATCGACTCTTCTTTCTTAGCTTTGAAACAATATCCCGTCACCACCAGGCAGACTCCCAGCACGCATCGCCACCTGTCGATGACCATCGCGGAGCCAATCGTCGCAACGATCAGGCCGGTATAGATTGGATGGCGCAGGCGCGCATACGGTCCACTGCAGATGAGCTTGTGGTCCTCTTTGATCGTGACCCGCGCGCTCCAGTACTCCGCCAGGTGATAGCGTGCCCAGATCGCCAGCCCGATTCCTATCGATATGAAAATCGAGCCGACAATCGGGCCCACCAGGTTGCGCGGGACGACTCGGCTTCCGAGAAATCCAATTCCAGATGAATTGCGGAAAAGCAGAACGTAGCCGACCGTCTCGACCAGCAGAACTGTGTAGCGCGAAGCGAAGGATTCTTGTTGCCGCGTAGCGCGAGTCTTGATGGCGCCAATGAGCCAGTAGACTAAGAATACGACCCAGGGAATGATGACCAGGAGACGGAAAATTTCCTTCAGGGTCATGCTTCCACTCCTAGACGGGAAGCTCTTCCTGTAACCATCCGGGAATCTCGGGCTTGACCTCGGCAGTGAGATCGAGAATCAATTTTTCCAGCACGAAGCGTTTCGTAGGGGGATTGGATCGCAGGGCCAAGTCGGTCTTGGCCACCAACCGGATCGCGCGGGTAAGTTCGCGTTTCGATTTATAACGGCGAGCTTGCCTGATGATGTCATCGGCGGCGAACGGCGGGACGCGAAAGCCCTGCCACAGCGCGGCCCAGAGCATGCGCTGGTCGCGCACGTTGCGTTCCAGGATTACGAGCATCTGGCGGAAGGTCTTCGCCAGCATGTAGAGATGTCCGATGGCGGCTTCGTCCCCGTCGCCGGTGCTCAACATGGCATGCAGCATCTGCAGGGCACGAACGCGATCCTTGGAAGAAATTGCATCAGTCAGCTCGTAGAGCGACCGCTGTTTCGCGGCCAGCACCATCGTCTCTACATCACCCAGTGTGATGCGTTTCTTCTCGCCCACGTAAAGAATCAGTTTCTCCAGTTCGTTGGAGACCATCATCATGTCTCCGCCGAGAGCATCGACCAGTTCGCGGGCGGCGTCAGCGTCGATTTTCACGTCGCGGGTGGTGCCATATTCTGCGATCCAGCGGACCGCTTCGCTTTCCTCGACCCGCGCCAGTTCGACGATAGCGCAGTAGCTGCCGAGGGTTTCGCGGATGCGCTCGTAGCGCTCCTTATCGGTCATGTCCATGCGGCGGGCGTCGGCCGGGATGCTGATGTGGTCCGCTACAAAAATAAGCACTGCGTCCGGGTTGGGATCTTTGCAGTAGGACTCAATTGCTGCCAGTTTTTCTTCGTTCGATCCCCGCCCGAAGAGGGTCTTGACTCCACGGACGAAAAACACTTGGAACGGAGCCATCAGTGACGGCGTGCGGGCGCGATCGAGGACTTCCGCCAGGTCGGTGTCTGCGAGGTCGAAATCAAAGAGGCTAAAGTCGCGCATGTCGGCAGGCACCAGATGTTTCAGGATGGCTTCGCGGCAGCGCTTGCGAAAGAACACTTCGTCGCCGACGAAAACGTAAGCGGGCCGCAGCTTCCGGGCTTCTACCTCGGAGACGAAGCGGTCGGCCTGGGCGAATGCCCGCATTAAAAACCCTCCAGAACATTGCTTACTAGCGTGCGTGCAAACTCGCGCGACAGTCGTTCCAGCGCGGGCGAATCTTCTTCAAAGAAACTGGAGAGTTCGCGCGACACCTGGTACTCCTCGCGAAACAGATATGAAGGATTTTCGTAAAGCACTTTACCGTGGCTATCGGTGAGCGTCACTTTCACGGTCACGACCACAAGGGCGCTTGATGCCCGTCCAGTCTGTGAGTCGTAGGTCAAAGGCGAAGTTGAAGTGCTGATCACGGTACCCCGTAGTGTCGCATCGGCGGAATCGTCGGCTTCGTTCAGAACGTGGTAGTGCGTGCGCGTGATCATTTCCTGCACCACTGCGGCGGTCAGGCGCTGCTCGATCTTGTAAGTCTGCGTTCGATTGACGAAGGCGGGAATGGCAATGGTTTGGACGTTTGCCGGAAGGGTGACGGCATGGCCGGCGGTGTGATATCCGCAAGCGGTAGTGACGAGCAACGTCAAACCCAATATTGATAAGAAGGCCACCTGAAAGCTCGATCCCCGGCTTTTCGCGGGCGAGTCGCCCGCGGCCACACGAGCCAAACTCTTCATTGAATCTTCCCTTTGGGACGGCTGGCGGCCATGTTTTCGGCGCATTCCACGGCCGTCGTGGCGGCGATTCTCAGATTGTCCGCGGAGGCCCACATCC
The DNA here is from genome assembly GCA_963732045.1 of Terriglobia bacterium. Classification (GTDB taxonomy): domain Bacteria; phylum Acidobacteriota; class Terriglobia; order Terriglobales; family Acidobacteriaceae; genus JAIQFF01. The sequence continues at coordinate 14,049 of CAVSYI010000013.1, read as the reverse complement.
ACAACCCGTTGGGCTGGTTCGTGTCGGGCTGGATTGAAACCAGTACATCGCCCTGTCCGGCAGCATTCACGTTGCTGGGAGATTCCTCCGCCAGACCGGTCACGCTCACGTGCTCCCCAGCCAGCGCCTTCGAAATGCCTTCGATCTCCACCGGATTTTCCATTTCGACGTGCAGGGTAAAGGCGTACCCATGGAAGATGGGAGCCTGCAGCATCAGAAGCGAGACTGGAGGCGCATCCTTGCCCGCGATCTTGCTGTAGTGCTTGAGCACGCGGCGCTCTACGGTGGCCAAAGCCTGCGGCGATTGCTCCCCGTAACGTGCCACCATGTTGAAAGCCACCTGGACGTCAAATATTTTTTTCGGCAGCGGCTGGAAAGAAAGCAAATTCACGGTTTGTTCGTGAAGTTCGTCCATGCCTTTCTGCCCGTGTTCCGATGCCGGCTCGAAGACCGTCGCCACCACCCGCTTGATGGCAGCCGACTTCTGAATCCGTAACAACAGCAGCGCCAGCACAACCGCAGCAGGATGCGCGACCACCGCCGGACCGGGCTGCAACTCCGGAGTCAGCGCCTGGCCCAGCAAGCGCTGAATCCACGGCGACTTCACATCCGCGCCCGGTTCGTCTTCGAGAGCGTATGAGAGATCGACGAGCGCGCTGCCTGCGGCCAGTGCCTTCTTCCAGTTCTGGCGCGTAGTTTCCTGATCACAGGCGAAGAAAGTGAAATCGATTTTCTCGAATTGCTCTGCCCGGACGCTTTGGATAAACGAAACCTCGTCGCCTACAGTCTCCAGCTTGCCGAGGGAATCGTTGTCATCGAGCAGCTTGATATCCAGTGATGGGAAGTTGCGGTCGCCCAGCACCTCGGCAACCTCTTTGCCTTTAAGCGTGCCTGCACCCACGATGGCCAACCGGTAAAGGCCCGCGGCCCGCACCGGATCAGTATGCGCCGGCGCGACGGATTTGAAATTAGAACTCATGAAGCTTGCGGCGCCTCGGTGTAGGTAGGAGGTGGCGGAGGATCGCTTTTGCGACGGAAGATCCACTTCAAGCGCCAGAACACGCCGGAGAATACGTAGAGCAGTGCAATCAGAAACAGTACCCACTCCGAGTAGAAGCGGATCGCCGCGAACAGCGCTCCAAAGAGGATTATCAGTTGGAACGGCTGGCGGGAGCGGAAATCAATGTCCTTGAAGCTGTAAAAACGCCAGGTGCTGACCATCAAATAACCGATGGCCACAACCAGCAGCATCCACACCAGCGATGTCCACCACGACGCGATGGGCTCTCCCCGGGAAAAATGCACGACGGCAGCGATCACGCCGGCACCGGCAGGAATCGGCATCCCGACAAAATATTTCTTGCCCGGACGCCCCGGATTCGAAGGCTGCGGATTGCTGGTGATGTTGAAGCGGGCCAGGCGGCTCGCGCCTGCCATCAGAAACAGAAAACTGGCGATCGCGCCGAACTGCAGCAACTTGGTGTACAACTCGCCCAAGTTCGGCGGAAGCTGGCGAAATCCCCAGGTCCATGCCAGCAACGCCGGAGCAACGCCGAAGGTGATGACATCGGCCAGCGAATCCAGTTCCCGGCCAAAGTCACTGCTGGTTCCTGTCATGCGCGCGATGCGTCCATCGAGACCATCGAACATCACGGCAAAGCCGATGGCTTTTGCCGAGCTGTCAAAATGCCAGAAATCGGCGACCGTAGCGTGCGTGATTTGAAGAATAGCGTAATAGCCGAAGGCAATATTTGCGGTAGTAAAGAGCGAAGGCAGGATGTACATGCCCTTGCGCATCCGGCGAGGAGGGCGTTCGGGAGCGCGCTGCATGTGAACTTCCGGAACTTCGGGATCCATCACAGCGCTCCTTGCCGAGTCGCTTCCGCTGAGACCTCTGACAGCGCGGGCTCCCGTCCCAACTGTGCCAGAACACTCGATCCACCCTTCACGCGATCTCCTACTTTGATCTGGATCGCGGCGGCAGCATCCAGAAGAACGTCAACCCGCGAACCAAACTTGATCAGCCCGACTCGTTCTCCGCGCTTCACCGTGTCGCCGACTTTCTTGTTGAACACGATGCGGCGCGCCAGCAATCCTGCGATCTGTTTGAAGACTACAGTATGCCCGTCTCCCTCAACCGTGACCGCATTCTGCTCGTTGTGTTCGGCCGACGCCGGGTTCATGGCGTTGAGAAATTTTCCCTTTTGATAGCGAACTTCCCGGATAACGCCGGCTACTGGTGAGCGGTTCACGTGGACATCGAAGACGCTCAGAAAAATACTGATCCGGGTGAGCGGAACGCCGTTCATCACAACGGACGCCACTTCGGTGACCTTGCCATCGCCCGGAGAGACCAGCGCTCCGGCTGAGTCCGGGATCACCCTTTCCGGATCGCGGAAGAACCACAGGAAGAACAGTGCCAGCAGGCACGCCGGAAGCGCCCACAACGGCCCGGCCAGCCAGCCCAAAAGCACGGCTGCCACTATCATCGCCAACCCGTAATAGTAGCCGTCAGGAACCATGGGGAATCGTCCAAATTATAGTGCAGGCCGGGCGAGAGAGTCGCGGCAGGAAGCGAAATGATAATAAAAAAGGCGCTTAGCAGCGCCGTGTTTGAAGCATATTAAACCTGTATGCGGACGTAACCGCGATCAATGGACGAAAGGATTAAGCTACCTGGCCCTGTTGCACGACTATGCGGAACTGCCGCTCAATCGATTCCATCTGGTCTTTGAGCCGCAGTTTCAGCTTCTTAAGCCGCACTTCTTCCAGCTTTTCGTCTTCTGTCAGGTAGCGCTTTTGGGTGAGTGAATCGAGACGTTCGGCGTACTGCGTATGCTCCTGAGCCAGCTTGCGGAACTCATCGTGGCTGACCAGGAGTTGGTCTTTTGGAGTCATCCAGTAGACCCTCCTGAGCGTTTGTACGGCCCTAACGTACCACACGGCTCTGGCCGCTTCAATCCTATTTCCACAGATGAAGAAGTTTTCATCACGAATAAATCTTGCACCAATAGTGGTGCAGCTAAATGAAATCAATGCGATACAGAATCGCGTCTTCATCAGGCTCCTGATAGTAACGCCGGCGGCGCCCGCTTTCCAGGAATGCCCACTTTTCGTAGAGCGCCCGCGCCGCCTGATTCGATTCGCGGACTTCCAGAAAGACCGCCTTGGCGCCTCTCGCTCGGGCGATTTGAAGAAGCTCATCGAGAAGACGCGTTCCCAGGCTACGACGGCGCGCCCCGCCGGCAACTACAATATTTTCGAGCTCCCATTCGTCGCGGACGACCCGCGCGATCGCAAAGGCCTGAAGTCCATTCTCATCGCCCAGTACAAGAGCCACGCGATTCGGCTCTGCCGTGCCAAAGAGACCCTCGTACTGCTGAACTGACCAGTGCGCAGCGCTGGGCGCAGTTTTCTCCAGGGCCATGATGGCGGGAACATCAGCGGCAGTAGCGAGACGGATGGAAAGTGTCAAAGCATTTCCTCAACTGAGAACCGGGAACTAGTAACTAAGAACTGCTCTTTGAAAAGATCTGATTGGAACTGCGGATATAGTTCGCATCCAGTGCTTCGGACGAGATGGTCTCTCCGGCGGAGATTTTTCGCCATCCCAGTCGCGCAATGGCATCGGCACGAGGAAGCTCGATCTTGTTGACTAGCAATCCCGCCTGAACTGCCGTTTCCGCCAAGTTGTGGTCGGCGGTTACAACTAAAGACGTTCTGACGAGCTCAAATAACACGGGGCGGGTTAGCAGCTGTTCCTTCATTAGGCGCGCGCCGTCGGCGCCAACATCGTATTCGCCGGCGTAAACCTCGCCCCGGCCCGCATCCATCACCGCTATCACTTTGCCTTGTGCCGGGCTGGATACGACAATCGCTTCGAGCATAGATACTGCTGCGATCGGCTTCTGCAAAACTTCCGCCAATGCCTTGATCGCTGCCAGGCCGACTCGCACCCCGGTGAAGGAGCCTGGGCCAGAAACCACGGCGAAGCCGCCGATCTCGTTTTTGGTAAAGCCGTGTTTCGACAGCAGGGCGGCGATTTGAGGAACCAGTAGGGCGGAAAAAGTCCCTCCTTCAAGTGGGACTACTTCGAGCACAGCGCAGGCGTCGCCCGATCCGCAACGTGCCAGGGCGATGGTACCGTGTTCTACCCGAAGTGTCAGCAGACAGAAGAAGCATGTTGGATTATGCAGAGCGGGCGCCTCGCCCGCTTAAAGTCAAAAGCCGCGAGCGAGTCGCCCGCCACAACACTGTTTAAATCAACTGGCTGACTCGACCAGTTCGAGCAGTACTCCGCCAGCGCTCGAGGGATGCACAAAAACGTAACGATGCCCGCCTGCACCTACCTTGATTTGCTCGGAAACAAGGCGCACGCCATCTTTCTTCAGACGCTCGACCGCAGCCTCAAGGTCGGGAACGCGCAGCGAGACGTGATGCAACCCTTCGCCTCGCTTCGCAATAAATTTCGCAATCACGGAGTCTGGAGAAGTTGGTTCCAATAATTCAATGCGGCTTTCGCCCAGCGGCACCATGACAACCCGCACCTGTTCAGCTTCGACCGTTTCTTCAGGCGCAAGTTTGAGTCCGAGCTTTTCGTAAATGCCTTTCGCCGCCGCCAGCGATTTCACCGCAACACCGATGTGATCAATGCTGAACATCAATGATCTCCAAAGTATTAACGAACGTGGGTGCCGCTCATGCGGACGGTCGCGATGCCCGTCTTCATTTCATCTCTGATCCAATCCGCCAACAATCTCTTCTACCAGCGAGTACGGATCGCGTTTGTGCTCGGCAATCTCCGTCGCGTAGCGAGCCAGTCCACCGGCCCCTAATCGCTCGCGTGCCTGGTCCAACAACGCGTCGCGCAGCATTTCGACCAGCCGATCCTGCCAGTTCTGCACGTTGTGCCGCAGAAGCAGTCCATCTTTTTGCAGATATGACTCGTAATCGCGAATCGCGGCCGCCAGTTCGGTGATGCCGGCGCCCTCGCTGGCCACAGTCTTCACAATCGGTGGCGTCCAGTTGTCGGTGCGGATCGCTAGCGACTGCAGGGCACGAATTTCTCGTTCCACGCGTTCGGCGCCCTCCCGATCGCTCTTGTTAATCACGAAAATATCCGCGATCTCCATGATCCCGGCTTTGATGGTCTGCACATCATCGCCCATGCCCGGCACCAGAATGACAATCGTGACATTGGCCAGGCGAACGATGTCAACTTCATCCTGTCCAACACCGACGGTTTCAATCATCACCAGATCGCGTCCCGAGGCATCGAGTACTGTGGCGACATCTGCCGTAGTGCGAGCCAGTCCGCCGAGGGAACCGCGGGTCGCCATGCTTCGAATGTAGATTCCGGGGTCGGAAAAATGCTCCTGCATCCGGATGCGATCGCCCAGAATCGCGCCGCCAGTGTAGGGACTCGTAGGATCGACCGCGATGATGCCAACGGTCCGATTTTCTTTGCGATAGTGTCGGGCTAGTTGATCGACTAATGTGCTTTTTCCGGCACCTGGTGGGCCGGTGAGTCCGAGTATCCGCGCCTGTCCGCTGTGCGGAAAGAGAGTCTTGAGCAGTTCGGACCAGCCTGGCTGTGCGGTTCTCGACCGTGCTGATGGCACGGGCCAGAGCGCGGAGGTCGCCGGCGCGGAGTTGATCGACTAAAGGTTGGATTTCGGAATTCAAAACAAGTAAGTGTAAAGCAGAATCAAGAAGCACGGCACGACAAGTAACTCCGGAGGACCACACAATGCGTGCTGGAGTATTCGACATTGCATTGGCAAATCGTGCTTCATGTTGCAGAGTACATCCCATGTACGCTCAGAATGACCCATTCCTTGAGCCGATTCTCAAACCATGGATCCCGGCGGAAATGACCACGCCGCCAAAGCTCGATGCGGAAACCCTAACGGCTCTCTATCGAACCGCGTTACGCGCTCCTGATCAACCCGTTTTACCCGAAAGACGCAAATGCGAGCTTCGGCAAACATGTACTGACCCCCACGCTGGCTCTCACCAGCTTTGCCGCGACTACTCCAGACCATTGGCGCGTGGAGTACTGGGACGAGAACCTTCTGCACGGGCGCCCGCCATATGATCCTCTTCCACAGGTCGTCGGAATCACAGTGCATTTGACGTTTTCCCGTCGGGCCTACGACCTTGCAGACTGGTATCGGAAACGCGGATCGAAAGTAGTTTTGGGTGGACTACACGTCTTGAGCTGTCCGGATGAGTGTGCACCTCACGCTGATGCCCTCGCTCTAGGGGATGGTGTGCAACTCTGGCCGACGATTTTGCGCGACGCTGAAGCGGGTCGTCTGCAATCCCGTTACTGCGCCACTTATGAAAACGACTACTCCGACGATCCCACTCCCCGTCGCGCCATCCTGCCCCGATCGAGTTTCCTGACTACCACGAGCCTGATTGCAACTCGCGGCTGCCATAACCGCTGCGGCTTTTGTTATCTCTCAACTGACGGGCTACGAATGCCTTACCGAATGCGCGAACCACGGCAGGTAGCGGCAGAATTCGTCGCTGACGGGCAGCCTTACGCGGTATTCGTTGATAACAACCTGGGCTCTCGTCGCGACTATCTCCACGCGCTGTGCAAGGCACTGCGGCCGCTCAACAAGATTTGGTCCGCCGCGGTTACGATTGATGTAACCGACGATCCCAAGCTGATCCGGGAGATGGCACTGGCAGGGTGTACCGGCGTTTTCATCGGGTTCGAGTCGCTCTCCGACAGCAATCTGGCGGACGCGCGTAAAAAAACTCCCAGGACTTCAGACTACTCACGCCGCGTGCGAATGCTGCACGACTACGGCATCCAGGTAAACGGCTCGTTCGTCCTCGGCTTTGACCAAGATCGTAAGGACGTCTTTGTTACAACAGCGGACTGGATTGAGGAAAACCGTCTGGAATGCGCAACATTCCATATCCTTACCCCTTATCCAGGCACCCCATTGTTTCGGCAGATGGAGAAGCAGGATCGCCTGCTACATCGCGATTGGTCACTCTACGATACGGCACACGCGGTTTTTCAACCTAAACACATGACACCCGAGGAATTGGAGCGGGGATATGCGTGGATCTACCAGAGGCTGTTCTCACCCTCTTCAATCTGGCGTCGCCGTCCTGAGGACTGGCGAGCGATACCCAGCTATCTGGCTATGTCATATCTGTACAAACGCTCCAATCGCTTTTGGCATCACCTGATCAAGCACGACCTGGTGCATGGCGTATGGCACCCGCTGGTTGAGATGAACCGCCGGAGACACCTACGCTTTCGGCGAAGACTCGCAAACAGTCACGCCCCCATCGCTGCCTCGGGGCAAATTGTCTCGGCCGGAGTCTAGCAGCATTTCTGCAAGGAATAATCGAAAGACAGAGCACTTCGGTGGGTCCGATCCGAAGCGCTCCTCCTTATCAGGCTGACTTCCTGAGCTTCGTTTTCTTGTTTGCCGTCTCTTTTGCGTTCGGAGTTTTGGTGCGACCGTTACTGCCGCTGCTGAAGGATTCAACCCCTTGCTCGAGTTCCGGAGGATTGACGATCTTCCAACTGCCGCCTTCGTTCCAGGGACCGGTCGCATCCGTTTCGCCCTCGTCGCCCTCGCCGGTTGAATCGTTGAAGTACTCATCCACCAGGCCGGGGGTCGGAGGAATCTGTCCGATCGAAAATGGCTTTTTGCCCATGCTCTCGAGAGCCGCAGTGAAGGCCTTCATATGCGTGATCTCGCGGGTCATTAGAAACTGCAGTGCGTCCTTCGAGCCGGGATCGTCGCAGAAATTGATCAGACGTTCGTAAACAATCTTGGCGCGGGCTTCAGCGGCAATGTTGCTGCGGAGGTCAACGTCCAATTCACCCGTGATCTTCAGATAGTCCGCGGTCCACGCATCGCCCATGGAGTTGAACAGGCCGACGCCGCCACCACCTGCAATCGCGATCAAGCGGATCCGCTTCGGCCGCATCACGGTCTGTCTTCATCGGCTTCAAATGCATTTTGGCCAGGGTGCCAACGATTTCAAGATGGCTGAGTTCTTCTGTGCCGATGTCCATAAGCAAGTCCTTGCGCTCAAGGTCATCGCAATTCAAGCCCTGGATGGAATACTGCATGGCAGCGGCGAGTTCGCCGTTGGCTCCGCCGAACTGCTCCAGCAACATGTTGCCAAAGCGCGGATCGGGAGTGCCGACGTTCACGGTGTACATCAACTTCTTAATATGGCGGTACATGGGTTCTCCTTTATTTTTTGGAACTGTGGCTTAGGTGCTGGAAGTGGCTGGCAGGTGGTCTACTTTTTTTCGAAAGCGAGAATCGAGCAATGCCTGTGTACGTCAGGAGACTTTCGAAACGTGGTGATACAGCTAAAGCTGTACGCCGCCCGGCCCGAGCTTCAGAATCCTGCGGGCAAAGCGCTCCGAGAAATGGATACTCCGCCCATTCGCCGCGTCCGGCTTTGACGCCGTAGACGATTCCTGCCAGAAGCACAGTCACCCCCATCCCCATCCAGGAGAGCCACAGGACCGGCATCAGGAAATAGAACTCAGGCGGGAGCGTCCATTTCTTCCTTCCGGAGAAAGAACAGCGGCCAGAACGAAAACTCCGAGAGCCAGCACCAGCCCGGCGATTATGGTGAGCACGTAAACGGCTTGCAGCAGAAGAGCCTGCAATGCGTGAAATGAAATAAACTTCGAATTTCTTTTAATCAGGAAGATCGCCAGCGGAGCGATCCACCAAAGCAGGATCTGCAACATGTGGGCCAACAGCGCGATGGTGCGCTCATCCTGGGTCGGCGCGATGACAGCGGGATGAATTGGTTCGGCCGTGATTCCTCTTCCCAACTAATCCTTCAGCAACTGCCGCGCAATCACCAGTCGCTGAATTTCGCTGGTGCCCTCGCCGATGGTGCACAGCTTCACATCGCGATAAAACTTTTCCGCGGGATAGTCTTTGATAAATCCATAGCCGCCGTGGATCTGTACGCCTTCGTTGGCGCAGCGAACGGCCACTTCGCTGGCGTAAAGCTTGGCCATCGACGATTCCAGGGTCGTCTTCATTCCGGCGTCCTTCATCGCGGCCGCACGAAGGGTGAGCAACTTTGCCGCTTCGATTTCAGTGGCCATGTCGGCCAGCTTCCACTGGATCGCCTGGAAATCGCTGATCGCCTTGCCGAACTGCTTGCGCTGCTTGGAATATTTCAGCGCCGCCTCGTACGCGCCTTCGGCCATGCCCAGGGACAGAGCCGCAATGGAGATGCGGCCGCCATCGAGCACCCGCATGGCATCGATAAATCCGTCGCCTTCTTTTCCGCAGAGATTCTCAGCAGGGATGACGCAGTCTTCGAAGATCAATTCCGCGGTATCGCTGGCGCGAAGACCGAGTTTGTTTTCTTTCTTTCCGGGACGAAAGCCCTTGGTTCCCTTCTCCACGATAAAGGCCGACAGCCCGTGAGTGTGAGCTGCACGATCGGTCACGGCAATCACTACCAGGAAATCGGCATAGTGGCCGTTGGTGCAGAAAGTCTTGGTGCCGTTCAGCACCCAGTTGTTTCCCTTGCGGACAGCAGTCATGCGCGCGCTGCCTGCGTCCGATCCAGAGGACGGCTCTGTTAGGCCCCAAGCCCCAATCGCCTCCCCGGAAGCCAGCGGCGTCACGTATTTCTTTTTCTGGGCTTCGTTACCGGCTAAGTAAGATGTGATTCGAACAGAGAGAAGTATGGGCTGCAACGATGATGCCAACCGATCCGTCTACGCGCGAAAGCTCTTCGATGGCGGTGACATATTCGACGTAGCCCATACCGGCGCCGCCGTACTCGGGCGGGAAGACAATACCGAGCAAACCGAGTTTGCCGAGTTCCTTGACCGTCGCGAGAGGAAAATCGCCGGCTTCGTCCCACTCCATGACGTGGGGACGCAATTTCGCGCTCGGCAAATTCACGGACACTCTTTTTAAGTTGCAGTTGTTCGTCGTTGAGTTGGAAATCCACGGGACTGTCTCCGTTCAAGGGCGGCGAGCCCTCAAAAGCTGAATTAGAACATAGCAGTTTCGGTGGGCGAAAGTTACCACTGGAAAATGTAGGGCGGACACTCTTGTCCGCCGCTTTTGATTTTGGTTCTAATCTTGGTTCCGCTGCCCAGCTTGTGCTCCCCACTTCAAAATCAGCATCAACTTCAAAGGCGGCGGACAGGAGTGTCCGCCCCGCACGGGGTCGCATCCAGAATGAATCGTTCGAAGACCTCGTTCGACAGCAGCCTTCCACGTGGCGTCAGGCGAATCACATCGCCGCTGCGTTCCAGCAGCCCGGAGCCGACACAATCCGAAATCGTATCCGAGAAACCGTCAGTGGCAGCATGTCCAAACTCTTTGGCAATACTTTCGAGATTCACTCCGCGGTTCAAGCGCAAGCCAAGGAAGAAAGCCTCTTCCAGCGCGGCTTGCGCGGGCACCGGCGTTTTCTTCGGCGCCTTTCCAGCAACGTATTCCTCCAGCGAGTCCGGCGAAGCAAATCTGACTGCTTCATGCCCATTCGCCGCACTGATCAGCATCGAATGCGCGTCCACGCCAAACCCCATGATAAGGCTGACGCGTCCAGTACTTCAGATTGTGCCGCGACTCCTGTCCGCCGCGGGCGAAGTTTGAGATCTCGTACTGCCGCACTCCAGCCGCATTGAGGCGTTCACACGCCGTTTCGTAGAAATCAGCCGTGAGTTCATCGTCGGGGACAAAGTGGGCGTGATACTTTGTGCCGCCCGCCATCAGTTCCCGTCCCAGGCGAGAGTCGTCATCCACTTCGAGCATGTAGACGCTGACGTGGGGCGCGCCGGTGGCTATCGCTTCAGCAACGGAAAACTCCCAGCTTTCGGCGGTCTGGTGAGGCAGGCCTGCGATCAGATCAATGTTGATATCTTCGATCCCGGCCGCTCGCAGGCGCGCAATATCGTCGAGCACCGTAGCCCGCTTGTGCAGACGTCCGACTGACGCAGCCTCGATATCCACGAACGACTGCACACCCAGGCTGACGCGATTCACTCCGCAGCGCCTGTAATGTCTCGATCATCCCAGGGGACAATGTGCCGGGAGCGCACTCGACTGTTATTTCAGCACCGTTCTGAACCGCGAACTTTTGCGAAATCGTGACAAACAGCCGTTCCAACTGGGCTATATCGAGTATCGTAGGAGTGCCGCCGCCGAGGAATATGGAGTCCACCGATCTTTCAAACACGCCGCCCAGTCAGTTCGGCGGTTTCAGCGGCATGCTCGATGTCTGCGGCCACTCGCTCGACGTAGCGCTCGAACACCGCGCGGGAAAAGACATCCGAGGCGAAGTTGCAGTAGCTGCATTTGGTGCGGCAGAACGGCACCGAGATATAAAGGCCCAGAGACATCGTGACTAATTATCCCACTTCGCGTAACGTGGACAGCGCTGAGTAAGCCCTGAAGTCGAGATCGAGTAGTGATCGTCAGTCAAAACTTATGGTTCCTCGGGTCGTGATCACCGGAATGGGCGTTGTCAGCCCCAATGGCATCGGCAAAGAAGCCTTCTGCCGCGCCCTTCTCGCCGGCAAGTCAGGCGTGAAGCGCATCTCCCGCTTCGATCCCTCTTCCCTGCCGGTACACATCGCCGGCGAAATTCCGGAATTCGACGAACTGGCCTGGGTGGACGCGCGTGAACGCAAACACGTCTCCCGCGTCGTGCCGCTTGTCGGTGGCGGCTTCGACCGAAGCCATCAAGGATGCCGGCCTCGATCCCGCCGGCATGTCGATGGATGAAAAGCGCGAGATCGGCGTGATTATCGGAACCGGCGGCGGCGCGCAGGAATTTTCCGAAGAGCAATACCGGCTCTGGCACAGCGGACACGTCAAACAAGTCAGCCTCTTCTGCATTCCGAGCGGCACAATGGGAACGCTGCCCAGCGAAATCAGCATGCGCTTTGGATTTCGCGGCTACAGCCATGTGGTCACGGCGGGCTGCACCTCTTCGACCGACGCCATCGGTTATGCCTACCAGCATATTCAGGCCGGGTGTGCTGCCGATGTTTCTGGTGGGTGGTGTGGATTCGCCGATCACGCCGGGAATCATCAAGGGCTACTCGTTGCTGCACGCGCTGACCCAGTCCTGGAACCACGCTCCGGAAAGCGCGTCGCGACCGTTTTCCGCGGACCGCGACGGCTTCGTGATCGCCGAAGGATCGTGGATGTTCATTCTCGAAGACTACGAACATGCGCGCGCCCGCAACGCTCACATCTACGCCGAAATTGCGGGATACGGTTCGACCTGCGAAGCCTTTCACCGGGTACGCATGAGCGAATCGCCGGAAGAACCCGCGCGGGCCATCACGCTGGCGCTGGAAGAAGCGCGTCTGCAGCCGGAAGATATTCAGTACGTGAATCTGCATGGCACTTCCACCGAAATGAATGACCGTGTGGAAACGCGCGCGCTGAAGCTGGCGCTGGGCGAGCATGCCAGAAAAATTCCGATGTCCGGATTGAAGTCGCAGATCGGACACGCCCAGGGCGCCTGCGGCTCCGCCAGTCTCGCGGCGACGCTGATCGCGATGAAACATGGCAAGATTCCTCCTACCATCAATCTCGACAAAGCTGATCCGGAATGCGATCTGGATTACGTTCCCGATATTGGGCGCAAGGCCGAGGTCGAACATGCGATCTGCAACTGCGTTGGGTTTGGATCGAAGAACTCGGCGCTGGTGCTGAAGAAGACCGCGTAGATCGGCACGGGCCACGTAGGGGCAGTGGTGTCCCACCTGCCCGGCGGAGCGAAGCTCCGCTGAGTTGGGGATTAGTCCCCAGTCGAGTAAAACCTAGGCGAGCTTTGCTCGCCCGCCCAGATGAGGACATCTGGGCCTACGCAAATCCCAAACGCTTTTCCATCCTCCACTCTTCTTTCCGAATCTATTTAAGGTATCTTTAGGTGATACCCACGTATTAGCCGATGGCCCAAGAAGAAGAGGTACTAGGGAAAGCGTATGACAGCCGGCTGATGAAGCGGCTGCTCCAGTATTTGCGTCCCTACAAATGGCAAACGACGATCGCCCTGGGCTCGATTCTGCTCAAAGTCGGTGGCCGATGTCCTCGGTCCCTACCTGACCAAAGTGGTCATTGACCGGTACCTGGCGCCGGTTCCGGGCGGCCACACGTCGCTCGACCCTTTCCTCAGCAGCCGAGCCGCTGGTCGGCATTGCTCAAGTCGCTGCCATCGGTATGGGCCTGCTCGTCTTCAGCTTTCTGCTCGATTATCTGCAGATTTATTTCATGCAGTGGGCGGGACAGATGGTGATGTTCGACCTGCGCAGCCAGATTTTCCGGCACCTGCAGCGCATGCACATCGGCTTCTACGACAAGAATCCGGTCGGCCGCCTGGTCACGCGCACGACGTCGGACGTGGACGCGTTGAACGAAATGTTCACGTCCGGCGTGGTGTCGATCTTCGAAGACGTTTTCGTTCTGGCCGGAATCGTCTGGTTCATGCTGAAAATGAACCGAAACCTGGCGCTGATCACTTTTGCGGTGCTTCCGCTGATCGCCATTCGCCACCAAGATTTTCCGCGACAAGGTCCGCGATTCCTACCGCCGCATTCGCACCGCCATCGCCCGCATCAACTCCTACATGCAGGAGCACGTCAGCGGCATGGTGGTGTTGCAGCTTTTCAATCGCGAGAAACGGGCCTTCAACAAGTTTTCCGAAGTGAACGCCGTCCACATGGACGCGTTTAAAGACGCGATCATGGCGCACGCTGTCTACTACCCGATCGTCGAAATTCTTTCGGCGATTGCGATTGCGTGCGTGATCTGGTTTGGCGGGAATGATGTGATTCGCGGCGCGACCACCATCGGTGTTCTGGCGGCTTTTATCCAGTACGCGCAACGCTTCTTCCGGCCGATTCAGGACTTCAGCGAGAAGTACAACATTCTGCAGTCGGCGATGGCGGCCAGCGAACGCGTTTTCAAATTGCTGGATACTCCGGCGGAGATTACTTCGCCTGCGGTTACAAAGACACCGACTGGGCCGGGGCGGATTGAGTTTGATCATGTT
>CAVSYI010000012.1:0-58821 GCA_963732045.1 Terriglobia bacterium | reverse complement strand
CCGGGACGCGGTGAGCTAAAGCAGATAATCGGTTGTGCGATAGCGGCCACTCCGTTATTTTTTTCTTCTCCAGCCTGAAACTGCTCCACGTTCATTGTTCGTTGCGGGGCAATCAACTGTACGGTAGCGTACATGGTTTACCCGATTGTTCAGCGCGAAGAAAACCGCGAGTATGGCCCAACAAGGAATCAGGAATATGTGAAGTCTGTTCTCATCGTAGACGACAGCCCGCAAATACGCGGCCTGTTCGAGGGCCGCCCTTTCAGAATCGGGCTGGGTGGTTTGCGGTGAGGCGGGGAACGGACGAGAGGGAATTCTTCAGGCTGAGCATCTCCACCCGGATCTCATCATTCTCGACCTTTCCATGCCCGAGATGAACGGCTTCGACGCAGCTCGAGAACTCAAACGCATTATGCGGGCAGTCCCGCTGATTATGTTCACCACGCATTTGACGCAAGGACTTGAGCGGCAAGCCATGCAATCTGGCATTCATCGTGTCTTCTCCAAGATTGACGGTTCGACCCGGCTCTTATCAGCTGCGTGTTGTCTTTGAATGCAGCCGTAAAATAACACATTTAGTATCGCGGATGCTCGGGCTCGCGGCGTCGTGAAAACTGACCCACAGCCTCAAATTTCCTTCGCGTAAAAAACATTTGCTGTTCGAATTTCCAGCACATGTAACATCGACCCCTTGAACCGGACTCAGGAGCGATCAACATTCAGTTGACGTCTGCCGTTCGGCCCGGTCAGTTTGATACCATTCGTGGCCAAGCATCTTGGCCGGGTTATTTTGGTTCTGGGCCGCATCTGGCTTTTTTGTTCTGCGTGCATTTGCGTGGCTCGCGTTAGATCTATAACAACTGATGAAATGCCAAAGCACAATCGATTCAAGATATTCAAGGAACAAAAATAAATGTGTTCAGGACATTCTGAATGAATCTACTCTCGCGAAGGAAGATGATAAAGAACGCAGCCTTGCCCATCGCTGGGGCCTTTGCACTTCCTTCTCTGGCGGGGGCAGTTCAGGAAATAAGCACTCCGTACCAACGACCTAAGTTGAAGATTACAGATGTCCGCACCGCCCAGGTTCGCGTTCACGGGCTGCAAACACACATACGCGTTTACACCGATAACGGAATCTTCGGGCATGGCGAATCAACCGACGCCGCAGTCGGAACAGTGTCGCTGGTGAATCAGTTCCGCCGGTTGTTGGTTGGACAGGACCCGCTCAACGTAGACGCTCTATGGGAGCGAATACGCGTCTCCGGAATCTTCGCGGGCGCTCAGGGAGGGCAATACGTCACTGCATTGACTGGCGTTGAGATCGCTTTGTGGGACTTGGCGGGAAAGGCTTTGGGCCTCCCCGTCTATCAACTCCTGGGCGGAAAATTCCGCGACAAGGTGCGAATCTATTGCGACTCCGATATGGAGGACCCGCTGGGCCCCGAGTCTGACAAGAAACTTCCATGGATTAAAGCTCAGGGCTTCACCGCCATGAAGATCGACCTGGACGACGCCACCGATCCCAACCGGTTCGACCGCGTGAACTGGACCGCGAATAACGCCGAGGTTGACCGCATGGTGAGCTGGGTCAAGCATGTGCGGGAATCCATTCCCAAAGAAATGGAACTCGCCTGCGACATGCACGGCCGTTACGACGCAGCAACCGCCAAGCGGGTCGCAAAAGAACTTGAACCTTTCCGCTTGCTCTGGCTGGAAGAGGTTGTGCCCCCCGAAAATATCGATGCCATGGCGGACATCCGTCATTCGACGTCAACCCCGATCGCCACCGGAGAGAACTTGTACCTGCGATGGGGATATCGCGAGCTTTTGAGCAAGAATGCCGTCGACATCATCCAGCCGGACTTCCAAAAGGCAGGCGGCCTCTCCGAGGGCCGGAAAATTGCCAACATGGCGCAGGCATATTATTTGCCGGTAGCGCCGCACTGCGTGGTCTCGCCCATCGGCATGATGTCCACGGCGCACGTCTGCGCGTCGATCCCTAATTTCCTTGTCTGCGAATGGCACTGGATCAACTTTCCCGATCTTTGGAAGAACTGGGTGAAAGAAGGAGAAATCATTCAGAAGGGTTACGTCACCGTAACCGACAAGCCAGGCCTGGGAGTCGACATGAATGAAGAAGTCGCTCGTAAAGCACAAATTCCGGGGACGACCTGGTTTGAACCCACCAAGGCCTGACGAGAATATCGGAGCGAATGAGATCATGACGCAAAAGCTGAGCCGGATTTACTGTGCGATTTTATTCCTCGCGCTTGTCGCGCTGGTTGTAACCAGTGCAAGCGCTCAACAGGGCTTCTTTACCCCTGAGGACGTGATCAAGTACACGCCAGACTGGCACGGAGAGCGCTTTGCAGATGGCCGTCCCAAAGTCCCGGACGACATTCTGGACCGCACCATGCGGGTCACTCTCGAAGAGGCGTGGGCGGTACTCCAGCAAAACGGCTTCATGCATCAGTACGAAGATGGGTGGCTGTCGATTCATCCAGACAAGGTGCTGGTCGGGCGCGCGCTTACCGCTGCCTGGATGCCCGGCCGTCCGGATGTACAAAAGTTGCTCGAAGAAGAAGGCGCGAAGATGCACCGGCTCGGAGGCATGAACGCATGGCCGGTGGACATGCTGCAAAAACGCGATGTCTACACCTGTGATCACTTCGGACTGAAAGAGGCTGGACCTTCGATCGGCGACAACGTGGGTAACGCGATCTATGCCAGGTCCGGAAACGGCATCGTTTATGACGGCGCTGTGCGCGACATCAATGGCCTCGACGAACTGCCTGACTTCGTCGCTTTCGTTCGTTCCTACGATCCATCGCACCACTACGGCTCGCTGAAGACCGGCAAGCTTCTGAACTCCACCATGGTGAGCATCAATGCGCCGACCCGCATCGGTCACGTGCTGGTGATGCCGGGAGATGTCGTGCTCGGACGCAATGGCGGCGTCATCTTCATTCCGCCACAATTGGCCGAGGCCGTAGTCAAGTCCTCCGAAGAAACGCATCTGCGCGATCTTTTTGGACACCAGCGCTTGCAAGAAGGGAAGTACACAGCCGGACAAATCGACACTCGCTGGACTGACCCCATCGAGCAGGATTACTCCCAATGGCTAAAACAGAATGAAGATCATCTGCCATTCCCGAAGTCGAGGATTGAAGAGATCTTGAGAGAGCACAAATAATCACCGCATCGGAACTACGTGAAAGCGTTGACCGGGACGCTGAGCCGAGCGAAAGCAATTATTCATGGCGGAAGCGAGTGGGAGTCGAACCCACCGGCGACGGAGTGAACCGCCGTCCGACAGTTTTGAAGACTGTGGCAGTCACCGGACTACATGCGCTTCCATGATCAAGTAAGGTAGCCGATTCCGGCCGTTGGAGCCAAGAGCCATCGAGTGATGGCCATCGAGTCCTGGCATTCCCAACCGCAGGCCGTGCGCCTTTCGTGGTCATATTCCTGACTTGACGTTCCATTGTGTATCAGGCATCGTCTGTTGTCGCGGGCCCCGGAGGTTTTCATGCGTGGGAAACGAATCGCCGTCCTGCCCTTACTGACCGCCGCAGTTTTTCTCTTCGCTGGAGCCGCGCTGAATCATTCGTGGGCGAGCCCCGCAACCCGCTTCCCTGGGAATGTTCGAAGCCAGTGGAGACGTCGGCACCGTCCTGCACCCCGGTTCCGTGGACTATGACGCTTCCACCGCCACATACGCTCTCACTGGCAGCGGCGAGAACATCTGGTTCAAAACCGACGCCTTTCAATTTGTTTGGAAGAAGATGTCGGGAGACATCACGCTGACCGCCGACATCTCGTTCCCGACCACAACTGGAAATCCGCATAAGAAGGCCGTGCTGATGCTCCGGCAAAGTCTCGATGCGGATTCCGTCTACGCCGACGTGGCCCTGCACGGCAACGGAATGACCGCTCTGCAATTCCGTGACGAAAAGGGCGGCTTGACGCGAGAAATCCAATCGAATCTATCTGCGCCGCGACGACTGCGCATCGCCAGGCGCGGCGATTACGTCTACATGGCGCTGGCTGCCGCGGAAGGCGAGCCCACGGTTGCCGGCGGATGGCTGCGAGTTCCCCTGCAGGGAAGTTTCTATGTCGGCATCGGCCTCAGCTCTCACGACAAGGACGTCATCGAGAAGGCCAGTTTTTCCAAAGTCGAGTTGACGGCTGCCGGGCCCATCGCCGGCCAGCCGATCGCTCTACAGCACTCTGGAAACCGTGGCCGTCAAATCCGTCGAGCGGCAGGTGGTGTACACCGCGCCCGAACATTTCGAGGCCCCGAACTGGAGCCGCGACGGATCATTCTTGATATTCAACCGGGATGGACACATCCTGCGAATGCCAGTTGCCGGCGGCAAGCCCGAGATCATCGACACAGGTTCTGCGAATCGCTGCAACAACGATCACGGCATCTCGCCCGACGCCACCCTGCTCGCCATCAGCGACGAGTCACAGGAAGAGCACGACTCCCTCGTCTATACGGTGCCAATCGGCGGTGGCACGCCCAGGCGCATCACGAAAAATTCGCCGTCGTACTGGCATGGCTGGTCACCCGACGGGAAGACTCTGGCTTTCGTTGGCCAGCGTAATGTGGGGGCAGGGTGGCGACGATTTCGATATCTACACCATTCCGGTCGCAGGCGGAGAAGAAACCCGTCTCACCACCGCCAAGGGCCTTGACGACGGGCCGGAATATTCTCCCGACGGCACTTTCATCTACTTCAACTCCGAGCGCAGCGGCAGCATGCAGATCTGGCGCATGCGGAACGACGGCAGCCAACAGGAACAGGTCACCTTCGATGAGTTCAATAACTGGTTTCCACACATCTCTCCCGACGGCAGGTGGATGGTCTTCCTATCTTTCGAGAAGGGCGTGACCGGACATCCGCCGAACAAAGACGTCTCTCTCCGCTTGATGTCGTTGGACGACAAGAAAATCACGGACCTGGCCAAACTCTTCGGAGGGCAGGGAACCATCAACGTCCCGTCATGGTCCCCGGATAGCAAGCAGCTGGCCTTCGTGAGCTATCAGCTGATTCCAGACGAAACCGGCGGAAAGAAGTAAGAAACAAAAAAGCCACGGATTTCGCTGATCACCACGGATAACCCAAAAGACGTTGGTTTAATCCGTGTAAATCCGCGAAAATCCGTGGCCGAATTGTTTCTCCAACTATTTCGGCTGCGGAACAATCCGCAGATACGGCTTCGGAGACTTCCAGCCGTTGGGATAAAGCTTCTGCGCTTCCTCATTTGAAACTGCGCCACCGATGATTACATCATCGCCCTGCTTCCAGTTCGCCGGCGTAGCGACTTTGTGCTTCGCCGTAAGCTGGATCGAGTCGAGCACGCGCAACACTTCGTCAAAGTTACGCCCTGTGCTCATCGGATAGCTGAGTTGCAGCTTGATCTTCTTGTCCGGACCCACCACAAAGACAGTTCGCACGGTGGCGTTGTCCGCGGCGGTGCGTCCTTCACAGCTTTCGCCGGCCTCGGCGGGCAGCATGCCGTAAAGCTTCGCGATCTTCAGTTGCGGGTCGCCGATCATCGGATAATTCACCTTGTGACCTTGCGTCTCTTCAATGTCCGCGGCCCACTTGCCATGGCTGCTTACCGGATCAACGCTCAGTCCGATAATTTTCGTGTTGCGTTTGGTGAATTCAGGCTGCAGACCGGCCATGTAGCCGAGTTCGGTGGTGCACACCGGAGTGAAGTCCTTGGGATGTGAAAAAAGAATGGCCCAGCCGTCGCCGATCCAGTCATGAAAGTGGATCGTGCCTTGCGTGGTCTCGGCGGTAAAGTCCGGGGCAACATCGTTAATACGAGGGACGCTTGGAGCTGCTGTCGCGGTATCGGTACTCATAAATTCCTCTCCTCAATCGCTGATTTTGATCATCCGAAATGCCGGAATCTTGCCTGCTCCCGCCGAGCTTTCAACACAGGTGAGAATCAAGGCAAAAAGAAACCCACCCGTTTGGAGCCGGGTGGGTGTCGGAAAGTCTTGCGGCGCTACCCACACCCCGGCGTCTGCGTACAACAACAAAGCACCGTGGAGCGCATTCGCATACTGGCGATAGAATACGCGGCCCCGAAAATTCCGTCAAACTGGAGCATCTGGAGTTGTGTCCTAATTTCGCTTTTGGGTTTCTTTGCGTACTTTGCGGGTTCCTTTGCGTCCTTTGCGGTAAAGAGCTCTTAACTGCCAAGATCGCCAAGAAATCCGCGAAGTACGCAAAGACCTCTGAAATTAGGACACACCCGTGGTCCCCGCTGAAACACTGTTGTTCCTGTTATGGAATCTTGTACCGACAAGGAAATTTGAAAACGAACCACCACCATCCGACGCTACAATAAATCGCCATGTCGCCAGAACTCCGCCGCTTCCCCTTCGTGCAGTTCGACGTATTTTCTTCCCGCCCGTTCGAGGGCAATCCTCTCGCGGTCTTCACCGATGCCCGCGGCCTCAGCGACGAACTGATGCAGGCGCTGGCCCGCGAGATGAATCTTGCCGAAACCACTTTCATCCTGCCTCGCGACCCGGCAACCGAACGCGAGCGCGGCGTCAGAGTCCGCATCTTTACCGTTCAGGAAGAGTTGCCCTTTGCCGGACATCCCACGCTGGGCACGGCATTCGCCTTGCGCGGTTCGACTGGCGCCAGTGAAATAAATCTCGACCTCAATGCAGGAAAAATCCCGGTGCGTTTCGAGGACAAACCGGGAGAGCCAGTCTTCGGCGAGATGACTCAGCAGGATCCCAAATTCGGAATAATCCACGATCGGGAAACCGTGGTTCGCGCCACCAGCTTGCGCGACGGCGACATCGATCCGTCACTGCCGATCCAGACAGTTTCCACCGGACTGACTTTTACCATCGTGCCCCTGCGTGGAATGGACGTCATGCGGCGCCTCCAGGTCGACCTCGCAAGGTCATCGGAGTATTTGAAGAATTCCGGCGGCAAGTTTTTTTACTTCGTGAGCCGTGAGACGGTCGATCCTTCCGCCCGCCTGCACGCTCGCATGCTGTTCTACGGAGGAGAAGACCCGGCCACCGGCTCTGCCTCCGGATGCGCCACCGCCTGGATGGTGCAGCATGGCGTCGCTCAGCCCGACGAACGCGTGCTCATCGAACAGGGAGTCGAAATGCTTCGCCCCAGTCGAATTTTTGTGCGCGCGTCGCGGCGTGATGACAGAGTGGTTAACGTTCGCGTAGGAGGAAATGCTGTGGAAGTTTTGCGCGGCGAAGTTTTTTTCTGATCCGCATTCTTCAATTGCCTCGAAAAAATCATGCTATGCACATGCGCAAAACTTTTTCAATGAGGCGAATTGACCATTAGCATCAGCGCCACTTTACAGCTTGCCGTTCTGCCGTTAGGATTCATTCTCGCTCTGAGTTCTCCTCATCCATAAAAAAGTTTTTTGACTGGCTGGCGCCTGCATGACATTCAGGCTGCCATCCCGGAAGCAGGCACGAAGCCGGAATGAAGCCGAAACGAACAATTCTTTGCGTGGACGACAACGAACAGTCCCTTTCCATCCGTAAGGTCATGCTTGAAACCCGTGGCTACCGCGTCATCGCCTGCAAGAGCGGTGAAGAAGCGCTGCAGCGTTTCCAGGAGGGCGGCGTCGACCTGGTGCTCACCGACCTGATCATGCCCGGCGTCGATGGCAGCAAGCTCATCGACGCGGTCAAGACTCTCTCTCCCCAAACTCCCGCCATTCTTCTCTCCGGAAAAGTTCGCATCTACGATCGTGACACCCGGGCCGACGTCTTCCTGCCCAAAGGTATGTACACGCCGGTGGATTTGCTGGAACGCATCCGCCTGCTCCTGGTGCGCAAGCGAGGCCCCAAACGCGCCCAGGCCAATACTCAATCCATCGGCCACGCCGGCGCCGCCTGAAAACCGGGCCACGGATTTACACGGGTCCCACGGATCAAAAAAAACGATCTGAAAATACAAGCAGATAAAAAAGGGTTTAATCCGCGCCGATCCGCGAGATCCGTGGCAAAGAATTTCCCGATCCAACCGCACCCAATCCGCCAACCCCGCCGGCGCAGTTTCAAAAAAGAGAAAAAAGGGTTTTATCCGTGTTCATCCGTGAAATCCGTGGCAAAGAATTTCCCGGCCCCTGTCCCATCCCACACTTCGTGTAATATCAAAGAGTTGGATGTCTGCCTTCATCGAAGCCGTCGACCTTCGTAAGACCTACCGCGTGGGCAAGATCGATGTTCCCGCGCTCCGGGGTATCTCCTTCGCCGTCCAAAAGGGAGAGTTCGTCAGCGTCGTTGGCCCGTCGGGCAGCGGCAAATCCACTCTCTTTTACCTGCTCGGCGGACTGACCCGCGCCGACTCCGGCCGCGTCGTCATCGACGGAGACGATTTCGCCCAACTCTCCGATGCGCGAGCGCACCCAGCTGCGCAAACGTAAAATCGGTTTCGTCTTCCAGAAATTTAATCTGCTGCCCACTCTCGATGCCCGCTCCAACATCGACGTCGCGCTGGACATCGCAGGCGCGAATGGCGCGCGCGATGCCGCCTACTTCAACAAAATTGTGGGCCTGCTGGGACTGGACAAGCGTCTGGATCACCGGCCCTCCGAGCTTTCAGGCGGCGAGCAACAGCGCGTCGCGTTGGCCCGTGCCCTGATCAACAAACCGGCAATCGTTCTGGCCGACGAGCCCACGGGCAATCTAGATTCGAAGAACTCTGACATCGTGCTCGCGATGTTGCGGCACTCAAACCAGGAGCTGGGCCAGACAGTCTTGATGATTACGCACAACCCGGAAGCCGCCGCCTACGGCGATCGCATCATCCATATGCGCGATGGCGAAATTGTGACGCCGGAAAAAGACCCGCAGTGGACCGGCCACAGTTCGTAGCAGTTGCGTTCCTTCGTGAACCTTAGTGCCCTTCGTGGTTAAAGGGTTTGAATCTCCGGAAGCGAAAAATCAGTATGCACGACCTGCGAAAACCCATTCTCCCCGGCAAAGGCGCTTCGGACTACGAGCGTTACCTGCGCACCGACGAACTGCTGTCGCTGCAGAAAACCGCCGAAGAACTCCTGCACCCCGACGAGATGACCTTCCAGGTCATCCACCAGGCGTCAGAGCTGCTGCTGAAAGGCGTCGCCTTCGAGCTGGAACGTGCGCGCGTCTTCATCGCCGGCGGAGACTTCTTCAACTCCGCCCAACTCCTGCGCCGCGGCAATCACATGCTGGAATATCCCATCTCCATGCTGCACGAGCTGGAGACCATCACGCCCTACGACTACCACCTGATCCGCGCCGGCCTGGGACACGGCAGCGGCCTCGACTCGCCAGGCTTCCTCGCCCTGCTCCACATCGGCCCCCGCCTGGGCGAAGCCTTCCAGTCGCAACTGGACAAACTCAATCTCACGGTCGACGACCTCTACCGCCGCCACACCGAATTCTTCGGCCTGCACGACGTAGCCGAACGCCTGTTAGATTTCGACGAACGCGTCCACCTCTTCCGCTTTCACCACCTGAAACTGGCCCAGCGCATCATCGGCGGCGGAGTCGTAGGCACGATGGGCACCCCGGTAGAAGTCCTGCACCAGCGCATGGAGCACCTCTTCTACAAAGACCTCTGGGACGTCCGCAACCGCATCACCGCCCAATCCATGCAAGGTTAAGGATGATAAATGTACGCGCGAGCGCCCCGCTCGTGCGAAGAGCAGGTATCGAGAAGAAGCCGCAAAGCGGCGCAAGAATAAAGCCCACGGCGCAAGCCGTGGGAAAATAAGCGGATTCGAGCGAGCCCCAGAGGGGCGAAAGAAGGGTCCTGACACAGTCTCGTCCGCCGCTGTTTGACCTCCGGCCAGATTTAGCCTGACACGCGAGATGTTTCGCAACCGAAGTCCCCAGAAGGCCGCCGAGGTGCGCCAACCACCAGCATTGCTGCAACCGCGCCACCTGTTTATAATCAGACACGCACGAGCGGGAGTAGCTCAGTGGTAGAGCGCGACCTTGCCAAGGTCGATGTCGCGGGTTCGACCCCCGTCTCCCGCTCCAGATCTTGAGGAGAAAGCCCCGCGCCCAGCGAGGGCTTTTTCAACGTATGAGTTCATTGCGCCAGATGGACAATTCCCGGCGATGGCGCTAAGTTAGGCACTAGGGCGCGGTACCCAAGTGGTAAGGGAGAGGTCTGCAAAACCTTTATACGTCGGTTCGATTCCGACCCGCGCCTCCAACTTCTCAATGACTTAGCCCACAACAGGGATCCTGTTTTCGCAGCCAGTCCGGAAATACAACTGTGGAAGGTCCCGACGAAGGACATCGGTGTACTTTCCTACGGCTTGGATCAGGAGCGACGAACCTGAAAGCGTCCTTTGCTCTGAATCCAGGAACTCGATCAAGGCCACTCACCATTCTTAAGTTTACCGTTGTACTGGAATTGCGAGAATCGTAGAGGTGGAGTCTTATGAATTGTCGGAGATGTGGTGCCCGACTAAATCCAGGTCAGCCACAGATTACTTCGGCAGTTGACCATACCTCCGGGACCACTACCGAGGATTCCCGACAAACAGGTGGCGTCTGCCCCTTCTGCGGTTCTTCAGACTTAGACGCTCGATTCCGTCGCAAGAGGGTATTGTTCGGCCTGTTCAAGGCACTTCTCCTCGTCGCCACTGCGGTCGAAATTGTCTTTTACATTTCGCGTACCACGGAGCGCTCCTCCGCCGCTAAAGAGGCGCTCGCTCGAATGAGCGCGAATGAGATGGTAGTACAGTTTCTGGGGAAACCCCTCAAAATTGCGTCCAGCGTCGATGGGGACATTACGCACGATGAAACGGGCTGGAAGGAAGCCCGTCTCACCATTCCTACCCAAGGTCCCAAGGGCGACGCGATCGCGTACGTAATCGGCGGCAAAGGTAAAGGGCCATGGATTTTCAGCAGCTTCGAAGTCCTGATTCAGGGGCAACACAAGAAAATAGACCTGATTTCGGGGAAAGCCGTGGAGTATAATCCCACCGCCTACATAAAACTCCACACCAGAGCCGCCGTTCCGGCGGAGTACAACAATGCGCCCTTGCCGGCACCGCGAATGGACGGGGAGTTTCCCTGTGTGTTCGCGTCGCTGGACAAACCTCGATCTGCTCCTCAGTTTGGCAAGTGCGCCATGCCCACTACTCCAACGGGGGATGTTGATCGGGTAGAAGCCGACCTTCGCTACGGGAATTTCGTTCTTCGGCAAACCGATCTGGAGCTCAACGATGTTTTCGACGTTCCACTCAACCGTTCTTATCGCTCCAATGATTGGGTACATTCCAATCCGGTACACGCGTTTGGCCGGAACAGTAATCACCCCTTCGACATCGCACCCGTGGGAACAAGAAATCCCTATACCTATCTTTTGATTGATCTGGAGGACGGTGACCTTCTCTATTTTGACCGAATATCGAAAGGAACGGGATATTCAGATGCTGTGTACGAGCACACGGAAACCACCACGAGATTTTACAAGGCTGTAATCAGTTGGAATGGCGACGGGTGGACCGTAAGACTGTCTGACGGCTCCGAACTCCGTTTCCCGGAGTCATACTCCGCCAGGAATATCGCCCAGGGCGCACCCACAGAAATGCTGGATGCGAGTGGGAATCTTCTGGAACTCCGCCGTGATCCGCAGCGCAACTTGCAAGAAATCAGGACGCCGCATGGACGCTGGATAAGGTTCAAGTACGACGATCACTTCCGGGTCGTACAAGCCGAGGACGACACCGGAAAATGGACCCGTTACGCCTACAACTCAGATGGCATGTTGACGGATGTAACATTTTCCTCAGGCCACGAAAGGCACTACAGCTACCAGGGAATACTGATGATTCAGATCAGCGACGAGAAAAAGAATGTCCTATTGCGCAACTGGTATGAAAATTCTCTCCTGATCCGGCAGCAATTCAGCAATGGAGAGATTTATTCTTACGAGTATGATTGGCCTCAAGGCGCTTACTGTCCCGATAAAGTGGTTGTAACGTTACCTAATTATGTGGTGAAGGAGATACGAGTCCAGGATTCGGTTCCGAATTTTATACTGCATTTCAATCGATAGGCCCGCATCTTTGCCCGTGGCGGTATGTGTCGTAGTTCCCCGAGAATCGTCAAGACTTCAGTCTCCTCTCCTTGTAAATTCTACGATCCACGTCGAGGTGGAGTCGGTGGAAACGCAGTACGCCGTCGACCCATCCACAGTGACCTCAAGGTGACACGTGTCTCCATATTTCGGCGCCAGGAAAACACCTTCAAAACGGTCATTGATGTTGTAGGTTCCACCACACCAGGTTGAGCAATGATGGTAGTGTGGCGTGCCATCGACGTTTATCGTTGATGATCCCCAGTGGTGCCCTTGGCCGTCGAAGTACGACTGCCCAGCCTCGACGAATGGCAAGTGATCATGAGAGATAAAGCCCTGACTCTTCCAGATGTAATGACCGTGCAATACGGACGTGTTTTGATCGCCCGTCAAAGCGCCAGTCGTCTCAGTATTGGCGTCCGAATCATCGCCAGCAACCAGCGCACATGACAAAATGGCGACGAAGAAAAGCGCAAACAACTTTTTCATAACCCTCCTATGGGCCAGGAGGTTAGGATGCGCCGACAGGGCTGATTTGCTGCCCCTTGAAAGTTTTTGAGTGATGGCGAATCAAAAGCGCAAACGACGCATGGCTTGTGGGCGAAGGCCGCAAAGAAGTGATTGAAATCATGGTTTCAATTCCTGTGGACAGGAACCTGCCCCATATGATCCGGCCGCGAACAGCGAGATTTTAGGAGTGGTCAGTGTTGAGCAATCCGACCGATCAGCCAGCTCCAAGAATATCTGTCGGGGCGCGAATCAGAGTACCGTCACTTCTACGCCAACGTGTACTTGCCCCGCTCAATCACCTTCTGCGCGATCTGCTGACGCAGTTCAATCGTGTTGAACGGTTCATGCTTCACCAGTCGGCGCAGGATCGCCAGTTGCGTGCGCAGTATGTCACCCTCGGCCACAGCTGCGATGATCTTCTTTGCGGCTGATTCGATCTTGTCCATGGCTTGCGAGAGATAGACGCGCGTCATGGCGACCGCAGCCGACGATGCCGCCTCGCCTTTCTGCTCGACCATCTTCTGCGCGCGCAGAACGGCAGATTCCATGGCGTAGGTCTCGATGACCATGTCGGCGATCGCTCCCATCACTTCCTGCTGGTCCTGAATCGCCTGCATGTATTTCTGGGTGGCGGCTCCGGCAGCAAATAGGCCCAGTTTCTTGGCCTGTCCGACCAGTTTTCGTTCTTCCGCCAACGGACCTTCCAGTTCTTCGCCCACACTGGGACCGGCCAGCACTTCGTCCATCAGTTTCTTGATCGCGGGCATCAGCGGCAGCTGTCCCGACATAGCGCGTTTGAGCAGGAATCCAGTGATGATCAGCCGGTTGATCTCGTTCGTGCCTTCGAAGATGCGGTTGATGCGGGCATCGCGATAGGCGCGCTCGGCGGGATACTCTTCGACAAAGCCGTAGCCGCCGTAAATCTGCACGGTTTCATCGACCACGTAGTCGATCATCTCCGATCCCCAGACTTTCAGGATCGAGCATTCCACCGCGTACTCTTCGATTGCTTTGAGAGTTTGTTTAGCAGCGTCGGGGCCAGCCTTGTCTACTTCGTTGAGCGCGACATCCATCATGCCGACGGTTCGATACACCAGCGCCTCGCCGACGTAAATCAGAGTCGCCATGTTAGCCAGCTTTTCGCGCACCAGGCCAAAGTCGGCGATCACCTTGTTGAACGCCTTGCGCTGCTTGGCATATGCGATCGCGTTCTCCAGCGACAGCCGTGCTCCGCCCACGCACATCGCACCCAGCTTGAAACGTCCCACGTTGAGAATGTTGAATGCGATGACGTGGCCCTTGCCGATTTCGCCGAGCAGGTTCTCGACCGGAACCTTGCAGTCATTGAGGATCAGCGGGCAGGTAGACGATCCGCGAATGCCCATCTTGTGCTCTTCCGCGCCAATCGAAAATCCTGGAAAAGTTCTTTCCACCAGAAACGCGCTGAACTTGTCGCCGTCCACTTTGGCGAACACGGTAAACAGGTCGGCAAAGCCGGCGTTGGTGATCCACATCTTCTCGCCGTTGAGGATGTAGTGCTTGCCATCGGGCGACAGTTGGGCGCGGGCGCGGCAGTTCAGAGCGTCCGACCCGGAGGATGCTTCCGACAACGCATACGCCGCGACGATCTCTCCTGCTGCCAGACGAGGCAGATACTTCTTCTTCTGCTCTTCTGTTCCGAAGTAAACGATGGGCAGCGTACCGATGCCGGTGTGTCCGCCCCATGTGGTTGCGAAGCCGGCGTACTTGGCAATGTGGTCGGCGATGACGGCGGCAGTGACTTTGTCCATCTCCAGCCCGCCGTAAGCCTCAGGAATTTCGACCCCGCTCAGTCCCAGGTCCCCAGCCTTCTTCAGCAGATCGCGGGTGATGGAGAAGTCCTTGTGCTCCATCTTCTCGGCGTTCGGCAGGATTTCCTTGACAGCGAACTCTTCGGCAGTCTGCCCAATGAGTTGATGCTGCTCGGTGAAATCCTCAGGAGTGAAGACCTCGTCAACCTTGCGCTCTTCAAGCAGAAAGCTGCCGCCAGAGATTTTGGTGCTGGGAACTGCGGGGATCGTTGCCATTGTCGCTCCTAAAAAGCCAATTCCACCACGGAGCCTCGGAGACACGGAGGACACAAAAACTAATGTAATTGTACGTTATGCCAGATAGCGCAACAGATCAGTTTTACAGGCGGAAACATGGGATTGAACTTATCAAAAGGTTTCTCTGTGACTCTGTGTCTCTGTGGTTAATTCAGATTTTCGAAGACGCCCGCAGCTCCCATCCCCCCGCCCACACACATGGTAACCATCCCGTAGTGCGCACCACGCCGCTTCATCTCGCGAATGATCGTGGCGGTAAGCTTAGCCCCAGTGCACCCCAGAGGATGTCCCAAAGCAATCGCCCCGCCATTCGGATTCACCCGCTCCGGATCGATCCCACCTTCCTGAATCACAGCCAGCGACTGAGCCGCAAAAGCTTCATTCAATTCGATCAGGTCGATGTCAGCAAGCTTCAGTCCCGCAATCTTCAACGCCTTCGGGATCGCAAACACCGGCCCCAACCCCATCTCTTCGGGCTTGTATCCAGCGGTTGCAAATGAAACGTAACGGACCAGCGGCTTGATGCCCAGCGCTTGGGCTCGCTCGGCGGACATAACCACAGCCGCTGCCGCACCGTCGGAAGTCTGCGACGAGTTACCCGCGGTTACAGTTCCCTTGGCATGAAAAACTGGCTTGAGAGCGAGTAGAGCCTCAAGCGAAGTATCAGCTCGCGGGCCTTCATCCACCTTGAACACAATCTCCTGCCGCTTGGGCTTCGACCCGTTAGGCGTGGTGAAACTAACGTTGACCGGCACAGTCTCATCGGCAAACTTACCCGCCGCGATCGCCGCCAGCGCCTTCTGATGGCTGCGCAGCGAAAATTCATCCGCCGCCTGCCGCGTGATGTCGAAACGCTGCGCCAATCGTTCGGCGGTCAACCCCATAGTCAAATACGCGTCAGGATAGTGGTCGATCAACCACGGATTCGGCGAAATCTTGTGTCCACCCATCGGAATCATGGACATCGATTCCACTCCGCCGGCAACAATCATCTCCGCCCCGCCGCTCATGATGCGCTCCGCCGCCATGGCAATCGCCTGCAGTCCGGAAGAGCAAAAGCGATTGATAGTGATCGCCGAAGTCTCGACTGGCAAACCCGCGCGCAGCGCAGCGATGCGGGCAACGTTCATCCCCTGCTCCGCCTCAGGTGTAGCGCAACCGAGGATCACATCCTCAATCTCTTTAGGATCCACCTGTGGCACGCGCTCCAGCGCACCTTTGATGGCGACGGCAGCAAGTTCATCAGGACGGGTCGCGCGCAGCGTGCCTTTAAATGCGCGTCCTACGGGCGTACGAACGGAAGAAACGACGACGATTTCTCTCATAGCAAATTTCCAGTGGCTAATGTGCCCAAGTCTAGCACCCGCCAATCCACTCAATATTAGATGCTGGCAATCGCCACGTAGGCCCAGACGTCCCCGTCTGGGCAGGCGAGCGAAGCTCGCCACTTCTGCGGACTTTGTCCGCCGGGCAGGTGAGGACACCTGCCCCTACGCAAGCGGTTCAGTTCCGCAACGTCTTTCCTGTCTTCAGCGTGTACTGAATCCGCTCCTGCGTTTTCTTCTCACCGCACAGCGATTTGAACGCCTCGCGCTCCAGATCGAGAATGTACTGCTCGCTCACCGGCGTGCCTGAAGTCACATTTCCTCCGCACAACACTTCCGCAACCTTGGTGGCGATCTTTACTTCGTGGTCGGAAATGTATTCGCCCTGCCGCATGATGTGGACTCCCAATCTCAACGCCGCCAAAACGTTCTCCCCCGGAGCGGGAATATCAGTACGCGGCTGCGGAGGCTCGTATCCCGCGCGGACTAACTCCAAAGCCCGAGCCTTGGCGTCAGCCAGAACGCGCTCACGGTTCATCGTGATGTTGTCAGACTCATGCAGAAAACCGAGACTGCGCGCCTCATGTGCCGATGTTGCCACCTTGCCAGTAGCAATCGTCTCAAAAGCTTTCTTCATGGCTTCCATGAGTTCAATCGACTCGCCGCGTCCCGGACGAATCGCCGCCGCGCTATCCACCGCGCGCAGCAGCATTTCCTTGCAGCCGCCACCGCCGGGCAACAGGCCAACGCCTACTTCCACCAGTCCGGCATAGAGTTCGGCATGAGGCTGACGCGCCGCCGCGTGCAAAGTAATTTCCGTGCCTCCGCCCAGGCACATTCCGAAAGGCGCGACCACTACGGGTTTCGGAGAGAACTTGATGGCTTGCGTCATGCCCTGAAATTGCCGGATGGCAAGGTCAACCTCATCCCACTCTTCTTCCTGAACCGACATCAGCAGCAGCATGACATTGGCGCCGACCGAAAAGTTGTCGGCGTCGTTGGTGATCACAAATGCGTCGAACCCATCGCCCGGACCGCCGGGTTTTAGGGTTTGATTAATCAGCCCGACAATATCGCCGCCGAGCGAATTCATCTTGGAATGAAATTCGATGCACGCGACTCCATCGCCAAGATCGACCAGCGAAGCGCCAGAATTTTTCTTGACCACGCCATTCGATTTCTTCGCTACGTCAACCGACCACACGCCCGACGACACCGTCACCACTTCATACTTCGTGTTCCTCAGATCGAAATATGCCCGGCCCGAAGCAGCCTTGGGATCGTCCCGATACCACGATTTGTTTCCGCCCGCGAGCAGCCTCTCGACATTCGCAGCCACTGGTTGCTCTTCCTTCTTCATGCGAGCTACGGTGGCTTCAACTCCGGCTGCATCCCACAATTCAAACGGCCCCAGCTTCCAGTTGAAGCCCAGGCGCATGGCGCGATCGATCTCTACAATGGAATCCGAAATTTCCGGCACACGATTAGCCGAGTAGTTCCACAAATCAGAAAGCACCGCCCATAAAAACGCACCAGCTTTGTCACCCTTCTGCGGACTGCCTTCAAGCCCAAGCAACATCCGCAGACGCGCTCCCGGATCCTCGATATTTTTAGCCATGTCTAGAGCAGGGAACTTCGCCTTCTGCCGCGGACGATATTCCAGCGTCTTCCAATCCAGCGCCAGGCGTTCTTCTTCCTTGCCTCCAGGAGACGACGGACCCTTCTTGTAAAAGCCGCCCTTGGTCTTGTCGCCCAGCCACTTGCGCTCCAGCATCTTCTTATAGAAGTCAGGCAAAGGGCTCGGCTGAGGCTTTTCCTGCGCGCCGGACTCCATGTTGCCAGCCACGTGCCCGAGAATGTCGAGACCAACCAGATCGACGGTCCGAAAAGTTGCAGACTTCGGCCATCCCACAGCGTCGCCGGTCAGCGCGTCTACATCCTCGATGCTCAGGTCCATCTCCTGCATCAGTCGCATCAAGTTGAGCACGGAGAAAGTGCCGATACGATTGGCAATGAAGTTTGGCGTGTCCTTGGCGTAAACAACACCCTTGCCGAGATTCACATCGCTGAAGTGAGCGACGGCATCAATGGCGGTGCGATCCGTTTCCGGCGTGGAAATAATCTCTAACAGCCGCATGTAGCGTGGCGGATTAAAAAAATGCGTACCGAACCACGATTTTCGGAAGTCGTCAGAAAAACCCTCGGCGATCTTTGCCACCGGCAAACCACTGGTGTTTGTAGTAACGATCGTCCCCGGCTTGCGGATGGCTTCTATCTTCTTTAATAGCGCCCGCTTGATCTCGAGATTCTCGACGACCGCTTCGATGATCCAGTCCACTTCGCTCAACCGCTTGAGATCGTCTTCAAAATTTCCGACAGTCACCAATCGCGCGAGCCCAGGCTCGAAAAAAGCTGCGGGTTTGGATTTCTTCGCTGCCTCGAGTCCAGCCGCGGCAACCTTGTTCCGGTCATGGCCATCCGCTCCGGGAGGAACAATATCCAGCAGATAGCTCGGCACTCCCGCATTGGCAAAATGCGCGGCGATGCGTGCGCCCATGGTTCCGGCGCCAAGAACAGCAACTTTGTGGATGCGTTTCATCGACTACCTCAGAGGAGCGGTAACATCGACGATTGTATCTTTACCGCGGGCCGGCGGGGATGTTCAGACCGTAGCCGCGAAGCGGCGCAAGAATAAAGCCCCGGGGCGTAAGCCCGGGGTCAGGAGAAGAAAAAGCTCGAGCCCCGGAGGGGCGAAAGAGCCATTGGCGTGCGCGTCGATTCGAATACCCTAAGGCAGCTTATCGACCGCCCACTCATCTTTCCCTGCGAGCACCAACACAATTTCCGATCTCTGGGGACGTCCCGACTTACTCTGATCCGAACCGGAAACGAACAGCGTCACCGGAAACGAATATCGTCCTGCCTTGAGCTTCCGCCCGCGCGCGATTTCGTAAGCTGCGTCATTTCCGGACGAGAAAAAACTCTCCATGCGATCCGGCGAGCTGCCTTGTTTGGCTACATCGGTCAGCATGAGCAGGCCGGTTTCGTGATCCTGATTCTGCCAGGCCTGTAAAAAACGGTTCGCCGCGGCCAGCGCGGACTTATATCCCGGCTCCGAAACAGGAAGCACCGGAGCGCGCTTGGTCTTGGCAATCGAGACCGTAGACGCCTGCAATGCCAGCGACAATACGATGAGCGGAAAGGCAAGATGCCTCCCCGAAAGCCGGCGGTATACCGGCGCCACAAATTCGGAGTTCACAATTCAATTATGCGCGAACCCGCAAGTTCGTCCAAGACACCAGCAAGGTTCTCTCAAGCGGTGCCAAGACCGGCGAGGTAGGCTGACGACCGACGACCGAAGACTGACGACTTTCACGAAATCAGTTTCGCCAACCCGAACGCAGCCGCTGCCGCCAGCCCGCCGATCACCATGGTCTGTAATGCACTGCGCGCCGGACCTGTTCCGGTGTAACGACCTTTCAAATATCCGAAGATTCCGAGCGCCGCCAAAGTCACAACCGCGGAATACGCCAGCCCGTGCACCGCATTCGATAGAAGAATGTACGGAGAAAGCGGAATCAGTCCACCCGCGATATACGACGCGGCGATCGTGGCCGCGCTGGTCACAGCCCGCTTCGGGTCTGGTTCTTCCAGTCCAAGCTCGAAGCGCATCATGAAATCTACCCACGCATCCGGACGCCTGCTAAGTGCCTCCACCACGGGGGTACTTTCTGCTTCCGTCATTCCATACGACTGAAAGACGCGTCCCACTTCTGCCATCTCTTCTTCGGGAATTTCTTTGATCTCGCGATATTCGCGTTCTTTCTCCTGATCGTAGTGTTCGGCATCGCCGCGGGCAGCCAGATATCCGCCCAGTCCCATGGCGATCGAACCGGCCGCAATCTCCGCCAATCCGCCCACCACGATCAGCCGTGTATTTTGCACCGCACCAGAAAGTCCGGCTGCCAGTGCGAACGGTACGGTAAGGCCGTCGGCCATGCCGATGACAATGTCCCGCACCGTATTGGTGGCCATGAAATGGCTCTCAACGTGTTCGTGATGGTGCGGTATCGCCATGGCTCAAACCTCCGAATGGGATTTCAAATATTGTTGAGCGCGCCGAACCACATCCCGCTCGCCTCGATATGACAGCTTGCGCGGCCCTTCTTCCAGAGGAATCCACAATGCGCGCCTGACCTCGATTCTCATTTCGCGCGAGACATCGTCAATTTCGCCGGATTCATAGCGCAACAGGTAAAAAGAAACAATCTTGAATACGCGTTGCTGGTCTCCCCAGGAACGCACATAAACATATTTAATGTCTGCCAGCTTGGCGATGGTTGTGGCCACCAACCCGGTTTCCTCGCGGACCTCGCGCAGGGCCGTCTCCTCCGCCTTTTCCCCCGGATCCACCAGTCCCTTGGGCAGAGCCAGCACCGCCTTTTTGGAGGTCTTTCTTGCCGGACGGGCCGAAGTGGACTCGGTTTGCGGCTCAATAACCGCCATTTCCCAGCTTTCGCCGGCCTGCCTTACCACCACGCCGCCGGCGGAGATTTCCCGAACCATGGCCCCAAGTTAACAGGATTACGGCACTTAGTCATGGGGGCGGCGACCCGTCCCTAAGTAACCGGTGGGACGAACCAACGTGCCTGGAACGATTGCCATCGAGATGGCATCTTATTTACCAGGTTCTGGGGCAGCCGGGAGAAATGAGGTTCCGGTGAAGAGTCTGGGCAAGATCATTCGTTCCGTGCAGGCCTTCGGCCGCGGCCTCTCGAGTCCGGCTGTATTCGGGCAGGAGCAGTCTTCGGGCATCGGCCTCGCTCTCGGCGGCGGCTTTGCTCGCGGCATCGCCCACATCGGCGTTCTCAAAGTTCTCGAAGAAGAAAATATCCCAATCAGCTTGGTGGCCGGCACCAGCGTGGGCGCGCTTGTAGGCGCCGCCTATTGCAGCGGCGTAACTATTCCTGAACTGGAACAGATGGCGAGCCGGGTGCGCTTCAAAGACTTTGCCAGCTGGACGCTGTCGCGCTACGGATTTGCCAGCAACGAGCGCATGATCAAGTTTCTCAGCAGCATTCTGAAGGTGAAAACCTTCGAAGAATTAAGAATCCCTCTGGCCGTGACTGCCACTGATTTCTCTACCGGCGCCGGCGCAGTCTTCCATTCCGGACCTCTGGTCGATCCCGTTCGCGCCAGCTGTGCTTATCCCGGAATGTTCCTGCCGGTAAAAATTCGCGGTCGTCTCTTGGTGGACGGCATGCTGGCTCATGCGGTCCCCACCGTTCCGCTGCGCGAAATGGGTGCGCAAAAAGTGCTGGCAGTACACCTGCGAGGAACCTGGACCAACGGCGATACCGGTCCACGACATCTGTTCGATGTGATCGGTCAATGCTTCGCCATCGCGCAAGAAATGAATTGCGGAGTTTGGAAAGCCGCAGCCGACCTGGTCATCGACCCCGACGTCAATGGATACAAATACGACGACTTCGGACGCTCTGTCGAACTAATCCGTTCAGGAGAGACAGCAACGCGAGCAGCTCTTCCAGAAATCCGAAAATGGATTCAACAACCCGCACCCGAGCGCAGGCCGCAACCCACTCGCTTGAGCCAGCCAGCCCCAGCCCCAGTCCCAGCAAAGTAAGTCAGCACAGGCCACGTAGGGGCAGAGCCTGTCCTGAGCGAAGCTCGGCAGTGCCCACCTTTATGACGGTGGTGGCGATATTTCGACAGTTACCTCGTTGGGCGTTGCCGAGAACAAAAAAACACTACCCTCATTACCTGAGCACATTACCCTTTTTACCCGATAGACGGACGAAAAGCGGCAGAGGAGCCTGATGATTAAGAGGGTCAAGTGTTTTGCAAGGCTTGCCAATCTGAAAATCAGCGCACTCTCAATGGGGAAATCGCCATTCATTTCCCCGGACGCGATGGCTTGGACAAGCCAATCGTGTGGGTGTTTCCAAAGCTTCTCGTCTGTTTGAATTGTGGCTTCACGGAATTTACGATTCCCGAAACAGAGTTGCGCGTACTAAGGGCTGAACGCAATTCCCGTGCGGCAGCACCATAGATGCTGGCAGGTCGGGATTTGCGTCAGTACCGTGCTAACCTGACAACTCACTGCTGACGAACTGCTTTCCCTCAAGAACCGTGGTCACAGCAACTAAAAGGTCCCTTCGGATTTTGCTTTTCAACACATAGCCGCTGGCTCCCAGGCCAAGGGCTTCTTGCACGATGTCAGGAGAAAATTCCTGAGTCACGAATATTATTTTTGATTGGGGAACAATTTTGCGAATCTGTCGAGCGGCGTCAAGACCGTTTAGCGTAGGGAGTCCGATATCGAGAAGAATTAAGTCTGGCTTAAGCTCTGCGGCCTTTTGGACTGCGTCCTCTCCGTCGCAAACTTCGCAGATAACTCTTAGATCGGGCCTTTGGCTCAATGTTGAACCGATTAAACGCCGAAAACCTGCAAAATCCTCTGCAATGAGAAGACGAACACACATCAGGCTCTCCGCGAAGGCCATTGATCCAAACTAACTACGTTCCCTCCGTCTCGCTTGTGATTCGAATCGCATCTCCTGGTGATTTGAAGCATTTTGGATGGAAAGAGTTGCGTCAGACGCGCTTAGACGCAGGCTCGCGGCCGCTCCTCAACTCCGTCATTCGGTTACCTTTCGTTGCGGCTGAGGAGCCAGTCGGAAGTAATTGTTGCAATCAGGGCGATCACAGTCGTTGACCTACCGAGGCTCCCCTCGGGCAGGCTCCAGGGCGGATGATGAGTGCAATGGCGATGGGTTAACTGTGATAGGCCCGACGAGTTTGAATTAGTTCAGTTTAAATGGCGGGTTCAGCTGCAAATGATTCAGCCAACTAGGCCGCGTTGGCAGCAGGGTCGGGGTTAAACGATTTGATTGCGCCTGCTTCGTCTTCCTTCACATCAAACACGGTGTAAAGCTTGGTGATCTGCAAGACCTCGTGGACCTTCTTGGTCAGGTTCAGCAATTTGATGTCGCCGCCCTGCTTGCGCACGGTCGTGAAGGCACCGACCAGCTCGCCAATCCCGGAGCTGTCGATATAGTTTATGTCCCCGAGATTGAGCAGGATCTTTGTCTGCCCATTGGAGAGCAGTTCCCGAACTGTGTCCCTTAGAACCACACATTCCTCGCCAAGAACGATGCGCCCGCGGCAATCCACGATAGCGACGCCATTAGCCTGCCGGATACGAGTCTTCATGCTCATTGGAGAGCCTCCTCTAAAAATACTGATCTCATGCGGCAGGGCAGTCAATCTGCAAAACTGACAGTGGATTGTTTAGCCGACGCAGCTGCCGGGCTTGGCATCTGTTGGAATGAAAGAATCCCAAAAGACCTTTGAGAACAGGTCTGCCGCTATGGCTTCTGGCTTGTACGCTTTTCCTGGTAGGCGAGGCGTATCAGGGTGCGCATGCATCAGTTCCTCGGAGGTTTGCCCTAATCTCGTTGCGCACAGCCTGATTTCCCAATCGGCTGTCCCGCATCCCAGCAGCTGAAAGACTCAAGGAGACACACCGGTGCGGGGGCAAGTTATAAGCAGCGCTTCTCCCAAGTAACCGGCAGAACTGTTAGTGCTAACAGTTGATGTGGTTTTGAGCCCGCGAGGTTAGGCGAGCCCGATCACACCTCCACTGGTGGGACTGGCAGGTGACAGTGATTCCCCGACAATCAAAAATCTCTTACGGGTATGACTGTACGACTTAGATCGCGGGACCCCGCGGTGCCAAAGTGGATAGGCAACTCAGATCCAAAGGGGCCAACTCGTGCCTAAGCCGGCGATGATCCGAGAACCCGAATCGTTGGAAGCGATTACAATCCTGGCGCTGGAATTCGGCCGATTACTGATGGAAGCCGGCGCAAGCGCCCGTCATGTGGACGAGATCACCACACAGGTCGCCGTCGGCCTGGGAGCTGAACGCGCGGACCTGCGGGTTGACTACGCGTCGCTCGCCATCACGATCAGCGCCGGACCCGACGCAGTCACGCGGATACGCAGAGTCGGTCCGTTGAGCGCAAACGAAACCCTGCATCGTTCGTTGAGTGATGCCGCAGCGCGGATCGGACAGGGAGGCTTCACCCTAACTGAGGCTCGTGCCGAACTCACCGATCTCCTGCAGAATTCTCCAAGTCACGCCGATTGGTTCGTGGCTGTCGCGGTCGGTGTAGCGTGTGCCGCCTTCGGCCGGTTACTGGGAGTGGACGGAGTTGGGGTGGCACCGATCCTTGTCGCATCGGTGCTCGGCCAAATGGTCCGGCGGCAACTGGCATTGCATCACGTCAACGTCTTCATCTCAGCAACGGCTGTTGCGTTTCTGGGATCCGCTTTGTGCGGAGTGGGCGCACGCTGGGCGGGTAGCCAGACACTAGCCACGGACATAATAGCTCCCGTGCTTTTATTAGTGCCCGGCGTACCAGCGTTTAATGCAGAGTACGACATTCTCGAAGGACACCCAACCATAGGTGGCTCTCGCGCTATCTGGGTAGTCATGATGGTGGTCTTCATGACGGTCGGGGTGTGGCTCGCCCAAGGCCTTTTGGGGGTACGGCGCTAACATGGACTTCTCACAGTTGGTGCAGAACGCTGTTTGTGGCGGCCTGGCTGCTGCGGGATTCGGTGTCTTGTTCAACGTTGGCTTTCGGGGGCTGACGTGGTGTGCCGCCAGTGGTGCGCTCGCTCTGGCGTTGCGCACTCTCGCCCTTGACGGAGGCTGGAGCATGGAATCGGCGTCCTTCGTTGCCGCGTTGGCAGTCGGTGCCGCAGTACAAATTGTTCCGTCGCACTTCCCAGTTTCGCGCAATGCACTTCACGTTGTCGGCTGTGTTCCGATGATTCCGGGCGCTTTCGCGGCCAAGGCCATCCTTGGGCTATTCGCGATCAGCGCGCAGCATCCCGCCACAAGCGAAACGTTCATCGCGGCCATGGACAATGCCCTGCGCGTGACGTTAGCCACCGGGGCCCTTGGTGCGGGGGTTGCTATTCCAAGCCTTCTACTGCGTGCCCACAATGATTCACGCGGATTCCGCCCGCGAATAGTCGGACGGACCTAGCCCAAAGCTCGCTGCCGGGACTGGCATTGACACTTGCAATCCGTCAAATCAGTGAAACGGCGACGTTACAACAGCTATGAAATCATGCAGTATCGATTTGGTGCCGAGCGGTTTTGAACGCATGCAGTGCGTAGAGTGCGGCTTCCAGGGCTTCTTCCTCTTCGGCGGTTCCATCAGCTTAGAAGATTTACAGAGATCTCCAATCGGTACGCTTCAGACCTGGAGAAAATGCCCCAGTCATAACCGAACTCAACGAGAAAAAGGTTGGACGGAGGGCGTGCCCGCCGTTTGATTTGCGTTTCAACAAGCAGGCTGCCTGTTTCTGTCCTCACGAGACTGCAAGGACACCTTTGTGAGCTTCTTGCGTCACGATAGAACCGCCACCTGCGATCTGTGCCGCCATCTCCGCCAAACGGGCTGAGTAACCCATTTCGTTGTCATACCAGGCTGCCACCGATAGCAATTCGCCTTGAACGGCTGTCAGCGGCAGATCGACGATCGAAGAGTGTGAATCTCCGAGGATACGAGAAGACGCCCATTCGTCCTCCAATACACCCATAACGCCCTTGAGTGGTGGAACCGACGCCGCCTTGCGGAAAGCGTCGTTGACCTCCTCGACGGTTACCTGACGCTCGGTGAGCAGGTTTAGCTCGGCGATACTACCCGTGCGTGTGGGAACGCGGTAGGCCTTGCCCGTTATCTTGAGGCCCGTCCAGATGAAGGAAAGAGCACGCGCTGCGCCGGACGAAGATGGGATGATGTTCTCGGTCGCAGCCCACGAATCACGACGATCTTTCATTGGTTGGTCAGTCAACGATTGAGTATTGGTGTAGGCGTGGATCGTAGAGAAAAGGCCAGACCTTATCCCGAAATTCTCAATCACAACCTTGACTACTGGAGCGAGCGCATTTGTGGTGCAACTGGCCATACTGACGATCTTGTGTTTCTTTGCGTCGAATTTTTCAACGTTGATGCCCGGTAGTAACACTGCGTCACAGTCTTCTTGCTTTTTGCTCGGCGCACTCACCAGCACGTACTTGGCCCCGGCATCAAGGTGCGCCTGAGCACCGGACCGAGTGGTGGCACGCCCAGTACAATCGATTACGACGTCTACGCCGAGCGCATGCCAGTTCGGCAAGCCCTTCGCAGAATCGAAGTAGGGGATCTCGCGGCCACCGACCACGAAGCAGGTATCTTTCACTCTGACGTCCTCAGTCCAGCGGCCATAGTTGGAATCAACCTCAAAGAGCGCAGCCAGGGTCGAAATGTCCTTAATATCCGAGATAGACACTGGGACGAAGAGGCCCTGCTTGAGGGCAACCTTCATCAAAGAACGTCCAATGCGACCAAACCCATGAATGGCTATGTTGGCCATAACGTTTCTACCTCCGCTTCATGCGGCAGCATCGGCCACCACTGTGGGCCTAATGCCTCCCTCATATTTTTGGAAGTTGCTTTGGAATAGTTCGAACAATTTCTTCGCCTTGGAATCGTAGGCGGCTTTGTCAGCCCACGCCTGACGAGGCAGGAGGATCTCGCCTGGCACCCCTGGACATTCAGAAACGACGGTGAAGCCAAAAAACGGATCGGGCACCGTCCTCATGGTTGCCAGCGTACCGTTATGGATCGCGTCGATGATGGCGCGCGTGTGTGCCAGCTTGATGCGACTGCCGACTCCATAGGCTCCGCCGCTCCATCCGGTATTTACCAGCCACACTCGTGTTTCGTGCTTCCTGAGTTTCTCCGCTAGCAGTTCGGCATATTTCTTGGGATGCCAGACCAGGAATGGCCCTCCGAAACACGGCGAGAACGTCGCGGTTGGTTCTTTGATGCCCACTTCAGTGCCCGCTACTTTCGCAGTGTATCCACTGATGAAGTGAAACATTGCCTGCTCAGGAGTGAGCGAGCTAACGGGTGGCAGCACTCCGAATGCGTCACAGGTGAGGAAAATCACATCGGTCGGATGTCCGGCAACGCACGGAATTAGACTGTTACGAATGAAGTTGATCGGATAGGCGCCTCGGGTATTCTCGGTAATGCTGACGTCGGCGTAGTCGACGCTATGGTCTTCTTCCAGAACAACATTCTCCAGAACAGCGCCGAATCGTAAAGCAGAGAATATGTCCGGCTCAGATTCACTGGTTAAGTTGACGGCCTTCGCGTAGCAACCGCCTTCAATATTGAAGATGCCATCGTCACCCCAGCAATGCTCGTCGTCTCCAATGAGATATCGCTTGGGATCTGCAGACAGGGTGGTTTTTCCTGTGCCGCTCAATCCGAAAAGCAATGACGAACGTCGCGTCTGCTTGTTTGCAGTCGCTGAGCAGTGCATCGAGAGGACGCCGCGTTTAGGTGCGAAATAGTTGGCCACGGTGAATACGCCCTTCTTCATCTCGCCGGCATATTCAGTTCCAAGGATCACGAGTTCCCGGTCTTCAAGACTAAGGCTAACGCAAGTCTTCGATCCGACATCCGCCATCAGGCGGTCCGCCGGAAAGGCGCCAGCGTTGTAGATCACAAAATCCGGTTGAGTAAAGGCTGAGAGTTCTTCGGTTGTCGGCCGGATGAGCATCGTGTGCATAAAAAGCGCATGATACGGTCTCGAACAAATCACACGGACCTTAATGCGGTACTTCGGATCCCAGCCAGCGAAACCATCGAAGCAGTAAAGTCGGTCGCAGACGTTGAGGTAGTCAAGAGCACGCTGGCGGACTGTTCTATACGACTTTGGATCGAGCGGAACGTTGGTCGTCCCCCACCAGACCTCTTTTTCGGAGGCGGGATTCTTGACGATGCGTTTGTCCTTGGGCGAACGACCAGTTTTCTCTCCCGAATAGGCGACGAGAGCGCCATTCTCTGCAATGGTCGCCTCCTTGTCATAGCGGATCGCATGTTCGTACAAGACACTGGGTGGGAGATTGCGGTGGATTTCCTTCGCGCTTAAATCATACTGGCTCAGATCGAATGAATTCATAAGCCAATACCTCGCCTCCACGTCATCGCACACTAATACTTTTTCTTGTTCTAGATGCAAACGCTACCACTGAGCACTCCGACCTGCCTACTGACAAAAGCACAGCCATAACTGGAACTTCATTGAACGTAGTCGAACACTTGGGCGCGCTGAAAATACATAGAATGACGAACTAATTTAGCGGCGGTGTGCGGTCACCCGGTCTTACTCTCCCTTCATCCAACTGCTCAGTGTCACCGGAACCCAGCGGGGGACTCCCGTCCGCGGGAGCCGGTATGAATCCTTTCGCGTCCGCCTCGAAACGTTTCCCGGCCGTCTCCTCCGCTCCTTCAAGCAAAGCAGCCTCTGGGTGAAGGCCTGCAAACCTAAGGAAAAAAAGAAACCAGGCGATGAAAACCAGACAGCCCAAAACAATTGCGACGATGATTGCTGAATCGGAATGCAGTCGGGCGACTGCGACGATCACGGCGATGAGCAGTACGCCCATCGTAATTGCGGATTTCCCTAAGATCCCCGTGCCAAACTTGAAGACTCGGCCGATCTCCTTAACGGATGCTATGAAGTCGTCACTGGGTATCTTGGTCATCCTGCCTGGGGTTGCAAACGCGCCCAAAGAAAATTCTGCTGCGGACCTGAACCCATCAATGTCCGGACGGTCCGACGTGAGCCTGGGTTTTAGCTTAAAGGCATTTCAGAGCACATCGCTTTTGACTGCCGATTCGCCAGACCAATCTAAGGGTCTGGCGTTCATGGTCATTTCAAACGATTGTCTGAGTCGTTTCTATTTCTTGACGAGAAGAATAAAGAGAGCGGGACGGGTACTCAACTGTAAGAAATGCCAGACTCTGCAAGGGATTTGTTGATCAGTCCGTGGCCCACAATTGTCGCAATCAGATGGGGATAAGAAGGCCGGTCTCCGGACGGGATGCTGTACGCTCCCTAGTTATCGACGTCCTCAAGGCACAGATAAACAGGGTGTGATGAGTCAGAGGGATCGGTGTAAACCCAACTCTTGTAGCCCTTCAGCGGGCACAGCAACTATCAGGTCAGTTGCTTTCGGAACCGATCTCGGTGGGACCTGTGGGTTCGCAAACGGAGACATCCCGCATTTCTCATGTTGGTGTCCTGAATTGATCGCAACGAGCAGCGTGCCTTGTGGTTAGGGGTTTTAGCGCAAAGAAGAATGGGCCGCGAAACCAGTACTCAATAGGAAGAACCTCTCAATACAGACGGAAGCTGACTTCCACGTTAATCTGCACCGCCACCGCCTTGCCGTCTTTCATGGCCGGTTCAAACTTCCAGGTCTTGACCGCTTCGATGGCCTTTTCATCGAGTCCGAGACCCAGGCTGCGAGCCACACGGATATCCCGCGGTCTGCCGTCTGACCCCACCACCAGCCACAGAACACATGTGCCATGATGCTTGGCTTTGCGGGCTTCTTCCGAATAGTCGGGATCGGGCTGGTAAACGAGCCGCGGCGCGCTCACCCCGCTACCGACATGGAACACTCCACCACCCACGCCACCGCCCCGGCCTTCGCCTACGCCAGGTCCGGTACCCACGCCTACACCACCGCCCGAGCCTGCGCCAATTCCGCCGCCGGAACCA
Organism: Terriglobia bacterium; assembly: GCA_963732045.1. Lineage (GTDB taxonomy): Bacteria > Acidobacteriota > Terriglobia > Terriglobales > Acidobacteriaceae > JAIQFF01. The sequence goes on along the minus strand of CAVSYI010000012.1, from coordinate 29,130 downwards.
GAGCCATTCGATGGCGGCTCTGAAGGTAAATGTGACACTGGAGCGCCCAAGTTTGGCAAGTTATTCTGGGCGAGCTTGACTTGGGGCGGAACTACGACCGTGGGCTCAGCTGTCAGTTTGCGATTCTCGCTACGTACCACCATCATGGGAGGTGTAACCTGCTCCATCGATCGCTTGGGCAACTTACCCCTCGGTGCCTGGAACTTGTCGCGATCGCCACCGCCGCCACCGCCACCAGCAGTCGTCTTTGCAGAGTGCAACGGTGGGATATCGTCGCTAGAGACCAGGGTAATGGTTTCATGCGGTTTCACAATCTCTTTCACAACTCTGCGGCCCAGGATGGTCAATCCGATGATGGCGCCGATCGCCAGCACATGTACGGCAGTGGAGAACATCACGCCGTTCTTTTTGTAATCGTAGAATCCCCAAACATCTTCGACTGGAACTGGTTTTGAAGTCAGAACTAGCGGCGGCAGTGTCTTGGGAAAGAAAAATTCGTCCAGGTTGCGGAACAGCGACTTCCACAACGGCTCTTCCAGCGTGCTCCTGGAAGGCAACAGATTGAGTTCGGGTTCGGATTGGCAGGGCCGCTTGATCTGAACCAGCGGCGGCAGTGTCTTGGGAAAGAAAAATTCGTCCAGGTTGCGGAACCGCGACTTCCACAACGGCTCTTCCAGCGTGCTCCTGGAAGGCAGCAGATTGAATTCGGGTTCGGACTGGCAGAGCCGCTTGATCTGAACCAGCGGCGGCAGTGTCTTGGAAAAGAAAAATTCGTCCAGGTTGCGGAGCAGAGAGTTCCACAACAGCTCTTCCAGCGTGCTCTTAGAAAGCAGATTGCGTTCGGGTTCGGCTTGGCAGGGCGGCTTGATCTCGAGTGATGGCATACTTGACCCGAATTCAGCTAAGATCGGCTCGATGCTGCCAACTTTCCTCGTATGCGGGTGTCTGAAGGACTGTGAAGCAAATGCGGTCGTGAGGGTCCGAAGGTCGATTTCCCGACACTAATACCGCATTGCGGTTCGGTACGGGCGACAGAATACCTACTCCCACCTGGCTAGTCAGCTGGCAGTTGTACTAGATGTTGCCCTTCGATTGTTTTAGGCTCGCGGCCATGATTGATGTAATCAGGGCGATTGCACTTCATTGACCAGGGACAGGGCTTCCGCTCCCACAATGAGCGCAATTGATTCCATGACAAAGTCGGCTCCTGAGTCCGAGTAAAGTTGGTGGTGCCAAAACCAACCAACAGGCTCGGGAGAAAGGAGCCGAACGATGATTATTATAGGAGTAGATTTCCATCCCGAGTTTCAACAAATTGCTTCGATGGAAACATCACGAGAGTTGGCTAAGAGGTCGTATCAGGAACAAAAACACAATAGGGCTTCCCGTAGGGAATGGCCTCTCCGTCTGCTGCGCCAGCAGCAATGAATGCAACGGGGGCTACTCATCACTGATGCCGAGGTGATGAAGTCCGTAGTCGAGATAGGAGGGCAGGTAATGAGGCTCAAAGGAAAAGTGGCGCTGGTGACCGGCGCATCACGCGGCATCGGTTTCGCGGTGGCCGAGTTGTTCGCCCGGGAAGGTGCGATTGTCTATGCCGGCAGTTCAAGCAACCCGTCTGGCATCTTTCCGGCCGGCGTGACCGGAGTACGAGTTGGACGTCTCGAAGGAAGAACACTGGAAGCAAGTGGTGGCTGACATCGTGGCGACGCACAGAAGAGTGGATGTTCTCGTAAACAACGCCGGCATCGCCGTCTACGACGCCGTGCACGACTGCAGCACCGAGAACTGGCGTAAGGTTCTGGGTGTGAATCAGGACGGTTGCTTCTTCGGGATGAGAGAAGTGATCCCGCACATGAAGGCGCATAAGGCCGGCTCGATCATCAACGTGTCCTCGATCTGGGGGATCGCTGCAGTGCCGGGTGCGCACGCCTATCACGCCACCAAAGGCGCAGTAGTCATGATGTCGAAGAACGCGGCCATCACCTATGCCGGAGAGGGGATCCGCGTGAATTCGATCCATCCCGGCTTTATCGACACACCGCTGACCCAGGCTCAAGACCCGGCCATCAACGCCTACGTCATCGGCGTGACGCCTATGAAGCGCGCAGGCATCCCGCTTGAAATCGCGAACGGTTGTCTTTTCCTTGCCTCCGACGAGTCGAGCTTCATGACAGGCGCCGAACTCGTGATCGACGGCGGATACCTTGCTCAGTAGCCCACGCGGTGACTGTCGAGGGGGCGTTTCGGATGCCAGAAACGGTTAGTCAGGAATCAAGCCCCGATTATCCTTGTCCGGTCAATGAGTGTAATGGCGATGTTTCAACAGTTACCCATTCGTTAAGTCGTCATGAGGCTGAGTGGCTGGGAGCTTTTCTAATAGCCGACCACACGTCCAAGGATAGTTTACGAAGGTCGGGAGCAGGCTTGCCTACGGAAAATTAGGTGCTAGACTGGCGGCACTTGAGGCGAACGTCGGTGGAAGAAACTGTCCATTCCTCTCGGTTAGTCCGGTTCGGAACCTTCGAAGTCGATCTTCTTGCGGGAGAACTGCGCAAGGGCGGTCTGAAGCTGAAACTCACGGGTCAGCCGTTTCAGGTCTTGACCATCCTGCTGGAGCGCCCCGGCGAAGTGGTGACTCGCGACGAGTTGCAGAAGCGACTATGGCCGGACACGTTTGTCGACGTCGATCACAACCTCAATACGGCCATCAACAAGATTCGCGAGGTGCTGGGCGACTCGGCGGAATGCCCGCGCTTTGTCGAAACTCTGCCCCGGCGCGGTTATCGGTTTGTCGCGCCTGTTGAAGGCGCCCAGACTACCAAAATAGCTGGCGGCTCCGGCGTGTTGCAAGAGTCGCGAATGCCGTGGGTCCGTCGCACCTCGATCCTGGTCGTCCTCGTGCTGCTCGCCGCAGTGAGCTTTTTCATTTACAGGCGTTTGCAATCTCCTGCATCACTGGCGCGGCGAACGCTTACTCGTCTCACTTTTGACGATGGCCTGCAGATCGGCGTCACGTGGTCGCCGGATGGTCGCAACATCGCCTATAGTTCCGACCGGGACGGCAAATTCGACATATGGGTGCAGCAGGTAAGTGGCGGCAATCCTGTTCAGATCACCAAGGGACCGGGGCAGCATTGGCAGCCAGATTGGTCGCCGGATGGCAGATACATCGCGTATCGTTCCGAGGAAGGGGATGGAGGAATATATATTATCCCAGCTCTCGGGGGTGCCGGACTCGAACGGAAGATTGCGCCTTTCGGCTATTATCCCCGGTGGTCACCGAACAGCTTACAGGTATTGTTTCAGACTCATTTTACGGCGATTGACTATTCCAATCGGTTCTACGTCGCGCAACTTGATGGCAGCGCACCCCGCGAAGTTCTGGCCGAGTTGCTAGCACAAAACAAGCTGTGGGCTGCTTCGGCGGCCTGGCATCCGGATGGAAAAAGAGTTACCGTCTGGGTTGGAGATTTGTCGCCAACTCCTATCTTTTGGATAGTACCGATTGCTGGGGGCCCGGGAATCAAACTGAAAGTGGCTCCTGCGGTCCAGGAGGAACTCGCGGAGGCATCCACGGACGGTGAAGCTGGCCAACAGCTAGGGGACTACACTTTCTCCTGGTCGCCTTCGGGCGATGCCATTTATTTCGAGCGGGGCTTCAGAGGGGCGAGAAACATTTGGAAGATGACAGTCGATCCGAAGACGCTACGAGCGACCGGGATCGATCGACTCACCACCGGGCCGGGACCCGATGCAGGGCTCGCGCTTTCAACCAACGGGAGGCGGCTCGCCTTCACAGCGAAGTCGCAGCGGATCCGAACTTGGCTCTTCCCATTTGATGCTACGACTGGCCGTATCAGAGGCAGTGGCTATGCGATAACTTCTCCCGGAAGGACGTCTGTGGACCCGAGCTTATCGCCGGATGGTACAAAGGTTGCCTATCAAGTTCCTCACGGCGAGAGGGACGAAGGGGACGGGGTGGGTTTTGGCGACGTCCGAAACGAAGTATGGCTAAAGTCGCTGGTGGATGGGAGCGAAGCTCCGGTCATCGCCGACGACTATTCACGCTGGGCCGCGCAGTGGTCGCCCGACGGTATGCAACTCGTTTACGAGCGTCGAAAGCTCAAGACACTCGAGCGACAGCTTATGGCGTGGTCCGGCGAAAGTCACGACGAGGAACCACTCACAACGCTGAGCAACACTCCAATTGGTTTCGTTTTCGATTGGTCTCGAGATGGCAAGTGGCTGTTGACAGCGAACGAGGGAGGAATCTGGATGGTCCCAGTCGGTTCGGCGCCGCATGCGGAAACCGCGGCGCAAAAGATTATTTCCGATTCGGCGTACCAGCTCTACCAGCCACACTTTTCTCCTGACGGTCGATGGATTGTCTTTGAGGCTGTCGCGAACTTACCTAATCCGGAATCTACGCTCTATGTAGTGTCCGCGTCGGGTGGTCCCTGGACACGCGTTACCAACAGCAAGCAGTGGGACGATAAGCCGCGCTGGTCTCCTGATGGCAGGACGATATATTTTGTTTCCGGTCGCGGTGGCTTTTTCAATGTCTGGGGGATCCACTTCGACCCAACCGCGGGAAAGACTGTTGGGCAGCCGTTTCAGGTGTCGAAATTTGAAAGTGCGCGGCTGATGATTCCACGCTGGATACCGCCCGTCGGGTTTTCCCTCACCCAGGACAAACTCGTGTTGACGATGGCCGAAGAGTCCGGCAGCATCTGGGTGCTCGACAATGTGGGTCCGTAGAAGCGGACAACTAATAGAGTCGAATTAGGGTTGCGAACAGTTGGAGATCTCAAGTCTCTCCTCTCATAGCACGCACTGGTGGAGAACATTAATGGAATCACGAGGAACGGAGCAGGATTCCGGCCATTGTTGCTGTGACTGTTGTTAACAGGCGATTACACTCAGAATCCGGTCAATGAGTGTAATGGCGATGTTTCACTACTTGAGACAATTGCCTACTGGGTAGCAAGTCAAGTCTGATAGCTTCCGGTCGGCTCGACAACGCCGGAGTTGATCGTCACTTCTTAAATTACGGTACCTAGGCTGTCGCCCTCAAAGGCGAACAGTCACTCGCAAGAAGGTGGCAGGTATTGAAGTGCCGCCGTCGGTGCTCTTGTTCTGTGCTTTCGCCAGTTCCAAAAGTTGGTTGTGGAGTTCCTCCACTTTTCCGCTCTTTTCAGCCGCTTCGAACGCGTTCATGGTTGGGCCATAGAATCGTCTGAATGATTCGATGAGATCTGCCGGGCTTTTGTCAGGCGACATGAAGTGGAACGTGTCCTTGACCATGGATATTTTCTCCTTGGGCACTCCGGCCTGACCAAAACGCTCGATGATGTGAGTATCCACGCCCCAGGTCATGGGACTGATGAAGCCTTCCGGAGGTGGAGGCGTAAACGACGAGCTGATCTTCAGCAACTGCGACACGAATGAAGTTGGATCGTTGGGGATCCAGTTGCCCATCACGATGCGACCACCTGGTTTTGTGACCCGGACCATCTCCCTGGCGACGTCGAAGGGCTTGGGCGCAAACATGGCGCCGAATACAGAGAGGGTCAAATCAAACGAATGGTCGCCGACCCCTTGCAGGTTGCACGCATCTCCCTCTTGAAATTTCAGCCGGTTGAGACCCGCCTCCGCCGCTCGTTTGTTCCCGGCGTCAACGAGGTTCCTGGCAATGTCGATTCCAACAACTTCAGCCCCCAACCGGGCCAGAGGAACCGCCGTAGTGCCATCTCCGCAGCCGAGGTCCAAAACCCGCAGCGGCGGCGTTATTCCGAGAGACTTGACGACTGCTTCTCCAGATTGACGCATGAAGGCGGCAATCTCGGTAAAGTCGCCTTTTTCCCACAACGCTTTGTTTGGATTCATGATCGCTCAAGAATCCTCAGAGTCGGCCCCGAGAGCGTCGACGCTCCAAGCCAGGAATCAGTGGCCTCCTAACAGAGACATTCGTCGCACGCGATCAACTTGGTGCCTCTCGACGGCCGGATCTCCGTGAAGACCCACAGGGTCGTATGGGTTTTAGGATCAAGGATCGCCAATCTCAGCAACGGCACTATTCGAAGATCATTTCCGTACTGTTCTAGTTGGCTCGCAAGTTGTACTTCCAGCACCACGTCGGCTTCGGTGGGAAGGCTCACGAGCTCATAGCGTCCCCACTCCTTCATAGCTGCATAGAACTGGTTATACGAGCGCCCAAGCCCTAGTCCTTTGAAGTGTGGATCATCTCCCCCGTTCGAGATAAACACTCTTCTCGCATTTGTGAGTTGCATCGGCAGTGGTGCGGTTGCTGATGCGTTGCGCTCTTCTGCGCTTAAACCAGGTGCTGACGTTAGAGCAGTGAGCACGATGCAGCTATACGCAATTGTCAATAGCGTCTTCAGTTTCATCGGCGTAGCCTAACCAACTGGAGAGCTGGTTTCTGGCCGCGAGGTACGTTCGAGGCAGTCCGATTATAGGCGGAATCGACTTCGAGAGTGAAACTGCTGTAACCAGGCGATTACACTCATTGATCCTGGCGAGGCTGGCGAGGCCCTCCTCGGGCAAGGCTCCCGTCGGATGATGAGTGTAATTGATTCCATGACAATGTCGGCTCCTGGGTCCGAGTAAAGTTGGTGGTGCCAAAACCAACCAACAGGCTCTCGGGAGAAAGGAGCCGAACGATGATTATTATAGGAGTAGATTTCCATCCCGAGTTTCAACAAATTGCTTCGGCGGATACTGAGAGCGGAGAGTTCCAGGAAAAACGGCTGGCGCATCCGGCCGAGGCGGAGCAGTTCTACCGAGCTCTGTAATGGCGATATTTCAACAATTGAGGACGATCACTTATCTTTGGCGGCTCAGATAACTTCAGGGTTGCCGACCATCCGGACGGTATCCCGCCAACCTACCTCAAGAACGGCGCTTTTATTGAAAATTCGCGCGGCAGGTGGCGCACTCCTAGACGTTCGCGGCGTCCACAAGCGGCGCACCGGGACACGAGTCGGGTGAACCGGGCCAACTCGATCCGCGGTATTTGCCCAGGACGCGTCCGATAAAAAGAATGACAGGGAAAACGATGCGCTGAATGGCTTGGGGCGGAGTTGCGATCAACTGTGTGTTGCGATGCCGCCACAGCACGTGCGCTATATAGAAGATCGATGGCCTACCGTTCGGGCTGGCGTTGACAACCGCAAACACCGCCTGGAGGTAGCGATCCAAGTCGACCGCCGGAATTGCCTGGCCGCTGAACTCCAAGAGATCGTCGCCCGCGTTCCACCACTTATGACGAGTGCCGGCGGCAAAAACTGCGGTCCCCCCGGCTGGCACTACTATCTTCTCTTTTCCGACTTGGGCGCCGAGTGTTCCGGCTTTCACCTGGCCCTCCTCCCGTTGATGGAAATGCACGTGAAGAGGCGGGCCGCTCGTTCGTGGCGGCAGGGACCCATCGAGGTTCAAAACGACTTGGCCCTGGGCGTCGCGCACTCGGCTCAGCCGCAGGATCTCTCCGGTGTGCCGGTTCCGGATTGTCACGGAGGTATCCACGATTGTCCTCCCTTGGCGTATCAGCTCCGAAAAAAATTCTTGCTATTTTATCATTGGGCCTCCAGCCGGCGGCGAACCGTCCGCGGAAGGTGATCCATGCTGGCCGTTAGCTAGTCCTGAATCACGAGCAAACCTGCAGTAACCCCATCACGGGGAAAGCCATGCTGGGAGAGGAGTCTCGACGGTTTACGAAATCAGGCGATTACACTCATTGAGCGATTGGCCGAATCGGGGTCAATGAGTGTAATGGCGATCTAACGCCAACTGAGAACCCCAAATCCCTATTGAGCGTGAACAAACAGACAATCGTCGTCTGGATTGAGCAAGATGTTTGGAGGTTTCGTCCACTGCACGATCAGCCCCGCTGAATCTGCCGATGCATTCTTGTCTATTTCCAACGTCGTCGTGACTCGAAGGTTGTCGAATAGGACGCCATCCTTGCCGTCATATCGCCATTTTCCTGCTGTCAAGAAATGCGAACCATCATTGAAATGATCGCGCTGCTCCGAAGTACCGTCTTGTCTTAGTTCGAGTGTCGAGTCTTGAATTCCTCGACCTGAGCAGTTGCTGTCGTTTCTCCAACTGAGTCTGTATTGACCCACTAGGGCAGCGCGCGGATCATGGGGTCTTCGAGAACAGCCGTTGAGACATGCGAGAGCGGATACAGCCACGGCGATGAGGAGCCCCGGCGTCTTCACTGGGTTAGTTTAGACCACCGCGCAGGAGGTCGCGTCAACTGATGTAAACAGGCGATTACACTCATTGACCCCGGACAGGGCTTCCGCTCCCACAATGAGTGCAATGGCGATTTTGCAACAGTTGCGCGGTGGGAAAAGAGGCAAACGTCACAGCGTCAGCATGATGTGGGTATCCGTAGCGCGGTTCCGTCGCACCAGCTCTAGTTACTCCAGATTCGGGTAAGGAGCCTCTACGCCTTGCTGTTGTCTCAGCCTGCACCGCCCGCGCAGCTCTACTGCGATCCTCGTCACTCCCTGACCCTCCCTTCGGCACCTTGACCGAGCGCAACGACAAAGCATCTGTCGGATGTCATTCTGTTTCCGGATCACACGTATCCCTCCTGATATTCCCCTTTGGAAGGCTGCTCACTCATGTCGAGCTGTGCAGTTCACCTTTAGGTCGGCTGAACAGGGAAACACAATCCTAGACCAATTTATTTAAGTGGAGAGCACTGAATGAAGTTTTTGATCGCGATCCTGTGTCTCATCGCAAGTTTGACCGCTTTCGGACAAGTACAAATAGAGCATGTTGAGCGTCTCCCCCACTCCGATGGAGTCGGCAGATGTCATCTTTCGCAATGGTGTTGGGAGCACGATCCCGATACGGCAGGAATATCGTCAGGAAGCAGTCGGTTATCTGGGTCGTTGCGGCGATTCGATGTCGTATGGAAGCATTTTGGAGGGGAGCGGTTTCACATTGGCCCTGCACACAAGGATTCCGCATCGACCAGTTTTACGATTGACACATGGATCTACTTCAACAAACTATCGGATGTCAACAATATTGAGATCGACTTGAATCAGGTGGCCGCCAACGGAGACACGGTTATCTTTGGCATGCAATGTAACTTTCCCCGTGGCGTGTGGCAGTACACGACGAACCGGTCGGGCCACGCCCATTGGAATGATTCAAACGTTGCTTGTTCGAGAAAGGTGTGGACGGGCGGCGCCTGGCATCACGTCATTCTCAAATATCACCGGGATGCTGCCGGAAACGTAACCTATGATTCGGTGAACTTTGATGCCCGGCGATCAGAGTTGATTGGCGCTTCGGGGCCGAGTGATTTTAACCTGGGCTGGGAAGTCGGACGCCTGGTCGCTAATCTGCAGATTGGCGGAAATGGTGGATTTTCGGGCGCAACCGCATTTCTCAGTTCTTTCACCATCACAGGACGAACAAAATAGTGGATTGACTGGCTGTTGCACCGATCGACCACACTCAGTCAGTTCGCCCGCGAAAGATAAATTCGTCTACATTGATCCGCCGGGCCTTCCTTCAAGGTCCGGTGATCTTGGGAGCTGAGGTCTGTCATTTTGTCTAGTATCCAACCCACCGGAGCACTCCTCAGAATGGACATCTAAGCGTGGTTAGCCTATCAAAGTGCTTAAGCAACTCAGGAAGAGCCCAATCAGCGGATCGGGGCGTGCGCCCTTTCCAGGTCGTTCCCCCGTCGATAGCGGAAAGCCACTGCCGTCGTTCTTCGTGGTGGGCCCGCCACGGACCGGTACGAGTTGGCTCCACGACGTGCTGAGCCAACACACTGTGTTGCCCTATCCGACTAAAGAAACCCGCTTCTTCGACAAGCACTTCGATCGGGGATTCGATTGGTATCGTGCTCATTATTCGGTTTCGACCGAGAACCGGCTGGTCGGCGAGGTCGCGCCTACCTATTTTGTTTCGAACTTGGCCCGCGAACGAATCGCGGAAAGAGTTCCAGCAGCCAGGGTGATTTGCATTTTTCGGAATCCGGTCGACCGACTCGTTTCTCTGTATCGAGTCAAGCGCGCCTACGGCATGATTCCGTGGAACTTTGAGGAAGCGATTGTCCGCGATTCGGAGTTGTTGGAATCAAGCAAGTACAGCACCAACCTGAAAGCCTGGCTGCAGACATTGGGCAAGGACAAGGTTCTGGCCACGGTTTATGACGATCTTCGGGACGAACCACAAGCCTATCTCGACAGAGTTGCCGACTTTATCGACCTTCCGCGCTTCGAGCTTTCTGCCTCGCAGATGGGCCCGGTCTTTGCCTCCGAGACTATGACTCTCCCACGCAATTACTACCGTACCCGAAGCGCTCTGATGATGGCGGAATGGCTCAAACAACGCCAACTTGACACCGTAGTTGCTGCCGTCAAAAAGTCGCCATTGCTGAAATTCGTTCTGGGCGGAGGTCCTCCCTTTGCGGAATTGTCATGCGACCTTTCGCTCAAACTCCACGACCATTTTCGACCCGAGGTAGAGGAGCTTGAAACGCTGCTCCAGCGCGAACTCTCGGCCTGGAAGTTGCCGGTTCCACCCAGTCTTTCCAAAATTGCCTCGTAGCCGCGCACATTCAGGACACGCCATTCCGGGCTGCATCTCGGTAACCATGCCGCAAGATAGGGCGACTTGACGCAACAATTGTCGCAATCAGGCGTTAGCACCAACTACGACCCGGCAGCGACCTCTACAGCAGCTGCCCTCGTCCTTCACCTGAGAACCTCGTCACATTTGGCCGCGGGGCGGGCGCGGTTTATCGTTACGCGAAGAACTCAACCGTCCCCGTTTCGAGGTTGTACATCGAACCTGCAATCTTGATGCTGCCTGTGGATTCGAGCTCTCGAAGCACCGGGCTCCTTTGGCGAACGTTGGCGATAGTCATTAACAACGTTCTCTCGTGCTACCGCGTCTACGAATGCATAGTTCTTCGCAGAACGTTCCCCCGTATAGCGAGTGGCTTCAACCGCCGGACGGATCTTCGATAACAAAGCCGTGAGATTGCCAAGCTCTACCCCATCAATGACTCCTTTGATAGCGCCGCAGCTGGTGTGACCCATGACAAGCACGACCTTCGAGCCTGCCACCTTGCAGGCGAATTCCATGCTGCCCAAAACGTCCTCATCAGCAACATTTCCCGCAATGCGACCGCTAAAGATATCGCCAATGCCGAAGTCGAGAATCAATTCGGCGGGTGCTCGCGAGTCAATGCAGCTGAAGACAACCGCGGCAGGGTACTGTGCCTTTGTTGTCGCCTTAACCTCGCTCATGAGATCGCGATGCTGAGGTTTGCCCGACCGGAAGCGTTCATTGCCAGCTTTCATCTGTTGGATGACTTCGTCGGGCGTCATCTTGTCACGCTGTTCTTTGGTGAGGTCTGCGTAGGCCAACCCGGTTCCGAGGCTTGCCCCTACTACACCGGCAGCCGTCGCAACCCCGGCAGCCTTGAAAAAAGTCCGGCGGTCAAATCGATCTGTTCCATCGCTGAATCGTGGATACGCCATCGGTGTACTCCTTAAGCTTCGCGCTCGGATTGTATTCCTCATGACGGGCCATCGAGAAGAAAATGTTGTAGACAATTACACCAACTACGGCCGCAAGGGAGCCGCTATTCTCAACAAACTGTAAGAGAAAAATGTGGACGCGAGCGTCACGCTCGTGCGACAGCGCCACGAACCACGTAATGTCCGCTACGCTTGCGGCGGGTTCGGTTTTAGGTCGATGGCAAATGAAAGCGATGGCCGCCAGTGAAAGTGCCCATAATGCCGAGGACCATCACTGGCCACGGTCCAGCTGTATCCACCCACCAGCTCCTCAACGAATATCGTTCCCACTCGACTTACCAGGAATCGTGCAATGCACTGATGCTCGTCAATGCCGAACGGCGCATATTGGTCAGCCGAGTAGGATCGCTCCAGGAAGCGCTGCGGCCTGAATCGCTCTGGTTCCGCGAAATTCGCAGGATCCCGGTGAGGCTCGCGCATCAGTATGCTGATCCAGCTGCCCTTTGGAATGTGATAGCCATCGAACTCAAATGACTGCATAGCCTTGCGGTTGATGACCTCGGCCTGATCCAGGCGAAGCGTCTCCAGGACGCAGGCTTCGGCGAGACGAGGATCCGCTCCTGGCCGCGCGAGACTCGCGCGCACTTCCGCGACGACTGCCGGGTTATCGCTGAGATATTTCAGTACCCAACGCAGGAGATCACGCAGGTCGTGTCGGCCTCTTTCCGCCATATAGATGACATTTCCGATGATCGTGTCGTCAACTTTGTCGCTCGATTCCATCCGCGCCAGGCGCCGTAGAACCCCGTCAGAAAATGAGCTGTCATCATTCACTGACGGTAATATCTGGAGCACCAGGGCCTGGATTTCCGCGAACGCAGCCAGCTGCTCCGACCCGATGTTAGCGACGTAACCGTCCGGCCCCAGGCGTTGATACAACGCCTCCAGCTTCGCTGCAATCGCTGACTCCGGCCGCACTCCGAGAACCACCAGCAGCAGTATTCGCGTAGCTATCCGGTTCAGGGCCAAGTCGAGCTGGTCCGGAGGAGAGTGCTCCGCTTCCGCCTCTGCAGGCCAGGCCATCCAATTCTTGCCGGATAATGTCCCGGATGACTGGCTCCGCGGCAGAAACAAGGTCATCCCGAAACGCTCCCATGAACAGATGCCGGTAGTGCGGATGAATCTTCGGGTCCATGGCTCGGAGGTACTCGGCCGGCACCACCTGCGTAATGTCGGTTGACACCGGGTGCAGCCAGGCACGACAGCGGCTTAACAACCGGCGGCCCAGCGGAAAGCCGACGACACAAACCTTCAAGTCACCCGAGCCCCAAAAAAGTTTGAACAGCGGTCCGTAGCGATTGAGGGCTTTTAGATAGAAGCGGTCATCTCTGGTGGCTTCGCGGAAACAGCAGGCAGCCAGGGACCCTGGCGGCATTTTGCGCGGATGCCCGGTCGCCTCCCGCACCACCATTGCAATGCGCCTTATTCGCCACCGGATGCGGAAGATTCGTTCCAGCCATCCCGCAATCTTCTCGAAATCCGCGTCGGCGAGCTTGGCAAAAAGCGTGCGTTCGGACGTCATGAGAGTTTTTAGAAGAACAACAGATGAACTGTCCTCGCTGTACAAACCAGGGAGCGATGGACATTACGCCGAAGCGCAGGAAATTGAACCGCAACAGCGCACGAACCAACTGAAACTTCCTCAGTCGGCACAGGCTGACGCCAGTTCAATCCCGCTCTAACAGCGTTTTCATGGGCAAGAGTGTAACACGGAGGGCCTCAAAGACCGCGGCCAGTGCGGCGTTTGGCGGCAAATGTCCTGTATCGTCAAAATACAACACATTCAGGTCATTGAGTGTAATCGCGATTTTTCGCCAACGAGGTCGCGAAGCTAGCTGACGACGTATCCCATCAGGACCATTCGACCTGTAAGAACTACCAGTAGCCTTAAAAACGATATTGTGTCATTGTTCAACGGATTTGGGCGGGAGGCGGCCTTGGCAGCTTCACCAATCAGAGTCCTTGTGGTCGATGATTACGAACCGTTTCGCCGATTTGTCCGTTCGACGTTGCAGAGAAGACCGGAGTTGGAGATCGTCTGCGAAGCGTCAGACGGATTAGAGGCGGTGCAGCAAGCCGAAGAACTTCAACCTGACTTGATTCTGTTCGACCTTGGGCTACCAACGCTGAATGGAATCGAAGCAACTCGACGAGTCCGCAAGCTCTCACCCAATTCAAAAATACTCTTTGTGAGTCAGGAGTCTTCTGCTGACATCGCACAAGAGGCTTTCCGCTCAGGGGCGCTGGGCTACGTTGCTAAGACGGATGCGGGACGTGAGTTACTGACCGCTGTGAGCACTGTTCTTCGGGGCGAGGCATTCACCAGCAGCAAAATCGCGGAATGCAATTTGACAGATGCACTCAGTCCAATTCTGATGCGTCCTGACGCTGGGGCCACCCCGTGGGAAAGACCACAGCACCCTTCACCGGATAACCCTGCAAAAGCGTTTGTAACTCCCTCTCAGGAACGGTGAACTCCGTGAAGCCGCAATTCAGACAGACCCCGATCTCCTGAAACACCCACACAATGGGTTTGTCCAAACCGTTGAGCCCGCGGAAGTGGATGGCCATCTCGCCGTTGAATACGCTTTGTCTATCGGACAGGCATCGTTTACAGGTCATAACGCCCCCAAAGGTCGTACGCTATCGTACAGATGCGCAGCAATCAAACGCTGTTCAAAATTGAACACCCTCGGCGCGAGGCCATCCGGTGTGGTCGCTTTGGGATGGAGAAACGATGATGGGGGGCCGGGAGACTGACCGAGTTACTCGTGCAGGACAACGCTGAGAAGCGAGCTGTTCACTTCTAACCCGCCGTTGTAGTCGATGAAACCAAGCTTTCTGAATTTGTTCATGAAGAAATTCACGCGTGAGCGAGTGGTACCAACCATTTCCGCCAGAGTCTCCTGACTCACTCGCGGTATCACAGTTTCGGATTTTGCTTTTTTTCCCACGCGAGAGAGTAGTAAGAGAGCCCGTGCCAGCCGCTTTTCGCTCGAATTGAACAGTTGATCAACCAGGTCCGCTTGCGTGCGGTTGTGACGTTCGACCAGATACGCAACAAACATGTCTGAGAACCCGTGTTCCTCGTGAAGCGTGCGCAGCATCCGGTTCTTGTCGATCTTCAGGACAGAGCACCCCGTAATGGCGATGGCGGTTGCGAGCCGGACGGGTTGATCCGAGGCGATACATTCCTCGCCCAGGAAATCGCCGGAGCCGAGCAGGGCGATGGTTGCCTCCTTGCCTTGTTGGGACAGAACGCTGAGCCTCACCTTTCCTTCCTGAACGTAAAACACAGCGTCGGCGCGGTCTCCCTGCGAAAAGATGCTTTGTTTCGGGTGATAGTGACGAAGAGTCCGTCCCGTTCCAACAGTTGCTAAAAATATTCCCGGGTCAAAGGCCCTGGTTTGCCTCTGGGCGGCGTTCTTCCGTGTCGGCAATTTGCGAATAGAGACCATAACAGGCTCCAAGGAACCCCATTGGGAACTTGGACCTCCGAATAATTATGCTACCGAACTTCGATGTTCCCAAGTAAAAATTGTGCCAGTCTAATTTTCCGAAGAAACCATCCGGCTATCGGATAGTTGACGTAAACGGGCTGCGATTTATCGCCAACTACGTAGCGATCCGATTCCACAGTCGAGTAAAGATTGCTGCGAAGGCAGGGTACTAGTGCAGCGTCTGCGACGAGGTCCAGTCCACGATGGCGACTGTCTTGTCCGCATCGCAGACCATGCCGCCAGGGACGGGCCTGCCTGGCCCGTCCCGATGATGATGGCGTCGAAGTCCTTCACGCAGCTCGTGCGCCTTCTATCTGCAGCTTACCCTCTTCGGCCGCCTCTTCCGGCGTTTTGCCGTTCTGACGCGCAACGATATAGGCGGCGTACCATCCCGACCAGTGGTGCTTCGGAGCTGTCGGTTCGTACTTGCCATGATGTTCTTCTGTCTCTCGCAAGAGCTCCGTCATCGTAGCAACGTCGAAATTGCTGACCCCTCGCCCAGGCAGCCGGGTTGTGACCTCCTGCAACAGCCAGCCGTTGCCATCGGGATCATGGAAGGAGGCGAACGAGTGGTAACTCGTATGTGCAGGGTCCGGACCATTGACGCGGAGACGTCCAAATAAATAGGGCTCGTCCGTGCCGGTGTGCACATTCGTACCGTGGAACACCTCGCTGACTTCGACGCCGCGATGGCGCAGCTCGTTCCGGGTGGTCTCAATGTCGGAGACGGCCAGGTATAAGCCTTGGGCAGAGCCTGGTGCAGCCGTGGTGACGTTCTTGCCGAAGATTACCGAGCACCCGGAGCCGGGCGGCGTGAACTGGACCCCGCGCCAGTCGTCCCCGGCGGTGAAATCGGCGTCGAGCCTCCACCCGAGCTTGGCGTAGAACTCTTTCGCGCGGTCGACATCCGAAACCGAGATGATGACCACCTCAAGCTTCATCTCGACTCTCACGGCATTCGCGTTTGTGGCTGGTTTATTGTTGCGGATTGCACTCAAAGTTTCCATTTTTTCCTCCTAAATTCATTTACATAAATTGAAAGTCAGATCAGGCTTTTTCGAGGCTCCTGCGCTCTTCAAATTTGTACTCATGGTTCTCTGTCGTCTCATTTCACCGGGCCGGGAATTGTGTGTCACTGTCTTGGACTGACCGGGAAAGACCTCACGGATGGCGTCCACTAATTCAAACATCCAGTCTCCAGCGAGCTGTCCTCACGTCAAACCGGCAAAAGTATACTCCTGTTTCAACTTGCGATTGTTCTGGAACAGAGCTGAGTTTGGTGGATCGTTGGCGTAATCAGGCGGTTACACTCATTGACCTGCCGGGGCGCCGAGCCCGTCCTAAAAAGCGAGAGTCTCTCAACGCTATTCTGCCCAGTAGGGCACTAAGCAGTAATAGGACATTTACCCGATTGAAAGGTTACCCTCGCGTGGTGTAAACCTGTGGCCAACGGCGATGAGGGCAGCGCGCTGCTATTGGGAGCACACCATGAAAATTCGCATAGTTCTCTGGACCTTGTGTATGGCTGTTGCCGGCTTCATGTTGGCAACGAGCACGCCATCAATACCCAGCCTCACCCTTCTCGGTTTGATTGCTGGAGCGGCTACCGGAGTAGCACTCGGAATCATGTTCACTCACAGAGCCAGACGCAGACATACCTGATGGGCCTTCCTTCAAGTCCGGTGATTTCGGGAAGGTGTGGCTATGACGCCAGCACATGCCAGAATGATGATCACCTGAGGCTATCGTGTCTGGGAGTCCCCAGTTGATGACTAGAACCAGCGTGGCAGAGTTCCCGCCGATTGGACATCCCAAATCATCGAACGATGCCTGAGACATCACTGAAATCTGCACACTGTCCCCCATGGAGCCACCAAAAGAGTGGAAGGTCTGCTGAGTGACCGTGGTCTGGAGACGGTGTGAGTCCAGGAACGTCGTCTGCAACGCGTTTCCGTTCCACATGATCTGCGATTGAGGGGTAAAACCACTTCCGTCCGCTGTCAGCAGAACTGATTCCGCGTCGTTCGGAATGGTGTCCGGCGAGAGTGAAGTAACTTGGGATTGCCCTACCCCTTGGCAGCTGAGGAATAGCGCGCTGCAGGTCCAGCCAGATGACAACAGGGTCAGGGCGGCAACGAGGGCAATGCGAATCGAAAGGTTAGCAAGGGAAGAACGCAAACTAGCCTCACTAGGGCGAACGTGGATCGGGCCAGGAGACTGCGCTTAAACGACAATAGAAAATGTTGGGATTATCGGAAACTGTTAAACGTGACAGGAGCAGCGGAACCTGCGCTCAGCCCGCGATCTCACGTTCCCCAAAATTCATCGCAGGGTGTCCGCCTGGCAACCCGAAGAACCCGTTTCATTAGTGAATTCTCGTCCCAGTCTCTTGCAGAGCAAACTTATAGACGAGCCTTGTCTGAAATGAAGAAAGAGCGGTGGCTGAGTGTAATCGCGATTTTTCGCTAACTACAATTTGTAGGGGCCTATTTCCTTTTGCGTTGATCGAATTGCGTTGATCGAGCCGCAAAATGTCGCGAAAGTACTTCGTGTTGACAGCGACTTCGCCTCCGCTCATACTCCTCGTCCAGTTGCCGGGTTCAGCTTTTGCAGCCGGATCCTAACCTCCCCACGTTGTACTCTCGGGGTTCTGTACTGATCGCTGGGGTTCAGTTTCATCGGATTTTTTGGGTGTCGTGCGCTACGAGAGTTGCGCGAACGGTAAGGTCAAACTCAGTCGATGGGGGCAAATCGTCATGTCAGGAGCCATCTCACAAACACTAATTCGATCACAAGAGCAGAGTCTTGCACTGCGAAGCGTGCGGTCCGAACGCCTTTTCTATGTGATCGCTGGAAGCGTAATGCTGGTTGCGACTGCTGTGGGTTTTCGCTCATTTCTTGTGCATGGGAAGGGTTTTGGGGGAGGCGAGATCACCAAACAGATAGTACCTTTGGTCGCTGTTCACGGCCTTGCCATGTTCAGTTGGATAATCCTGTTTCTGGTGCAGAGCATCTTCATTTTGAACGGCAACCGGCGTCTTCATATGCGCGTCGGCGTGGGCGGCGCTGTGCTCGCCGCTTGTATGGTCCCTCTCGGATCGTTCACAGCAATCTTGTCGACTCGCAACAACCCGGAAATGTACCAGGCCTTTGGCGGGGCCAGATTTTTCCTGGCAACGATGCTCGGCGAGATGCTCTCCTTCGGTGTTCTGGTGGCCGTTGCGGTTATCTATCGTCGCCGCTCCGAGATCCATCGCCCCATGATGCTTCTGGCGTCGTTAATGATCATCTCGGGCTCCCTGGGACGCTGCCCTTATATCGGAGAGTTTGCGGCCATGCCGCCTTTGTACGTACTTGGTCCCGCGCTGGTACTTGGGGCCCTGTTTCTGGCTCTGCGGTGGGGAATGACGCGCACTTTTGATCGATGGTACGGGATCGGGTATTCCGCAATCGTGGTAGCGTCCTTCATTTTCATCGCCGTCGGACACAGCGCTCTGTGGAACCGGATCGCCGGAGCGATTCCGCAGTAGTCCCCGCAGCGGGACATGTAAATGAAAGTCAAGTCCGAGCTTCTCGCAAGCAGATTGAGTTGTTTTAAACAGGCTCGCTACGCTGTGAAGACCCACACCGCGCCCGCATAGGAGTTATCAGCAGGCCCTCCGCACAAAGCAGTGTTCCCGTCTGCGCTGATCGATACAGACTATCGCCCCTGAGCCCAAGTTATCGCCTGACCCGCCGATTAAAGCGGTATTGCCGTACGCACTGGCTCCCACTAAGGCCTTCGCGCCGGCATCCCTGAGCTGACAAACGCCCGCCCCTCCCCTCCTGGCGGTGCTTTTTTCTTCACCACCCACGTAGTCATGCACCGCTGCCCCTGCACCACGGTCGTCTTCAGCGGATCCACTAGCTCCCCGCCCAGACCGCGCGTTAGTTCCATCAACAGCGCTTCATCCACCAGCAACCACTCTGCACCGTGGGACATCCGGAACCGCCGCCCGCCCACTTCCTCGAACGCCATCCCCTGTACCGCTCCAATCGTCGACGCCAGCCGGCAGAACATCATCCCGCCCGGCCGCAGCACCCGCCACAGCCCTCGCACCATCGCCTCCAGTTCCGCCTCATCCCGCGCAAAGTGCAACACCGAGTGGCACACCACCACGTCCGCAAACTCATCCGCGAACGGCATCGCCTCCACGCCCGCCACCTGGAAGTTCTCAGCCGGCAGTCCCGGCGCCAGCTCACCTGCCATCTTCCGCACCGCCGCCACCGCTTCGGCGCTTAGATCCACGCCAAACACTTCATACCCCTCGCGCAGCAGATACTGAATATTCCGCCCGCCGCCGCACCCCGCGTCCACCACCTTCATTCCGGGCGAAATATTCCCCCGCAATATCTGGTCGAACAGGTAGATATCAATCTGCCCAAACTGCTCCTGCAGAGTCATCTCCGCCTCTCTCTCCCACCGCCCGTGCTGACCTCTTCAGTCCGCCCATCGCCGCCGTTCTTTGCCCGCATCCGAGCCGAAGTTTATACCTTGCGTGCCGGTTTTGGCTGAGTAAACGGGCGAACCGGAAGTCAACTGTTGTTAACAGGCGTTAGCACCAACTACGGCCCCCTGGCTGACTTGAATGATGAGTGTAATGGCGATGTCACGACGGTCATCGGAGTGTTTCCTTTTTGTGCCGGGGGACTAGCAGGAACGAGACGAAAAAACGACACTAAAACCACAACTATTGTCCGGCTACTTGTCGATTCAGGCGTCCGCCATTCGACGCATGATTGGAGGAAGAAAACACCAATGAGGGCATCAGCGACTCCGAAAGCGGCTCCGCCCACCGACCGAAGGGACGGTCAACGCCACATTCTTCGACGGATTGGCACCGTGCTCGCAGGCTTGCTCGCGGTTATTATCTGTCACCGTCTATTACATGGCGTCGCACATAGAAGGAGACGCAGTCGCCAGCGTGCCGAAAATGACGACTTCCAGGGATGGCACGACCATCGCGTACGAGCAGACCGGTACGGGGCCGGTGGTGGTTCTAGTATCCGCCGCATTGGCCGACCGTGGCGGCACCAGACGACTGGCCAACCGCCTGGCTAAAGACTTCACGGTGATCAACTATGACCGCCGAGGTCGCGGCAAAAGTATGGATACTCAGCCGTACGCGGTCGAACGTGAAGTTGAAGATATCGAAGCTCTGATCGACACCTCCGGTGGGTCGGCCTTCCTGTTTGGCAGCTCTTCCGGCGCGGTCCTCGCTCTCGAAGCCGCCAGCAAACTCAACGGCAAAGTTAAGAAACTGTTCATGTATGAGCCACCATTCATCGTGGACAATAGCCGCTCTCCGATGCCGGACGATTTTGGAAAACAAATCCGAACTCGTATCAGCAGGACGCTCCAGTGATGCGGTCAACCTCTTTTTTACCAAGGGCATGGGAATCCCGAATTTTGCTGTCACACTGATGCGGCTGATGCCCGGCTGGTCAAAAATGGTAGACATGGCTCATACCCTGCCCTACGATCTCGCGATTCTAGCGGGAACACAAACCGGAAAACCCTTGCTTCCTGGCCGGTGGGCTTCTATGACGGCACCGACATTGGTTATGGTCGGAAGTCGGAGCGAAGCATTTTTCCACGAAGGAGCTAGAGCACTCGTGGGCATTCTTCCCGTCGCCCATTATCGATCGCTGGACGGTGGAAACCATGGGGCGGTTCTTTTGGCTCCCGCTTCTATAGCGGCTCCGGCTAAAGATTTCTTTCTGGACCGAAACTGACCAAGACGGCGGGAAGCACGTGAGGCGAAGCGTTTACATAAACTAACGACTCCACCATCAGCCGACCAGGCGGGGTGTCATGACTCACGATGAATGGCGATTACTTCGGTACGGACTACTGACGGCGTTCCTTATGGGAATCGTTCTCGTGCCAATTCTCGTACATGATAAGAATTTTCCGAGGTCAGCTGCTGAAGGAATTCTCGGGAGCTATCGCTTTAGCCGTCTTTCTGCTGTCCAAGTACCCGGAACGGCGCAAGAAATCAAGCTAGCCCTTTGCGTTAAGTGCCCACTTCCCGACAGCGATTACACTAATTGACCCGGACAGCCCCCTCAATGAGTGTAATCGCGATGTTTCGTCAGTTTGTTCGAAAGACGCCAGTTACGCACTATCGGTAGTGCTCAAGATAGTAGAGAGCACCAAACGCCATGACCAAGACACTGAATGGAATTGCCAAGATCCGGGTACTTCGCAATGGCGCTTTCCAATCCGTTGTCGCGAGGAACAGTAGGCCCATGGGGAGTAACGCTACAACTGATAGTTGGAAGATCTGTGCCGCTGCACCTTCATCCACCTGACGCGGCCCAAAATACCCACTGATGACCGTGAACAAGGCAACGACAGCCAGGAGAATCAGCACCCTGCCGCTAATGTGATTGATACGCTGCACACGCATAATGTCACTTCCAGTCCGGCGTGATACGAGAAATTTCACGCCTCCAAGGGCCCAGAACAAAGCTGCCCAGTCGTTTTCAATAAAGTCCATTTCGCAAAACATTTCGGTGACACCATCACCAACGTCAACACCACCATCAATGCTGCCAATACCGCCCTGCAGTCGCTTTCGAACATTACCGGGCAGGTGCAGAGCGACGCGGCCAGTACGCCGCAGGCGCTCAACAGCACCGGACAGACCATCGCGCAGCAGAACGCGCAGACCGAGCTGTCGTCGATCGTCGGCATTCTCAACACCCAGGCCGGCGACCGCTTCATATTTTCCGGCAGCGCGATCAACACGCCGTCGGTTAATTCCGTCGACAACATCCTCAACGGCACCGGCACCCAGGCCGGATTGAAACAGGTGATATCGGAGCGGGCGCAGGCGGACGGTACCACGGGCCTTGGCCGTCTGCTGATCACGCCGCCGGCCGCGACGCCCTCGACGTCGGTTTCGGTGGCCGAGGACGTCGCCGGTTCGCCGTTCGGCCTGAAACTGAGTTCGGTCACGTCGTCGCTGACCGGCGCGACCGTGACCGGTCCATCCGGTTCGCCGGCCGCCGTCTCGATCGCCCTCGGTGCGACCAATCCCAATCCGGGCGATCAGATAAGCCTCACCTTCAATCTGCCTGATGGTACCACCGCGTCGGTCCAGTTGACGGCGTCGAGCGCAACCCGCCGCCCACCGGCAGCTTCGCCATCGGCGCGACCCCGACCGCCGACCGCCCGCCAAATCTGAACACGGCGCTGAACACGGCGATCGGCACGCTCGCCAATACGACGCTGGTGGCCGCCTCCGCGATTGCCGCGGGAAATAATTTCTTCGATCCGTCCGGAACGGCCACCGGAACGCGCGGTCAATCACCAGGCTTCGCCCGCGGCCGTCACCGGAGCGACCGCCTGTCCGGTGCCACCGGCTCGAACTCGTCTCTCCGCCAGTTTCACGACGGGCGATACACTCACTGTCAACGGCACGACGATCTCGTTTGTCGCCTCCGGCGCGACCGGCACCCGGAGCTCAATGTCACCGACAGCGTCCAGCATTGTCGGCAATCTGTTGTCCGAGCATCGACTGCGATCACCGGCACCACGGCTGCCATCGACCATCAGCGGCGGCGTCGATCACGCTCAAACCGCGAGCGCCGCCGGGTACCGATCTCGGCTCGCGAGTTCGACCGCGCTGGCGCCCTCGCGGCACTCGGTTTCTCGTCGGCCGCGGGCACTGCGACCACGACCGCGGGCGTCAACACCATATCAGCGGTCCGGAACCGCCGCTGCGCGTCTCGAGCTCGCGCCGGTGAGCGGAGCTGCGCAGTCACCAGATGACGACACCGCAGGCGATCGCCAGCGCGACCGCGCTGTCGGGCACCGCGACCTCGGATTCGCTCACCACAGGCTTTCGCGCCGGGCGACACCATCACCGTCAACGGCAAGACGATCTCTTTTTCATAACTCCACCGCCACGCTCGCTGACCGGTCCAACGCTGCGGGCAATGCGCTCAATCCCACCTACCTCGAGTTGGCAACCGCCAACGTCGGCAATCTTCTGAGCGCTGTCGACTCGATCACCGGCACCTCGACGCCATCGACCGATCAGCGGCGGCGTGGTCACGCTCAATACGCCGACAGCGCCGCGAGCCTGACGTATCACGAGTTCGCTCGGCCCGAACTCGCAGCTCGCACTTGCCTCGCTCGGTTTCGGCCCGCACCGTCACCGCGGTCCAGCCGCCGCTGCGGGTCTCGGGCTCGCGAACGTCACTGGTGAATGGCTCCGCCAACACGGTCGCCTGGTACACCGGTAATTCGGACAGGTCGGCGCGTGCCTCGTCGACGGCCCGGATCGATCCATCGATTACGGTTCAATACGGCGCGCAGGCCAACGAGCAGGCCATCCGCCAGCAGATCGAGGGCGTCGCGGTGTTCGCCGCCGTCACGACCTCGCCGACCGGGACCAATTCGGCCGCACAGGTTGCAGCCCTGAGCTCGCGGACGGCGACAAACCTGACGCCTCAGCCGGGCCAGCAGACCATTTCCGATATTCAAACGGATTTTGCCGCCGCGCAAAGCATCATGAAGGAAGCGAGCGCCCGGCAATCCCAGAGCCAGAGCCAGCTGCAGAACATCATCGACCAGACCGAAACGGTTTCGACGCAGGAGGTGGCGAGCCAGCTGCTGGCACTGCAGAACAGCCTGTCGGCCTCCTATGAGGCGACCTCGATGCTGGCCAGCTGACGCTGACCAAGTTCCTGCCGGCGGGTGGATAAGCCGATCCCGCCAGGGGCAGGCAACGCCGGCCCGGCGCCGCGCCCGAAATAAAGCTTTCGTTAACCATAGCTGTTTACTTTTCAGAAAGCAGGCAAACGCCGCGTTGGCTGCCCTTGAAGCCTTTTTGTCGCCATCGGCCACGCACGGCGGTATTGGCGTGGGGTCCTAGCAATGCCAGACGGTGGTGTTCGATTGCAAATGGCCGAACAAGTGGCCGAGAAGACGATCTCGCGGGATCAATCCCGCTCGGCTTCCGCGATGGCCGAACTGTTCGCGCCGCTGGATCATCTGCTCAGCGGCGGCGGCGATCCGCGGTTGACGATCAATCCGGCGAGCGGGCTCAACGAATATGGCTGCCAGCCGTTTCCTTGTCCGGATACGCTGAGTTTCTCCTCCAGCACGGCGACATCGATTTCGGAACGCGCCTATGATCGCGCGCGCGAGGCGCGGGATTCTTGATGCAATCCGCCATCGCCGTCGGCATCGAAGCGGCGTTCGACGCGCGCGTCGAAGCCATGCGGGTCGAATTGAAGGCCTGTCTCGGATTATCCCGCAGCAAGGCCGATGTGGTGTTTTCTCCGTCGGGCACCGACTCGCAATTGCAGGCGCTGTTTCTGACGCGGGCGCGGCTCGGGCCTGCTGTGACGACAATCATCGTGGCCGCCGATCAAACCGGCAGCGGAACCATCAACACCGCGCGCGGATGTCATTTCAGTGCAGCGACAGCGAACGGCAGCCGGGTTCGCAAAGGTGAGCCGATTGCCGGACTGGCGCCGTCCGTCAGCAGCATCGCGCTGCGATTGTTCGACGAGGCCGGCGATATCCGCCCGCAGGCGGCCAGCGATGCAATGGTTCTCGATGCGGTCGAAAGCGCCATCGCCAACGGCAGCCATGTGCTTCTGCAAGTGATGGACTCCTCGAAATTCGGCTGGCGCGCCCCGAGTGCGCAATGCCTCGAAGAGATATCGCGGCGCTGGCCGGATCAGGTTCAGATCGTGGTCGACGCCTGCCAGATGCGGCTCGGCCGCACGCGGCTGCGAAAATATCTCGATCGCGGCTATCTGGTTCTGATCACGGGCTCGAAGTTCTTCACCGGTCCACCCTTCAGCGGGGCGTTGCTGGTACCTTCGGCGCTCGCGCCTGACTTCGATACGACCGGCGATATTGCGCCAGGACTGCTCGAATATACCAGTCGCAGCGACTGGCCGAAAAGCTGGCCGGTTTTGCGCTCGCGTTTCCCGATCCGCGCCAATTTTGGCCAATGGCTGCGCTGGGAAGCGGCGCTGGAGGAGATCCGGGCCTATTACAGCGTGCCCGACGAATTTCGCCAGATGGCTCTGACGGCCTTCGGTGAGGGCGTGGAGTGGATCATCGCATCGTCACCGTCGCTTCGTCTGCTGCCGCCGCAGCGACGGCCGATGGCGAGGGCGCTGACGATGATGAATTGGCGCGGCGGACGATCTTTCCGTTCGTGATCAGGCACGGTGATCGCACCCTCTCGCTGGAACAGTGCAGGGAGCTCTATCGCGCGCTGGCGCGGTGATGCGGCCTTCGCCGATGCGGCGGTGGCGAAGCCCTGCCTCATCGGTCAGCCGGTTGCGCTGGGATGCGGCGAGGGGCAGCTGGCGGCGCCTTCGTATCTGCGCGGGCGCGCGGCTTGTCACCGAGCGTGGTCGGCTGAGAATAGACTTGGCCCATGCAATCTGCAAGGAGCGGCCATGTCGGCACCGTCGTTGCGATCGCCAATTGGGTTGCTGACGCAGATGGACGGTCAAATCAGTGGAAGCCTAGCAACATGGAACAAGAAAACGTCGAAGCCGTCGGCTCGCGCACTACCCGAGTGCCGATCGTATGGGATTTGCCAGACTCACAACGATGGCGTTTGGCGGTGCTGATCTTCGTCCGTTGCGCGATCAACTGCTCTCGAAGCTCGCCGCCGGGACCGGCCGGCGCCGGCGAGGGGCTCGATCTGTCGTTGATCACCCAGCTGATGGGCAACAAGCAGATGGGATTGGCATTCAGGCGGAAGTGCTCGCCTTTCACCAGCTCTACCGGTCGCCCTGTTCGGTCGAAAAGCCGAAACTGCGCGTTCTGGCGCTCGCGGCCGCCATCGACATGGGCGGTAACACGCCGATCGAATTCCTGCTGGAAGGCTCCGGGATCGAACTGGAGACGCTCTACGTGGTGGACGGCATGGAATTGCCGGTGCCGCTGCCCGACCATGACGTCGCGATCGTGATCGCTTCGGATTCGGAGGAGTGCCACGAGGCGCTTCGCAAGATCGACCGGGCGGTGTCACGCTGGCCGCGGCCGCTCTTGAATCCGCCGCATCTCGTCCGCAACCTCGATCGCGACAAGCTGCACGGCCTGTTGTGCGGCATCAGGGGATTGGACATCCCATCGACGCTGGCGTAACGCGCGCGCAATTGCTTGACGTGGCCGGGTCGGAGGCAACTCGCTTCGCTCGCGGCGAGCTGCCGTTTCCGATCATCGTTCGGCCGCGCGGTTCGCATGCGGGCGTTGGTCTCGCCAAGATCGACAACAGCAGCATGATCGGCCGGTACCTCGCCGATCGACCGGAGCAGGACTTTTTCGTCTCCCGCTTCGTCGATTATGCCGGTGATGATGGTTTGTTTCGCAAATACCGGATCGTTCTGGTCGATGGCCGGCCCTATGCCTGCCATATGGCGGTCGCCGACCGCTGGGATATCTGGTACCTCAACGCGGGCATGGCCTTCAGCGAAAGCAAGCGCCTCGAGGAAGAACGCTTCATGCGCGGCTTCGACGGCGATTTCGCGATCCGTCATCAAGGCGCGCTCACCGCCATGGCCGAGCGGATCGGTCTCGACTATTTCACGGTCGACTGCGCGGAAAACAGGAACGGCGAATTGCTGATCTTCGAGGCCGACAACACCGCGGTCGTCCACAACATGGATTCGCCGCAGCTGTTTCCCTACAAGGCCCCGCAGATGCGCAAGATATTCGAGGCGTTCGCGAAGATGCTGTACCGCGCGCGGCCGGATCGGGAGCATGCGGCGTAGAGGTTATTCGCTCCTGATTGATGCACCCCTAAGGTGTTCGCAGATTATGCGGACAGGCTTGAAAGCTGTCGTTAAAGAGTTGCAAGATGTTCGCCAACATGCGGCTTTGATGCGGTCCGATTTCGGTGTGCCTGGCGCGCCGTAGCGGGCGAAAAGACCCTCAGGGGAAGGGAATGCTAGTGCCGCCTATTTGAAGTTCCTGCACCACAAGCGGCGAGTTCGATCCAGGAACTTCAAATAGAAAAGCGGCACTAAAATCAACAGGTTTGCTAGTGCCCATGACTTTCCGAAGTTCGTGGAAGTGGGTGCCGCGATGGAGCACGAACTTCGGAAAGTGGGCACTAGGGAATGGCCGAGCCGCACGAACGAGACAACATGCTCATCGATTGGGATGTCGGCATCACCATGGACGACGGCGTGGTGGTTCGCGCGGATGTGTTCCGGCCCGTGGCGGACGGAAAATCGCCCGGTGCTTCTGACCTACGGTCCCTACGCGAAGGGACTGGCCTTTCAGGAAGGTTATCCGAGCGCCTGGCAGAACATGATCGCAGGTCACCCGGACGTCGCGTCCGGATCGACGCAACAAATATCAGAACTGGGAAGTGGTCGACCCGGAAAAATGGGTGCCGCATGGCTATGTCTGTGTACGCGTGGACTCCCGCGGAACCGGCCGATCGCCCGGTTATGTCGATCACTTCTCGCCGCGCGAGACGCGAGACTTCTACCAGTGCATCGAGTGGGCCGGCGTTCAACCCTGGTCCAACGGCAATGTCGGTTTGAACGGCATTTCCTATTACGCGATCAATCAGTGGCATGTCGCTTCACTCCAACCTCCGCATTTGACGGCCATGTGCATCTGGGAAGGCGCGGCGGACTGGTACCGAGACATGACCCATCATGGTGGCATCCTCTCGACGTTCTGGGCCAACTGGTACGACATGCAGGTCAAGACCGTGCAGTACGGTCTGGGGGAGAGAGGACCGCGCAGCGTCGTTACCGGCGCGCTGGTGTGCGGCGACGAGACCCTGTCCGACGCAGCGCTCGCGCGTAACCGCGCAAGCTTCGGCGACGAGATTGTCGCTCATCCGCTGGACGACGATTACCATAAGGCGCGTTCGCCGGACTGGAGCAAAGTCACGGTGCCGTTTCTGTCGGCGGCCAATTGGGGCGGGCAGGGCCTGCACCCGCGCGGCAATTTCGAAGGTTTTGTCCGAGCCGCTTCCACACAGAAGTGGCTTGAATGCCACGGGCTGGAGCACTGGACGCATTTTTACACCGACTATGGCCGCGAATTGCAGCGCCGGTTTTTCGATTTTTATCTCAAAGGCGAGGCGAATGGCTGGGACGACCAGCCAAAGGTCCAGCTTCAGGTTCGTCACGTCGATAAATTTGTCGAGCGGCATGAGGCCGACTGGCCGCTACCCTCCACACGCTGGACCAGGTTCTATCTTGATCCCCGAAATCAGAGCCTCTCGCTTCAGCCGCCGGCGGATCGATCCGAAATCAGCTTTTCGGCCGACGGTGACGGGCTGACATTCATGTCGCAGCCATTTTCGGAGGAGACCGAGATCACGGGGCCGCTGGCTGCCAACTTGCGCATCTCCTCCAGCACAGAGGACGCGGACCTCTTTCTCGTGTTTCGCGTCTTCACGGCGGACCTGCGCGAGATCACCTTTCTCGGCGCGATCGATCCGCATACGCCGGTGGCGCAAGGGTGGCTGCGCGCCTCGCACCGCAAACTCGACGAGAAATTGTCGAGGCCCGACCGCCCCTACCATAGCCACGATGAGGTACAGCCGCTTCAACCCGGAATACCTGTCGATCTCGCTGTCGAACTTTGGCCGACGTCGATCGTCGTGCCGAAGGGATATCGAATTGCATTGAGCGTGCGTGGGAAGGATTACATGTGGCAAGCAAGCACTGGCGCGAAGCTTTCCAATTTCAAGAACGAACTATTGGGATGCGGGCCTTTCCTGCATGATGATCCGCGCGATCGACCGCGCCGGCTCTTTGCGGGAACAACGACGCTGCATCTCGATCGGGAGGGGTGTTGCAATATTTTACTGCCGGTCGTCCAGTCTCGCTAGTGGTCCGATTCTAACATTCGCACCCCTTCTCAGCGGTCACATTTGCGAATGTTAAAATCACAGGACCACTAGCAAATATAAGTTTCTAGTGGAGTTTTGGATTTGACATTCGCTTGACGAGTTCGCGGCTAGGCGGGTGGC
>CAVSYI010000011.1:0-293012 GCA_963732045.1 Terriglobia bacterium | reverse complement strand
GGACGTAACTTCCCTCTCATCTATTCGCGTTCGGGTTCCGGGACTCCCAAGTCCGGGTCGTCTTCGTTTTTGCTTTGGTTTAAAATTTCCCAGTCCAAACACAGCATCTTCAAGTCCTCCCGGAGCTGTTTTGATGAATCACGAATGACACTACACAGCGGATGTGCCGGCTGGCCCCAACGATCAGTAAAGGTGCCGTCCCCGCCGTGTTTAGACAGGGCCGCCTCAGCGGCGCGCAGGCGCATAAGTGCGCCACAGGCCGAGCGTAAACAGCAAAGCAAGGTTTCTTCTCGGCCGATGGGCCAATTAGCTAAGGTCCTATTCCAAAGATTCCGTGCTTCCGGTGTTAACCCGGCCGGCGGTCGTGGTGCTTTCATCTGCATGTCTCTCCATAATTCAGAACGCCCCCTTCTCGCGGTTTTGTCCCACTTTTTCGGGCTCTAAACCACCTTTCGACGCCTCCAAGCACTCGGTTCTGCCGTACCTACGCCAAAGGGATATTCATTCCAAAGCACTTCAGTCAACTATTTTTCGAGGTGAACCAACCCGCTTTCTTAGTCGTGGCCCCCGGCCTCGCGCCCCCAAATCCTTAGAGAGTTAGCCCGCCCCCCGCCTCTGCTCCACTTTCGTGACCAGCACGATCCCCTTTGGCAAGCAACAGGGCAGGAACTTTGAACATCTATCTTCACCGGAGGTTTCCCCCCATGACCCCCGAAGAATGCATTGATCAACTGCGTAAGAAGGTCGTGCACAGCACCAAATGAATTGGAGCTCGCAGATGCACTTGATGAGCTTCAGTCTGCCCTGCAGGAGCACCGCGAATACCTCGAGAGCGTGGCCGCCGATTATCTGTTAGACATTCCTCTCGCCATTCGAAAGCGGTTAAGCAAACTGCACGAAACAGTTGCTGCTTAGTCTTGGTAAACCGAGGACGGTGTCCATGGTCCGCTCTTTGACCAATATTCTGTCGCAGGTTGTGGGTTGGCTGTCCATCATTAGCGTCGTCGGATTGGCAGTCGTATTTTCTTTGCTTGTCCTCTTTTCTAGACTCAACAACGACGATACTGAAAACCGTGCGAAGATGCTCAGGTTCATGCCTTGAGTGCCTTCGGTTATTACCGTTTTGCGGCGACGTAAGGAAGGCCATGAATTTTTGCCTTTCTTAAACTGCTCCTGAGAGCAAACGTTGCGCGTACTCGAAATTAAGATGGGTCTTTTCGGCAATCACTAAGAGCGCTGTGTAATCGGGTTGTTTGCCGTGCTCTTCCAGGTAGAGCTTGATCTCACCATGCAGCCGTTTTTGATCTCGAAGTTCCTTTTTTTTCCTATCAGAAAGATTTTGATTTTGTTCTGGAAAACTTTTCGTACCGTTTTCGTTCCCGTTCCTTCCCCCTCGGTCTCCCTCTACCTCTCCTGCTCTTATTTCTTGATCTTGCTCAGTCTCATTCAACTGCTCTTTCTCTTTCTCTTGGCTTCGGAGGGGCTCGGAAGGGGCTTTCAAGGGGCTTAGAATTCGGCTCTTGGCTTCGCGCGGTTTTTTCAAATGAAACGCCGTCGCGTATTTCTCGTAAAACATTCCAAGGAAAGGGTTCTCGGGAAGCGCGTCGTAAGCTCTTTGAACCCACCGGACACGATTATCTTTGGCCTCGAGTTGCTCCGCGATCTGAAACCGAGCCATCTCGGGGACATAGACCATTTCCGTATCGTCGTCATACATGCAGAATCCGGCTTCGACCTTTTTTCGGTAGAGGCCATTGCTGAAGGCAATCAGCGCAGACTTGTGGTTTCTCTGGCGACGGCGATCCGTCAGGCATGGACCGCCCCTGATGCTGAATCGCGGGATTGGAAAATGTTCATCCTGCGCCGGCAGGTCCTGAGCTTTTATTACGCAGAGGACAAATGGCCGACCTCGCCACCTCCGTTTACGCCTCTCCAGCAGGCGCTACGGTATTTGCAAACGGAAGGGCAGCGTGCGCGCCGCTGCGCAAACGCTGAATGCAGTGCCCCCTATTTTCTGAGCAAGCGCCGAAATCAAAAATTCTGCGGACGACTGCGCGCTGCCCGCACGCCTGGAGGCAAAACGAAGATGGTGGGACAACAAACGCGGCAAAAAAGAAGGCGCTAGATGATCTACAAACGCGGGGTAAAAACATATGGTACAAATTCATGTGGAACGGCAACCTGGTGCGCGAATCGACAAAGCAAGGGAATGACAAGGTTGCGCGCCAAATGGAAGCCGCACACCGAACCTCGCTGGCCAAGGGCGAAGTGGGTATCCGAGAGAAGAAGCGCGCGCCGACGCTCACCCGATTCATAAACGACCGAATCGAGCCTTGGGCGAAGTCGAGGCCGTCTTGGATTTGGTATCGCTCCGGAATCCGATCGGTGCTGACGTCAAAAAACATCGCAAACAAGGATCTCGATCGCATCACGAGCGAGGATGTTGCAGCGTATGCGGCCTTCCGAGAATCGCGGGGTCTTCAGGTGGGCAGCGTCAATCGGGAGCTGCGTGTTCTACGTCGCGTGCTTCGCTTGGCTGTGGAATGGGGCATGCTCGAAAAGTCTCCTCGAGTGCAAATGCTTGGGA
Source organism: Terriglobia bacterium (assembly GCA_963732045.1). GTDB lineage: Bacteria > Acidobacteriota > Terriglobia > Terriglobales > Acidobacteriaceae > JAIQFF01. Next base: position 290,425 of record CAVSYI010000011.1, on the reverse strand, counting down.
AGGAAAAGCGCCGCGAGAGAGTTGTGGGGAACGATGAATTTGCCAAATACCTAACTTGCGCTCAGCCTCTGCTGGCCGCTGTTGCGATTGTGCTTAGTGATACTGGTCTGCGCCCCGACGAATGCCACCGCATGGATTGGTCGGATATTTCTTTTGTAAATGGCCAGCATGGAAAGCTACTTGTGCGTCACGGCAAGACGCCCGCTGCAAGACGGGAGTTGCCTCTGACGATCCGAGTCCGCGGTCTTCTGTTGACGCGATGGGAAAATGTCGGTTTTCCGGAAGAAGGCTGGGTCTGGCCTGCAACCACCAAAACTGGGCACATCGATCACAGCACGCTCAAGAAGCAGCACCAGGATGCCATTAGAAGGTCCGGCGTGCGCCCTTTCCTGCTCTACAGTCTGCGTCATACATTCGCAACCAAAATATCGCCGCACGTGGATGCGTGGACGCTGTGCAAGATCATGGGATGGGCTTCGCTCTCCGTCGCGATGACGTACATTCACCCATCAGACGATCGCGTGCTTGATGCCTTTTCTGACCTCGGTGGGCACAAATCTGGGCACAATTCGGAATCGCACGTGCTCGCCGCGGAATCGCATGAGGGCGGAAATGCTACAGAACTCGGGAGTTGTGTGGTGAGCGCGGATGGACTCGAACCATCGACCCATGCCTTAAAAGGGCATTGCTCTGCCAGCTGAGCTACGCGCCCACACCTTGCTTGCCTGTTACGTCATGCGGATACGTAATCGGGGCTCCTTGATTGTAAGGGCATCGACCGTACCAGTCCAGCGGACGGAGGTCGGGGGAGGAAACCCAATTTGGAAAAGCATGATGCACAAAGCATTAACCACAAAGGACACGAAGGTTCACGAAGGAACCCCTGAGATTGAGACCTTCGTGTTACTTCGTGTCCTTGGTGGTGATGGGTTATGCGGGCGGTGTGGGGAAACTCGCTCACCGGATCGGGTAATGCAGTTTTTAACAATCCTGAAAGATTCTGGTACTGATTCCTCTCCGCCTTGCAAAGTCGCGATGCACTTAATAGAGTAAGGGCGAATCCTTGCACCAGCCGACTTTCAGGAAGGTTCCAACCTTTTGCCTTCTTCACGCCGCAGATTTCTACAGTCTCTGAGCAAGTCGGCGGTCGTGCTTTCGCTCGATAGCGTGCTGGCTCTGGCTCGTCCGCTGGGACCACGAGCGTTTCTCGCGCAGGCCGGAGATCTTCCAAAAGAAGAGCCCCCGAAAATTGCTGGCCTGGGACTGAGTTTTATCAACGTTGCGCGCGAGTCGGGACTCAACGCAAAAACCATCTACGGCGGCGAACACAAGAACAAGTATTTGCTGGAGACCACCGGTTGCGGCGTCGCCTTGTATGACTACGACAACGACGGCTGGCTGGATATTTTTCTGGTGAATGGCTGGCGGCTGGAGGGCTTCCCTGCCGGGCAGGAACCCACCTCACATTTATTCAAGAACAATCGGGACGGGACTTTCACCGATGTCACGGCCAAGGCGGGCGTGGGCCACTCCGGCTGGGGACAAGGCGTCTGCGTTGGCGACTACGACAACGACGGATTCGAAGATCTCTTCGTCACTTATTTTGGAAAGAACGTTCTGTATCACAACAATGGCGACGGCACGTTTTCCGATGTCAGCGAGAAAGCCGGCGTCGCCGGCGATGGCAAGCGCTGGAATACCGGTTGCGCGTTTGTGGATTACGACCGCGACGGCAAGCTCGACTTGTTCGTTGCCAACTATATCGATCTCGATCTGGCGACAGCGCCCGTGCCCGAGTCGGGACCGTGTCTCTACAAGAGTGTGATGGTGGCCTGTGGGCCTCCGGGGCTAAAGGGTGGGAAGAACATTCTTTATCACAACAATGGCAACGGGACATTCAGCGATGTCTCCGAGGCTGCGGGCATTCTGCAGGCTAACGGAACGTTTGGGCTCGGAGTCCTGACGGCGGATTTTGATAATGATGGCTGGCCCGATATTTATGTGGCCAACGATTCCACCGCCAGCGCGCTCTATCAGAACAAGAAGAACGGCAAGTTTGTGGACATCGCCATGGAAGCCGGTTGTGCGCTCAGTCCGGATGGAAAGCCGCAGGCGGGCATGGGAGTGTCAGCGGCGGACTACGATATGGATGGCAACCTGGATATTGTAAAAACGAATTTCGCCGGCGACACGCCTTCTCTTTATCACAATCTGGGCGACGGCAATTTTGAAGATGCGACTTTCATTGCTGGCCTGGGAGCGCACACGCAATATCTGGGATGGGGCGTTGGATTTTTTGACATGGACAACGACGGCTGGCCTGACATTCTGATCTGCAACGGCCACGTCTATCCCGAGGTAGAGCAACTGAAGACGGAGGCGGGATATCCGCAGCGCAAACTGCTTTATCGCAACTTGCGGACCGGAAGATTTGAAGATGTGTCCATGCAGGCTGGTCCGGGGATTTCGGTTCCAGTGGCTTCGCGGGGATGCGCCTTCGGAGACTTCGATAACGACGGCGATATCGACCTGGTAATCAATCCGGTGAATGATTTCCCGCAACTCTTGCGGTGCGACCAGGCGCCGGGAAACAACTGGATCAAAGTACGGACGATTGGCACCAAGTCGAATCGTAGCGGCATTGGGGCGCGGCTGCGCTGCGTGACTCAGGCCGCGGGCGAGAGCAAACCCCATTCCCAGATTGACGAAGTCCGCAGCGGCGGAAGTTATTTTTCCCAGAACGATCTGCGGGTTCATTTTGGACTCGGCAAGGCCGACAAAGTGCAGTTACTCGAGATTCGCTGGCCCAGCGGGCAGGTAGATACGTTGAAAGACATCAAACCTAACCAATTAGTCTTTGTGAAGGAAGGCGAAGGAGTGGTGCGGTCGATGCAATTCCCTGCCCCGGCTAAACGTGGATAGCGGCGCTGGCATTTTTCAGGCTAAGGAATCTCTGGAGCAATCGCGCTCGCACGCCGCTGTCAGGGACGCTGGTCTTTCGCGATGGCTGCGAGCTCTCGAACGATTTCCTGAAGACGGGTACGGCGTCCGGCATTGGCGCGGGAAGCGACTGGAGCGGGATCTTCCTGGGCGGCATAACGGTCATTCATATCGCGCAGGCTGGCAATTTCACTTCGAAGGGCGACGACGTTTCGTAACACATCAGCGGTATACATAGTTACAGGATACCCTACTTGCTGGTCAGTCGTGGTGCCACTTGCGGAAAAACCTAACCCCACCCCTTGTCATTCCGAAGCCGGGCCCATCGGCGAGGAATCTGCTTGCCCACAACACGGAAACGGCGGGTTCCTCGCGTCAGAATGCCGCGCTTCAGAATGACAATTCTTTTCGGATTTTCACACTGCGCCACTTTCCGTTCGTCCTTCTCTTTCTGCTGGTCTCCGGACTAGTTTTTGCGGCGATGCTGGACGCGGCGGCACAAAATCCCCGCCCGAGCGGAGCTTGGACGGGGCACCTTCCTGGTCCGTGGACGCGAGTGTCGAGTGGCCCTGTCATTTCTCCGCGCGGCGATGGATGGGAATCGGCAGGAACGTTTAACCCGGCAGTCGTCCTTCATCGTGGAAAGTTCGTCATGCTCTACCGCGCGCAGGATCGTGCCGGAGTCTCTCGACTGGGTTATGCCGAAAGCAAAGATGGAATTCACTTCGATCGCCGGCCGCAGCCTGTGCTTTCTCCCGAGACTGAGTATGAGAAAGATGGTGGCGTGGAAGATCCGCGGCTGGTGAAGTTCGGCGACACCTTTTATCTGACGTACACCGGATACAACAAGAAGGATGCCCAGCTCTGTCTGGCAACATCGAAAGATTTGCTGCACTGGCAGCGGCAGGGCGTGATTCTGCCGGCTTACAAAGGTCGCTGGAATGTGGGGTGGACTAAATCCGGCGCCATCGTGCCGGAGAAGATCGACGGCAAATACTGGATGTATTTTCTAGGAACCGGTGCGGACAAGACCGATCAGATGGGTCTCGCCTACTCGCTGGATTTGATGCATTGGACCGAGGCCACGGATTCGCCTGTGCTTCCAACCCGGGCCGGGCAGTTCGACTCACGAGTCGCGGAACCGGGGCCATCTCCGATCGTGACCAAAGACGGAATTGTTTTAATTTACAACGCGGCCGATGATCATCTTGTCTACCGCACGGCCATAGCAGTGTTTGATCGCCATGATCCACGCAAGCTGGTGTGGCGATCCGAAGAGCCGATCTTTTTTCCGGAAAAAGATTGGGAGAAGGTCGGCCAGGTTCCCAACGTGGTGTTCGTGGAAGGAATGGCAAAACAGGGCAAGCGCTACTTGTTCTACTACGGGGCAGCGGACAAGTATGTCGGGGTGGCTGAGGCCCCGATTATTCATTGACGGACCGCTTGAGCCATCCCCTCTTCCCCGGTGAACAAAATAAAAAACGGCAGCCGTTGAGGGCTGCCGGTGCTTCAATTCTTCTCTTCCAAAGCTAGAAACGAATTGCTGGTCCGAAGGTGACTTTCAGATTGTTGTGAGTTCCGTTGTCGAAATAAATTTCGTCGCCGGCCTCAAGACGCAACCCGAACGGTCCCCAGAATCCCTCGACGCCTCCGCCCGGATACATGGCGAAACGAGTGTCGCCGGTCTGGACTCCACCCAGTGCCCCGACAAAACCATTTGGCGCGTTCTGGTCTGAGACGCTGAAGTTAATTAAACCGACCTTGCCCGTCAGATAAGCGCGAAACGGTCCTGAGCTGGTTTGGAATTTGGGTCCAAACAGTGCGGTGAGGGGGCGCAGGCTGGTTTGGACAAATTGAGACGTCACGCCGTCAGTAAAGACGCTGGTGTAGTTGCGCTCAAAGTCGTACGACATTTCGCCTTCGAGTTGAACGTTAGGATGAACATTGAATGCAGCCCGGCCGCCGACACCGACGAAATTAATATGAGGATCGGTAGTGCTGAGATTCATGTAGTCCGCGAATACTCCGATTTCGACATGATCTGAATCTGAACTCTGGGCCATGACCGCTGACGGTAGCGCCAGACCACAACTTAGGACGAGCAAAAAAATAATGCGTTTCATCAGTTGTACTTCCTCCTGGATTGACTTCACTGGCTCACACACCCGTTCCTCAATCGTGACGGCAAAGGGGGTGACTACTGCAGAGCGGTGCAGGAGGGTTGAGCATGCCTTAAGATGCGGCTCGCACGCCGCGGGGTTGGGCGCTGGTGGCCGAATCCAGCGGGGATGCGATTACTTTGCGTAAATTTTTATTAATAAAAACATGATGCGAACGACGGCGCGTCCGCATCGTCGAGTGTCAAGATATGTACGCTGGTAGCAGTGTCCTGATTTCGGTCTGGGTTCCTTTGCGTTCTTTGCGGAATCCTTTGCGAACTTTGCGGTTGAGGGTTTTGCACTTTCAGGCGGCTGCGAAGATCGAAATCTTTAACCGCAAAGTTCGCAAAGGATTTCGCAAAGAACGCAAAGGGACCTGAATCAGAGTGAGTTACTTGAGGGATGCGCTGTTATCCCCTGACTTGTGCTCTTGTCGCGGAGTCATGGAAACCACGGTGTACTCGCGTTCCTTGGAATCGCCGTCTTCCACCTGCAACAGCATCTTGTCTTTCTGAATCCGGAACTGCGCATTTTGGCCTACCGGCAACAGAACCGGATGTTTTTCGTCGCGGGGGCGGATGCGGTACAAAACGGTGTCTCCCTGCAGAACGTATTCCTGGCAGAGCAGGGCATGCGTTTTCTTGTGGGCAGAATCGGTACCGACCATTTCGCCAACAAAACTCTTGCCACTGTTTTCATCTATCCCGCACTCGACGGAGTCCATTTGTAGCAAGGTGCCGGAATGGTGGACCTTCGGCTCTTTTGCCTGAGCAAGAGAAGCCAACAAAACAGCGACCGTCAGAAAAGTGACTTTCATGGAAAACCTCCTTGCGCCGGGGCGGCCGTATGAGCCGTTGCTCGACTCCCAGAATTTTCCAGGAATAGCCTCGAAAGCGATATATCTCGCGCGTGCAGGTCCCACCGTAATCGGAAAAAGACCTGAGGGAGGCTTAAGGGCCCCAGGGGGCCCAGGAATACCAAGATTCATAGCCAAAAAGTTACCAAGAACCATAGTTGACGTAGTTTGCCCTCCCCGATAGGCTCCTATTGGTTACCTACGTCATCTAAACTGGCCACATGGATACTGAAACCAATAGACCGGGGCGCAACTGAGAATCGGGTAAAAGCCCAAATCATCTGCAACCAGTACAACGAAAAGATAGTTACGCCGCATCTGAATTAGTGCGGCCGGAAAAGGCGACTTGACGGACGCGAGACAACTACAGGGCGACAAGCTATCCGAAGCGCAGGCGATTGAACGAGCCAAGCTGGGCGATGCTGAGGCGTTTCAGTTTCTGTACGGCCTGCATCGAAGGCGAGTTTATTCGCTGTGTCTCCGCATGACGGCCAACACGGCGGAAGCGGAAGATCTGACGCAGGAAGCTTTTCTGCAGTTATTTCGCAAAATTGCCACTTTTCGTGGTGAATCAGCTTTTTCCACCTGGCTGCACCGGATGGCGGTAAACGTTGTCCTGATGCAGTTGCGCAAGAAGAGCCTCCCCGTAGTCCCGCTGGATGAAACGCAGGAAAACGAGGAAGAGGCGCCCAAGAAAGAACTGGGTGCGCAAGATCCGATGCTTTCGGGTTCGATCGACAGGTTACGGCTGCAACGGGCCGTGGATGCGCTGCCGCCGGGATATCGAAGGATTTTTGTGCTGCACGATGTAGAAGGTTACGAGCACAACGAGATTGCCGCCATGGTGGGATGTTCCATCGGCAACAGCAAATCTCAGTTACACAAGGCGCGCATGAAGTTGCGCGAGTCGCTCAAGACGAGCAGAGCCGAAAAGGCCGCCAAGCCGTATTGAGCGATCAAAGGAAGGTCTTGGGGAGATGACGTATGAACTGCGCAGAGTTTCAGGAAGTTTTGCCGGAAGTGTTTGACGGCGATAGAACGGCCGAACAGGAATCGCATCTGCAATCCTGTTCCATGTGTTCGAGTCTGGTCGCCGAACTTGATTTGATTGCCAACGAGGCGCGGCAATTGCAAGAGGTTGCCGAACCGAATGCTCGAGTTTGGGCCTCGATCGAAATTGCCTTGCGGCAGGAAGGCATTATTCACGAGCCGCAGATGCGGCCGACCCTGCTGCCAGCTGTGCCCCGCCGTTGGAGCATGAATTGGCTGGCGCCGGTCGCAGCCGCAGCGGTGATCGCCGCAGGCGTCGTGGTTTACCAGCGCGGATCGGTTCCACCATCCTCCACTCCCGCAGGGCCTGCGGTTGCCCAAGTTGTTCCCAACAAGCTCCCTATCACTCCGCTGAGCGTAAATGATGAAGACCGGCAATTGCTGGACGCGCTGGCTTCGCGCTCGCCCGCTGCCCAAAAGCAGTATGCTTCCAACCTGCAGAATGTGAATGCGTACATTCGGGACGCCGAGGAATCGGCCCAGGCCGATCCGAATGACGAGGAAGCGCAACAGATTGTGATGGACGCCTACGAACAAAGGGCGGCGGTTTACGAGATGGCGCTGGACCGATCGATGCCCTAGCGGGTTCGTCGATTGGTGTAAGGCGATTGGCGTGCAGGAAGAGGCTCTTAGTCGCGGCCCGATATCGCAGCCGGACCAAGAGAGAAACAATTATGGCGAGAGCGCAGGGCACAAAACTGGTTTCACTCGTGATTCTCACCGCAGCAATTTGCGCCTCGGCTGAGTCTCGTAAAGAATTTCGTTTCACGGTTGGCCCGGGCTCGGTGGTTTCGATCGCCAACCAGTATGGGCCAATTACGGTGAAGGGCGGCTCCGGGAACCAGGTCATCGTCAACGCCGTACTTCATTCCGACCAGATAGAGATCGACCATACACAGAGCGGAAGCCGCGTCGACCTCCTCACCCATCTCCTGTCCGAAGCCAACGCGGATACGGGACGCGTGGATTACGAAGTTTCAGTGCCGGCGGATGCCAGCGTTACGCTGCGATCATCGACGGGCGTGTTGCATGCGGAAGGCCTGCACGGAGACGTTAGTCTTGAGGGTAGCCAGGCCAGCGTCGAGGTACGCGACATCAGCGATGCCCATGTTCACGTGCGGACCTTGAATGGTTCGGTGGCACTAACCAATATCCGCAATGGGCACGTGGAAGTGACCTCCGTGGGCGGCGATGTGGTTCTGAATTCAGTGAACGGTCCGCTGGTGCAGGTGAATTCGACCAGCGGGAAGATCCGCTATGAAGGCGATTTCGCCAACAGCGGCGAATATATGCTGACCAGCCACAGCGGAGACATCGAGGCCAGCGCGCCCAACGACGCTTCGATCGATGTGACGGCGCGTTCGGTCCGTGGCAAAGTGGAAAATGACTTTCTGCTCGAACCCAAGCACACCAACTTCGCAATGAAAGCAGGGAGTGCCTTCGCAGGTACGATGAACAAGGCAGCATCTTCGGTTAAGTTGTTTTCCTTCAGTGGTAGAATCCACCTTAAGTCGTTAAAAACCAAGTAATCGTGAGAGGCTGACGGAGCCGAAGGAACAGCTCCGCAGATTTCCGCCACACATGAGCACTCGACCGGGCGGACCGTCCGAGACCACGAAATCTGCGTCTGCTACAAGGGCCAGGGCGGTGGTTTTAGTTGGCTTCATGGGCGCCGGAAAGAGCACCGTCGGCGCGGCCTTGAGCGCCAGGCTCGGCTGGCCTTTCGAAGATCTGGACGAGCGCATCCAGGCGAGCGAACAACGCTCGATCGAGCGAATTTTTCGCGAGTCGGGCGAAAGCGTCTTTCGACAACTGGAGCATGCTGCATTGCGTTCGGCGCTGGAAGCATCTGGTACTTCCGCCAAGGTGCTCGCGTTGGGTGGCGGCGCATTCGCGCAGGAGAACAATGCTGCCCTGCTCGACCAGGCTGGCGTGGCGACGATCTTCCTGGATGCTCCGATCGAAGAACTGTTCCGTCGCTGTCAGGAACAACAGTTGGACCGTCCTCTACGCCGGGACCTGGAAGAGTTCCGCCGGCTGTATGAGAACCGCCGGCCATGCTATCTAAAGGCGGCCGTACGAATTGAAACGGCAGGCAAGAGCGTGGAAGAAGTGGTTGCCGAAGCCGTGGCCAGGCTGGCAAGTTTGGGAGTGAAAGAGTGATTCGGAGGAGTGGGAACGTGAAGTCCAGACCAGTATTGATGTTGGGAATCGCGGGACTGCTGCTGATATCGTCAGCGGCAGCGAAAGACAAAGAACCGGCGGGTCAGACTGTGGACACAGGCTCCTTTGGAGTCTTCATGAATGGACACAGGATCGCCACCGAGAAATTTTCCATCCAGCAGAGTAACGTTGGCAGTGTCGCGACCTCAGAGTTCAAGAGTGAGCCTGGCGTTGAACCTGCGGCGCAAACCTCGCAGTTGGAACTGGCTCTGAATGGCGACTTGAAGAAATACGAGTGGAAAGAAACCATCCCGGGAAAAGCGCACGCCGTTCTCGTGCCTAACGACAACCTGCTGGTCGAGCGCTCCACGAACAATCCGCAGGACAAAGAGGAAGAGCATCCATTCCTGCTTCCGATTTCAACCAGCATTCTGGATGACTACTTTTTTGTGCACCGGGAAATTCTGGTATGGAAGTATCTGGCGACGGGTTGTCATCAGGACAAAGGACACGTGGCTTGTCCGCCGAACCAGCAGGTGAAATTCGGAGCGGTAAATCCTCATCAACGTTCTTCCCTGCTGGTCAGCATTTCATTTATCGGGAAGGACAAGATTCCGGTACACGGTACGGAACAGGAGTTGAACCACTTTGTGCTCAAGAGTGATGCCGGGGAATGGGCCATGTGGTTTGACGACCAGTTCAAGCTGCTGCGGATCGTGGTCCCGAGTGACAACACGGAGGTACTGCGGGATTAGCGCAGATCATTTTCAGTTTCATCATTCATGTCCCTGATTGACGCACGCACGTCTCGGGTCCTGTTTACGGTGCTGTTGTTCGCGCTGGCGCTCGCTTTTTTCTATATCGCCCGGCGTACCCTGATCGCATTTCTGTTTGCTATTTTCTTTGCCTACCTGGTGGATCCCGCGGTCTCGCGAGTTGAGCAATGGGTTAAGGGGCGGGGACGTGCGATAGGTGTCATCTACCTCTTACTGGTGACCTTGCTGGTGACGTTCTTCTTTTTCGTAGGGCCGCAGATCGCCCGCCAGGGGCAGCGTTTGAGCGAATCTTTGCCCAAGCTGCTGGAAACCGTGAGTTCCGGTCAGATTGCGGAACAGATCGGCAAAGAGCAGGGTTGGAGCGTACACACCCGGGCGCAACTATCGAGCTTTCTGGCGAATCATCGCAACGATCTCCTCGACCTGGCCCAGCGCGCGGGATTGCGCGTGGCTGATGTTGCCAAACAAGCGTGGCTCATCATTGTGGTGCCGATTCTGGCGGCATTCTTTCTCAAGGATGGACGGGCGTTCGGCGAAGTGATGACTTCGTTCGTGCACTCGCGTCCGCAACGGGAGTTTCTGGAGGGAGTACTGGGCGATCTCAACCAGATGTTGGCGCAATTCATCCGAGCGCAGTTGACCCTCGCGGCGTTTTCGTTTATTGCCTACATCGCATTCATGGAACTCACCCGAGTTCCCTATGCGCTGGTGCTGGGTACGGCGGGTGGAATGATGGAGTTCATTCCGGTAGTCGGACCTCTGGTGGCGGCTGTGCTCATTCTCGGGGTCTCCATGCTGCTGAGTTATCCGCATTGGCCCATCCTGCTGGCTTTTCTTGGGGCCTGGCGACTGGTGCAGGACTATGTAATTTCACCTCGCGTTATGGGCAAGAGCATGGAATTGCATCCGCTGGCAGCGATCTTTGGTGTTCTGGCGGGAGGCGAGATTGCGGGCGTGCTGGGGATTTATCTTTCCATTCCGGTCATGGCCAGCTTGCGTATCGTGTGGCGGCGGTGGCGGCTCTATGCGGAGAAGAAACGCTTTGGACCGCTGAATGAATATTCCTTTGGCGGGGAAATCCTTCCTGGAAAATAACTACTGGCTTCTGGCTAATAGCTTCTGGCTCCTAGCACTGACGGTCACACGCGAGAGATTCTGACACAACAGACATTTTGTGGCTACGTGTAGCTAGGAGCTAGTAGCTAGAAGCAGTCGTACCTGACACTGGTCAGATAACAGTTCCGTCTTCGCCCCGCAAGAGCGTCAGTCCACCACTGTTGTAAAATCTCAAGAAACCATTATGACTGCGAAAATCCCTGTAGGAATTCTGGGCGCTACCGGAATTGTCGGGCAGCGCTTTGTGCAGATGCTGGAGCACCATCCCTGGTTCGAGGTGGCGTGGCTGGCTGCCTCTGATCGTTCTGAAGGCCGTCCGTATGCGGAGGCTGCGCGCTGGAAATTAAAGACAGCGATTCCCGCGAAGGTCGCGGGGATGAAGGTCGCACCTGCGACTCCGGAGGGAGCGCCTAAAGTTATTTTCGCCGCGCTCGATGCCTCGATTGCGGCCGAGATGGAGCCTCGCTTCGCCGACGCCGGACACGCCGTGATTACCAATTCCAGCGCGCTGCGCATGCAGAGCGATGTTCCGCTGGTGATTCCGGAAGTGAATCATGAGCATGTAAAGCTTATCGAATGCCAGGCGTGGCGCAAGAAGTCAGGCGGGTTTGTGGTGACGAATCCGAACTGCTCGGCGATTGGCCTGGTGATCGCTCTGGCTCCGTTGCAGGATGCGTTCGGCCTGGAGACGGTGATGGCTGTCACCATGCAAGCGGTCAGCGGCGCGGGATATCCGGGAGTGGCTTCGCTCGATATTCTGGGCAACGTGATTCCCTACATCTCCAAAGAAGAAGAAAAGATGGAAGAAGAAACCCGCAAGCTGCTGGGCAAGTTGAACGGATCCGGTATCGTCATGGGATCGTTCGGCATGAGCGCGCAGTGCAACCGGGTCGCAGTTGAGGACGGACACACGGAGTCAGTTTCGATCAAGCTCAAGAAGAAAGCGAAGCCGGAAGAGATTATCGAAGTCTGGACTAAATTCCGCAGTCTGCCGCAGGAGATGAAGCTGCCCAGCGCACCGGAACAGCCGGTGCAGTATCTGACGTCGAGCGATCGTCCGCAGCCTCGTCTCGACGTAGACTCAGGCAAGGGTATGACGACCACGGTGGGCCGGCTGCGTCCGTGTGGTGTGCTGGACTGGAAGTTCACCGTGCTCTCGCACAATACGATTCGCGGCGCGGCAGGGGCGGCGCTGCTGAATGCGGAATTGCTGAAGGTGCAGGGATACCTCGGGTGAGGTACGCGGAGAGGGTGGAGCAGGGCTTCAGCCCTGCATTAAAGATGCTATTTCCGGTGGCGGCTTCATCCGCTGAGGGCAAATTGTTCTTAAGAACCGCAGGGGCTAAAGCCCGTTTTCATATGCCGGCTTGCAATGCAGCGCTGAAGCGCTGCTCCACCCTGCTTTCATACCCCCTCACTTTGCTTGCTCGGCGCCTCAGCTTGCTTTCACACCAACACGCCCTGCTTTCCTGCTGCCTAAGGAATCTAGCTCAATGATCGTCATGAAGTTCGGCGGCACCTCGGTGCAGGACGCCAAGGCGATCGAGCGCGCAGGCGCAATCGTCAAAGGCCGCATCGCGCAAAAGCCGGTGGTGGTGGTCAGCGCGATGGCCAAGGTGACCGACCAATTGCTGGCAATGGCGCGCGCTGCCGGCGCGGGCGATCGCAAGACTGCGTTGAAACTCTGCCGGGCGCTTGCAGGAACGGCACTACAACACTGCCGGAGAACTGCTGGGAACGGCACTGTTCACGCAGTTTCATGGCGACCTGGGCGCTGACTTCGAAACTCTGGAAGAATTGCTGCGCGGCATCGCGGCCGTGGGCGAACTGACGCCGCGCACTACCGACTATGTCTCCGCGTTCGGAGAAATCCTATCGAGCAAGATTGTTGCGGCGGCATTCTCCGCCATGGATATGCCATCCGTGCTCGTAGACTCCCGCGATTGGCTGGTGACCGACAGCGCCCACATGCGGGCCGTCCCGCAGTTCGAAGAAACCAATCAACGCTTGCAGACGAAAGTTGCGCCGCTTGTGGCGGCCGGAAAAGTGCCGGTCATGGGCGGCTTCATCGGAGCGTCCAAGGCTGGCATCACCACGACGATCGGACGCGGCGGGTCAGACTACTCCGCTGCGATCGCGGGCGCTGGACTGGAAGCCGAACGCATCGAAATATGGACCGACGTGGACGGCATGATGACAACCGATCCGCGCATGAGCCCGGATGCGCGGCGCATCAAGGTAATCAGTTTCGATGAGGCCGCGGAGCTGGCCTACTTCGGAGCGAAAGTTCTGCACCCAGCGACGGTGCTGCCTGCGGTACAGAAAAATATTCCGGTCTACATTCTGAATTCCCAAAATCCTACTTGTGAAGGCACGCGCATAACCGCTCGCGCGCCGCAGTGCCGGAATTCCTTCAAGGCGATTGCGGTGAAGAAGCGCATCACCATCGTGGACGTGGCTGCTCCGCGTATGCAGTTGGCTCATGGCTTTCTCAATGCGATTTTTGCGGCGTTTGACCGGCATCGCGTGGCTGTCGATGTAGTGTCTACATCTGAAGTGAGCGTGTCGCTCACCGTGGATTCGAACGAATCGATTCCGCCGCTGGCGGCCGATCTGGCTAAACTGGCGGATGTGAAATATGAAGGCCGCAAGGCGATCGTATGCCTGGTTGGCGAGAATTTGCGGGACACTCCGGGTATCGCGGCACGCGTGTTCGGCGAACTGGCGGACGTGAAGATACGCATGATTTCGCAGGGCGCTTCGGAGATTAATCTGACGTTTGTGGTGGAAGAAGACGTCGTGCCGGAAGTAGTTCGGCGACTGCACAAGACGTTCTTCTCGGATTTGGATCCGGAAGTGTTTGCGTAAGGTCACGAAGGAATATCTGTGAATCTGCTCATCCTAGGACGCGGTAAAACCGGCTCGCTGGTCGCGGAAATCGCACGCGAACGCGGCCACGAGATTACTCTGCTGTGCGCTGCGGATAATCTGAATGCGTCCGCACTCACCGCGGAAAAGCTTCGTCACGTAGATGTCGTGGTCGATTTCACCACACCTCAGGCCGTGATGGGCAATATCGAGGCTTGCGTCAATGCCGGCAAAGACATGCTGGTCGGAACCACTGGTTGGTACGGCGATCTGGACAAAGTGCGCCAGATGGTCGAGAAGAAGGGCACCGGGTTTCTGTACGGCGCGAATTTTTCGATTGGCATCAACCTGCTTTTCGAGGCGGCGCAGACGGCGGCGGGAATCCTGCAGCATCACTATTCGGGACAAATCTTCGAGCGTCATCATGCGCAGAAGAAAGATGCGCCTTCGGGAACGGCTGCGACTCTGCAAAAGATTATCCGCGATGCGTCCGGCAAGGAACTGGAAATCACTTCGTTCCGCGAGGGCGATGTGGTGGGCATGCACGAGATCGTGCTGGACTCACCGAACGACACCATTTATCTCTGTCACGATTCCAAGTCGCGCCGCGGATTTGCCGAGGGCGCGGTGCGGGCGGCGGAATGGCTTGCGGGAAAAAAGGGATTTTTCGACTTTAAGGATATTTGGAGAGAGACTTAACTAGCCGAGCTTTGCTCGGCTGGGCGGGTGAGGGCACCCGCCCTTACGTGGTTCGTGGCGACGCCTCAACATCTGAAGTTTCCCACACCCCTGATTAGCGTTATCTTTGTCTTATGCAATTCCGTGGCTGCGGTACGGCTCTGGTCACTCCATTTCGGCAGGACGGCTCGATCGACGAGGCTGCCCTGCGAAACCTGGTCGCGTGGCAGGTGGAATCCGGGATCGATTTTCTTGTTCCCTGCGGCACCACCGGAGAAACACCGACACTTTCGCATGACGAATGGTTGCAGGTCGATCGGCATCACGGTCGAAGTCGTGGCGGGACGCGTGCCCATCCTGGGCGGCGCGACTTCGAATTCGACCCAGGACGCGGTCAACAAGGCCAAGGAACTGGCGGCGCTGCCGGGGGTCAATGGCATCCTCACCGCGTCGCCTTACTACAACAAGCCCACGCAGGAAGGACAGTACCGGCACTTCCGCGCCATCGCCGAAGCGGTGGACAAGCCCATCATTCTTTATAACGTCCCGGGACGCACCGGCGCGAACATCGAACCGGGCACGCTGGTGCGGCTGGCTGAGGTCCCAAACATCGCGGGAGTGAAAGAAGCCAGCGGCAATATCACGCAGATGGCTGAAGTCTGCAACGCCGTTCCGGAAACTTTTGCGGTTCTGTCGGGCGACGATGCCGTTACCCTGCCCCTGATTGCGCTGGGCGGCGTGGGCATTATCTCCGTGGCTTCGAATGAAATTCCTCGCGAGATGGCCGAGATGACTCGCGCCGCGCTGAGCAACGACTGGGAGACGGCTCGTCGGATTCATCGGAAATATCTGCCGCTGATGCTGGGGAATTTTATCGAGTCGAATCCCACTGCCGGTGAAAGCCGTGCTCTGCAATGATGGGCAGGATTGAAGAAATCTACCGGCTGCCCATGCTGCCGATGCGCCGCGACACGCGGTCCAAGTTGCAGAAGATCGCGGCCGACGTTGGGTTAATCAGCAAGCCCGCGGCGCCGGTCGCGGAAGCGGCCGATTTCTATGTCTACGAAAACTGGCTGGCTGGGCCGCACAAGATCGTGCTGCATCGTTCGGCCTGCAGCCAGTGCAATCATGGCAAAGGACGTCCTGCGGGGCACGATGCGAACCATGCCCGCTGGCATGGTCCGTATCCAACGCTTGCCGAGGCGCGCGAGGCGTCGCAGCACATGGCAGGTGTGCTGATTCGGAGCGAGTGCAAGTGCATTTGATTGCAGATTGCGGATTTTAGATTTCAGATTGAAAGACCTAGATTTGCGATTGTGAGACAGCCTTATCTTGCCTTGCAATCTGAAATCTAAAATCTGCAATCTGAAATCCTTTCTTTTATACTTCCCTACTCATGTCCTCACTGCAAGCTGCGATTGAACGCCTGGCCACGCTGGGCGAGGTGGAACAGAATCCTGACGCGCGCAAGACTTTTCTCGAGTTTCGCGAACAACTCACCAAGGGCGAGATTCGCGCCGCTGAAAAAATCGACGGCGAGTGGAAAGTCAATGCCTGGGTGAAACAGGGCATCCTGCTGGGCTTTCGGCTGGGCGAACTCAGCTCGATGGGCGACGCCTGCGCTTTCCTTCGTGGACAAAGACACTTTCCCCGCACGTCAGTTTGCGGTGGCCGACAGGGTGCGCGTGGTTCCCGGCGGATCGTCGGTGCGCGAAGGAGCTTACGTGGCGCCTTCGGTGATCTGCATGCCGCCCATGTTTATCAACGTCGGCGCCTACGTGGACGAAGGCACCATGGTGGATTCGCACGCGCTGGTCGGCTCCTGCGCGCAGATCGGCAAGCGGGTGCATCTGAGCGCGGCGGCGCAGATTGGCGGTGTGCTGGAGCCAGTCAACGCCGCGCCGGTCATCATCGAAGATGACGTGCTGGTGGGCGGCAATTGCGGCGTCTATGAAGGCACGCTGGTGCGGAGTCGAGCGGTGCTGGGAGCGGGGACGATCCTGACGCGGTCGACGCCGCTCTACGACATCGTGCGCGGCGAGGTCTACAAGGCTACCGCCGAAAAGCCTCTGGAAGTGCCGGAGAACGCCGTGGTCGTCCCCGGATCGCGGGCCGTGAAGAAGGGTCATGCAGCGGAGTGGAATCTTTCGCTCTACACGCCGGTGATTGTGAAGTATCGCGACGAGAAAACCGATCGCGGGATTGAACTGGAAGAATGGCTGCGCTGAAGCGGACTCGGACGTCAGACCTCGGACTTCAGACTCAGTCATCAGCCAACGTGAGGTCCGAAGTCCGTCATTTAGCTGACACTGACTCTCAGTTTGCCGCCTGCGCTTTCGACTTTGATCTGCGACAGCTTCTGAATTACCGCGTCGGCTTCCTGCAAGCCTGACGCCGGGTAGGTGCTGGTGATTCCGATCGCTTTCATTCCTCCTGCGTGGGCAGCGCGAATGCCGGCGGGAGCGTCTTCGATGACCAGACAGTCTCTCGGATTCACTCCCAGCAACCTGGCTCCCGTGAGATAAGGTTCCGGGTCGGGCTTGCCCTTTGGACACGTCGTCGGCCGAAACCAGCACATTTGGAATGGGCAGATTGCCGAGCTTCAGGCGCGCCGTAGCCAGGTAACGGGTGCCGGACGTGACCACGCACCAGCGTCCTTCGGGAATGGACGCGAGTAAGTCCGCGGCGCCTGACATGACGGAGACGCCTTCCTGATCGTCGGCTTCGCGCTTTTCCAGCATGAGTGCTTCCGCTTCGGCGTCGATATGCGGCGCCAGCCTTCGCACGATTTCAATAGTGCGTACGCCGTGAGCGATGTCCAACACTTTCTGCGGATCGATGTTGTTGTCTTCCGCCCAGCGGCGCCACTGGCGAGTGACAGAGCCGGTAGAGTTCACGAGGACTCCGTCGAGGTCGAAGAGAATTGCTGCGCAGTTGAAAGTATTCATGAACGGTTTTCTTTGCGAACTTTGCGGCGTTTGCGGTCAAAGGCTTTTTACCGCAAAGAGCGCAAAGGACTCCGCAAAGGTCGCTAAGAAATTCTCACGATGGCAGAGCCTTCGGTGTGTCGGTCACTACGATCAGTTTTCCGTCATCTCTGCGGCTGCGAATTTCCATGTGGCGTTTTCGAAAGTGCGAGCGGGCGCGCTCTCCCCAGGCGCGCACGAAGTAGTAGTTCAAGCCCGCGCCGATGACCGAACTGGCAAGAGGAATGATTCGTCCCGCCCATTTTTCGACCACTTCCCTGCTGGCCTGCGCCGCGATGCGCTGGATAACG
Organism: Terriglobia bacterium; assembly: GCA_963732045.1. Taxonomy (GTDB): domain Bacteria; phylum Acidobacteriota; class Terriglobia; order Terriglobales; family Acidobacteriaceae; genus JAIQFF01. The sequence goes on along the minus strand of CAVSYI010000011.1, from coordinate 272,542 downwards.
CGCGGCACGAACCGGCTGACCACTTCCTTCTCCAGCAGCTCGCGGCTGATGTCGACGCCGGCGGCGGTGGCGGCGGCAATCCATAGTTCCGCGGTTTCTTCTTCGGTGTTGAATTCGAAACCGTAGATCAGGCTGAGCTTCTGAATGGTGCGCAAGGTCACACCGGACAGGATTCCCATGTCTGGAATGATGGTCATCAGGCCGCCCAGTCCGAACCCGGCGCCTTCGGCGGCTGCGACTTTCATCCCGCTACGGATAACGCGGTGCGCCAGGTCGTCGAGGTGTTCGACGTCCACGGAATAGACACCTTGAAAATTGGTGATGGGCAGGCCGTAGGCGGCGCGCACCTGCAGCAAGAACTTGTTGGGATCGACCTTGACGGTTTCATAGGCGCGATGAAAACCGCGGCGCAAGCCGTCTTCGACCCGCCGTCGCAGCCATGTTTTGCGCTCCTGCTCAACCATGTAGTTCAACCTTATCGCAGATAGACGGCTGGTGGGAAGATTACGGTGGATGTGTGGCGCGCGGCGAACGATTGTCGAACTAGGCATTCATGCGCAGGAGCGCGGGCGCTCGTGTCTACATTGCTTGTGCTACGATCAATGCACCGCATGCCAACTGGAAAATTGCACATCGTGCCCCTCGGCGGCCTGGGCGAGTTCGGAATGAACTGCATGGCCGTTCGCTGGGGTGACGACATTATCGTCATCGACGGCGGCCTGATGTTTCCCGAGGCCGAACTGCTGGGCGTCGACATTGTTGTTCCCGATATCTCCTACCTGACCGAGAACCGCCAGAAGGTCAGAGGCATCGTTCTTACTCACGGCCACGAAGACCACATCGGCGCGCTGCCCTGGATTCTCAGCGAACTGAACGTGCCGGTCTGGGGCACCGAGTTCACGCTGGCTTACGTCGAAGACAAACTCGACGAGCACGGACTGCTCGACGACGCCGATCTGCATGAGATCCGCGCCGGGTGAGAGTTTCAAGATCGGTCCATTCACCGTCAATCCGATCCAGGTCACGCACAGTCTGGTGGATTGCGTGGCGCTGGCCATCCACACACCGCTGGGCGTGATCATTCATACCGGCGATTTCAAAGTCGATCCGACGCCTACCGACAACCGGTTGTTCGATCTGCACGCCTTTGCGGAGTACGGCAAGAACGGAGTGCTGGCGCTGTTTCAGGATTCGACCAACGTCGAGCGCCAGGGCTACACGCCGAGTGAACGCGCCGTGCGGCGGAAGTTTGACGAAGTATTCGCGCACACCAAGCGGCGATTGTTCATCTCGTGTTTTTCGTCGTCGATCCATCGCATCAAGCTGGCAGTGGAAATGGCGTGGCAGCACGGGCGCAAGGTGGCGTTTGTCGGGCGCTCGATGAACAATTCCGCGGAGATCGCCGAAGACCTGGGTTACATCGAAATTCCCGAAGGCTTGCTGATCCATCCCGGCGAGATGAAGAACTTTCCGCCGGAGAAGGTCTGCGTGCTGATCAGCGGCACGCAGGGCGAGCCAATGTCGGCGCTCTCACGCGCCGCGGTGGACAATCACAAGCACGCCAAGATTGAAAAGGGCGACACCGTCATGCTCTCGTCGCGGATCATTCCCGGCAACGAGAAGGCTATCTATCGCATGATCGATCACCTGTTCCGGCGCGAGGCGCACGTGATTTACGACGACGGTTCGTCGCCGCCAGTACATGTCAGCGGACACGCCAGCCAGGAAGAACTGAAGCTGATCATCAACCTGGTGAAGCCGAAGTATTTCATCCCGATCCACGGAGAGTACCGGCAACTGAAGCTGCATGCGGAGATGGCCGGCGCCATGAAGGGCTCGGTCGGCAACGTGATGCTGATCGAGAGCGGCGACATTCTTGAGTTCGACGAACTGGGCGCGCGCAAGGCTGGCCGCGTGAATGTGGGCCGGGTCTGCATCGACTCTGGTTCGCGCACCGACGTGGTGGAAGACCTGATTGTCAAAGACCGCCGGCACTTGAGCGAAGACGGCATCGTGCTGCCGATTATTGCGATCAACAAGCTCACTGGCAAAGTCGAAACGTCTCCCGAGATCGTGACTCGCGGGTTCTCCCCTGGCGAAGACGGCTTCGTCGATGGGGCGCGGCAGATCGTGATGCAGACGCTGGAGATGTCGAGCGCGGAGGAAAAGGGCGACTACGGTGTGATCAAGGAAAAGATCCGCACCGATCTGAAGCGCTATATTTCGAAGCAGACACAGAAGCGTCCGCTGGTCATGCCGGTGATATTGGAAATCTAGAAGTTGTCATCCTAAGCGGAGGATGACAGTGGAGACACTCCCATCGTCACTCTCAACGACATTCGCGAAGCGCAATCTCGTCTGCGCGGAGTTGCTGTTCGCACCCAGTTGATTCCGTCGCATCTCCACGAGTCCGCGGACCCCAACGACCAGCGCCAGCTTTACCTCAAACCGGAAAATCTGCAGCCCATCGGATCGTTCAAACTGCGGGGCGCTTACAACAAAGTCGCCTCCCTCACGGAGAAAGAACGCAGCCGCGGCGTCATTACATATTCCAGCGGAAATCATGCCCAGGGTGTGGCCTACGCAGCGCGGGCAATGGGGGTGAAAGCGGTCATCGTGATGCCGGGAAATGCGCCTGCGGTCAAACGCGAGGCAACCCTTGCACTGGGCGCGGAGATCATACTGGTGGGCCCGGCGAGCTCCGAGCGGCAAGCCAAAGCCGAAGAACTGGCTGCACTGCATGGATACGCGATCGTGCCTCCTTACAACGACGAAATGATCATTGCGGGCCAAGGCACCATGGGACTGGAAATTCTGGAAGACTTACCGGAAGTGGGGACCGTGATCGCGCCCGTCGGCGGAGGGGGAATGCTAAGCGGAATCGCGACCGCGATCAAGCTGAGCAGGCCGTCCGTGAAAGTAATCGGCGCTGAGCCGGAACTGGCTGCCGATGCTCAGGCCAGTTTGCGGTCCGGCAAGATTGTGCATTCCTCGGCAGAGGATACGACCCGCACGCTGGCGGACGGGTTGCGCACCCAGAGTATTGGCGCACTCAACTTTGAGCATATCCGTCGCTATGTGGATGACATTGTGACTGTGAGCGAGGCCGAAATCCGGAACGCGACTCGGATGCTGGCTGCCGATCCCAAGACATTGGCGGAGCCGAGCGGGGCGGTGGCGGTGGCTGCGTTTCTGTTTCATCGGGACGAGTTGCCGAAGACAACCGTGAATGTAGCCGTGATCAGCGGCGGAAATATTGAAGCGGAGATGCTGGCGGAGCTGAGGAGCGAGAGAGCATGATCTGTCATCCTGAGCGGAGCAGTTCCTTCGCCTCGCGAAGGAGCTACGGAGTCGAAGGACCCCTAGCGCCAAAATGCATTGCCGGGATTAGGAGTTCCGCGACTGCGTCACACATTCGCGAGCGAATGTGCGACTTCGCTCGGGATGACAGAAAAGTTAAAGCTCGGGGTCATGCGGCGTCGCTCTCACAGCGTGCGAGGGCGGGACGCCCTCGCGACAGCCGGCGGGACGCCGGCGCTACCTTGTATAGGGCGTTTCTAGCGCTCGGTTGTTTGCTGGCGGTCGCCATTCCTGCGGCAGGGGCCACGTACGAGCGCGGCGCTGTCGTGCGTGTGGCACAGATCTATCTCTCGCCCGATACCAGTTCCGCGAAGCTGGCGGAAATGGATCGAGGACGCGAAATCATTGTCCTCGAAACCAGCCGGGAGTGGGTCCACGTCGAAGCCAATCTGACCGAGGAACGCACTGTCACCGGGTGGGTGCTCGACAAAGGTGTGGTGCGGGCCTCGACTCCGAATGGCGACAAGATCCTGTTTGGCGAAGCTGTCGATTCAGAAGACCAGGCCAGCCGCAGGCATGGGCGTAACGGCGCTGCGCAGGACGCCATGCGGCTTTACTACTCTGTTGCCGATTATTTTCCTACTTCACCGCTGGCAGGAGAGGCCATGTATCGCTCCGCCGACATCCGCTGGCAACTGGAGAAGGCGGATGTGTCGTCGCGTCCTTCGGCCCGGGAGCGCGAGTCTTATTTGCGCGAGGGCATGGAAGAGAAATACATGAAAGAGGTCATCAAGAAATTTCCCGGCTCCAAGTGGGCCGATCTGGCCGCTTTCCATTTGATCGACAACAAGCTGTGCGGCGACTGGCAAGGCAGTTCGAAGTGTCCGGTGAAGGAATCGGAGATGTATGAAAAGTACGCCACGGAGCATCCTCAATCTCCGGCGGCGGCGGAGGCGCTATACGACGCCGCCTGGCGATGGTCGGCACTGATCGAGATTTACAAGACGGAAGAAGAGCCCAAGAAGTCTGACGAAGCGCGGAGCAGAGCTATTGCGCTGGCGCAGAAGGCGGCGTCGCAGACTGCGTCCGAGGACTGGTCATCGCGCGCCCAGCGATTGCTCTACATGATTGATCAGGGCATACCGACTTACGGAACCTCGACCCAGTGACAGATCGCGGCAGTCGTCTCAGGGTCGGGACAGCCGCTCTTTTCTTCATGGTCGCGGCCGTGAGCCTGATGATTTCACTCCCGTCGGCTTCGGCGCAGGATTCAACGCCGGGCGGAAAGATCACTCGGCCCGGAGTGAAGGAATTCCAAGTCCCGTTCACTTCCCTTAAACCTGACGCAACATTCAAGATCGGTACGGATGCAGACTGGGTACAGATCACTGACGATGCCGTGTGGGTAGCCAGTTCAGAACCCGCCTCAGTCCACCGGATCGATCCCAAAACCAACAAGGAAGTTGCCATCGTGAGCGTGCCCGGCGATCCATGTTCGGGTCTGACATTCGGTTTTGGCAGTCTGTGGGTGCCGTTGTGCGGCAAGCCAAACTCGATGGTGCGGATCGATCCCGCAACCAACCGGATCGTGGCAACGCTTCCCATTGGGCCGGCGGGCCCTGAGGGCGGAATCGCCGCGAGCCGCGACAGTGTCTGGATGGTCACTGACGCTGCGGGTACCCTCGTTCGTATCGACCCTGTGTCGAACAAGGTGCGCCAGAAAATTTCCATTGCGCCGGGCTCCTACAATCCTGTGTTTGACGGAAGCGCGTTCGAAGATGGCATCATCTGGATCACTGGCGGCCCTACCAATATTGTGACCGCCGTCGATGCATCATCCGGCGCCGTATTGGCCACCGTGCCGGTCGGTCCCAAACCCAGGTTCCTCGCGGTTGGCGGAGGCTCTGTGTGGACTTTGAACCAGGGCGATGGAAGCGTTACGCGTGTCGATGCGCAAAGCAGGAAAGTAATAGCGACCATCGCAGTCGGTATTCCGGGTCACGGTGGCGACATCGGATGGGGTGAGGGCTTCGTCTGGACGACCGTGTTTGGTGTCCCGCTCACTGCCATCGATGGAAAGACCAACAAGATATTCCTCCAATGGGTCGGGGATGGCGGCGATGCGCTTCGTTTTGGTCATGACTCGGTGTGGTTAACCGACTACAAGCAAGGGACGTTCTCGCGCATCAGCTACGCCGAGATTATGAAATCCAAGACCTCGCAATGAGTGCGTAGAATTTTCATTTCCACAGTCAATTTCCGCGTAGTGTCCTAATTCAAGACGTGGCGTTCTTTGCGGCATTCCTTCGCGAACTTTGCGGTTAAAGACTTTGGTTTTCGCAGCCATCTGAGGGCATCAGATCTAACCGCAAAGTTCGCAAAGGGATTCCGCAAAGAGCGCAAAGAAACCCCGAAAGCGAAATCTGGACACCCCCTATTGCCGGTGCCATTGCGGGCATCGTTGCGCCTTCTGCGATAATGTTTGTCCCACTCTCGGGAGGAAGCTTGAACGATTACCTGTTGTCCGTAGTGTTAGGAATCATTGAAGGACTTACGGAATTTCTGCCCGTCAGTTCGACCGCGCATCTGCGAATTGCCGAAGCGCTTTTTCACCTCAGCCTGTCGGACGGCTACTGGAAGATGTACACCATCGTGATTCAGTTGGGAGCGATTCTCTGTCTGCCCGTCTACTTCCGGGAGAGGATTGCGAAATTTCTTTCCACGTTTCCAAAGGGAGAGAATGGCGATCGAACCGCGCTGACCCATCCGTTGGGGCTGACTGCGATCGCCTTTTTGACGACCGCGATTCCTGCGTTTCTCTTGACCAAGATCATCGGCAAACATCTCGAGAGTCTGTACATCATGGGAATGTCGTTGCTGGTGGGCGGCGTTGTGATGTGGATCGTCGACATCATGAACGCAGACGCCGAAGCTGCCGGGCCGAGCGCTGCCAGCGGACGCATTCACACCTGGAAGATGGAAGCCATGAGCCTGGGCCAGGCGATTTGGATTGGGGCCTGCCAGATTCTGTCGGCGGTGTTTCCCGGGACGTCGCGGTCGATGTCCACGATCGCGGCAGGGCAGTTGGCAGGCATGTCGCGAGCCTCGGCGCTGGAGTTTTCGTTTTTTCTCTCCATTCCGACCATGGTGGCGGCAACCGGATACGACTTGCTGAAGTCGCTGCGCGGCAAGGGTGCAAATCCGATTGGCGTGGCGCAGATTGATTCACACGGTTGGGTCGTGCTGGCTATTGGCTTTGTGGTTTCATTTCTGGTGGCCTATGCGGCGGTGGCGTGGTTCATTGCCTGGGTGCGGAAGCATGGGTTCGCGCCGTTTGCGGTGTATCGGATTGTGGTCGGAATTCTGGTGCTTGTACTTGCTGCAAGACTCGCGGGCTAAAACTGTTGTTCTCTGCCGGTTCAGTCAGTTGCTTGATTCTTGCCGAGCTTCGCTCAGCCTTGGGCGGCTGTTCCCACGTGGTCAGGAATATTTCTGTGTCTCTTGCTCCTCCGAGTTCGGCAAGACCTAACACCAAGGCGGGCATTTTGCCCGCCTATCGGGCCGGCGGGACGCCGGCGCTACAAGAGGAAACTAACTCGATACTGTTGTTGAATTCCGCCATTGTTGGGCTGCTCTACTCTTGTCATAATTGTTGGGCTCTGGCTTGGTCTGGCGTCGGTTCCGTCAGTCTCGCAAAACATACTCATGAAGTTTTTCTCACAGATTTTCGCTCCCACGAACAACCGGCGGCTCAATGAGCTGATCGGATTCGTGCTCTGCGTCTCGGGACTGCTTTTGTTCCTGGCCCTGGCCTCCTATTCTCCGCTTGATCCTTCATTCAACAGCGCGTCCGTTCTCACCGGTTCGCAAGCCGCACGCAACTGGATCGGGCTGGTTGGGGCCATTGTTTCCGACCTGATGCTGCAGGGCCTGGGGATTGGCGCATTTCTGGTTCCAGTGTTCTTGCTGGCGCTGGGCTCGCGCTGGTTCCGGTCGCGCAAGATCGTCTCTCCGATCGCAAAATCCCTGGGAGCGGCGTGGTTGCTGCTATTTGTGCCGGCACTGTTGGCGCTTATGCCCGGACACGTGCGCTGGGTGGGCGCGATCCCCATGGAAGGACTCGCGGGAAGAATCGTCGGCGACGTCCTCATCCACTACTTGAATCTCGCTGGCGCATATATTGTGTGCGCTACGGTTTTGGCAGTGGCTCTGTATCTGACTACTGCTTTCTCTTTCTCTGCTCTGCAAGTCTGGGCTCCAACCCGTTTCGCTTTTGTAGTCGCGCTCTGGAATCGTTACCAGGACTGGAAGGACAACCGGGCGAAGAAGAAGATGCAGAAAGAGTTGGAAAAGCGGCGAGCTACGCGGCCGACCATCACAGCTCAACTGGTTCCGGCGCGTCCGGCTGCGGCTCCATCCCAGATTCACGTGCCTGAGCCTGCCCGGGTGACGGGCATCGACCGCATGACGGTTGCTGAACGGGCCGAAGAGCATCAGCCAGCGGTATCGGCGCAACGCAACATTCCTGCGGCAATCGTTCCAGATGTTGAAGTCACGGAGCGAGCCGACACCGGAGCCAAACCAAAGACAACCATGCCGCGCATTGCTGCCGGCGGATTCAAACTTCCGCCGAGCAGTTTACTGAACCGTCCTGACGGACAACAGGCCGTCGATGCTGACGAATTGAAGTTGACGGCGCAGGTGCTTACGGAAAAGTATTCGGAGTTTGATGTCCATGGCCAGGTGACGCAGATCAATCCCGGGCCGGTGGTCACGACGTTTGAATACAAGCCTGAAGCTGGAATCAAATACAGCCGCATCACGAATCTGACGGACGACCTGTGCCTGGCGCTCAAAGCCGAGAGCATTCTGGTGGAGCGCATGGCGGGCAAATCCACCGTCGGGATTCAGGTCCCTAACCGCGAGCGCGAGATTATATGGCTGCGCGAGAACATCGAGTCTTCCGAGTTCTTCGGCACCAAATCAAAACTGACGCTGGCGCTGGGCAAGGACATCAACGGACGCATCGTGACCGCCGATCTCGCCGGCATGCCTCACCTGCTGATCGCGGGCTCGACTGGCGCGGGCAAGAGCGTGGCCATCAACGCCATGATCATGTCCATCTTGTACAAGGCCACGCCCGATCAGGTGCGGCTGATCCTGGTAGATCCCAAGCGTCTGGAGTTGGGCAACTACGAAGGCGTGCCGCATCTGTTTCACGCCGATCATTACTGAGCCGAAGCTTGCCGCCAATGCGTTGCGCAACGCTGTTCGCGAGATGGAACGCCGCCTGAAACTGCTGGCTGAAAAAGGCGTGCGCAACATGGAGCAGTACAACAAGCTGTTCGATGACGAAGGCACGCGCAGCCTGTTTGGCGATGATTCCGAAGACCGGCCATTGCCTTATATCGTTATCATCATCGACGAATTGGCCGACCTGATGATGCTGGACTCGGGCAACGTCGAAGAATCCGTTACGCGCCTGGCGCAGATGGCCCGAGCGGTGGGTATCCACCTGGTGCTGGCGACGCAGCGTCCGTCGGTCGATGTTATTACCGGACTGATCAAAGCGAACTTCCCTGCCCGCATCTCGTTCCGTGTGGCCACCAAGGTGGACTCGCGTACCATTCTCGACTCCAACGGCGCCGAGGCTCTGCTGGGCAAGGGCGACATGCTGTATCTGCCGTCCGGATCATCTCGCCTGCATCGATTGCACGCGCCGTTCGTAACGGAAAAAGAAATCGCCGCGGTAGTCGAATTCTGGCGAGCGCAGGGCTCTGGCCGAGTACGAAGAGAAGTTTCTGCAGGCTCCGAAAGACGAACATGGATCGGGTGAGGGCGGATCCTCGGGCGAAGTGGGAGAAGAGGAAAACGATCCGCTCTACAACGACGCGGTACGCCTGGTGATCGAGTTCGGCAAAGCCTCGACTTCCCTGCTGCAGCGCCGGCTGCGAATCGGTTATGGCCGGGCCGCTCATTTGATTGATCTGATGGAGCGCGATGGGATTGTCGGCGCGGCGGATGGTCCCAAGCCGCGTGAAGTACTCAAGAGACCTGACTGGATGTCGGAAGTCGAAGAGTCGATGCGGTAAGGGAGAGGCGATTTCAGATTTCAGATTGGTGATTTCAGATTGCGACGCCCTAGACTCGATTCCAAACAATCTTCAATCTGAGATCAGAAAATCCTGCCGCTTTCCGTCCAGCAAGTCGGTACTCATTTTCCCGCCGCGTTCACGGAAACCTGCTTGAAGGACCTTCTTGCCATAGCCCGTCGATCCGCGGAAATTGATCTGAAGAACGGCATATCCGCGATTGGCGAACAACTGCACTGTGTCGTCGTATCCCCAGTGATCGCGGTCGTATGGCCCGCCGTGCGGGTAGACTACGAGGGAAATTTGCGCTGTTCCCCTTCTTGTACAGCTGGCAATGTCAGGTACGCATGTAGCGAGAGTCCGTCACCGGCCTTGAAGGTCACCGGACGCATCTGCGCAAGCCTATACCGCGCCAGTTCCGGTCGATCCACAAAGAGCAAGTCGGCCTTTTTCTGCGGACGCGAATATAGATAAAACGCCGTCGGGCCATCATCTACGGTATAGGCAACGGTCCAGAAACGATCGCTGCGGTCACGACTCACAACTTCGAAATCGCCGCGATGCGCATGTCGCAGGACTTCAAAGTCGGCGGCCAGGTCCGCGCCAAAGGCCTCCCACTCATTGTGATCGCGGTTGAATTGCGTGGCCTGTAGTTCGTGGGTGGCGGGATGAACCAGAATCTTTCCCGCGTCGAACTGCTTTTCCCGGTCTTCCGCCAGCACACGTGTCGTCGGCCGAGCGAACGTCCGTGGCGAGCAACTGGCCAATATCAGCCCTGGCGCTCGATGTGTACCAGACCTCGCGGTCATCGGCACTGAACGCGAGCAATTCCCCGTCAACGTCATCTGGCCCCCAGCCGGTTAGCCGATGCCATGGTGATTGCTCATCATCGCGGACCCGGATTTCCGCTCCGCTGTCGGGCAATCGCGCAAGGGCGGCCCTGACCCGCAGGTGATGATCGGCGATGTAGTACTCCACGTCGCCAGGATTCTCCGCCAGCAGGGTTCGCTGTCCCGACTTGAGGTCCAGCAGATAGGCGTCGTGAAAACGGGCGTCGCGTTGGTTGAGCGCGATGACCAATTGGTCCGGAAACTCTGCAGATTGCGCGTGCCAAAAAACTGGACACGCTTGGCGGCGTTACGACGCGCGGGTCCGCTGTGTCCTGCCCACAGCACACCTCAGCAGCTAAAGCTGCGTCGAAGGATGGCTCAGCGTGGCACGAGTGAACTCGTTGCCCTTCCCATTCACATTCGTCTGAGCATCCCGACCTTGCTTCAGATTCCGTCGCAATCCTCGAATTGCCATAGCTGCCAGCACAATCACCGCCAGAATCATCGCCAGCCAAAGCACTGCTTTGTGACGCTCTGACCAGGGGCGCTCGTCCGGACGGCCGGTGTAGGCTTCGTTGTGCGCGCCAGGGCTCAGTTCGGCTTTCGCCGCTGCGGGATCAGGCTTGAAGAATCTGGCATAGTCGTAGACCGGCGGGCCGAGCTTGTCGTCACCGTAGTAAAGCTTGAGCTGCGACCTGCTCTTGAACGTCGAAATATACTCGGCGCTCCAGCGAGAGTAATTCGACGGCCGAGATCGACAGGGGCGGATTGTCTCCGTTGTCTACCGTGACCTTCAGCTGGCCGGAAGTCTGTTCGCCAACCGGGACATCCAGTTCTTCCGAGACGACGGTCGTGCCGGCGCGATTGATCCGCACACGTGTGATGTCGCTGCCCATACCGTAATGATTGTCGTTGGCGTCCGAGAACATGACCGCTCTGCGAAAGTTCACCTGCTTGGGATCGACGTGAAAACGAATCCGGTCTACCGGAACCTTCGCGGCCGAGTTGCACATGATCACGGTGGTCCGTCCAACTTGAGAGGACGCGCCACAGGAACCTACGCTGATCCAGGCCGCTTTGGTTTCCTGGAGGTTGTAGACTGTCGCGCCTTTGACCTGGGCTGGAGTGATGCCAGCCGCCAGTTTCACATGCAGAATGCGGAAGCTCGAGGGAGGCAACTTTAGTACAGCATTCGAACCTAATTCTTCGTGGGTGAAGTCATAGAGAGTGGAATTTGGCAGCTGAGTCAGCGTCTTTGAGCCGGGTTGGTTGGCGCCTGCGACCGACGCGGTGGCTATGAAGTCCTTGGCATCGAGCTGCAGGCGGATGCGGTCGTACTCAGCGATCTGTCCCAGGTCGAGATCAAATTCAGTGTGTCCGGCGACGCTGCCCAGATTCAGGATTCTCGCCGGTTCTTCGTGCGTGGAGGTTCCGCCCCGCTGTTCGCTGAGGGCGTACTGCACCTGGGATTCGCCGTCGTAAATTCGCAGATCGGCCAGGTCGGGCCGGGCGTGAGTCCATATTTCTTCATCGACGATGAAGTAATTCTGGCTGCTGGTCTGGACCGTTCGAATATTACGGACGTTGGTGAAATAGGAGATCGAAGGCTCGTGGACAGCGCCACTAAGAGCCACAGTCAACGCGAATACGAGCGCGAGAGATTTCATGTGCTGGCTGGACCTGCTTCAGAATGGCTAGCCAGCTTGAGCCAGTCGCGTTGATAAACAAATGAAATGGCCAGCAGCAAAACTCCCAGCACGATGAAGCTCACAATGCGGTATCCGCGGTCGAGTTCCGAAACGTCGTAAAGGAAGACTTTGCCGATGGTGAAGGCGATCAACACCAGCGCTTGCCAGCGCACGAAAGCCGAACGCCGCCAGAAACCAACAATCATCAGCATCGCACCGTAGGACATCCAGAGCGCCGAGTAGGTAAAGTCGCGGGCAATTTTCAGATGATGCCAGTTGGCCCAGGCAGCGGGGTTCCATTGATCCTGGGGACGCGGGTTTGTCATTTGCTGCCTGTAGTAGTCGGCAACTTCGCGGCTCAACGCAATGAGAGCCAGAGCATTCAAAGCGATTACCGAAACCATGGCGACGGTGCGTCCAGCTTGCATCTTTCCGGCGGCTGCCGAACCAGGCGACCGCGCCCAGCACCACGATCGCTGTGACGTACGTCGCCATCCGCGTGTTGAAGATGGGGGTAGTGATGTAGAAGTTGTCAATCAGCAGCAAGCGGCCCACGCCGAGGGCCAGCGCGCCAAGCACAAATGCATTGAGCAGCTCGGAGTGAATGCGATCAGCCACCCACAGCAGTATTGCCGCTTCGACGAACCATCCCATGGTGACCCAGTGGGCGTCGAGGCGAATGGGAATCGCGACCGTGATAAAACCCATGGCCAGCGCCAGGTGCAGGAGATCGACGGTTCTTGCCGTCTCAGCACTGGCCGCTCTGACACGAGACTTGCGACTGAGGAATACGTAGAGGGCAGCCAGGGCCAAGGCAAACCATGCCGTGTCCTTGGTGCCGATCTCTTCGAACATGATGTAGATTTGCAAAAAATATCCGGCGGCATTGATCACGGCGATCAGGGGAGGAACGAGATCAGACCATCTTCCCTTCTCCGCCGGGAGCGTCACCATCGGGGCCACAGCAAAGATGGCGAAGAACAGCGTGGCAAAGCCCACCGTCATGCGTAATTGCGTGAGATCGTAGAAACTCGAATACCAGCCGACGTAAAGCGACAGCGTTCCTACGTAGCTCAGGATCAGCAGGCGTCGCCACGGCTTCAGGATGAGCAGAGCCAGCGCGCCCAGATCAAGAATGGCGACGTAGGCGAACAGCGCGACTTCGCGATTCTGGCCGGTGGAGAGAAGCAGCGGCGTGCTGAAGCCGCCGATCAGGGCAAATGCGGCCAGGACTTCCGCGTCCTGCGTCCATGCCATCACTGCCGTGGCAGCAGTCACGGCAAACATCATCATGAAAGCCACACTACTGGGTATCAGGTTGTAGACCTGAAATGCAGCGTACAGCGAGAGATAAAGGACGCCGATCCCTACGGCCTTCAAGGAATAGGAAAAAACGCGATAACCGCGGCGGCGGAAGGTCTCGCTCCAAACTACGACGGCAATTCCGGCGAGAAGTCCGATGGCGACGCGACCGGTGGGCCCGATCCAGTCATTGTCGAAGGCAAATTTCAGGAAGTAGGAGACGCCGATCAGCACGGCTGTGATGCCGATACGATTCAGCCAGTGAGAGCCGATGCGGGATTCCAGGTCTGGGCACTCAGCTTTGGAGACGAGATCTGGGGTGCGGCAGGAATCGGTGACGTGATCGGCGGAATAGCCGCGGACTTTCGGTTCCCGTGCAGGCGAGGATGTTTTTGCCGCGGCCGGTGCTTCGACAGCCACTCCGTGGTGCAGATTTAATGCTTTTTCGAGGCGAAATACACGAGCTGTGAGTTCCGCCACCAGCCGTCTTAAGTTCCTGCAGCTCGCCGTCTGAACTCGCCACCCAACCTCCGGGAAACTGATTTCCGAAGCATTATCTGCGAAACTGGAGCGGGTTTCATAAATTATTCGAGGGGACGAACCATGAAATGTCTCACGGAATACTTGAAGTTTCACACCCGCTCTCATCGTGCGTATGTGCACATCACGCCGCAGGTGGAGGAGATTGTCGGCAAAAGCAAAGTGAAGGAAGGCATGGTGCTGGTTTCAGCGATGCACATCACAGCCGGCGTCTACGTCAATGACAACGAGAGCGGACTGATCGAAGATATCGATCAGTGGCTGGAAACGCTGGCGCCGTTCCGCAAAGATTACAAGCATCACGACACCGGCGAAGACAACGGCGATTCGCACCTGAAAGCGCTGCTGATCCATCACGAAGTCATCGTGCCGATCACGGCGGGCAAACTTGATCTGGGAACCTGGCAGAGGATCTTCTACGCGGAGTTCGACGGCCAACGGGACAAGCGGGTGATCGTAAAGGTGATGGGTGAGTGAGGGGAAGTTGAACAGGACACACCCAGATCGTCTGCATCGTAGGGCCGCGGGGTCGGTCCCTTTCTTGCACGGAGAGCAAGCTATTGGTCTCCGCGGTCAGCTCATTTCTTTACATTTACATCGGGGTCCGCACTCATAGCCAGATTCACTCTGTGCTCTGAATCGTGTAGTGATAGGTGGCATGCGGGATATCCGGCCTGAGAGGACCGGAGTCAACGCATTCTCCTGCCGGCACTTCGAATCGATATCCGTTCACAAAGGGCGAACTGCCTTGCTCAAACTCGACCACAAAGGCGCTCGCCAGTTGAATGCCACTGCGACTTGGTCTCCCGCCTCGATGCTCACGTTGACAGCTTCGCATATCAACATCGCAGTCGTCGTAAATATGCACTCGGACCGAAGCTGGTTCTCTTCATCGGCCATGGTTACCTCCATCGCTTGAAAAGGTGTCTAAGCTCCCCCTTACTACTTAGCGCCGCGTAGTATAGCCTGAAACGCGGGGTCTGCGTGTAAATGATCGAAATCGGGGGTCCGTGGTCGACCTGATTGGCGGTCAAGCCGGCCGCCAGAGCCTTTCGCAGCCACTGGATAGTGCGATCCTTGTCTCCAAAGTGGTTGTACACCAGAGCGCCCTCGAAACTCCACGTTGGGATTGGCCGGAGCGAACGACTCTGCCTTCTGGAGAGAGGCCAGCGCATCCTGCTTCTTGTCGATCATGGCCAGATAGGTCGCCCGGAACGCCCAGATGCGCGCTGTCGCGCGGATTCACCCGCAGCTCCTCATCGGCCAGGCGGATAGCCTCACGATAGGCATCGATGGCTTTCTGTCGCTTGTCCGGAACCAGATAGTACGCGTCTCCCAGATTGCCCCAACTGAGCCAGCTGGTTTTTTCGAACTTTAGCCCTTCTTCGAAATTGCGCGCTGCTTCGTCATACTTCCGCATGAGGAAATATGCGTTGCCCAGATTGTCATAGACCTCGACCGTGGGACGGATCGACAGGGACTTCTGCAAGACGTCGATCGCCTGCGGTATATCGTCCCAGCAGGACGTACATGGCGCCCAAGATCGGAATAGCCGCGGAGAATTATCCGGCGCCAGGGTAATGACTTCCTGAAACATTTTGGCGGCATCTTCATACCGTCCTTGCTCCCAGTAGAAGACACCCAGCCAACTGTAGCCCGCCCAATATTGCGGCCGCAGACTGATGGCTTTGCGAAATGTAGCTTCGGCCTCTGCCGGGCTTGTTCAACTTTTGATAGACGTCGGCCAGTCCGCGAAAGGTCTCGTCGCTGGTGGGATCAAGCGTCGTGGCCTTCTGGAACTGAGCAACCGCCTTCTCGTACTGCCCGGTCGTGCGGTAGACATTCCCCAGGCAGGTGTAACCTTCGGCAAGATTCGGGGACAGGCTCACAGCCTGATCGCAGGCTGATCTGGCTTTCTCCATCCACTCGCTGCTTCCCTGACCTTCGTCGTAGCCCAGCCAGTAGGCTTTGCCCAGAGCGGCGTAGGCCTCGGCATATCTCGGATCAAGGGTAAGGGCGCGGTTGAAGGCGGAAATCGCACTGTCGATGTTCTCGTGCTTGTGATAATCGAGCAGATATCCGCGGCCGCGGAGATACTGGTCGTAAGCCGATGGATCTCCGGTTCCATGCGCCGCCAGCACTACGCGGTCGTTGCTCTTGATCGCCAGACCCAGCATGTGCAGGGTGCCATCCACGACGCGGTCTTCCACTGCGAAGGCATCGCTGACGTCGGCATCAACGGTCTCGGCGTGCAGCTGGCGATTGGTCTTCGCATCCACCAGGGTATAGGTCACCCGCACCTTGTTGCCGGAGTTGTGCAGGCTTCCCTCCAGCACCAGGCCGACGCCGAAATTCTTGCGGGCCTGCTCGACACTCGACACTCCCTCGGCCCGTACTTCGCTGGTCGGAACCACTTGCAGGGGATAGTTATCGGTCAGCTGCGTGAGCTTGGCTGTGACGGTTTCGGTCAGGCCGTTGCAGAAGGCACGGCTGCTGGAGTCGTCCGCCATTGGCGAAAAGGGCAAAACCGCCAGCTGTACCGGCGTGGAAAATTCGCTGATCTGATCGATTCTCCGGCCTGACTTGGCCTGCCAGTAGAAAACACCGGCCAGCAATGCGGCGGCGACCAAGCCTGCCGCCCACGGCCAGATCCGTCTTTTTGGACTGCCTTCGACCTGTTGAGGCACGACCTGCGCCAAGCCTGAAGTGGTCAAGCCGCCGTGGACCTTTCGCAGAGCCTCCAGCAAATCCTGAGCGCTGGCATAGCGCTGCCCTGCGTCTTTGGCCATCGCCTTGTTGACCAGCGATTCCAGATCCGGCGAGACCGAACGATTGAAAATACGAATGGAGGCCGGAGTCTCGCCGCGAATGCGGTCGGTGGTGGCGACGAAACTGCCGGCCATAAAAGGGTGCTGTCCGGTCAGCACTTCGTAGAAGACGACGCCGAGAGAAAAAATGTCGGCGCGGCCGTCCGGCGCCTGCTCCAGCAAAACCTCGGGCGACATGTAGGCGGGAGTGCCGGCAAACGTGCCGGAACGATCCACGGTCGAGCTCTGGTCGGAACGCGGCAGATGTTTGGCCACGCCGAAATCCAGAATTTTTACATTGCCGGTGGGCGTGAGCATGATGTTTTCCGGCTTGATATCGCAGTGAACGATCCCCTGCCGATGGGCCGATACCAGTGCTTCCGCGCACTGGGTAGCAATGGCAAAGAATTCCTCCAGCGACAAAGGCTGTCGCAGGCGCTGGCGCAGATTCTCCCCTTCTACGTATTCGAGAATGAGAAATATCTCGCCATGCTCCTCGAGCACGTCGTACACGGCTGCCACGTGAGCGTCACCGAAGCGAGACGCCCGTTCAGCTTCTTCGAGGAAGCGATGGCGATAGAGAGAGTCGGCGCGCAACGAAGGGGCTAGACGCTTGAGCGCGACGGTGCGCTTGAGCTTGGTATCTTCGGCACGATAGACCTCGCCCATTCCACCCTGGCCAAGACGATCGCCGATGCGGAAGCGCCCGACCACAGTGCCACACAAGGAATCCTGTGGCTGGGTAGAACTCGCCAGAGATGGCTGACGCTCCGCCATAAAAGAGTCTACGGTTCAGAATTAAGAAAAACAGCGTCCCGAGGGATAGGGACACTCCTGCCGGGCCGCCGTTGGCCAATCTTACTCTCGGGTCAGGGCACGGGCAATGTTGGCGATGCTTGAGGAGGAGTGACGTTCTGTCGGCACCTATGACCTTGAATCGGCATCGGTAAGAAAATCGTTCATCAGCGTTGGCTCATTTTATTCAGTCAGTTATGCGCGATTCCCTCAGGTTTGGCTTGCGGCCCCTGGCGTGCATGATGCTTCACAACCAGCTTGCACCATCAAGACCCAGCCCAGGAGACCCTCGATGCTTCACAAATGCGCCAACCCTGCGTGCCTTAGAGCTTTTCGCAGCCTCAATCATGGAAAGCTTTTCCTTATTGAGATCGATCATGTCTCGACCGATGCCATATCGAAAATCGCAACCGCGACTCGCAAAGAACGGACTGCACGGCGGATGGAGCGCTACTGGCTGTGCGATGAATGTTCTTCTCTTCTCACCCTTACCTTTCAGCGCGGACGGGGGATGGTGACAGTTCCGCTTCCCGTCAGGAACACCCTTCGCCCTGTTCTGCATCTGACGCACCTGCAGGCAGGAGTGGTGCAGGCAGGATCAAAGAATTGCCGTACCGAGTTGAAGGGAGCTCTATGAAATATCCCGGGACTGTTTCGATGTGCAATCTGCGGCGAAGAACGATCCGGGAACGAGCCTCGCTTCCTGCTGGCAGACAACTTTTGGGAAGACAAACTGACGATTCTGCATTGGAACGAGAAGCTGGCCTCTCGCGACGGAATACAAGTTGCATGCGGACTCGATCACGCCGAGCAATTGGCAATCCTCTGGATGACGACGGGAAGGCTTGACTATCCGTTCGCCCGAATAGCGCTGGGAGCTTCCGCCTGGAGGCATCATATCCCGACGGAACTCATGGGTGGATCTCAGCGGCGCACGACGAATTGGTGAACTCGCGGTACATCGCGAAAGCGTGGAGAGACTTCTGACTGAGAATCCGCAATCCATCAAGGGCATTCTGGATGCGTTGCTCCATGCCCTGCGTCAGGAAATTGGACGGGAAGCACGACAGCCGATTCAATCCAGGCGCAGGATGGGAGCCGCAGAACATCTGTGTGCAGTCTTGCCGGACCGGAAATTCTAAATTGAAACAATCCGGTTCACCACAGAGGACACGAGGACACGGAGAAGTTCAAGAATCCGAGAATTCCTGCTGTGTCCTCTGCGGTTAAAAAGTCTTCAGGACACAGTTGATTTTGTCCACGCACGCCAATCTTGAGTGACTGCGTCAGCCATGCTCTTCGCCGCTGACAACAACCACCCCGGCTTGAGGCGGCTGAGATGTTGGCGAATCTGTTTCACCGCGGAACGGCTGCCCAGGTGGATGTTTGCAGTTTCCCATCCCATGGCGGACAGCAGACGTAGTTCGTCGCGTCCCTTGGGCAGAACGCTCAACTCTATGCGGCAGCAATGAGGCGACAGCCGACGAACGATCCAGCGCCCGCGCATCTGCACGAAAGGATCCGGGGAGCGTACCGCGCGATTTATGATCACCTGATAGAGAAGGTCGGTTTGGCTGGCGCCTCGCGCCCAGTAGACGACCGATGGCGCCAGGGCTTTGGCTTCGCGGGCCACCTTGCCGCCGTTACAGTCCGCCAAGGCGACCAATCGCATACGTCCGAGACTGCCGAGCCCGGCAACCCTGCGGGCGACGCGATACTGCAAACCTTTTTCCGGCAGAAGATGCTCGAGCGCGTCATGCGCGCTGGCGGGTATTTCTCCCTTGAAGCGCGGCAGGCCCTCCATCTTCTGCCAAAAGAGAACAGGGTTGCGCAATTCTCCCAGAGCGATCTGACGCAACCAGCCGTGCTCTTCTTCCAGCACGAAGGGCGAACCGCCGTCGGCGAGTGACTTCCTGTAGGCGTCGATGATTGCGGTACAGGCATCTTTGGCCTTCAAAGACAGATGCCCTTCGCCGATGGCCAGCAGAGCGCTGGCGGCGAGTCTGACCAGGTCGTTGGTGTAAGGCAGCATGGCTGCCTCGTCGAAATCATTGACGCCCCAGACGAGGCGTCCCTCGACATCACGCCAGGTGCCGAAGTTCTCTACGTGTAAATCACCCACACCCAGCACATGAGGAGCCTTCACCAGGTCGGGACACAACTCCGGCCAGATCTGCATCCAGCGATAGAAGGTGGCACGCAGGAACGGGAAGGCCGATTCTCCCATGCGTTGATGCTTCAAGCGGAGATCGGCTTTCACGATGGGAGTGTGGGAAGCCAGCCAAGCCTCATACTTGCGGGTTGACTTGACGATATTCACGGCGATCAGAATGTTATCCGAAAGGCGTGTTGTGGGGCGGACACTCTTGTCCGCCGCTTTTGACGTTGAAATTGCCCTTCTTCAAACACACAAAGAAGCTTCGCTCCCGCTAAGCAAAAATCTAAGTCAAAGGCGGCGGACAAGAGTGTCCGCCCCACACCGGATGTGTCAGCCTTGACACGACTGTGGTCGAGCAACCACATTTGCAACGCCTCAATGGTCAGCTATCTGCTTATTCATCAATAACATACCAATGGCCATTTACCCGCTATGTACACGGCGTCCGAATGGAGGCAGTTATGGAACTCGTATTCACGACCGTGGCAGTCATTGGCGGGCTGGCGTTCTCACTGGCGGTGGCAATCGTGGTGGAAGAATTGATCTTCGGCAAGGTGCTGTGCGTCATGTTTGCCCAGCGCACGCATCAGCCTAAGACCGCCGTGCAGCGATAAGGAGGGGGAACCTTTGCGGTCTGGCGCAGGTCAAACTTCTTAGGGTCTCAGATCGCGGGATCGAAGGATGCGGCTGAAGATTGGCGATTGCATCCGGCTGATGGCGAACCCAGACAGTACCCAAGCGCAAGGGCAGGAGCGTGCACTGTGCAGCATATAATTCGCGCATCCCGTTCCAATATTTCAAGCATGCTCTTGCCAATACCTTCGCGTCTGGTCTTCGTCATCTTCATTCTTGCTTTGTTTTCTGCGCCGGGTAAGGCACAGAACTTTGCCGGGGCCGGAAGAGCAACTGGCAGGAAAGATTGTAGCGGCTGCGGGAGCGAAGACGATGACCTGGAAGTGGTCAATCGCTCGTCGCTCAGTGCGGCAACTGCTGACGAGATCCGGCGCAACCTTCTGACCCAGCTTGCGGCCCTGGGAGTACGTTTCGTCGGCGCCGCTCAGGCGTCGGTGAACGTGAGGGTATCGCTGTCCGAGAATCTGCAAAGCTATTTGTGGGTTGCGGAAATTCGAGCAGGGTGCGAATCCACCTGCCGTCGTGATCGTCTCCCTGCCTCGGACTGCTCCGCTGTCGATCGAACCACAAGCCACGACGATGGTGCTGCACAAGACATCCTTGTGGTCACAACAAGAACGCATTCTGGATGTCGCAGTCATCGACGGCAACCCGGCGCGCATGCTGGTGCTGGATGCGAATGGCGTGGCCACGTACCGTTCGCAGGATGGCCGCTGGCAACTCGAACAATCGCAGCCGGTCGCTCACTCGCGGCCATGGCCGCGCGATCTGCGAGGAAGACTGGTTCTGGGAAGAGATAAAGATCATCTTCTTTGATGTTTACCTGCCCGGAGTACATTGCCGAAGCTCCGCGAGCGCAGCCCCGGCAATGACTTGTAGCGACAGCGATGAGCCCTGGCCGCTGGCGCGCGGATTTTGCCATCCTGAATGCCCCTTTCACTGCCTCACGCAACTACTTCAGCGGCGCACTCTCTCCACCTGTAGGAAGGCTCACGACCGCGCCAGCGTTTTATTCGACCGCGCCTGTGGTTCGAGACCAAAGCACGTGGTGGCTGCTGGCCGCGGTAGACGGGCAAGTGCATCTGCTCGACGGGGCAACCGACCAGGTGGTGGACAAGTCAGGCTGGGGCAGCGAGATCGCCGGCTGTTCGCAGCGGCTGTGGCTCAGGCCAGCAAATTCTGGCGAGCGGAAGCGGCGATGGCCGAAGCGATACGGTGCGAGCGTTTGAAGTCATCGGCCGCGAGCCTGTGCCTGTGAGCGCGGGGCTCGAAGTGACCGGCAGCATCACCGCCTTGTGGACGGAATCCAGCGGCGCGAACGCGGTGGCGGTTGTGCACAATCTGGAAACGGGGAGATATGAAGCCTTCCGGCTTACTCTTACTTGCGGCCGTTAGCCTGGTCTTGTGCTTGGCTCATGGCGACAGCAGCGCCGGCAAGCACGCGTCCGCGCTACGGCGGGACGCTGCGCGTCGCCATACGAGAAGCACCTGCGTCGCTTGATCCTGTTGACTCCGCGCAGTTCGACACAATTCCGCTGCACAGTATTTCGCGCCTCATCTTTGACACGCTGGTCACGCTGGATGCACGCGGCCAAACCCAACCCGGAGTGTCGTCTTCGTGGCGTGCTGATCCGGGCGACCAGCGCTGGCAGTTCAGCATCCGGCACGGAGTTTTATTTCACGATGGAACGGCCGTGACTTCCGATGCTGTGGCGGCGTCACTGCGAGCTGCAAATCCCAAATGGAAAGTCTTTGCCACCGGGGATGCTGTCGTCATCGAGTGCGATGCGCCGACTTCCTATCTGCCTGCGGTGCTGGCATTGCCTCGCTACGGGATTGCCAAACGCAGCTGCCGGTAAGCTTTCCGGCAGCGGCCCATTCGCCATCAGCGCCTGGGATCCGGGCAAGAAGCTCACACTGACCGCACGCGATGACTACTGGGGCGGCCGCGCATTCGTCGACTCAATCGAAATCGAAATGGGAAAGAGCTTTCGCGATCAGATGATCGCGCTCGATCTGGGCAAAGCAGACATCATCGAGGTCGCGCCGGAACAGGCGCGCCGTGCAGTTCTTGACGGACGCCGACTGGAGAACTCGGCTCCGGCGGAATGGATGGCGCTGGTATTCAACCGCAACAGCCAGTCCCCGGAAGAAGGATTGTTACGCCAAGCGCTTTCGCTCAGTATCGATCGCGCGGCGATGAATGACGTTCTGCTGCAGGGCGGAGGCGAACCTGCCGGGACTTTTCTCCCCGGCTGGATGACCGGTTACGCTTTTCTCTTTCCTTCCACAGTCGATCTGCAGCGTGTTGGCCAGGTTCGGAGCGGCTTGCGCACCGCCCCGTCGTGGACGCTGAGCTACGAAGCGTCTGATCCGCTGGCGCGAGTCATGGCGGAGAGAATCGCACTGAACGCGCGTGACGCCGGACTTACTCTGCAACCTACAAACTCCAGCGACCGCCGACCTGCGACTGGTTCGCATGGCTTTGCCTTCGCTGGACGCGCGCGTCTCGCTCGGCGAGTTTGCGGGAAGACTCGGTTTGCCCCAGCCGAAGTTTGACGGCGATCCAGCCTCCAGCGTTTATTCGGCCGAGAGCGCATTGCTGCAATCGCAGCGCGTGATTCCTCTGCTGCATTTGAGAGCGGTAGTTGCGTTAAGCGGAACGGTGAAGGGCTGGCAGGAAGATCCGGATGGCGGCTGGCATTTGGAGAACGTCTGGCTGGAAACGGAGAAGCCTTGAGCTTTCGCCGCAAACTTTTGCTGGTGTTCGCGCTGACGGTTTTCCTTTCCGTGGGCGCGGTCACGTGGATCGTGTCCAGCGTGACCCGGCGGGCCTTTGAGCGTGCCAATGAAGATCAGACGGCCGCGCTGATCGCGCAATTTCGACGTGAGTTCAACCGCCGTGGCGAGGACGTGGCACATCGCGTCGAAACCATCGCAAGCGACGAAGCAGTAACACGCATGGCTCTCGCGGTGAATCGCGGTCCGGCGGACTACAGCGCATACGTCAACGAAGCCAAAGCTCTGGCCGACAATCAGCAACTCGACTTCCTGGAGTTCGTGGACAGTCACGGCACAATTCTCTCGTCGGCACAGTGGCCGGCGAAATTCGGTTACAAGGAGAGTTCCCTGCCGAGCGAGTCGCCGCTCAAGGCGGCGTTTCTACGGCAAGAAGAACTGCCCGACGGCGCAGGCTCTCAGTCTGTCTGCGATACGGCAAGTGCCGGTTGGTGACAATCCTCTTTACGTTATCGGCGGCCGGCGCCTGGACAAGGATTTCATCGGCACGTCTGGAACTCCCGGCAGGAATGCGGGCCATGCTCTATCCAAATCTGGCCAAGAGTTTTTCGCCAGCGCCTTCTGGTTGCGCCTGCGGGCGGAGTGCAGCAACCGAACTTTCTGGCGCCGCTCATTGAGCAAGTCCAGCAACAGCGGCAGGAAGCGACTGCACTGATTCATTGGTCGGACAACGCGGCGGACGATGAGAGCGTGCATGCGATTCCGCTGAATGGTCAGGACAATCAGCTATTGGGCGTTCTGCTGGTGGGCAATACGCGGCGTCCCTATGTGGAGTTGCGCAATCGCATTCGGTCGGCGGCGTTGCTGGCAGGAAGTGTCGGCATCGTTCTGGCCATCCTGTTCAGCGGATGGGCGTCGTCCCGAGTAACGCGACCGGTCGAACAACTCGCAGCGGCGGCGCAAGAAGTGGCGGCAGGAAACTGGAACACTCGCGTTCCGGTGGAATCATCCGACGAACTGGGTGCGCTGGCCGAATCGTTTAACCGCATGACCGGAGAGCTTCTCGAACAGCGTGAGCGGCTGGTGCAGGCCGAGCGTGTCGCTGCCTGGCGAGAACTGGCGCGGCGGCTGGCGCATGAGCTCAAGAATCCGCTATTCCCGTTGCAACTGACCGTGGAAAATCTGGTTCGGTCGCGGGAGAGTCTCTGAACAAAGCCCCGAACAGTTCGACGAAGTTTTCCGCGAGAGTTCGGCCACGCTGCTGGCCGAGATCTCGAACTTGAAGACCATCATCTCCCGCTTCAGCGAATTCTCCCGCATGCCGCAACCGCAATTTCAGCGAGTGCAGCTGAATGATGTGGTGAGGAATGTGGCGCGTCTGCTGCAGGCGCAGCTGCAGTCTCCCGACCATGCTCCGGTTGCTTGCCACCTTGAATTGGCGGAGCCGTTGCAAACGATCGCCGCCGATCCGGAACTGCTCCATCGGGCTTTCTCCAATCTCGCGCTCAACGCGATGGATGCCATGCCGCAGGGTGGCACGCTTACGCTGCGCACCCGGCAGAGCGGTGATCGGGTCGTAATCGAGATTGCCGACACCGGCGCCGGCCTCACCCCGGAAGAGTGCGAACGGCTATTCACGCCCTACTACACCAGCAAGGCGCACGGCACCGGACTTGGACTGGCCATCGTGCAATCGATCATCAGCGATCATGGCGGGAGAATCAGCGTGCACAGCGAGCCCGGACGCGGCACAACATTTATGATCGAGCTGCCGGGCAATCTGGACAAGGTGCCCGCGGTCGGGCTAAGGAGATATCGGTGCCCCAGAAAGCGCATCTGCTGATCGTCGACGACGAAGCCAATACTCTGGCCTCGCTGTCGCGGGCCTTTCGTCTCGCCGGCCACGAGGCAACGGTCTGCGACAATGCCGCCAAGGCCCTCGAACTGGCCCGCTCTCAATCCTTCGATCTGATCATCTCGGATGTCGTCATGCCCGGCAAAGACGGTCTGTCTCTGCTCGAAGAGTTGAAATCCCAGGGCGTGACGACACCCGTGGTGATGATGTCAGGCCAGGCGCACATCGACATGGCAGTGCGAGCTACGCGACTAGGCGCGCTCGATTTTCTGGAAAAACCCATCTCGACCGACAAGCTGCTGCTCACGGTAGAGAATGCGCTCAAGCTGCAGCGGCTTGAATCCGAAAACCGGCAACTACGCCAGCGACTGGGTAAACACGAGATTGTGTGGACCGGCGAGACCATGAAGAAGCTGATGGCCCAGATCGAACGTGTGGCCGCCAGCGAAACCCGGGTCTGCATTCTTGGCGAAACCGGCACTGGCAAGGAACTGGTCGCACGCACCCTGCACGAGCGCAGCCCGCGCGCTGCCGGCCCGTTCGTCACTTTGAACTGCGCCGCGGTTCCGGCCGAGTTGATCGAGTCTGAACTGTTTGGTCACGAGAAAGGATCTTTTACTGGCGCCGCCGGCCGTCACGTCGGCAAATTCGAACAGGCGGAGCGCGGCACGATCTTCCTCGACGAAATCGGCGATATGCCTCTGCCCATGCAGGCCAAGCTGCTGCGCGTGCTGGAGGAAGGCGAAGTCGAGCGCATCGGCGGCGACAAACCGACCAAAGTGGATGTGCGCGTTGTGGTGGCGACGCATCGCAATCTGGAGTCTCTGGTGCGCGAAGGAAAGTTCCGGCAGGACCTGTTTCACCGGATCTACGTCTTCCCCATCGTGCTGCCGCCGCTGCGCGAGCGCAAAGAAGACATTCCCGTCCTGGTACAACACTTCGCGGAACAAGTCTGCGCCCAAAATAACTGGAAGCCAGTTCCCTTCACGCCGGAGGCGATTCAGGATCTGCAGGCGCACTTCTGGCCGGGCAATGTACGCGAACTGCGCAACGTGGTCGAGCGGCTGATGCTGCTCGCAACCGAAGGTGAAGTAACTGCGGAAACCGTCGAGATGGCGTTACCCCAGACTCTCGCAACCTCCCCGACGCGCGGCTCAGGAACGCTGGCCGACGCGTGACCGGTTTCGAGCGCGAAGTCATTCTGGGCGAACTGAAACGAAGCCACTTCCACGTCACCAACGCAGCCAAGGCACTGGGCCTCGAGCGAAGCCATCTCTACAAAAAAGCGGAGCAACTGGGAGTCGACCTGCGTTCTCTACGAAACGACTCCGCGGAATGAGGCCTTTAGACCTAAGGGCGCCGCAGCAAAATACAGAACAAACTGTATATCGCGCCCTATGGGTTTCTGTATAGACTGCTCATGATCCCGAAGCACTCATTCTTTTAAGCAACAGGTGTCGGGTAATCAGTTACGAGGCAGCTTGCAGATTGACCTGTCCGCTACTGCAAAAACATTGAATCGTTTGGGACGCCGCCAACTTCTGTGCAAAAAAGCACAGCGAATTGACTCCTACTTCGGGGCGCCCTCACGAATCTTCGCGGCGAAGGCGTAAAACTTACGCCGACGACGCGATATCAGTAAGATTTACACGATCCAAGTTTCCGCGGACAGCTAAAGCGTTGCAAATGGTGGGATAAGGGGGTTTGGCAACCCTGATGCTTATGCTAATGCCGCTATGCGGGTGTCTCCACGCGATGGCAGTCGGTGCGCTTAGTCTGAAATTCTGCGGAGGTAGGTTAATGGCTGCGTTCCGAATATTCATAGCGGACGACCACGAAGTGGTGCGCAAAGGTTTGTGCGCCCTGCTGCAGGCAGACCCGGATTATCAAATTTGCGGCGAGGCTGCCGACGGGCGTGAAGCGGTGGACAAAGTCCGTGAATTGAAACCGGACGCCATCATCCTCGACATTGGCATGCCGGGCCTGAACGGCCTCGAAGCGACGCGGCAGATCATGAAAGAAGATCCGCGCGCCCAGGTGCTGATTCTGACTTTCCATGATTCCGACCAGGTGGTGCGGGACGTGCTGAATGCCGGCGCTCGCGGCTTCCTGCTCAAATCCGACGCGGCCCGCGATCTGGTGGTTGCGGTCGAAGCACTGCGGCGCGACAAGACCTACTTCACTTCCAAAGTAGCAGCCATGGTTCTGGATGGATATCTGAAAGGCGGCACGCAGGCGGCCGCCATTGCCGTGGGCCGTGACCGGCTCACTCCGCGGGAGCGCGAAGTCGTGCAACTGCTGGCCGAAGGCAAGAGCACGAAAGAAGTCGCAGTCGCGCTGGGCCTGAGCGTGAAGACGGCGGAAACTCACCGCTCGAATATCATGCGCAAGCTGCAACTGCACTCGGTCAGCGATCTGGTGCTGTACGCGGTCCGCAACAACATTGTTCACGTTGTTCCATCCACACTTGAGTGATCTTGGTTGATTTGATCCGTTGATCTTCGTCTAGCTATCTTCGTCTAGTCGATCACCACGTCGTCGATCGACGCGCCACTGAAAAACTTAACTGAGTGCTTGCAGCAGGAGGGAAATTCCTGCGCATGCGAACCTTCAACCACTTTGCTTTGGTGATTTGGAGTAATCCATTACCGCTTCAGGATCGTTTTCGGGTTCTCTACCCCGTACAGCAAATTACTAAAACCACTACAGGGTGCACCGGATAGACCCTGATCGCTTCTGCACCTACTCTTATCTCGTTATGAACGCAACCGATGAGAGGATCAATCTCAGGAGGAAACGCCGTGACGAACCAGAACATTCCTACTGAAGCAATGAACCCCGATGCGAACTCCGCGGTCCGAACTGCGACCGACCTTGAATTGGTCAAGCGTGCCCAGCAAGGTGACTCCGAAGCCTTTGCCGCTCTGTTTCACGCGCACAAGGCGCGGATCTATTCCATTTGCCTGCGCATGACCAACAACACCGCGCAAGCCGAGGACCTGACCCAGGATGCATTTCTGCAGGTGTTCCGGAAGCTATACACATTTAAAGGAAATTCGGCGCTGTCCACCTGGCTCTATCGCATCGCGGTGAATACCGTGCTGATGCACTTCCGCAAGAAGGCGTTGAAACAGATTTCGCTCGACGAGCCCTCGAGCCACGATGCGAAGATGGTGCGCCGTGAATACGGCAGCCGCGATGGCCGCCTCTCAGGATCGGTGGACCGCATCACCCTGACCCGCGCCATTAAAGATCTGCCCGCCGGTTACCGAACCATCTTTCTGCTGCACGAAGTCGAAGGCTACGAGCACCAGGAGATCGCGAAGATCCTGGATTGTTCGGTGGGAAATTCCAAGTCGCAACTGCACAAAGCAAAGCTGCGGATTCGTGAATTCCTGGCGGACACCGGGAAAGGCGGCGACGATGGCCGAAGTGCAGGAAATCGCGCAAGAGGCGACGCCCATGCGTCAACAACGTGGCCACGTCCGGCGATGGGTTTTGCCGAAGCGGCGTCTGCGTAAAGACTCAAGCAATATGGGCGCGAGCGTCTCGCCGGCGTGCGCAGTCGCGTAAACACGCTGCCGCAACAGCGAGACGGCCGCGCCCATTTATCTGTTTCATGCTCTCGCTCATCTTTTAGCGCTGGCCCCATTTCAGCTTGGTGCGAAGCACGTCAAAGAATGTTCCCTGAGTGTGCAGCAGCTTGACCTGGTGCTCTGACTTGCGGCACAGCACTCGGTCTCCGTCGAGCATCGGCATGCCGATCTGCCCGTCGATACTCAGGTAGGCTTCATCCTCTCCGGTTTTGACCACAATCTCTATTTCAGAAGTATCGCGGACCACCAGCGGACGATGAGTGAGCGAGTGCGCCGAAACCGGCGTGACGACGAATGCGTCCACGGAAGGCATCAGAATGGGACCGCCGGCCGCCAGCGAATACGCCGTCGAACCGGTAGCGGTGGAGACGATCAGGCTGTCGGCCTGATAGCTCGAGACAAACACCCGGTCAATATAGACGTCGCAATGATTCAGCCGGGCGATCGTGCCCTTGCCGACCACCACATCGTTGAGCGCGTCGTAACTCCCTACGGAAGTGTCTTTGCGAAACACGTCGCAGTGCACCATGGACCGAAGGTCGAGATTGCAGCAGCTCTGCTCAATGCCTTCAGAGTGGAGTACAGATTTTCCAGCGGCACTTCGGTGAGAAATCCGAGCGAACCCAGATTGATGCCGAGCACCGGAATTCCGGCCTTGGATACGGCCCGGGCTGCGGATAGCAGCGTTCCGTCTCCACCCAGCACCACCACGAAGTTCAGAGGACGGGAGCCCATGGCGTCGCGCGACAGAACTTCCACGCCGGGAGCATAAGGCGCAGTCTCGGGATCGACGACGACCTGATATTGATGCTCTCGAAACCAGGCCAGGAGAGGTGGGACGATTTCCGCCAGTTCAGTCTTGCCGGGCTTGGAAATAATTCCGGCGAACTTGTTTGTGGATGCCGCGTTCCTGGTAGCCATGGTGAGAATCGAATTGTACAGAAATTTCGCGGCAAAAGCGTTGTGGGTGTTCTTTGCGGACTTTGCGAGTCCTTTGCGATCTTTGCGGTTAAAAGCTTTGACCGCGAAGGTCGCTAAGTTTTCCGCAAAGGTCGTAAAGAACGTCCCCTCAGAATTGGCCGTAGCAGCAGAAATTCGCGATTGCCTTCACCGCCGAGAATCGGGGATTCGATCACATCGGTCTGAGTGCATCCCAATGCCAGCAGGGCGTGACGAACTTTTTCGACCGCGGCTTTCTGCACCAGCGGATCGCGGACGATGCCTCCCTTCCCTACTTGCTCACGTCCGGCTTCGAATTGTGGTTTAACCAGAACGATGATTTTCCGTCCGCGACGTTCCTCCGGCGGAGGAAATGCGGCGGCGATCACCGCGGGCAGAACCAGCGTCGCCGAGATGAAAGACACATCCATCACCACCACATCGACAAGCTTCCCCAAGCTGATCCGCTGTGAGATAGCGGGCATTGGTCTTTTCCAGCAGGCGGACGCGTGCATCCTGACGCAGGCGGAAATCGATCTGGCCGTGGCCGGTATCGACTGCGATCACGCGTGCAGCGCCGCGCTGGAGAAGACAATCGGTAAATCCTCCGGTCGAAGTTCCGACGTCGAGGCAGATTTTGCCTGCGACATCGATCTGCCAGTGCGTGAGAGCTTCCTCCAGTTTGAGACCGCCGCGGCTGACATACTTGAGATCTTCGCCGAGCAGGCGGATGTCGGCGGAGGCGTCCACGGCGGCTCCAGCTTTTTCGATTTTCTGTCCGTTGACCAGTACCTTTCCGGCGAGGATTAAGGCCTGGGCGCGCTCTCTGGAGGTGGTCAGGCTACGCTCCAGGAGCAATTTGTCGAGCCGCATTTTCAAAACTAGCTCCGCAAGCAGTGCAAGGTGCAGAAACCACTCGTAACAAACAAGTTATCAGTGTTGTTGACGGGTTTCCCACAGAATTATCCACAGCGGTGTTGAAAAGTGGCGGAGCGGGTCGGAGATGGCGTGGAATCGGGAGTTTGGTGCCCCGGAGGGACGCCTGATAGTAGCTCCGGCGATTCATCGCTGGGTTGATCGCAAGGAACGTTACGTCCCGTAGGAGGTCTGAAATCCTCCACCTACGCCTGAGCGTTTCAGGCGTGCCTACGGCACGCGTATCTTTTGTGAGCTGACCCGCCACTGAAGTGGCGGGCTACTGTCAGAGATCCCTCCGGGACCTTCTTTGGACCTCGGATCGATGTCAGGAATCGATCGTGAAACGTCTGGCGGGCATTCTGCGCCCATCGGGCCGGCGGGACGCCGGCGCTACAAAAATCTAGCCTGCTACTTCTTCCAGCAGCTTCTCGTCGATGTCGAAATTGGAGTGGACGTTCTGCACGTCGTCGTGCTCTTCGAGCGCTTCCATCAAGCGGATCATCTGGGTCGCGGCTGCGCCTTCCAGCTTGGTGTAGGTGTCAGGGACCATTGTCACACTGGACGAAACGGGCGTAATGCCGGCCTTCTTAACCGCTTCGAGCATGCCTTCATAGGCGGAAGGAGCAGTCAGGATTTCCCAGTTTTCGCCATCGTCAATCGGTTCATCTTCGCCGCCCGCCTCGATGATGATGTTCATCAGATCGTCTACTGTGGCCGCCGACTTGGGGATGACGATGTCGCCCTTCTTGTGGAACATATACGCGACCGCACCGGCTGAGGCCATATTCCCGCCGTTCTTGCCGAAGGCATGACGGATTTCGCTGACCGTGCGGTTGCGATTGTCGGTATTGATATCGAGCAGGATCGCCACGCCACCCGGGCCGTAGCCTTCGAGCGAGAACTCTTCGTAGGTGGCGCCGGGAAGCTCACCCGTGCCGCGCAGGATGGCCCGCTTGATGTTGTCGGCGGGCATGTTCTCAGCCTTGGCGGCGAGGATGGCGCCGCGCAGGCGCGGGTTGGTGTCGGGATCTCCGCCATTCTTGGCGGCGATGGAGATTTCCTTGATCAGACGGGTAAAAATCTTGCCCCGCTTGGCGTCCAGTGCGCCTTTTTTGTGCTTGATTGTGGCCCATTTTGAATGGCCGGACATGGAAATACCTCGTATCTAATAGTCTTTTATGGCGCGGAACTTGCCGTCGAGGAGATCAACGGATTGCCTCAAATGAATGCCGGCGAACAAAAATTATAGCATGGGATTCTGAGCGCCGGCTTGTCGAGCCTTGTACGCGTAGAGTACCGCCAGTAACGGCGGAGCCAGCAGCACACCCCAGAATGGAATGATCATCCCGAGGACAATCGGGGCCAGAATCGAAGCCCAGATCGGCACCCTGGATGTCCGCTTCATGATGTAGGGCTGGAGGATGAAGCCATCCACGATGGCGATGACTGCGTACAGCATCAGAACATAGAGGGGATGTTCCCAGTCTCCCCACTTGAACATGGCGGTGAGCGCCGGACCGATGACACCGAGCACCGCGCCGATCTGAGGGACGAACTGGAACGCCGCGCCCAGCAATGCCCACAGCGGAGCGGCACGGCACTTTGAGTATAAGCAGGCCGATCAGCCACAAAAGGCCGACCGCAAACGAGTCCAGCAACTGCGCGACGAACCAGTTCTTCAGCGCGCCGCCGGTGACTCGAAAGTGGTCTCCTAAATCCATGATGGTTAAGATGCTTCTGCCGAGCGGATGATAGCCCGGATCATCCCTCAGCGGGAATTTCGGCCGCTGTAAACCTTGCCTGGTGTAGTCCGTCCATACTGACAGCACGATTCTTCCAGAGAGCAGACGAGTGGACACGGTTCTGACGACAGCCTTGAGTTCTGCCGCAATCGACAAAGCCGAAGAAGTCTCGATCGGAACGGTTCGACGAGATCATGCGCCGGCACCAGCGGCGCGTGTACCGCGTGATCTTTCTGCTGGTGCGGGATGCCGATACGGCCGACACTCTCACCCAGGAATGCTTCCTGCGCGCTTATCAGAAACGCGCCAGCTTCCGGGGCGAATGCCGGATCGAGACATGGATCCTGCGCATCGCGGTCAACCTGGTGCGAGACCATGCCCGCAACCGGCGAGCTTCGTTCTGGAAGAGATTAGTGGGCCTCGATGACAGTGAACACGATGGCGTGGAACCCCGGCAGTTTCCCGCACCAGCGCCCTCGGCAGAACGCACGCTGCTGGCGCGAGAAGAACTGGAAGCCGTCTGGAACGCTCTGTCTTCCCTTTCGCCGCAACAACGTGCAATTTTCTTTCTGCGCTACGAGGAGGAGATGCCGCTGGCCCAGATCGCGGACCTGCTGCAGTTAAAAGTCGGCTCGGTGAAGGCGCAACTGTCGCGAGCTACAGGAAAGTTGCGCGAGATGAAGGAGAAGCAATGGAAATAATTCGACATTTGAGCGACGACGAGTTGCTGGACCTCACTATTGAGAGTGACCAGCAGGCTCTGCGATCAACGCTGGAGTCTCTGCCCGACTGGGCCCGCGCTTCGACCGAGCATTCCGAGGAATTCTGGCAGCAGCAACGTGCGGCCGTGTGGTCGCGTATCTCGACTCCGCAATTCCGGGCGCAGGAGAGATTGGCCCGCTGGTCTCCGGCGCTGACAGGTTCGGCCCTGGCAGCGATTGTTCTGCTGGCAGGATTGATGCTGGGCCGTGCTCCGGCAACACTGCCGCGTGAGGCACAGGTCGATCCCGACCACGAATTACTGTTGCAAGTAGAACGCGCCGTGAACAATGACGGACCAGCAGCGCTGGATCCTGCAGCGCTCCTCGCTGAAGAAATGGTCCAGGACATGGCCGCCGTACATTCCACAGTTCGCAAGAAGGAGCCAACCCATGAAAACTAGACATCCAGTATTTTTCGCATTGTTTCTGCTCGCGTCGCTCTCCCTGGCGGCGCAAAATCAGACGGCGACCAAGGTCGTCTCAACTCCGGGAAGCAGAGTCACCATGGTCTATCGCGGCGAACTGGGAAAGTGGTGGCAGAACTCGGACATTGCCAAGAAGCTTCAACTCAGCGACGGGCAAATCGGGCAACTCGATCAGACGTTTTATGACCACAAAGTAAAGCTGATCGATTACGGCGCGGACATGGAAAAGCAGGACCTCAAACTGCAGACGTTGCTGGATGCCGATGTCCCGAACGAAGGGCAGGTCGAGGCACAAGTGAACCAGGTGCTGGAGGCGCGCGGCAAGCTGGAACGTGAGTTCACCATGATGAACCTTGATCTGCGCAAAGTGCTCTCCCTCGACCAGTGGAGGCAACTGAAATCGATACAGGGACAAGGCGTGGGAGGGATCGCTGGCGGCGGCGACCGTATATTCTTTCGCAAAGTGCTGCCACCCGGCGGAGGCCCTGGCTTCTCGGTTCAAACCGATGGAGCGGCTCCGCTGCCGCCGCTTCCTCCCGCTCCGCCTCCGGATGATATGTACTAATCCCCTCTGTCCTCCCCGCCGCCCGTGGCATGCTTCTGAGCACTACGGGCGGCGTTTTCTTCGTGTTAAACTTTCAGGCGAAGCTCCTCCTCGAGGAAATTACAGATGAAATTTGGCGTCATCATTTTCCCAGGCTCCAACTGTGACCATGATGCGTACTGGACGATCCAGAATGTCGCCAGGCAGCCGGTCACGTTCCTGTGGCACGACTCGCATGATCTGCAGAATTGCGACGCCATCATTGTCCCGGGCGGGTTTTCTTATGGCGACTACC
Organism: Terriglobia bacterium; assembly: GCA_963732045.1. Classification (GTDB taxonomy): domain Bacteria; phylum Acidobacteriota; class Terriglobia; order Terriglobales; family Acidobacteriaceae; genus JAIQFF01. Next base: position 238,583 of record CAVSYI010000011.1, on the reverse strand, counting down.
TGCGCACAGGCGCGATTGCCAAGTTCTCTCCGGTGATGGAATCGGTGAAGAAATTCGCCGATGGCGGCGGATTGGTGATCGGAATCTGTAACGGCTTCCAGATTTTGTGCGAGTCCGGCTTGCTGCCGGGAGCGATGATGCGGAATGTCGGGCTGAAATATGTCTGCAAGCCGGTGCAGGTGCGGGTTGAGAACGCTGAGACCCCGTTCACCAGCGCTTGCCGCAAAGGCGAAGTATTGACCATCCCGATCGGCCACATGGAAGGCAACTATTTCTGCGACGAGGCAACGCTCGCGGAGTTGAAGCGCAACCAACAGATAGTATTCCGTTACTGTTCCCCTTCCGGCGAGATTACGCCGGAATCCAATCCCAACGGCTCTCTGGAAAATATTGCTGGAATCTGCAGTCCGGGCCGGAATGTGCTGGGAATGATGCCGCATCCCGAGCGTTCGAGTGAGCCGGAGCTGGGGGGCACGGAGGGGTTCAAGATCTTCGAGTCCCTGGTCGGGGCCATGGCGGTGAAATAAGCGGTCCGCCGCATCTTTTGTGGGACTTGCCCGCATCCAACCTCTTTTAGCTTTAGGGGTTTATAGCGAAACTTTCGTATGAAATTGGGTTTATTGAACTTGCGCTGCCCAGGTTCATACGTCCAGGAGAACTCCTGAAACACCTCATGAAAGATTCCCCGCCTGTTGCTGCACTCTGGTTTCGTCTGAAACGCCGTATCCAACTGGAAAAGATTCCAGCCGTGGGTGCGGTTGCTCTCATAACCTTCCTGATGCTCGGCGCCGCCGGTTCGGCGTGGGCGCAGGGAGGAGGAGACACCCCTCGGGTACAGGTTTTCGGCGGATATTCTTACACGCGCTTTGACAGTCCATCGTTTGGCTTCTCCAACCCGTCAGGCCTCAACGGATACACCTTTGCGCCTGCCTTCAACCTGATTCGCGGATTCGGAGTGGTAGCGGAGCTGAGCGGACAATACGGAACGAACATAAACTTCCGCGACATCACGGTCGGTCCCCAGTTTCTCTACCCCAAGGGCAAGGTGATGTTTTCCGCCCACCTGATGTTTGGTAAAGCCCGCTCCCTGGTTCAAGTGGGCCCAGGAGAAGAAGACACTGAGCGAGCCGTGGCTGTGGGTGGGGGCATGGATTACGACCTTACGCGCCGCTTCGCCATCAGGGTGTTTCAGGTGGATTACATCCACACGACTTTGTTTTCGGAGAAGCAAAACAATTACCGGTTCTCGACAGGTCTGGTGTATCGCTGGGGCGCGCTCAAGAAGAAGGGGCACAGATCGCCCTTAGCGACGCCATAACCGAAGCATGACCTGTAATTTCTCGGAAGGAATTTGATGATAGTGAACAGACGGGTGGGACTGCTGGCCACAATCTTTGCGCTGGCCTGGCTGGCTAGTTGCGGCGGCAGCAGCAGCAGTGGAGGTGGCAGCGGTTCCGCGGGTCGCAACGCCTATGTTGCCGTGCCTGAGGCGAACGCGATTGCTGCTTACCGCGTCGATTCGAACTCGGGCAATCTGAATCGTGTGCTGGGCTCTCCGTTTCCGGGAGGCACATCCCCAATTGCGATCGCGATTCATCCCTCGGGAAATTACATCTACGCCGCGAACCAGGGCAGCAGCGACGTTTCTCTATTCAAGATCAACCACGATACCGGCGAACTTGCGGAAGTCATGCCACGTACTCCGGCAGGATTGAATCCTTCGGCAATCGCACTCAGCACGGGCGGTGATCTGCTGTTCGTGGCCAATCAGACGGCGAATTCCGTTTCTGTCTACACGGTCAGCTCGAGCGATGGCACTTTGACCGAGGCCGCGGGGTCGCCATTCGCCACCGGACCTCGGCCTGCAGCTCTCACGGTGACGCCATCGGGCAAATTTCTCTATGTGGCCAGTTCAAATCTTCCGGTGGTGTTCGCCTACTCCGTTACCTCGGGAACGGGTAACCTGGCTTCGGTTGCAGGATCGCCGTTCACCGTGGGCAGCGGACCCAGTTCGATGGTGGTGGACCCCACTGAACACTTTCTCTACGTGGCGAATTTCATTTCCAACACGGTTTCGGGGATGAGCATCGATAGCACCAGTGGCACGCTGACTCCGACACTGGATTCTCCATTCGCCGCCGGGACCAGCCCGATCGCAGTTACGCTCGATCCGGCGGGAAAAGTTTTGTATGTAACTAACATCAGCTCGAACAACGTTTCTGCGTATTCGATCGATACGGGCACGGGCGTAGCCACAGCGCTGGACAAGTCACCATTCGCGGCTGGAACCAGGCCGGTAGCTGCCACCGTTGATCCGGCGGACAAGTTTCTCTATGTGTCCAACCAGTCCTCCAAGAACATCACCAAGTTTGTGATCAATGCGGACACCGGCGGGCTTCCCAGCAGCACGATTGTCACGACTTTTGATCTGGCGCCCACGGCCCTGGTATTCGCCAAGTAACGGTTTGTGTGCGGCGCGGGCGACCTCGCCCGCGTGTGGAAGAGCAGCAAAGACTCTTGCTGGGCACCACATTCCAGGACCGCTGGAAGCAATGGCAATAATCAAATTTAAAGCCGCGGGCGAGGCACCCGCCCCACATAATCCTATATTCAGGTCTACCTTGATACGTTTTGGCATTCTCGGATTTGGATTGCACGCGGTAAAGCGGCTTATGCCGGGATTTGCGTTGGCGCAGAACTGCCGGGTCACGGCATTGTCGCGGCGCAGCATGGAGAAGGCACGCGAGTCTGCCGATAAGTTCAACATCCCTCTTGCATTTGATTCGGCCGAGGATATGTGTCGATCGCCGGAAGTGGATGCCGTTCTCGTCACTACTCCCAATTCCTGCCACCTGGACGATGTTTTGCTGGCCCTGCGTTGCGGCAAGCCTGTGCTCTGCGAAAAGCCCATGGGAATGAATTCCGACGAGTGCCGCCAGATGGTTGAAGCGGCCCGAACTGCCGGGTTATTGCTGGGAGTGGCACAGGTTTTTCGCTTTGAAGAAAGCGCGGCGCGATTGAGGGAGCGTGTTGCGTCAGGCGAGATTGGCAAAGTTGTGTTCGCGCGTTCAGAGTTTTCCTTTCCTGCGGGGACCGGTCATCCCCGCGCCTGGATCAATGATCCCGCCGTGGCGGGCGGCGGACCCATTGCCGATGTGGGCGTACACGCCATAGATGCTCTGCGCTACATCCTGCAGGATGAAGTTGTTCGAGTCAGCGCTCGCGGACGATACGACCTTGGGCCTGACGCCGTCGAGTCGGCTGCCCTGCTCACTCTCGAGTTTTCGCGTGGCACTCTGGCGACTGTGGCAGTTTCCTTCCGCACCGAATACCGCACTCCGCTGGAACTGGTCGGAGAGACTGGGGTGCTGCGCGGCGATGATGTGCTCAACGTGGAACGACCGATCACGTTGGAATTGCGGCGCAACGGTTCCGTGGTGGAGAGCGATCAGGTTTCAAATCGTATGGCGTATGCACGACAGGTGGATGCGTTTGCGGATGCTGTCGAGGGGAAAGCAGCATTCCCTGTGCCTGGTGAGCAGGGTTGGCAGAACCAGGAGATCCTCGATGCAGCGTATCGCAGTCTCAAGAGCGGAAAAACGGAAGATGTGGCTCAGGTCAGCTGACGTTGACAATCTCTATTGAGCAGGCGCCGCTGGCGCTTTCTGCGCCGCTATCCCTTTAGCCTGCACGATTGCCCAATGCCATTCCTGATCCTGACCCGGCGGACTGCCTAACGTTTCATGGAACACCGTAGTGCTGGATGGCGCAGCCGAACCTTTGAGGTGGTAAAGAACGGTTGAGTCGGGATGTTTCTCTGAGAGCAGCGTAGTGGTTTGAGCAGCTGTTATCAGTCGCGCTCCAGTGCGCCGCGCGGTGTTTGCTTCGGAACTGCGGACGATGGTCAGTCCCACCGTAATTTCCTTGATGTTCCAGGTCGTTCCGTTATGCACCGAGACTTGAAGGCTATCTCCGGTGATGGTCGCGGGCCCGTCGAGCTTCGCCAAGTCGCTCTCGGGCAAATCTTGTGGCGTGTAAGGGTCCGAGAGGAGAGATGTCGCCGAACCGCTGAAGGAGAGATCGCAAGTCACGTCCGGAGATGAGACCTTGAATTTCTTGCCCTCGCTATCGATGCTGAAGAGAAGTTTCCCATCCAGTTTGCGATTCTGCACTTCGTCCATCACCTGATGGAGATTGTCGTTGTCGATCACCGTATGTTCCGGCTGTGCCGCTGCGGGCTGAGGCGCTGCCTTGGCTTTGCGGATTTGTCGCGCCAAGTCTCCCAGGGACGGCTCCCCGCCATCGGATTGCGCCACTCCGCGCACCGGCGAGAAAATTCCCAGCACGACCAGCGCAAGCGGACAGGATTGATTTACGAATCATAAGCAACGAGGAAAAACAGTTCCCTCACCATTGTGACGCAAGCAACGACACACCGTTAGTTACGGTCGCGTACCCGCATTCAATTGATAACTAGTGAGCCGGGCACTGACAAAATTGTACTCAGGAGACAAGGCAGGAATAACGAGGCAGGGACAAACTTAAGTCGTAGCACCTTGGGATGGCCGCGGTTCTACGAAGAAACATCCGCAAAAAGAAGCGGCGTGCGGAGCGAAGCGGCACGCAACGGGGCACCGCACGCCGATCGGTTCAACGCTCTTACAGCAGGCCAGAGGTACGAAAGCGTGTGACCGGATCAACCACCGCAACTGCTTCTCGCTGAAAGATCCAGCGGGCTACTGCGAAACCGAGGGCCGCATAACAAACGTAGACGATCTTCATAGATCACCCCAAATTGTTAGATGCTCTTTCGCCTTTGGGGGAGTACGACAAGCCGCACCGTACGAGTCCAAGTTAACGTCGGGACACCACTAGGTCAATGAACCACTGGTGCCATGCATATGGCACAGAGGTAACAGGGGGTAACCACCCTGTGTTGTGTGGGGCGGACGCTCCTGTCCGCCGCTTTTTGACGTTGGGGTTGGTTTAAGAGAGATCAAAATCAAGATCAAAGGCGGCGGAGAGCAGTGTCCGCCCCACATAACTACACCTGCAGGACGTCGCCTTCGCGGGCGACGATTTCGTAGAGAACCGGGTTCACGAAGAAGCCGATGAACAGGCGAGAAATCAGGCCGGCCACGATTACGATGGCGAAAGGCTTCTGGGTATCGGAGCCGATGCCGGTCGAGAGCGCGGCTGGCAGCAAGCCCAGGCATGCCACGAGGGCGGTCATCATGATCGGCCTCAGCCGCAACAGGGAGGCTTCACGCGTGGCGGTCCGGATGTCCATGCCTTCCTGCCGTAGCTTGTTGATGTAGGAGACTAGAATGACGGCTGTTTCCACCGACACGCCCAACAGGGCCAGCAATCCCAAGACAGACGACACGCTGAACGGCGTGTGCGTGAGCTTGAGCGCGACCAGGGCGCCGACCGGCTCCGTCATGATGACGCCCAGCGCAATCGTGGTGGGAAATTTGAAGTTGCCATACAGGGCGAACAGGATCATGAAAATCAGGCCAATCGCAAGGGGGACAATGAAGAGCATCTGCGATTTCGCTTCCAGGAACTGGCTGTATTCGCCACCCCACGCCATGGTGTAGCCCTGTGGCAGAGTCACGGCTTTTTCTACCGCAGCCTGTCCGTCTCGCACGGCGCGTTCGAGATCGCGCCCTTCAATGCTGTACTGCACGCCGATGTAACGCGAGTTGTCTTCGCGGTAAATGAACGACGCGCCATTTCCCTGGGTGATGGTCGCGAGGTCACTCAACGGAATCTGCTGTCCATCGGGAGTGCCTACCAACAGGTTGCCGATGTCATGAGCGCTGCTGCGAAACTGCGGCTGCATCCGCACAACGAGATCGAAAAGCTTTTCTCCCTGAATGACCTGGGTGGCGGCTTCGCCTCCTACGGCCGCCGAGATCACGGCCTCGGCGTCGGCGACGTTGATTCCATAGCGCGCGATTTTGTCGCGATCGACATCGATCAATAGGCTGGGCTGGCCGAGTTCGCGGACTACAGTCAATTCCTTGAAGCCCGGAATGGTGGACAAGACGTTCTTCATCTGGACGGCTTTGTCCTGCAGAATGTTCAAATCCGGACCGTAGATTTTTACGGCAAGAGAGCTTTTCAGACCTGTAAGCGCTTCATCCACAGCGTCTTCCGCAGGTTGGGTAAAGTTAAAGATGATCCCCGGGAAGGCGGCGAACTTCTTATTAAGGGATGCGACCAGCTCTTCCTTGTCGCTGACATCTCCCGTCCAAGCCGAGTCTTTGTAGGGCTTGAGGCCGACGTAGAATTCGCAATTGAAGAAGCCTGTGGGGTCGGTGCCGTCGTCGGGGCGTCCCAATTCGGAGCCCACCACTGTCACCTGGGGATAGGCCATCAGGATGGCGCGAATCTGTGGAGCAATCTTGCTGGCCTCTTCGAACGAGATGGTGTACGGCATGGTGGCCCGCACCCAGAGCGCGCCTTCATCGAGGTGAGGCATGAATTCTCCCCCGATGAAAGGCACCAGGAGCAGAGAGGCACCGAAAATCAGAGTGGCAATGGCCAGAGTAGTCTTCGGACGGTCGAGGGCCCAATCCAGCTGGCCAGCATACTTGCGCTTCATCCATTCGAATGCGCGGTTCTGCTTTTCCTTGACACCGCTTTTGAACCAATAGGAAGCCAGCACCGGAACCAGAGTCAGCGTCAGAAGCAGGGCGCCCACCAGCGCGAAAGACATGGTTTCCGCCATGGGATGAAACAGTTTGCCCGACGGCCCACTCAGCGCATAGATCGGTAGATACCCCGCGAGAATGACAGCCACCGAGTAGAAGATGGGGCGATCAACATCCTTCGCGGCGGCCAGAATGACTTCGTTCAGGTTGTAGCTTTGCCCTTCGCGCAGCGCCAGTTCGCGATAGATGTTCTCGATCATGACCACGGCGCCGTCGATCACAATCCCGAAATCGATAGCGCCGATGGAAAGCAGGTTGGCGGCAACGTCGTGGGCGTGCAGGACGATGAATGCGAACAGCAAAGACAACGGAATCGTCAGCGCAACAATCACGGCGGCGCGGAAGCTGACCAGGAAGAAGATCAGGACGATCAGAACCAATACCATGCCGCGAAGCAGATTGGCTTCCACGGTGTCGGTCGTGAGTCTTACCAGTTCGCTGCGATCGTAGTAAGGGATGAATCTTTGACGTCCGGCGGCAAGATCGAGCGATTCAGATCTTCGGTTTTTGCCTCGACACCCTTGAGCACGGTCTGCGTCTGCTCGCCGCGGCGCATGAGGATCACGCCTTCGACGGCATCGTCGTTCTTTTGAAAACCGAATTGACCGAGGCGAGGTGCGTGTCCGATGGTGACTTCGCCGACATCGCGAACGCGAATCGGTACGCCTTTGTTGCTGCCGACGACGATGTTGCCGATGTCTTCTGTGTTGCGGACCAGACCGATCCCGCGGACGTAGTAGAACTGGCCGCCCTGGGAATAGAATCCGCCGCCCGCGTTGGAATTGTTCGCTGCGAGAGCGGCGCTGACCTGCGGAACCGTCAGGTGATATCCGTAGATGCGGGACGGATCGAGCAAGACCTGATACTGCATCTCCGTCCCGCCCAGGCCAGAGTCGTCGGCCACGCCGGGGACGGAGCGGTAGGCGCGCTCGACGACCCAGCTCTTCGATCGTCTTCAGCTCCTGCGGAGTGCGGTCGGGACTCTCCAGCACGTAGCGGTAGACCAGGCCACTGGGGCTGAACAACGGGGCCATGGAAGCGGTCACTCCCGTAGGGAGTGTGGCATCCGCCAGGCGTTCAAAAACGATTTGCCGGGCCAGATAGTCGTCGGTGTTGTCTTCGAAAGTCAGGCGTACGTCGGAGAGACCGTACAGCGAAATCGACCGCATCGTAATCATGTGCGGTACGCCGTTCATTTCGAGTTCGAGGGGCAGGGTGACCAGACGTTCGACTTCTTCGGCGGCGTGTCCGGGCCATTGGGTGATGAGTTCGACCTGGGGTGGCGCGAGGTCGGGGTAGGCGTCCACTGGCATGCGCTGGAACGACAGAATTCCTCCGACCGTGATGAAACCGGTCAGCATCAGGACCAGGAACTGCTGGCGTAGCGCTGCTTGGACGATGCGATGGATCATTTAGATAACTGCTGCGTTTCTTCTTCAATTCCGTTTCTTTCGATTGCTTCTTCTCGATCTCTGACAAAAGTCCAAGTCAAGGCGGCGGACAGGAGTGTCCGCCCTACACATTCACAAGCTAGCGCTGCAGTGAGTTGGCGAACTGCAGGAACAGGCTGCCGTCGCCGATCACTCGATCTCCGGGTTTTAGCCCGTCTGTTATTTGGGTTTGGCCCTGCTGGCTGTCTCCCAGAGTTACCGGACGTCTTCCGAACTGATTGGAAGAGGTCTCGGCATAAACGAACGGTTGATTCTCGGTGTCGCGCAAGACTGCGGAATCTGGCACGGTCAACACGTTCTGAGCCTTCCCAGCCTGCACGGTTGCGGTCACGTACATGTCTTTTTTCAGCTTCTCGCCCGGATTCAAGGTCTCGATCCGAGCTGGCAAAGTGCGAGTCGTGGGATCGAGGGCGGCCGCGACGTAGGAAATGCGTCCGTGAAATGAATCAGGATAAGCGTCGGTCTGGATCGTAACCGTGTCTCCGACGCGAACGTATGGCAGATCCTTTTGATACACATTCACCAGCACCCACACCGTGCTGGTGTCGGAGATAGTGAAGCATTGCGTATTGCCGGGTTGCAGCAACTGTCCGGCGGAAACCAACTGTTCGACCACTTCCCCACCGATCGGCGCTCGCACCGGAACCTCGTAGGACGACGGACCTTTGGCCACTGCGTCGGGATCGGTGACGCCCATCACTTTCAACGCGGCTTCGGCCGATGCGCAGGTCGCCTCCCGCCTGTACTTCGGCGGATTCCGCCTGCTCCAAATCTTTTACGGCGATGGCGTGATGCTGATACAGGTCCTGCGCCCGGGTATAAGTTTTTTCCGCGAGAGAGTAAGCGTCCTTGGCCTTCAGGTAGTTGGTGCGCAACTGCGAATAATCAGGACTGGCCACGTACAACATGGGCTGGCCCTGGCGCACTTTCTGACCGGGCACCACCAGCACACGGCTCACCGGACCACTCACCTGGGTAATCACAGGCGTGGTTCGGAAATTGTTGTACGCCACCGCGCCGGTCAGCCGCAGAGTGCGAGTCAAGGCCGTCGGTTGAATTGTTACGACCTGCACATGTGACATCTGTTCCGGCCGCAGGTTGAACAGTTCAGGATGGTTGGGATCTTGCGCGGCACGGTTACTAGCGACAGTATCGGTTTTCGATCCTTCGCAACCGGCAAATGCCAGCGTGAGCGCCAGCACCACGATCAGAGCTTTTGCTGGAATGTGCTGCGGGATGGCGCGGCCGCGAGCTTTGTCGATTCTCATCTTCATGGCAGGTTCCTCGCTCCGACCGCCTGTTTCAGTTGTTCGAGTGCCGTCATGTAGGAAGCCAGGGCCTGGCGATAGGCCAGTTGGGCCGCACGGTAGCTGCGTTCCGCGTCCAGAAAATCCAGCAGGCTGGCGGCGCCGCGCTTGTAGGCGTACTCGCTGATGTCGCGGGAGTCCTTGGCCTGCTTCAGGTATCCGGTGTTGTAGAGCTGTAAGTACCTCGTCATTGCTCTTCACCGCTTCATACGCATTGGCCACATCAGACATCACGGTATCGCTGGCCGATTGCTGCGTTTCTTCGGCCTGGGTGAGCGCGTAGCGGGTGCGGGCGAGTTCGCCCTGATTGCGGTTGAAAATCGGCAAATCGAAACTGGCAAAGATCGAAGCCGAATTTTGGGCGGCGGTATGGGTGAAATCGTAGGTGCCAGTCACATCCACCTTGGAGTTGGCCTTAGCCAGCTGGATCTGGCTCTGGGCAGCGGTCACGCCGAGCAGCGCAGCCTGAAAGTCGGGACGCTCGCGCAGGGCCTTGGCCTGCAGATCATCAAGACCGGTCTTCAGCGGTTGATAGGTCAGGTCCCCGACCACATCGTAGTTCGCGGGCACAGCGTCGTATCCGAGTAACTGCCGGAGCGCGACCAGCGCTTGCGCCTTGGCCAGCCGGGCTGAGGAAGCGTCCGTCTGGAACTGGAGCAGCTGAAGCTTGATCTTGAGGTAGTCGGCTTCGCTGATGTCCCCGGCGTTGAATTGGGCCTGCGCAATATCGACGGTGTTCTGAAAATCTTTTAAGTCTTCCTGGGCGAACTGCAGGCTGGACTCGGCCAGCAAAACGCTGACGAATTCTTGTCCCACGTTGAAAGCCAGCGTGCGTTCGGCATCGGTAACCTGGGCGCGGGTAACTGCCGTCTGATCGCGGGCTGCCTGCAGACGCCTCTGCCGCTTATGGCCACGCTCGAAGAGATAGGAGAGTCCGACGTCGAATTGCTGGGTCAGGTTCAAGTTATCGAGTGAGAAATCGCTGGGCGAAAAAATAGGGATGAACTGGGAATCGAATCCGAAGGTTGGATTCGGTCGCAAATTTGCCGTGATTTCCTGCGCCTGATTCTGAAGAATCATCGTCCGCGTGGCTTTGAGCGCATGGTTGTGCGCCAGGGAGAGATCGATGGCCTGATCGAGGGTGATCGAAGTCGTCGTTTGGGCGAGGCCGACACTCTGCAGCGACAGGAGTACCACGCCAGTTGTGAACAGGTTAAGGCATTGCGCACGAAACAGTCTCAGCTTCAACACCAGCATCGGCGCAGCGATTTTGCTAACAATACTCAAAATTGTCGATCACCCCACCAGGTAGCGGCGTCCGTATCGTGCTCCTGTATGTAAGAAAAGTTCGTTGTAAAAGGAATGCAAATCAGGAACGGACTTAGACCACTGCGGGAGGGGGGCGAATATGCAGCTGGAAAGAACTCAGGATAGGTTTCGGGCGCATCTGCAGTGCGCCAACAAACACGGTGCTACCTGACATGACGAAAAATGCAACCAGCAGAATGAGCGCGCTCAGGGACGGCGCCATCAGGCATGTCAGACAGACCGGGCTGGAAGAAGAAGCAGGATCCAACTCGACGGCGACCTGGCCGGCGGGCCCTTTAAGAGCGCAGAAATGGGCAGCCTGGATGCTGGTCGACAATAAAACGCAAGCCAGGCATACGAGTGCAACGCAGCTGAACCACCTCGTTGATCTGGCTCCGACGCTCAATGTCTTCAACGCCGCTCTAGTTTGATGCACCCGGGCGCTCACTAAGCAGGCTCCGAGGCAGTGAATCTGGCTGATTCTAGCATCCGGAGACGTGCGGCCGTCATTAAACCGCACGTATCCGTCAGTCCTGTTTGCTCTTAAGTAACATCTTCCGGGCTGCCTCCAGTTCCTTCTTTTTCTGGGCATCCACTTTGGGATAGGCCAGATCCAGTTCCTCCAGCGTGTCGACAATGGCGGCGGCAACGGCCAGACGGGTGAACCATTTGTTGTCGGCGGGAATGACGAACCACGGGGCATCCGGGGTGGAAGTGTGGGCGATCATCTCTTCGTAGGCGTTCATGTAGTCGTCCCAGCACTCGCGCTCGTGCAGGTCGGCGGTAGAGAATTTCCAGTTCTTCTCTGGTTGGTCCAGGCGATCGAGAAAGCGCTTCTTCTGTTCTTTCTTGGAGACATTGAGGAAGAACTTGCGAATGACCACGCCGTTACGGGACAGATAGCGTTCGAATGACGCAAATATCCTGGAAGCGCTCTTCCCAGATATTTTTGGTGACCAGTGACGCGGGCATTCTTTCGTTGGCCAGAATCTCGGGATGCACCCGCACCACCAGCACTTCTTCGTAGTAAGACCGGTTGAAGATGCCGATGCGGCCGCGCTCGGGCAGGCATTTCATGTTGCGCCACAGATAATCGTGGTCCAGTTCTTCAGTCGAGGGAGTCTTGAAGGAATAAACCTGGCAACCCTGCGGATTGACGCCGGACATCACGTGCTTGATGGCGCCATCTTTTCCGGCGGCATCCATGGCTTGAAAGATCAAAAGGAGACCCCAGCGATCCTGGGCGTAGAGCTTGTCCTGCAGTTCGGCCATCTTGGCCACGCCTTTCGCCAGCAGTTCCTCGGCATGCTCCTGCGAATGCAGTTTTCCGGTGTCGGCGGGATCGTGGTCTTTGAGGCGAAATTTCTTGCCGTGGTCTACTCGGAATGGCTTGGAAATCTTGCTGGCCCAACTCATGACAACCTCCCTGGCTGAAAGCCAATCGTGGGTACTTTGTAGCGCCGCCGTGCCGAAAGTAGGATGTCGGCGCTACGAAGCATCAGTCTACTTCTTAACCAGTTTTCTCAACGCCGCAACATTTCTGACATCGTCGCCGGGCTCGTCAATCGGCGTTTCCGCGATGAAAGCGTCCTGCGCCAACCGCGGATCGTTCAACAAGCGGCGGAATGGCTCCAGGCCAATGCTTCCTTTTCCGATATGCTGATGCCGATCGAGCTTCGATCCCCGGGCAGCTTTGGCGTCATTGCAATGCCAGACGTGAACGTTCTTCAGGCCGACGGTTTCATCCAACTGTTTCAGGGTGTCCTGTAAACCCTGCGGGCTTACGATGTCATAACCAGCAACGTGAGTGTGGCATGTATCGATGCAGGCGCCGACCGGGACAACGTCTCGCAGATATTCGAGGACTTCGGCCACCTGTTCGAAGCTGCCGCCGAGTGAATATTCCGCCCCAGCCGTGTTTTCGATCAGGATGGTGAGTCCGGCCCTGGCCAAATCCAGTCCCTGCGCGGAAGCCGTAATGGCTCGCAGCTGTGCGCAACAGGCCCTGCTCCCGGTCCGATCCGCGGAATGATCCTGGGTGAAGTACCAGATATTCCGCACACAAGGCAATCGCGCGTTCGATTTCGCCGCGAAATGCCTCGATGGATTTCTTCAGAAATACTTCGTTCACGCCCGCCAGGTTTACAAGGTAGTTGGTATGAATCACCAGCGGCTTAAGGTCATAGCGTTCGCGGAGCTGCCTCATTTCGTCGCAATGCGGACGGTTCAATTCATAGGCGGCCCACTGTCTTGGGCTGGAGGAAAATATCTGCAGGGTATTGCACCCCAGGCGATAGGCGCGTTCAGCCGCGTTGTGGACTCCTCCTGCGCTCGAAGTGTGTATTCCGATACGCCGCGAAGTCAGCTTGGGCGGGCGCTTTCGCGCTAATTTGAGGATGTCCTGTTCCTGGGCAATGGAGCGCGGCACGAGGTATTGTCCTAATTTAGAAGCCTTTGCGTTCTTTGCGGAATCCCTTTGCGAACTTTGCGGTTGAGAATTTTGTCCTTTTCAGATGGCTGCGAAGATCAAAGTCTATAACCGCAAAGTTCGCAAAGGGATTCCGCAAAGAACGCAAAGGAACACAGCGGTGAAACCAGGAAACCACCAGGCCGCGAGCTCAGTTTGACACGTTCCTGACTGCGGTTTCCAGTTTCTGACCTGCCGCTAACCCCGGATGCCGGGCCGCTGGTGACTAGTGCGGGCCGCCGACTGGCGCCTCATTCTTACAAGCTCTTAGTGCTCCGGCACTGGCTCCGGTTCTGCTGAACCATCGGTCCGCGGATCCGATCCTGCGAAGTTCACGTTGGTTTTCGAATTGTGCAGCACTGCCTGCCCACGGCCCATCGCCGTCGAATACTCTTTGTTGACGTTGAACTTGTGGCCCTTCTGTTCGAGTTCTTTCAGAGTCGCTGCAGGCACTCGGGATTCGATCACAATGTCACAACCAATTCCCTGCTCCGTCGGGTGCACGGTGAAGCGCGGCTCGGAGAGTGCTGCCTGAATATTCATTCCGTAGTCCACGAAATTCGACACGAACTGGGCATGCGCCAGCGGCTGATTGGCTCCGCCCATGATTCCGAATCCGATGTGAATGTCTCCCTGCTCCATGAATGCCGGGATAATTGTGTGAAATGGGCGCTTGCGTGGGGCCAGGGCGTTGGGGCTGCTGGGATCGAGCACGAACAGTCCACCGCGATCGTGCAGTATGAAGCCTCGTCCCTTCACACCCACTCCGGAACCGAAGGCCTCGTAGATTGCTCTGTATGAGCGAGGCGATATTTCCGTCTTTATCGACCGCGGCAAGATAGGTGGTGTCACTTCTCGCGGGACGAGCCGCTGGCGGGAGTGCAATTCGCTTTCTCGGGATTGATCAGCGAGGCACGCTGTTTGGCGTAGTCGTCCGCGAGCAGTCCTTTGACCGGCACTTTGGCGAAACGCGGATCGGCGTTGTAGCGATACAAATCGCGTGTAAGCCAGCTTCATCGCTTCAATGCGGTTGTGCAATTCCATCGTGCGCCAGCGGGCCGGCCTTGTCGGGCTGAAGGTTGCTCATGATGTTCAGCATTTCCAGCGCCGCCATGCCTTGTCCGTTGGGCGGCAGTTCGTAGATCTTCCAGCCGTGGTAGGTAGTTGAAATCGGCTCCACCCACTCCGCGGAGAAATCCGCCAGATCATCCGCCTGCATGGTTCCACCCAGTTCCGCGGACGTGCTCAGAATCGACTGCGCAATTTCTCCGCGATAGTAAGCATCGCGACCCCCTTCCGCCAGCAGACGCAAGGTCTTGCCCAGATCCGGATTGGTGAACATCTCGCCCAGCTCCGGAACTTTTCCGCCCGGCATGAAAACCCGCTCCGCCTCGGGCGTTTGTTTCAGAGTCGTGGACGCGTCCTCCCAGAAATCATGAATCAATTCGGGCACCGGATAACCATGTTCGGCGTAATAAATCGCCGGCGTGAAAAGATCTTTCCACGGAAGTTTTCCAAAACGCGAGTGGCCTTTGGCCCAGCCGTCCACCGCGCCAGGGACGGTAACGCTGTCGATGCCGGCCTGCGGCATTTCCAGATTGCCCTTCTGTTTCAAATGTTCAATCGACTGGCCGCGCGGCGCCCATCCGCTGGCGTTCAGGCCGTAAAGCTTGCCGGTCTTGGCGTCCCAATAGAGCAGAAACAGATCGCCGCCGATTCCGTTCATCATGGGCTCGGTGACGCCGAGCACGGCATTCGCGGCAATCGCCGCGTCCATGGCCGAACCGCCGCGAGCCAGAATCTGCGCTCCGGCCTGCGAAGCCAGGGTGTGGCTGGTGGCTACGATGCCGCCATCATTAATAACCATCGAGCGCCGGCGTAGGAGCGATCCTGAGCGTGAGAAACACGGTGGGACAGCAGCAGAGCTGAACAAAATGATGAGGTCGATATGGAGCCAGAAGTTTCATGGGAGTGAGTTCCTGCCTGACGAGGTCTCAGATCGGTAAAACTGGGAGAATTATAGATGACAGCGGCTAATTTTTCGGGGTGCTCTGGATTCGCAATCGGCCTCCGTAAGCCCGTTGAATTACTGCGGTCGATTTAAGGTTGGCTTCAGAAAACAACTTTTTGCCGGTGCGGGGTTTAATCATTGTGAGGAATGGAGGGTGCTGAAATGCTAAAGAAAACCGCACTTTCACTTTTTGGACTGGCAGTGATGCTGATCTGTTTCAATCCGCCGCAGGCTCATGCCGGCGTGGTGGTTTCATTCGGGTCGGTCTATCCGCGTCCGGTTTATGTTCGTCCGTATCCGGTATGTCGCGCCCGTGCCTTACGTCGCTTACCGTCCGGATCCTTACTTCTACGCGCCGACGTATGTTCGTCCGGGCTGGGGATATCGCCCGGGCTTCTACGCCCCGCGTTACGTTCCGCGATATGAACATCGCGTGTTCGTGGAGCGCCGTCCGTACTGGCGGCGGTAACAGTTCTTAATTGACGCGGCGCCAGCCGCGCTGTCCCGCCCTTCGCCTCCACGGCGGAGGGCGGGCCGCACGTAGAGTCAAGAAATAGCTGTCGAGCTTTCAGTCCGCATCAGCAAGTCGTCAGCTCTAAATCCGTATCGGCGTGCATCCTAAGCGTAATGAGCGTACTGAGTCTGGCGATGCTGGAACTGCATTGCCCGTCGTGAGGCCGTGTCACGGCGATCATGTCGACACTGCCCAATAGACTCTTGACGACATTCCAGATCGAACACAAGGTGCTCATATCGACTTCCGCCGACATCAGCCGACGGCAAGAACCGCGTGCGATCAGGTCCAGCGGCGGCTTCTGTTCTCGTGGACTGCACATCGGTCATGTGTAACCGCAGTCCCACAGTGGTGATATATTCTTCTCCCTGATTCGGAGCTCCCATGGCTGCGCCGCTCACCTTTCTCTGCATCACCACCTACGAAAAGGGACAGGAATTCATGCGCGAGTGCAAGCGCCAGGGTTGCCGCGTGTTCCTGCTCACGGCAGAGACCCTGCGCGATGCCGACTGGCCGCGCGAGAGCCTCGACGACGTCTTCTATATCCCCGCTGACCTTCCCTTGCCGGAGATCGTCAAGGCGGTGACGTATCTGGCGCGCGAAAAGAAGATCGACCGCATTGTCGCGCTCGACGAGTTCGATATGGAAACGGCTTCGACCCTGCGCGAGCACATGCGTATCCCCGGCATGGGGCTGACCACGATGCGCTACTTTCGCGACAAGCTCGCCATGCGCATGCAGGCGCTCGAACACAAGATTCGCGTTCCGGATTTCATTCCCGTCCTCAATCACGACGACATTCGTTATTACCTCGACCACGTTCCCGGTCCGTGGGTGTTGAAGCCGCGGTCGGAGGCCTCCGCCATCGGCATCAAGAGTGATCGACTCCCCCGACGCGCTGTGGCCGATCCTCGATTCGCTCGGCGACCAGCAGTCTTCTTTCCTGCTGGAGAAGTTCGTCCCCGGCGATGTCTATCACGTGGATTCAGTAGTCTCTGAACGCGAAGTGGTGTTCTCGAGCGTGAGCCGGTACGGACAGCCGCCCATGGCCGTGGCGCAGAAAGGCGGCATCTTTACTACGTACCTGCTGCCTTCCGATTCCGCAGGAAGCCACAAGCCTTCGCGCCATGAACCACGAACTGATTGAGGCGCTGGGACTGGTACGTGGCGTATCCCACGCTGAATTCATTCGCGCCCGCAGCGATGGACACTTTTATTTTCTGGAATGTGCCGCCCGGGTGGGAGGCGCTTACATCAGCGAGATGGTCGAAGTTGCCACCGGCATCAACTTGTGGCGCGAATGGGCGCGGATCGAAATCGCTGGTGGCAAGGAACCTTACCGACTCCCTGCCGTGCGCGGCGATTATGCCGGATTGATCCTGTCGCTCGCCCGGCAGGAAGATCCGGACACCTCGGCTTACAACGATCCTGAAATTGCCTTGCGCCTGAAGAAGCGCCATCACGCTGGCCTGGTGCTGCGTTCGTCCGATCCCGCCCGCATCCAGACTCTGCTGGAAAACTACAGCCAACGCTTCGCCGAAGAATTTCTCGCCATCGAACCTCCGGGAACCAAACCCGCCGCGTAGATTTCAGGGGAAAACCGTCGTTGGTCTTGGCCCTTGGTCTTTGGCCAACGACCAAAGGCCAACGACCGACGACCCTCGAAAACCTTGTAATCTAACTGCAAGCCCTGTCGTCTATACCAGTGATGACCCCGACGATCCCGGCCGAACTCATTTCGTTCTCTGGAGAGTCTCGTATCTCGGAACTGGAGGATATCGACGCTCTGGTTCGGCTTTATAGGCCGAAGATATTCCGCTACGTTGCGTTTTCCCTCTCCGACCGCGACGCTGCTGAGTCGATCACCCAGGACTGCTTCCTCAAAGCCCATCGCACTCGCGCTCAGTTTCGCGGCGATTGCAGTATCTGCACCTGGCTGATGCGGATCGCCTTCAACCTGGTGCGCGACCACACCAAGAGCCAGAAATTTCGTTTTTGGAAGAGCGCCGCGGCGACGGCGGTTGACGCCAGCGACGTCAGTCACCATCTGGCCAGCGGGGCCAGCTCGGCGGAGGCACGGTTGATCGCGAAAGAGAGAGTTCAAATGGTCCATGAAACTCTCAAACAGCTCTCCGGCAAACAACGCGACGTTTTCCTGATGCGTTTTGTCGAAGACATGGAACTGTCCGACATCGCCGCAGCGACCGGGATGCCGGTGACGACGGTGAAAACTCATCTTTACAGAGCTGTCGGCGCCGTACGGGCCAGACTTGGAGCAACATTATGAATGCGCATCTGACGCACGAAGAAATGACCGACAAATTGTTGGGCTCTCGTCCCTGACCGTGAATGCCCATCTGCTGGAGTGTCCCGCGTGTGCGCACGAACTGGAGCGGCTAAAAGGTTCGATCTCAAGTTTTCGGGAAGGCGCACATGCCTGGGGCGAGGACAATCTCGTCGCGGTGGAAAGGAATTGGGCGCACACTGAACGGCCAACGCAGATGGCCAGCAGCTAACTGGATTCTGGTTGCCGCCGCCCTGCTCTTGTTCGTAGCTGGATCCGCGGTGTACCTGCATCGTAGCAGCGGATGGCCGGCGTCTCGACGTCGGCCAAAGTCGCTACGCCGGCTGGTAAATCCGGGCTTGTCGAAATCCCAACTCGATCAGGATAACGAGCTGTTGTCCCAGGTAAGCGGAGAGCTTGCGGAATCTGTCCCCGCGCCGATGCAGCCATTGCTGGTCTCTGACTCGACAACCTCAGGTGCGGTCACGAGCAAATAGTTTTTGTTTAACAGGAGAAACAATTCATGTTTTGTTCTCATAGCTGGAAGCAGAAGTTCTTGCGCGTAATGGCGCCCTCGTTGTTGACCCTCTTGCTCGGAGCGACATGCTTCGGACAGCAGCCCTCCCCTGGGAGTCCTGACGGTCCTCCGCCAGGTCCCGGCCGTCACGGTCATCACGAAATGGGCGGACCTGGAGGCCCTGGGGGCCCGGGGGGACCAGGCGGGCCGATGCGCCTGGGCCCTCCGGGACGCTGGTGGGACGATCCGGATTACATCAAGAAGCTGGGCTCTGTCCGACGATCAACAGAAGAAGATGGACGACATTTTCAATAGTAACCGCCTGAAGCTGATTGACCAGTTCGCGGCACTACAAAAAGAAGAAGCCATCATGGAGCCCTTGGTTTCGGCCGATCCACCGGACGAACCGAAACTGCTGGCGCAGATCGATCGCGTCGCGCAGGCCCGTGCAGAGCTGGAAAAGGCAAACGCCCGTATGCTGCTGGGCCTTCGCCGCCAGTTGACCCACGAGCAGTTTCTAAAACTGAAAGCGGAGCGCCCGCCCATGCATGGCCCCATGCACGGCCACGGACCTGACGATGGACCGCCATCCGACAGACCGTAGAAAACTTTTCAGATTTCAGATTGAAGATTGCAGATTTTGAGTCACCAGCATGGGACTTAAAATCTGCAATCTGAAATCAACAATCTGAAATCTCTTTCGTCTGGACCATGACGCTCACATGACTGACTCGAAGCGTTGCCTCTCGAGCGTCGACTCCACCAATCGAAACAGCAAAAAGACTGGATTCTCCGTCTTACAGCCTCTGTGAGCGTCTCCCTGACGCTGTTCATCTTCGGTTGGTCTGTTCCTCCAACGGCATTGCAATAGATGCGTCTACACAGGGGCGGGTGGTCAGGCTGGCATAACTTTGGCGACGGAAAAGTCGTACACTTCCGGGAGCCAAATTCAGGGATTACGATCCATGACTATCCGGATTCGCCCGGCAGTTTCTGCAGATATTCCCGTATTGCGCGAACTAATCGATGCCTCGGTTCGCGGTTTGCAATCGCACGACTACACTCCCGCACAGATTGAGAGCGCACTGGCGACTGTGTATGGGGTAGACACTCAGCTCATCGCGGATGGAACTTATTTCGTCGCGGAAACAAGCACGGGCGCGAACGTTCAGGAGACTGCTGATATCCCACTGATCGTAGGCTGCGGCGGCTGGAGCAAGAGAAAGACTCTCTACGGCGGCGATCAGTGGACGGGCCGTGAGGCCGCTCTACTCGATCCGCAGCATGACGCCGCCAAGATTCGCGCTTTTTTCATTCATCCATCATGGGCTCGACGCGGGATTGGCAGCTTGATTTTAGAAGCGTGCGAAAACGCCGCAGTAGCTGCGGGTTTTACCCGCTTCGAGATGGGAGCGACCCTCACCGGAGTTCCGCTCTACCAGGTTCGCGGATACGTCGCGCTGGAGAATCTCGAAGTGCCGCTGGACAATGGAGAATCCCTGCCCATTGTCCGTATGGAGAAACGGATCTCCAAATAAGTCCCGTAGCAGGCTACGCCACCCGCATTTCAGGCGTGCGCACATGCTCCGGGCGGAATCCGAGTCCAATCACTCGCGCGGGAATGCGCTGCAGGAACGGCCAGCGGTCCAACAGCTTTACCGGCCAAGGGGCAGTAAGAGGCGCGGTGCTGGCCAGAACCCGGCGGATCACGTTGTTCTGTACGATCAGTTGCATGCGCTGGGTGGCGCGGGTCGGAAAAGTTCTTCGAGTTTGTACCGCCTGCAGGTCGCCCTGGTCGAGTGTTCCCAGCCTCAGCCGTTCACCGAGAATATTCGCCGTCGCCACCGCATCCTGAATCGCGAGATTGATGCCAACGCCTCCGATCGGGGACATGGCGTGCGCGGCATCACCGATGCACAACAGTCCAGGCCGGAACCAGCGCCGCAAGCGATCGACGGCCACGGTCAGCAGCTTGATGTCATTCCAATCGCTAAGCTCGCCCACTCGATCTGCGAGAAACGGGGCCAGCCGGGCCAATTCCTGGCGAAAAGCTGGAAGCCCTTGTTGCCGCAGCTCGTCGGACTTGCCCTTCGGGATCACGTAGGCCGTCTGCCAATACTCTTCGCGGTTGAGGAAGACCAGAATTCTTCCGCGATCGAAGCGTCCGAACGTCTGTCCGGGATCAGTCGGATGGCGGCTCATTCGCATCCAGAGCACATCCATCGGCGCACCCAGATTGAGCACTTCCAGGCCGGCACGTTCTCGCACCGTGGAACGGCGTCCATCAGCTCCGACGGTCAGGTCCGCCCGGATTTCCAAATCTCCCTCGGGAGTCTGCGCCTGCACTCCGACCACTCGCCCGCCCTCTTCGATCAGCTCGCGAACCTCCGCCTGCATCTTCAAATGAAATGACGGATACTTCGCCGCCTTCTCGGAAATGAAATTCAGAAAATCCCACTGCGGCATGAGGCCCAGGAACTTTGAGTGGGTAGGCAGGTGCGTGAAATCCGCAAGACGGACTGTGTCGTTCCCGATCTGTCCCGCCAGTTGGCGCACTTCCTGGTGCGGACGCTTGAGAAAATCGTCGAGAATGCCCAACTCATACATGATTTCGAGCGTAGAGGGATGAATGGTGTCGCCGCGAAAGTCGCGCAGAAAATCGGCGTGCTTTTCCAGCACGACAACATCGACACCCATGCGGGCCAGCAGAAAACCCAGCATCATGCCAGCCGGACCGCCTCCGGCGATACAGCATTGGGTACGCAAGGCCTCAACCATGCGAGCCATATTAATCGAGAGCACAAATATCTGAGAACTGGGAACTGAGAACCAGCAACTGGTCTTTGAAAGCTTTAGAAATAAGAGAGGGACGCAGGACTCTAGCAGCAGAGAATGGAGATGAAATCAGGAAGGGAGTGTCGCAAGAAATAGAAAAGGCCGTGACATTGGTTATGCTCTAGCTGCCAGCTCCTGCGAGGAAGCTTAACAGCGTGGACGCATGCACCATCACGGCCCTTGATGTGATCGCTGCTTTCGCAGTCCCTAACCCCAACTGCCCCTCGCAGGGCCGTCGGTTTTTTCGGGTTCGGTCGCCTTCCAGGTTACCCCTTCCGGCGGATCACTCGGCCTACTTCAGACTGGCTAAGTTTTAATTTGAGCCAGCCCTTTCGGCCGTCGACGTTTGCGAAGTTAAACGCTATACCCGTAAATGTCAACGCCGGTTTTGTGTGCAATCACACATTTTTATCCTGTGCAAATCGAAAATTGTAGTTACTTGAATCAGCAATGCTTATCGGTTTTCGGGTTTTCCAAATCCAGTTTTCCACAAAGTGTTGCACAGCAGGAATCTCGTGTTGCAAGCGTTCACAATAAACTCCTTGACGCTGAAGTGCGTTCTGACGCATGTTGAAGTTAACGGAAAGCGGACAACGGAAACGCTGGATGTCTGACCTCGTAGCCTACGTGGATGGCGGCTCTCTGGGAAACCCGGGGCCGTCCGGTATTGGCGTCGTGATCGAGGGTTCGGAGAGCGGAACCATCCGTATCGCCCGCTGGATTGGCCGCCAGGACAACAACGTAGCCGAGTATGTCGCCCTGCTCGAGGCCTTGCAGTGCGCAAAATCGCTTCAAGCGCGTGCCCTGCACGTTTATTCCGACTCCCAGGTGGTCGTCCGCCAGATGCGAGGCGAGTACGCCTGCCGCAGTCCGCGCCTCTATTCCCTGCACTGGATCTGCCGCAAGCTGGCCCGCTCCTTCAAGTTTTCCATCACCCATGTGCCCCGCGAGCGCAATGCCGAAGCCAACGATCTGGCCACCTCCGCAGTTCGCAAGCAAATCTCGTCGAAGACTCCGGCATCATCACGATCCACGTAGGGGCGGGTGCCCTCACCCGCCCGGCCGCGCGAAGCGCGGCTGGGTTTTGCCTGGCTCCCGGTAAGCACGAAACCCACAGGCGAGCTTCGCTCGCCCACCCGGACGAGGGCGTCCGGGCCTACGTCGGCGTAGGCTTGCGCCGATGTCGGCGCCTCTGCTAAGTTTCAGCCTCGCCCATGGCTGAAACTGTCACATTGCTCGTTTCCTGTCCCGACCAGAAGGGCCTGGTTTCGGGAATTTCGAACTTCATCTTCCGCAACGGCGGCAATATTCTCCAGTCGGACCAGTACACCGATGTCGAAGCCGGTATCTTTCTCGCACGCTTCGAATTTCATCTGGCCGGATTCCAGATTCCCGCGCGATCAGATCGTCGAAAGCTTCCGCCCGCTGGCCCGGCAATTCGACATGAAGTTCGAAGTCCATTTCAGCGGCCACAAGCCGAAGGTGGCGCTGTTCGCCTCGCGCCTGCCGCATTGTCTCGAGGATCTTCTGCAACGCCAGCAACTCGGCGAGTTCAATGCTGAAATCGCCGTGGTCGTCAGCAATCATCCCGACGCTGGCGAGATTGCCAGCCGCTACCGCGTCCCCTTCCTGCATTTTCCGATCACTCCGGAAACCAAGAAGCAGCAGGAAGCCGAAGAACTCCGCGAGCTGCGCTCACGCGGCGTCGAGCTGATCGTGCTCGCACGCTACATGCAGGTGCTCAGCGAGGATTTCATATCCAACTATCCCAATCGCATTATCAATATTCATCATTCGTTTCTTCCCGCCTTCGTCGGAGCAAAGCCCTACCACCAGGCGTTCCTGCGGGGAGTGAAGCTGATCGGCGCCACGGGTCACTACGTCACCATGAACCTGGATGAAGGACCCATCATCGAACAGGAAGTGGCACGCGTCTCGCACCGCGATTCCATCGAAGACATGATCCGCAAGGGACGCGATCTGGAGCGCACGGTCCTCGGCCGCGCCGTCCGCCTGCACCTCTGCCACCGCGTCCTGACCTACGGAAACAAGACGGTTGTGTTCGATTAGGGTGCCCCGTCCTCGTCTCTCCGTTTTGTGGAGAGACAGGGCGGGGATTTTAGCCTACGTCCCAACAACCTCATAGGGCCGCATCATTTCGTTGTCCTCGTGCTCCAGAATGTGGCAGTGCCACACGTAACGGCCCGGGATAGCCTTCGAAGCGCGCGATGATTCGCGTCACCATTCCGGGATGCGCCTGCACCGTGTCCTTCCATCCCGCCTCATTCGGCGCTGGAGGCACTGGCCGGGCCGATGTACTTCACTTTTCCCTGCGTGTAGTAGTAGTAGGGCTCAAAGCCCCGCCGATCGAGAATCTGAAAGCGCACCAGGTGCAGATGGATGGGATGGGAATCGTCGGTGAAATTGAGGAAGTTCCAGATCTCGACCGAATTCAGTGCTGGATTCTCTGTAACCGGCATGTCCCAGTGGGCGTTGTTGAGCAGCATCATCATCGGATTCGCTGCCTTGTCGTCTTTCTCTCCCAGGGTCAGAATCCGGTTCTTGCACCGCCGCCGATTCCGGAATCCTGGGGACGGGCCGCAGGTTCGACGGCAGCGAACTGGTGTCCGGCGCCCCGTGTCTTTGCCACGCGGAACTGCATCACGGTGAAAGCGTCGTTGGTGACCACGATCTGCTCTCCGCCATGGCCGGAAAAATCAACGATCAGATCCGCGCGTTCGCCTGGCGCGATCAGCAGGCTCTTCAACGACACAGGGGCGGGCAGCAATCCCAGGTCGGTTCCGATCTGATGGAACTCCTGGCCGTTCGAAAGCGCCAGGTGAAAGAATCGTCCATTGGCGGCATTAAGAACGCGGAAGCGATATTTCCGCGGCTCGACTTCGAGATAGGGAAACAGCTTGCCATTGACCAGAATCGCATCGCCGAAGACCTCCGGCACCCAGGGCGATTCCGGTTCCGGCGACACCGGATAGAAAAGCTGGCCCTCGCGATCGAACGACCGGTCATAGAGGGTCAGCGGAATCTCGTACTTCCCCTTGGGCAGGTTCAATCCATCTTCGAACTCGTCGCGAATGATGAACGCGCCAAACAGTCCCGCGTACACATTCAGGCGAGTGATGCCCAGCGCGTGGTCGTGATACCACAGCATGGCCGCGTCCTGATGATTGGGGTAGTAGTAAAGCGCGGACTTTCCCGGCACCCACCAGTCTTCCGGATAGCCGTCGCTCTTGGCCGGAGCTTTGGCTCCATGCAGGTGGGTGACGGCGCGCACATCGGGCTTGTCGGCCTCCGCGCCATGAACGCTGTGGTCGATGGGAAGAAAATGCGCCTGTCGGCAATTCGTTGGCCCACTCCACCAGCAGGGGCTGGCCGCTGCGAGTCTCAAAGGTCGGGCCCGGCGAGCTCTCGCCAAATCCCCAGAGGCGGGTGGGTTTCACATCGCGATGAACCTTGCTTTCGAATTCCCGCATGGCGAGCCGGTAATACGGAATCTTGGACGCGGGACTCTCAGGGCTGGGACGAGTTCCGCTGGGCTTGAGAATCGGCGGGAACGGCAGAGGATCCACGAACTGCGGCAGGGCATTCACATCCAGCAGCGGTCTGCCGATGATGCCAGTGCGGTGGGGGTCGAGCTGGCTGGCCGCCATTCCGGCAACAAACATTCCTGATCGCTGCAAGAAACTCACGGCGGGTGACGGGCGGAAGTCTTCAGTCATCGTTCTCCAGATGCAGTTTCGGGTTTCAGGTTTCCAGTGTCCGGAATAGAAGAATCCGAACACTCCAAAAAGCTTGCGACAAGACTGACAGGCATGGGGAAGGCAATTCCCCATGCCTGTTAGCATGTCAGCTGTCAAATTCGACCAGCCTCTAGAATCGCACTGAGTTCCTAGTGGAGTACTGCGGCTGGCCGCTGATAGGATCCAGGAACAGCGGGTTGTTTCTGTCCGTTCGGTGCTTGAAGTCGAACATCTGGGTGATCGAGTTGGCGTAGGCGTCAAACGACCTCCGGTAATGCGTTCGCCGTTCAGCCAGTTGTCCTCGATGAAGCGCAGGACCGAGGTCTGGTCGGTGACCGTGTTGTCCACGAAGTTTTCCCTGGCCCATGGAGAGACCACGAGCAAGGGCTGGCGTGGACCATAGCCGCAACGGCCCTGCGCATGCAGGTTGCTGGAATCGACTCCCGGCAAGGCGGTGCTGCCGTCGCCGCAGGTTCCGGTGCCGGTGAGCGTATCAGCCGGGCTGGTCGATTGATTCACAATCGGCCCCATCTGATGGTCATACCAGCCGTCGGAGTCGTCATAGACGATCACGACCGCAGTGTCATCCCAATCCGACGACTTCTGCAGGAAGTTGATCACGTTCACGACAAACGTCTGCTCGTCGAGCGGATCGGAATATCCGGCGTGCCCGTCCTGATAAGCCTGCGCTTTCAGGAAGCTGACCGCTGGGAGGTTACCGTTCTTCACCGCCGTAAAGAAGTCATTGATGTCGTACTGGTGATTGGCCGTACCGTCATGTCCGATCTCCGACTCTGAACTGGGCCGCGCGTGCGTTGGATTGGCGGTAGTGGCCCAGTACTGGAAGAACGCGTGGTGCGGAATATAGTCTCCGGTCGTTCCCGTGAACACCGAAGTCGAACTGCGCAAGCAACCGGTGGTGCCGTTGGAATTCGTTGCCGTCAGGTCGAAGCCTCCCATGAACGCGCCCCAGGTGACGCCGGCATCGTTCAACAGATCGCCGATGTTCTTGCCTGACATCTGCACTTGTCCGCGGGTCGGCGCCGAGCAAACATCCCCGATCGGATCAGGATCGCCAATCACAGTCAGGGTGCCGTAGGCCGCCATCGGTTTCGTTGCCTCCGGTCCCGTTCAGAGTGCCGGTAACGCCGTTGGTCTGACCCGAAACCAGGTTCATCAAGCCGGGAGTCGAAGGTCCGAACACCGTGCCATAGGAGTTGTCGCTCATGGCGAACTGTTGGGCATAGTTCCACAGCGCGGTGACCGTGTTGCCGTCGTAGTAGCCCATGGTGAGGCCCTTGGTGGTCACGATCTGCGGCGGAGCGTTGGGTGGCGGCCCGGCGTCCCAACTTTTAGCGGGAACAGATCCATCAAGCCAAAGTGATACGCAGCCTGCTCCGGTCCGTAGTCGTGTCCCTGGTCGGCGGTGGCTGCCTGGGAGCGGTCCAGACGGAAAGGACTTGTCGCGCCGGTTCCGTTCCCAGCGTTCAGCAAATTCGGATTGTTGTTCAGCAGTGCGCCTGACAGTCCGTTGACGGTCGGCGTGTCCGGCCGCGCGAAGAATGCCGGCTCTCCATTCGGATTGAGCGCATTGGGATAGGTCCCGAAATAGTGATCGAACGAAACGTTCTCCTGGAAGATCACAACCAGATGCTTGATAGGGGTGGCAGTGCGTGAAAAAGACGAGTTCGCGTAGGCTGGCATCGTTCCCAGGACGGTGGTGTACGCCAAAAGTAAAGCGAACACCCTCCTGGGGGCTTCAGACCTTCTCAGTCGCTGCAACATTTAGCCGCTCCTTGATGACTGAGTAACTTTTTGGAAATGGACTGCCGCCCCAAGACTGCTTTGGCGTTACCGTACGGTGGTCTCGTGAAGAGGGTGTTACTCCCCGATTAAAACTTTGTAAATTCAAGTTGATGAAGGGGATGCTTTTCCACAGAACAGACTGTTTGGAAAGCAAGTGAGCGAGAGAAATGCAGAGGACTGCTCAGACTGAGCTGTCGGAAATGCCAGGGAGAGATATTTGGTTGCCCCCCAGGGATTCGAACCCCGATAAGCAGATCCAGAATCTGCTGTCCTACCATTGAACGAGGGGGCAACTCACGGCGAGAACGCGGAAGGATCCGCTGCCTCTGATTCTATGGGCGCGCGCCTTTACGGTCAACATCGGCGGGTTTCTGGTAGTGCCTCAGTTTGAATTTAGGGTACGCAAACCCAAAGCGTTAACGGCCCCACTTGATTAGTTTGTAGAGGATGATGAGGATTGCGAGGATATTGCAGGGCCACCAGACGAGCAACCTGAAGCCGAGCCGATACATATCCTCGGCGTGCCCATGATTCATTGGTCTAGATAGTTCATCCAGACCGAAAGGAGCCCACGCTAACGCGAGTAATCCGAAAACAATCCACCACGCCAAATGGCGCTTCATTGCGCTCTTTTCTTGTAAGGCCAGCGAAGAAATGCGAGATACCGGGGTGGATCATTCCTTGCGCTTCACCCGTACCACTGTGATCTTGGAGAAGCCTTCTTCGAACGTTGGCGCCTTGAGCTTCGCGCTCATGCGCCGCATCACGTCGTCGGCTACGACACGTTCGCGCTTGTGATTGCGTTCGAGACAAACTTCCAGCGGAACATCGAAGAACACGGCCTGCACTTCGTAGCCGTAGTCGTGTCCCAGCTTGATCCAGCTTTGGCGCTCGTGTGGAGTCAGGTTGGTGGCGTCGACGTAATTCAGGGGACGCCGCGCGATCAGGCGGGCTTTCAACATCGACCGCAGGTTGGAAAAAATCAGGTCCTGAAAACGCTGTTCGGTGGGATCGTCGAACAACAGCGATCGGAGCATATCGCTCGACAGCGGAGTGATGTTATGGCGCTTGAACCACGAACTCTTCCCTGATCCCGGTAATCCAATCGCGAGAACGACTGTACCTTTGGAAGCTCGGGCGGCGGCAGACGTTGCTGGCTCGGCACCCGCGGTTTCTGACGGCGAGGCCGCAACCGGAGTGGCATCTTCCGTGGCACCGAGAGCAGGGATACTAGCTGCAGCTTTTGCTGCCGCCTGGGTCCCGCCGCGTCCACGTCCACCTCGTCCACGTCGCCGCCTCCGGCGCGGGTCAGTGCCTCCGCCCGGGCGCGCTGCTTGAGCCGGACGCGCTTCTGCTGATCCTTCGACCGCAGCAGGCTCGGTCGCCGGCTGCGCCTCGATATCGGCTTCCACGATTCTAGGTTCGGAAATTATGGTTGGAGCTGCCGGTGTAGAAGCATCGGCAGCGTCGTAATAGGCGGGCTGAAGAGGAGCCTGTGCCGGCTGACTCTTACCAGCTTCTTCGCTTTTTTTGGGGCGCTTAAGACGATCGCGCATCCACTTGCGCATGTCTGGTTTGTAACACAGCTACATATCTCAGGCAATCCAGCCTGATGGAAACGAACCAAAGCAGCCAGCCTTCTCGACCTGCATCGTGTGGGGCGGACACTCTTGTCCGCCGCTTTTGACTTTGATTTGCGTTCAGCAAAGCTCGGGAGACTTATTCAAGAAAATCGAAAACCGAAATCAACTTCAAAAGGCAGGCGAGGGCCCGAAACTGTGTCACAACTCTTCTTTCGCCCCTTCGGGGCTCGCCGCGATCCTCGTATTTACCCGCGGCTTGCGCCGCGGGCTTCATTCTTGCGCCGCTTCGCGGCTTTTTGCGGAACCGCGGCTTCACTCTTTTGTGCAACGGCTACTTCCACTCTGTGTGGATCCGCCACTCGCGTCCGCGCTTACGACACATCTCGCCCGCCCTACACAGCCAGAACTCGTACTCCGTAAGCACCCAACTCAATTTTCCCCGTATGCGATTCGCCGGTCAGCAGATCGGAAACGGTGCCGGTGACATTCACACTCTGGACCGCCGCGGTGTGGTTAAGAACAAATATCCACTGTTTGCTTCCTGATTTTCTTGCTGTCACTTCAACTCCGGCCGGCGCTTCAAGTGGAGCCTTTACGCCGACCATGCCGGAGAAAGATCGCAGCACCCGGGCCAGACTCGTCCCGTCCAGGTCGGGTCCGATGTAGACAGCTTTGCCTTTGCCAAAACTGTTCATCGTGATTGCCGCTTCGCCGGCATGCGAGCCCGCCGTGTACGATGCCAGCACTTCCGCTCCGGTCGGTTGCAGGACGTCCATCCATAGACTGCATTCTGCATCCGCACCTGCCAGAGAGGACGAAAACTTCACGCCATTCTTCGCCGAGTAAATGGGAACGTAGTCCGCAACGGTCACGCCCATTACATCTTTCAGCAGACCGGGAAGAGGGGTGCGAACCATCTGGCTGCTTTCGGTTTTCGCGCCCAGGCGGAAGCTGGTGACAAACATTCCGCCGCCTTGCACATAGCTTCTGATTCCTGCCGCCTGCTTTTCTGACACGATGTAAGCGACTGGTGCAAACACGATCTTGTACGCCGAAAGATCAACCTCCGGACCGATGATGTCAATTCCTGAATGGCTGCCCGAAATGGCGCCATACCAGGACGTGATCTGGTCCAGGTAGGCCAACCGGAAATGGCCGGGTTGAATTTTGAGCGCCCAACTGGAATCGTAATCAAACATCAGGGCGGAATCCGCGACGTAATTGGAGTACAAGACCTCGCGTCCCAGCGCCTTGAGTTCTTTTACTCCCTGCTTGATCTCGTCATAAGCGGGACTCTTCGAGCGATCGTGGTTCAGGACACCGTGCCAATACTCCTCCGCTCCAAAAGTCGCCGTGTCCCAGCGGAAGTAGTTGACCCCCATGGCGCCGTGCGCAATGGCTTGGTAAGTCCACAAACGCACTTGACCTTTCTCCGGTTGCGGAGAGAACGTACTCTGCCCGGCCTTTCCCGATTGTTCCTCCATGATCATGAACGGTTTGCCGCCTTTCGCGCTTCGCGCCAAGTCGTGACCGAGCGGGATGGCACTGGAAACGAAGGCGGAAGACCCCGGCCTGCCCTGCTGCGCCATCAGCATGTCGAAAAAGCTGGGATAGTTGTCGAAGGCAACGAAATCAAGATTCCTGTAAAGGTCGGGCATGTTGATCGTGTCCACCAGGCCGACGTTGTTGGTGGTAACAAAATGTCGTGGACAAGTCTTGCGCAGCATATCCAGTTGTTCTTGTTGAAACGAAACGTTCGCATAGGACTGGTAGCGATCGTAGTCCAGCGCCAATCCGGGATTGGGATCGCCGCCTGATGGCAACGGAACAGGAATCTGGCTGAAGTCGGTGTAAGTCTGACTCCAGAAAACTGTTCCCCAGGTCTGATTCACTTTGTCGAGCGAACCGTATTTGGATCGGACCCAGTTCTGGAATCCAGACTGGCAGAAGTTGCAATAACAACGTTGCGACGAACCCAGCGTGAACTCATTGTCGATCTGCCATCCGATGACGCCGGGCGCCCCGGAAAATGCTCGCGCCATCTCGCTGGCAATCGCCAGTGACAAACGCCGGTAAACCTGGTTGGTCGGACAGGTAAAGCGCCTTCCCCCGGGATGCAGCCTTTCGCCCTTCTCGTTGACTTCTACAATGTCGGGATACTTCGCGCTCAACCACGGAGGGGGCGCCGCCGATGGCGTGCCCAGAATGACCGCGATCTTATGCTTGTTCAGCACGTCCACGGCTCGCTTCAACCAGGCAAAATCAAATTTGCCTTCCGCCGGTTCCATCAGGGCCCAGGCGAATTCGGCGATGCGCACATTAGTAAAGCCGACTTCCGCCATCATGCGGCAGTCCTCTTCCCAAAGCGCCTCCGGCGTCTGGTCGGGATAGTAGTCAACGCCGAGAAGAAGCGGTCCCGCGGAAGAATCGCCCGCAGCAATCGCCGCAGTCTGCGCCCAAATCGGCAGCCGGATGCCAGCGGCACTCATCAATGCCAGCGCGCCTCCAAGAAACTCACGACGGGTAGGAGAGGTCAAAGCACACCTGCTTTCCTCGAAATGTAAACGTTCTCATGTAAACGGGCACATTCTCGACTTAAGGCAGATGCCTGTCAAGGAGGGTGAGATTGTGTAGAGTGGGCGCGCCGGCTTCATCCCGAAGTCTCTTCTACTTCTGGGAAAGCAGAGGACCAATTGCAGGACAACTCCCCTATCAGGCGGGCGGAGCGTCCGCGCCACACATTCATAAGCCTTACAATATCTGCATGCCGATTCCGCCAGAAATCAGAGGCCAGAAATACATATCGCTCGCTACGTTCCGCAAGAATGGCTCTCCTGTTCAAACTCCTGTCTGGTTCGGCGAGAAGGACGAAAAGCTATACATCGTGACCCGCAACGACTCCGGCAAGTTGAAACGAATCAGGAATAATCCTCAGGCTCGCGTCGCTCCGTGCACGATTCGTGGTGCAATCACCGGACCTGAGTTTCCCGCCCTGGCTCGGATACTCCCGCCTGAAGACTGGCCCATGGCGCGCAAGACGGTTGGGGAAAAATACTGGCTCTCCCGCCTCAACATCTTCTCCAGGCACAAGAACGTTTATCTGGAAATCGAGGTCGAGGCGTAACCAGTTTCTTGGCGACGTTTGCGGAGTTCTTTGCGTCCTTTGCGGTTAAAATCTCTAAGCCTCGGATATCCTCCGCATTTGCCGCATTCTTCAATTCCCTGTTAACATTTTCATTCCACCTAAAAGTTTGGCGGTTTCCATCACTGTCGTAAGTAAACTCCCGGAGGAGAAATGGCGATAAAAGTAGGCATCAACGGATTCGGACGCATCGGGCGAAACGTGCTCCGAGCTTCGCTCAATGACAGCAACATCGAATTCGTGGCGGTCAACGATCTTACCGACCCCAAAACCCTGGCTCACCTGCTGAAATACGATTCCATCCTGGGCAATCTGCCGCACAAGATCACCGCCGGCGCGGACAGCATCACCATCGGCGACAAGGTCCTTAAAGTTTTTAAGGAGCGAGACCCCGGCAAGCTGCCCTGGGAGTCCGTCGGAGCTCAGGTTGTGGTTGAATCCACGGGTCACTTTACTGATGCCAACGAAGCCAAGAAACATATGCGCGGGCCGGTAAAGAAAGTCATTATTTCAGCCCCGGCAAAGAACGAGGATGTCACCGTGGTTCTCGGCGTGAACGAGGGCGTGTACGATCCGGCGAAGCATCACATCATTTCGAACGCCTCCTGCACTACCAACTGTCTGGCGCCGATCGCCAAAGTAGTCAATGACAACTTCAAAATCGTCAGCGGTACCATGACGACGATCCATTCCTACACCAACGACCAGGTCATTCTGGATTTCCCGCATAAAGACCTGCGACGGGCTCGCGCGGCCGCAATCAACATGATTCCGACCTCGACCGGCGCGGCGAAGGCCTTGAAACTCGTGATCCCAGACCTGGCCGGCAAACTTGATGGATTCTCCGTACGCGTGCCCACGCCCAACGTTTCAGTCGTCGACCTGGTGGTGTTCGTCGAGAAGAAGACGACCAAGGAAGAAGTGAACGCCGCGCTCAAGAAGGCTTCCGAGAGCGGATCGCTGAAGGGTTACCTGGGCTACGAAGAGCAGGAATTGGTTTCCTCTGACTTCAAGGGGGACGGCCGTTCTTCGATCGTTGACGCGCCTTCGACTCTGGTCGTCGCCGGCAACTGCGTAAAAGTGATTTCGTGGTACGACAACGAGTGGGGATATTCCTCCCGCGTCCGCGACCTGATCAATTACATCGGAAGCAAGGGCCTGTAAGCTAGTGTCGTGGCGCGGGCGCCCTCGCCCGCGTGGGGCGGCTAGATGCCGCCCCGGCAAGCCGCAGCAGCGGCTGCCCTATCCCTAAAGGACGCCCGCTATGTCAAAGCTTTCCATCCGCGATCTATCTCTTAACAATCACCGCGTCCTGATGCGGGTCGATTTCAACGTCCCACTTGAAGATGGCCGCGTCATCGACGACACTCGCATTCGCGAAACCCTCCCCACCATCGAGTATGCCCTGCGGCACGGGGCCCGGCTCGTACTGGTTTCCCATCTCGGACGCCCGAAGGGAAAACGCAATCTTGCGTTCAGCCTCAAACCGGCGGCCGAACGTCTGCGCATGCTTCTGGACAAGGAACTCGCCCGCGGAGAAAACGTCGGATTCTGTCCCGAGTGCATCGGACCCGAAGCCGAGGAGATGGCAGGAAGACTGGAGCAAGGGCAGACCCTGCTGCTGGAGAATCTCCGATTTCATCCCGAAGAGGAAGCCAACGATCCTAAGTTCGCCAAGCAACTTGCCGGCCTCGCCGACTACTACGTAAACGACGCGTTCGGCACCGCGCATCGCGCCCATGCTTCGACGGTCGGCGTGACCACGTTCGTGCAGAAATCAGCCGCCGGCCTGCTCATGGAAAAAGAACTGCAATACATGGGCAAGGTGCTGCGGCATCCCGAGCGGCCGTTTATCGCCATCCTCGGCGGAGCCAAGGTGAGCGACAAGATCGGCGTCATCCGCAATCTGCTGGACAAAGTTGACGCCCTCATCATCGGCGGCGGCATGGCCTACACATTCCTGAAAGCCCAGGGCGAGCCGGTCGGCAAATCTCTGGTTGAGGAAGACAAGGTTGAACTGGCGCGCGAACTCTTGAAAGAAGCCAAGAAGCACAAACTCAAATTCCTGTTGCCGACGGACCACGTCGTAGCAGAGAAAATTGACGCCAATGCGATCGTGCGCACCGTGCCCACTGGCGGTATCCCGGCTAACATGATGGCGCTTGATATCGGACCCAAGACCGTCGAAGCTTTTACAGAAGAGATCGGGCGCGCTCTTACCATCGTCTGGAACGGACCCATGGGCGTTTTCGAGGTGTCTCCTTTTGCCAAGGGAACGTTCAAAATTGCGCAAGCCGTTGCGGAGAATGTAGGCGCCACGTCGATCGTCGGCGGCGGAGACTCGGTATCAGCCGTGAACGCGGCGGGAGTTGCCGACAAGATTACACACATCTCCACCGGCGGCGGAGCTTCGCTGGAGTTTCTGGAAGGCAAAAAGCTGCCCGGCGTAGAAGCGCTCACGGACAAGAAATAGCGACAAGGGTTGCGTAGCGCCGGCATCTTGCCGGCTGTCCGGAGGGCATCTTGCCCTCCGTGCGGGGGCGAGACGCCCCCGCGACAGCCGGCGGGACGCCGGCGCTACAAAGATCCACGAATCCGCGAATACAAGAAGATCAGAAAGGATTCCATGCCTCGCAAAAAAGTGATGGCCGCCAACTGGAAGATGTACAAGAATCCCGAGCAGACCCGGGCTTTCTTTCATGACTTCCTTCCCCTGGTTGCCGGTCACACTCGCGACGAAATCGTAGTCTGCCCGCCCTACATTGATCTTTACGTCGCCATTGAGGCCGCCAAAGGTTCTCGAAGTCGCCATCGGCGCTCAGGACTTGTACTGGGAAAAGGAAGGCGCATACACCGGAGAAATCTGTCCCGCCATGCTGGTCGATATCGGCTGCAGCCACGTCATCATCGGCCACTCCGAACGCCGCCAGCATTTCGGAGAGACCGACGACATCGTGAACTTCAAACTAAAAGCCGCTCTCGAAGGCGGTCTCGACGCCGATCGTTTGTGTCGGAGAAGTTCTGGAAGAACGCGAAGCCAACCTCACCGAGGACGTGCTTGCGCCGCCAGTGCCTGCGAGCCTTTCACGCCATCTCTGGCAAGAAGGCGGCGAAACTGGTGGTCGCCTATGAACCGGTGTGGGCGATTGGAACCGGAAAGACAGCCACGCCGCAGATGGCCGCCGACAGCTCACAGTCTGATTCGGGGCGAAGCCGCCAAGGCCTTCGGCGACGAGTTCGCCGCCAATCTGCGCATCCTGTACGGCGGTTCGGTGAAACCGGAGAACGTGAAGGCGTTGATGTCCGAAGAAGAAATCGACGGCGCCCTGGTGGGCGGTGCCAGCCTGGACCCGAAATCCTTCGCCGCGATTGTTAAGTATTAATCCTACGCAGCCTGTCATCCCGACCGGAGCGAAGCGCAGTGGAGGGACCTTGCGTTTTCACTGCCGGTGCGACGAGCGCAGCACGCAGAATGCTTCGCGGCGCTGACTCACCAATTTAGAGCGTGGTGTAAACCAGCGTCACGAAGAAGTCAGGGGTGATATTCCCTTTCCCCCACTTGGCATCCAGGTCGGCTGTCGGCTTGGCGGCTACCACGTCCTCCAACTTTCTGCCCTGCTGTTTGAGCTTTCCCACCCGCGATTGCACCTCCGCCATCATGTCCCGGTACTCCTGCAGGCCCTGACGGTCGGACATTAAGCCGTGACCCGGAATAATTTTGGTCGAGGCATCGACCAGCGAAAGAGTATGGTCGGCGGCCGCGATCATGCCGCTGATTGAACCTCCGCTGGACGCGTCAATCATGGGATAGAACCCGCTGAAAAAAGTGTCGCCGGCATGAAACACGTTGGCGTGCTGAAAGTGAATGAAGATGTCGGAATCGGTGTGGGCCGGCCGATAGTGCTCCAGGGCAATGCTCTCGCCATTGAGATACAGTTTGCTCTGTTCAAGAAATGTCTGCTGCGGCAATGCGTCCGCCGGAGAGGGATCAAAGTGCAGGTGATAGGCGGCGATGTCCTGTGGAGTGGAAAGCCGCAGCCGGGTGTTCTCGTGGGCCATCACAGTGGCGCCCGCTTTGTGCAGCCATTCGTTGCCGTCAGTATGATCGAAATGCCAATGGGTATTGATGAGGAGCTTGAGCGGATCGCTGCTGATCGCGGCCAGTTCGGCGCGAAACTGTTTCTCCGAAGTCCCAAAGCCGCTATCCACCATGACCTTGCCATCGGGTCCCGTCAATACCGCGACATTCCCGCCGGAGCCCGTGATCACGTAAACGTGATCGTGCAGCTTCGTCGTTTTCAGTACCGCGGTCGCGCCCGAGGCTCGCAGCTTGGCCACCATGTCGGCGGAGATCGGGGCGGCCGGTTTCTGTGTCTGCGAGAAAGCCGCTTGCGCACCGGGCATGCTAGAGGCCAGCAATCCCACGCCACCAATACCCGCTACTCGGAGAAACTGACGACGGCTTGAACGCATTGCTTCCTGACCTTGAACCGGCTCAACGCGCGAAGAAGATTCGGTACTCACTCCCGCCTCCTTGAAACCAAAAGCTGCATTACCCAATTGATCCTAAGCGAAATCGAGGCTGCCGCCAAACCCCTCAATGTCGGGCTCTGCCTTGTCGAGCTGTGCCTCCATGATAAGATTTAGAACGCTGAGAATTGAAGGCTCGGATCCCTCTGCCCGAGAAAGCTTTTGTAGAAAACATTGCGGAAGTGGTGGAACTGGCAGACACACCATCTTGAGGGGGTGGCGCCGAAAGGCGTGGGGGTTCAAATCCCCCCTTCCGCACCAAGTTCTTGTTTTTCGCGCCATATCCGGCTGAGATAGGAAACGCATGGTTATCCTGATTACGATTATTCACGTGATTGTTTGTTTCTTCCTGATCATCGTCGTGCTGCTGCAGAGCGGCAAGAGCGGCGACATCGCGGCCGCCTTCGGCGGTATGGGCAGCCAGACGGCCTTCGGTCCTCGCGGAGCAGCGACTGCTTTGTCCAAGGCAACGACCTGGTCCACCATCATCTTTATGCTGACCTCGATCACGCTCTCGGTCATGGCTTCGCGCGGCGGCAGCAGTTCAAGCTCCGTCCTGCAAGGCATCACGCCGTCGCAGACCAAGACGCAGCCGGCAACGCCAGCGCCAACGCCCGCAGCACCACAGAAATAGTCATCGGTCGTCAGGCGTCAGCCAAGCTAAGCCGCATAGGTTTTGCTGACGACCGACGACTGAAGACTGAAGACTCTCCCCCATGATTCACGAAATCCTTCCCGTCGGCCCCCTGCAGTGCAACTGCTCTGTCATCGGGGACGAGACTACCCACGACGCTATCGTGATCGATCCCGGCGATGACATTGAGGACGTTCTCGGCGCTCATCCAGAAGCACAATCTGAAGGTGAAGCAGATCGTGATCACGCATGCCCACATCGATCATGTAGGCGGAGCGATGAAGCTGCGCGCCGCCACCGGCGCGCCGATCCTGCTCAATCAGAATGATCAGGCTTTATTGAAGATGCTGGACGTGCAGGCGGCGTGGATCGGAATGAAAGATCCCGGCAAAGTAGAGATCGACCGCAGCATCGGAGAAGGCGAAACAGTGCAGGCCGGGTCGCTGACCGCGGACGTGATTCACACGCCCGGCCACACCGAAGGCAGTGTCTGCCTGTATTTTCCAACCGAGAAAAAGTTGATCGCCGGCGATACTTTGTTTGCAGGAAGCATCGGCCGCACCGATCTGCCCGGCGGATCGATGCAGAAAATCATCAAATCCCTGCACGACAAAGTGCTGGCACTTCCTGACGACACTCTTGTGGTTCCCGGCCATGGTCCGCTGACCACCATCGGTGAAGAGCGCGAGAGCAATCCGTTCCTGATAAAGCGTTAGTCAAAAAGAAAAAGACTCAGGGCAGGCGCCCTGAGTCCGGGTTCTTGCTCGTTGCCTTTTACTTCTTATCTGCCGGTGCCTCTGCGCTCTTGGGCTGGATCGAGAGCAGTTCCACCTCAAAAATCAGAGTGGAGTTCGGACCAATCTGTGGAGCGGGTGAACGCTCGCCGTAGGCCATATCCGACGGCACGAAGAGCTGCCACTTCGATCCCACGGGCATCAGTTGAAGAGCCTCGGTCCATCCCTTGATAACTCCGGTCACCGGAAAAGTGGCCGGCTCGCCGCGTTTGTAGGAGCTGTCAAACTCGGTTCCGTTGATGAGCGTGCCCCGGTAGTTGCAGACCACGGAGTCGCTGGGCGTCGGCTTCGGCCCGGTGCCCTGGGTCAGGATCTTGTATTGCAGGCCGCTGGGCAAGGTGACGACGCCGTCTTTGCTTTTGTTCGCGGCTAGAAATGCTTCTCCTTCTTTCTTGCCTGCTGCTCCGGCTATTTGCATTTGCTCCTCTTGTTTCTTACGCATTTCGGTTTGCACTTCCATCAGCGTGGCCCGCGCCTGATCTTCCGTCAGGGCCGTCTTGCCACCGGCCAGCGCATCTTTAAGACCCCGCGCCAGAATATTCGGGATCCACTGGCACGGACTGTTTGTGCAGTGTCGTGCCCAGATTCATTCCCAGGGCGTAGCTGAATTTGTCTTTTTGGGTTGTGAGCGCAAGCGGTGCAGCCGGACTCTTCGCCGTCGTCGCCCGGTGAGGCTTGGCTGCGGGAGTGGCGGCAGCGGCTGGAGTCTTGGCAGCCGGAGCCTGCTGTGCTTGAGAAGTCGCCGGCAGCATCATCGCGGCAGCCAAAACAATTACGATCGAAACAAAAGATTTTTGCATATGTTCATTGTCACATTGAGTGTAAGAACTCGGCAAACCTAAGGAGTTACTTTCTTGGGAATGCAGTTCTCAGATCTCGGATCTCAGTTCCCTGTTCTCAGATTTTGATTCTTAGAAGCTGGTTCTCAGAAACTCGAGCATGCGCTTCGTGCCTTCTTGAAAATCCGCGGGCGGGGTCAGCAAGCTGACGATCAGGTATCCGTCGCTGGGAAAGTCGTAGAAGTGGCTGGGATGAACCAGCACCGAAGCGTGACGTAGAAGATCGATCGCCAGGTCTTCATCGGATTGAGTCGCAGGCACTCGCAACACGGCGTACCATCCGCCTTCAACCTGCAAACGCTGGACTGTCTTCTGCTGCGCGAGTTGACGATCGAGTTCGGCGAGATTCGTACGCACGCGGTCGAGGATCAGCGGTTGAATCTTCTTTCGTTGCTCCAGCAGCGTCGCTGCGGCCAACTGGATGGGAGCGTTCATCGACAGGTAGGTGTCGGCAATCACCTCCAGACGATCCATGGCCGCGGTTACAGTCTTGGTCAGGGCCGCTGGCGGCCACCCATGCCAGCTTCATCTGGGGAAGGCCGGAAATTTTAGAGAGGCCGCTGAAAGTGAAAGTCAGCACCTCGGCGTTGGACACGAAACTCGGCCTGGAGAACGCCGTCATGCGGATAGTCCAGAAATACTTCGTCGACGATGAGAGCAAGACCGTGCTCGCGGCAGAACGAATTCAGCTGCGCACGTTCGCTGGCGCTGGTGTATGAACCCGTCGGATTGTTGGGATGCACCACCACTACCGCCCGAGTGCGG
Source organism: Terriglobia bacterium (assembly GCA_963732045.1). Taxonomy (GTDB): domain Bacteria; phylum Acidobacteriota; class Terriglobia; order Terriglobales; family Acidobacteriaceae; genus JAIQFF01. Next base: position 199,319 of record CAVSYI010000011.1, on the reverse strand, counting down.
GGACTTAGCGCCTGGGCGAGCGACGGAAAATCGATGTGCCATCCGTGATCGTAGAGCAGCGCATAGGGCTTCAGCGTCACATCCTGAAGATCAGCCAGAAATTCGAATAACGGATAGCTCGGCTTGGGAACGAGTACCTCGTCATCGGGATTGCACAACAGACGAAAGACGTAGGAATAACCTTCGCTGGTGCTGGTGGTCAGGATCAGATGTTCCGGATCAACCGCCGATTCGCCATGCTGCTCGCGGTAGTACGACGCCACAGCCTCGCGGGCGCTGGCCAGACCCTTGGGCTGCGGATCGTAGTCCATCGCCCGCGGATCCGATAGCGATTTGAGGATCGACTGGCTATCGAAGACCAGCCCAGCGCGCGCCGGATTCGAAACCGTCAGGTCGATGACTTCCCTGCCCGCCGCCTGGAGCTCGCGCTGGACTTCGGTAAAGCGATTGGGCGTGAGTTTCCAGTCGGTGCGTCGGGAAAACATACAGCGACCATAATAATGGAGTCGGCACGTGGCCTGTGACCCTCGACGCTCGTGCCCGCATCAAATGCTAAGATCGCTTTCTTAAGTTCGGTTTCCGGAGACACGCCCGTGCTGAAAGATCTGCTGTCGCGATGGCCCCTGGTTCAACAAATCAAGACTGGCGCTGACGGCACTGGCCCGGAAGCCATGTCCGAAAAGACGCGGAATCTCCAGACCAAGCATCACGGCGCTGAAGTCTCCCGATCGATCTGTCCTTACTGCGGTGTGGGCTGTGGGCAGCTCGTCTATCACAAGCAGGGTAAGCTGATTTCGATCGAGGGCGATCCGCAATCGCCGATTTCGCGCGGCCACCTCTGTCCCAAGGGCGCCGACACTTACGAACTGCACACGCATCCCGGACGGCTGACAAAGGTGAAATATCGCCGGCCGTACTCCCGCGAGTGGGAAGAAATCGATCTCGAGACCGCCATGGACATGGTCGCGGACCGGGTCTGGGAGGCGCGGGAGAAATCTTTTCAGGAAACGCGCGACGGCGAGACCTCTGATGCAGACCACGGCCATCGCCCATCTCGGCGGCGCGACCCTCGATAACGAAGAAAACTACCTCATCAAGAAACTCTTTACCGCTGGACTCGGAATGGTATGCCTGAGCAATCAGGCGAGGATTTGACACAGCTCTACCGTGCCCGGTCTGGGCACATCGTTCGGACGCGGCGGCGCCACGACTGCGCAACAGGATTTGAAGAATGCTGACGCCATCCTCATCATGGGATCGTCGATGGCGGAGAATCATCCCGTCGGCTTTCAGTGGGTGATGGAAGCCCGCGAGCGCGGCGCTAAGGTCATACACGTCGATCCGCGCTTTACGCGCACCTCGGCGATGGCGGACATCTGGGTTCCGCTGCGAGCCGGCAGCGACATTCTGTTTCTGGGCGGGCTGATCAACTACGTTCTCGAAAATAACCGGGATTTTCGCGAATACGTGACGGCTTACACCAATGCGTCCACCCTGTTGCGCGATGACTTCCGGGACACGGAAGATCTGGACGGCCTTTTCTCGGGCTGGGATGCGGAAAAGAAGAAGTACGATCCGGAGAGTTGGCTGTATCGCGGTTCCCCATCGAAAGGCAGCAGGTGAAAAAGCCGGACATTCCTCAGCCGCCGGAGGACACGGCAAAGACCGCGGCGGAGAGGCCGAAGATGCAGCGAAGTTTGAATCCGACCCTACGCTGCAGGATCCGCGCTGCGTGTTTCAGGTCTTGAAGCGTCACTTTGCCCGCTACACGCCAGAAATGGTCGAACGCGGCTGCGGTATCCCCAAAGAAGTTTTCCTGAAAACAGCGGAAGCGTTCGTCTCGGCATCCGGACCGGACAAGACCGGCAGCGATCTGCTACGCCGTGGGTTGGACGCAGCATTCCAACGGCGTGCAGATTATCCGCTCGGCCGCGATTCTTCAGCTGCTGCTGGGCAATATCGGGCGGCCGGGCGGTGGAATTCTCGCGTTGCGTGGACACGCGTCCATTCAGGGCTCGACCGACATTCCCACTCTCTACGACATTTTGCCCGGATACCTGCCGATGCCGGTGTTCGAGGCTGGCGCGAACAAATTGAAAGACTACATCAAGAAGCACAGCTCGCGCACCGGACTCTGGGCGAATTTCGACAAGTACATCATCAGCCTGCTGAAAGCCTGGTACGGAGACGCCGCCACTCGCTGCAAACGATTTCGGATTCGACTGGCTGCCTCGAGTTACCGGAGACCACTCGCACTTCGGCTACTGGTACGAGATGCTCGACGGCAAAGATGGATGGCCTGTTTGTGATGGGCCAGAACCCTGCTGTAGGCGCTCCGAACGGAAGATTGCAGCGCTCCGCTCTGGCCAAGTTAAAGTGGCTGGTCGTGCGCGACATGGTAGAAGTCGAAACCGCGACGTTCTGGAAAGACTCGCCCGAAGTTGAGCGCGGCGAACTCTCGCCGGAGACGATCGCGACAGAAGTGTTTCTCTTCCCTGCCGCCGGCACAGCCGAAAAGAGTGGCACATTCACCAACACGCAGCGCATGCTGCAATATCGGAATCAGGCGATCGAACCTCCGGGAGATGCCCGCAGCGAAGCCTGGTTCATGGTTCACCTGGGACGGCGTTTGAAGAATCGCGCCAGGAATGACACGCGACCACGCAATGCGGGACTGAATGCGCTTACCTGGGATTATCCAGTCCACGGAGAAACCGCCGAACCCGATGTAGAACAGATTCTGCAGGAGATCAACGGACGCACTGTAGCCGATGGCAAGCTGCTGGCGGGTTTCAAAGACCTGAAGAACGATGGCTCGACCGCCTGCGGCTGCTGGATTTATTCCGGCGTGTTTCCTGCTCCGAATGAAAACCGGGCGAACCAGCGTGATCCGCACGGTTATCTCGGTCATGGTTGGGGATTCGCCTGGCCCAACGATTGCCGCATCATTTATAACCGCGCTTCAGCGCGTCCTGACGGCAAGCCCTGGAGCGAGAAGAAAAAGCTGGTCTGGTGGGACGAAGACCAAGCGCGAATGGACAGGACTGGACACGCCCGATTTTCCGAAAAACACACCGCCGGACGCGAAAGCTGATCTTGAACACGGACACGGCGTCGAGGCGCTGGGCGGTGCAAGACCGTTCACTCTTGCATCCGGATGGCGTGGGCTGGCTGTTTGTCCCCAGCGGATTGAAAGATGGACCGCTGCCGACGCACTACGAACCGCTCGAGTCGCTGTTCGACAATGCCATGTATGGTCAGGCGACCGATCCGGCCGCACAGAAAAAGGAGCGAGCGGAAAATCCGTATGCCGATTCTCCCGGCGATCCGCGCTTCCCCTATATCCTGACCACCTACCGGCTGACCGAGCATCACACGGCGGGAGGGATGACACGCACCCTCTCACATCTGGCTGAGTTGCAGCCCGAATTGTTTGCTGAAGTCTCTCCAGAACTGGCCTCGGACGCAGGTCTGGAGCACGGCGACTTTACGACCATCACCACGCCGCGCGGGAGCATCGAAGCCCGAGTGCTGGTAACACGCCGCATGCACCCTTTGTGGATTGAAGGTCGTCGCGTGCACCAGGTGGGGCTTCCGTACCACTGGGGATATCGCGGGATGGTCAAGGGTGACGTAGTGAACGATTTGCTGGCCATCAGTGAAGAGCCGAATGTGCGCATCATGGAAAGCAAGGCGTTGGTCTGCAGCGTGAGACGCCGGACGGCGAAGCCGCGAGGCGCCGCAATCGGCCATCGAGCAGAGCACAGGACCGAATGCAGCAGCAGGAATGAGCACATGCACCACAGCCTTCCTCACCGACTCGACGCTCTGCATCGGCTGCAAGGCCTGCGAAGTTGCCTGCAAGGAATGGAACAACGTCGCCGAAGATGGACTCGACTGGAGCGGATTCTCCTACGACAACACGGGCGCGGTCGGACACTCGACCTGGCGTCATGTGAAATTTGTGGAACATTCGCCGGAGCCTGGCTTTGGCGGCAATGCGCCAGAGTTGAGTTCGTGGGGATTCTCGTCGGATGTGTGCAAGCATTGCGAGAACGCCGGCTGCCTGGAAGCGTGTCCGACAGGTTCGATTGTGCGCACCGAGTTCGGCGGCGTCTACATTCAGCCCGATATCTGCAACGGTTGCGGATACTGCGTGGTCTCGTGTCCGTTCGGCGTCGTCGAGCGAAACAATGACGATGGCCGCGCCTTCAAATGCACGTTCTGTTACGACCGGCAGAAAGCCGGGCTGGTGCCGGCATGCGCCAAGGCGTGTCCGACGGAATCGATCAAGTTTGGAGAGATTGAAGACCTGAAACTACGCGCCAAAGAGCGCGTTCGCGAACTACAGGGACGCGGCATGAGAGACGCGGCACTCTATGACGCGGCCGATACCAGCGTCGGCGGAACGCATGCCATGTTTATCCTGCGCGGCGATCCACGCAGCTACAATCTGCCGCCCAAGCCAGAGGTTCCCACGATTTATTTGAAGAAAGCGTGGACATCGTCGGCGCTGGCAGCAGGTTTGCTTTTGGCAGGAAGTCTGCTGGCGTTCTTGACCTTGCCGGAGAAATAGCAGATCGCATAGACGCTGACGTCCCGTCAGGCGGGCGAGCGTAGTTCGCGGAAAAGCACCCGTGCTTGCCCGGTGGAAGAATCTATGGAAGAGAACGACAGCATCGATCGTGAACAGCGCCTGCTTGAACTACGGCGAGAGGCCGAGCTACGCGGAGAAGTAAAAGGCCGCGGTGTCCGGCCGCGGGGCGCGCCCTTTCCCATGGCTTCTCCGGAAACTGGCTACTACGGACTGCCTCTTCTCAAACAGCCCTCCTGGACGTGGGAGGTTCCGCTCTACTTTTTTGTAGGTGGGGCGGCGGGCGCCGCGGCTGTGGTCGGAGCGATCGCAGACTACACCGGCGCGGATCGAAAACTGGTGCGCGATGCCCGCTGGATCGCCGCCGCCGGTTCTGTCATTTCTCCGGCGCTGCTCATTTCTGATCTGGGTCGTCCAGAGCGATTCCTGAACATGCTGCGGGTTTTCAAACCACGAAGCCCGATGTCGGTGGGAGTATGGACGCTGTTGGGATTCTCCACAGGAGCATCCGCGGCGGCCTTTGCAGGATTTATGCAGGACCGCTACGGACCGTCACTGCCCTTACGCGTCTTGGAGAACGCAGGACAGGCAGCGTCTCTAGCCTTCGGCCTTCCCTTTTTCAACTATACGGGCGTGCTGATCGGGGCTACGTCAATCCCAGTGTGGAATGAGAATGCGGGCGACCTGCCGCTGCATTTCGGAGCCTCAGGAGTGAGCGCCGCTGTTGGAATTCTGGAGTTGATGGGACATGAGAAAAATCGTGCTCTGCAGGCTCTCGGCATGGGAGCGGCGATGATCGAATGTTGGGAAGGCTGGCGCATCGAAAGCCGCCGGCAGCCAGGGCTTGATCCTCTGAAGCATGGGACAACCGGAAGTTTAATTCGAGCCGGTGGCATTCTTACCGGGCCTGTGCCATTCGCTTTACGTGCATTGAGCATGGCGACTCGAAAAGAGCGCTCCCGCCGGTTGCGGCGGATGGCAAGTCTTTCAGCGGTGGCAGGGTCGTTGCTTACGCGCATCGCCTGGATTCGGGCCGGGCATGTTTCGGCGCAAGACTGGCGAGTGCCACTGGGAATTTCGGAACCATCTCGTTCAGATATTGGCTGAGACGGCCCGTCCCGATACAGTGCACGACTGGGTACGGCTGCAAGTGCACCGATTACAGGGCTGTATAATCAACTGTCTCGCAGCCCATGAATCCAACCACACAGCATGAACTTCGACTGGCTGAGCGCATGTCGCGGCTCGGTACTGAAACCGCCTTTGAAGTCCTGAACAAGGCGCGCGCCCTGGAACGTCAGGGCAAGAAAATCATTCACCTTGAAATTGGCGAGCCGGATTTCGATACGCCAGCCAACGTGGTTGAAGCCGGAATCGGCGCTTTGCGAAAGGGTTGGACCCACTATGGTCCCTCAGCTGGACTGCCGGAACTGCGGCAGGCAATCGCAGAAGACGTTAGCCGCTCGCGTGGCGTAAAAGTCACCAGCGACGAGGTCGTGGTGGTTCCGGGCGGCAAACCGATTATCTTTTTTACCCTGCTTGCACTGGCCGACGTTGGCGATGAGGTCATCTATCCCAACCCTGGTTTCCCGATTTACGAATCGATGATTCACTATCTCGGGGCAAAGGCGGTGCCGATCCGTCTGCGGGAAGAAAGAGATTTCAGTTTCGACGTCAACGAGCTGGCGTCGCTCATCACCGATCGCACCCGGCTCATCATTCTGAATTCGCCGCAGAATCCCACCGGCGGCGTTCTCTCCAAGCAGGACATCCATGACATCGCCGAGGCCATTGGCGATCGCAACATCATGGTGCTCTCGGATGAAATCTATAGCCGCCTGATATTCGACGGTGAGCATCATTCGATCCTGTCGATCCCAGGTTTTCAGGAGCGCACGATCCTGCTCGACGGATTCTCGAAGACATACGCCATGACCGGATGGCGGCTGGGCTACGGAGTGATGCGACCCGACTTAGCAACTCACATTTCCCGGTTGATGACGAATTCCAACTCCTGCACCGCCAGCTTTACCCAGATGGCGGGCGTGGAAGCAATCAGCGGCGATCAGACTTCGGTTGAGCACATGCGGTCCGAGTTTCAGCGGCGGCGCGACGCGTTTGTGGCAGGGTTGAACCGCATCAAAGGCTTCTCCTGCCGCATGCCCAAGGGTGCGTTCTACGCGTTTCCTAACATCACAAAAACGGGATGGACGTCGAAGAAGCTGGCGGAAACATTGCTCGAACAGGCCGGCGTAGCTTGCCTTTCAGGAGCTTCTTTCGGAGATTTCGGCGAAGGATATTTGCGCTTCAGCGTAGCCAATTCTCTCGAAAATCTGAACCAGGCGCTGCTGCAGATCGATGAGTGGACGAAGAAGAATTTGTAGCGGATGCGCAAGATGCTCCACTCCTTGGCCGGAGGAGATCGCAAGGTACGAGCCGGCACGCCAGTGAACTCGTACCCTCCCAAAGCAATCCTGGACTCCGACTTTCGTGCACTCTTCCGGAAACATTACTTCTTGAACAAATTTTCAAAAGCCTGACGGGCGTCATTGGGACGTTGGGCCGCGGGCGTGGAAGTTTCCTTTTCGACCATCACCCTCATCGAGTAAAACGTGCACTCATTGCGCTGGTCTTTGCGTGGAATCCGTTCCGGGATCGGCTGGGTGCACTCAAAGCGGCTGGAAGGATCGAAGTACGTGCACTGCTTGCAGGAGTGCAGTTCGAAGCCGCATTTGGGGCACTGCCCGATTGGATCGCTGACAGACTGCAGGACCGATCCGCACTGCGAACAGCGCGACACGCTGCGTGTCCCGGGCATCTGGATCGGCCGCGGACCGAATGTGTCTTTCTTGACCGGCCTTTCGGTCGACTCGCGCTTCTTACTTTCGTCGCCGCGATCCTGGTAACCGTGTTGCCGATATTTCAATGCTCCTCCTGCTCGACTGCGCCAACATTGTCTCGCTTCGGCGTAACGACGACAAGTAGTCGGCCAGAATTGTATTTCCCCAGAGTGGGTGCTACGATCTGATGAGCTACCACAAGATGCATGGAGGTTTAGTTAATGGCAGACGATAGCAACAGCATTCTATGGTTTCTCGCAGGACTCGGCGTAGGCGCGGCGGTCGGAGTACTGTACGCCCCAAAGCCCGGCAGCGAGACCCGTGAAACCCTGCGTTCCAAGGCCGGAGAAGGCCGGGAGTTCGTGAGTGAGCGCGCCCGCAAGGCCCGCGAGCAGGCTTCGGATCTGGTCGACCGCGGCAAGGAAGTTGCCAAGCAACAGAAAGAGCAATTCAAGTCAGCTTACGAAGCGGGACGTCAGGCTTATCACGAAGCCACCGCTGGCGAAGGCGGCGCATCGAAGAACCTGTAAATTTGCGCTTCTCCGCAGCGCTGGATTGAGCGGCGCAGTAACGCGGAAAAAATTATGGACTATCTACCGATTTTTGTCGGTGTAACGGCGGCGGCGGTGGTGATTCAGGCCGGCATCCTGGTCGCGCTTTATGTCGCCGTGCGTAAAACCACGTCTCGCATGGAAACTCTCGCCACCGAAGTGACTGCCAAAGTCATGCCCACGGTCGACACGGCGCAGTCCATGATGGTGGAGTGGCGCCCGAAGATCGACACCATCGCCAGCAACGTCAGCGAAACCAGCACCGTGGTTCGGGGCCAGGTCGAGCGTCTGGATGCCACCGTCACCGACATCGTGGACCGCACCCGGCTGCAGGTGATTCGCGCCGACGAGTTGCTCAATCGCACCATGGACCGCATCGAAGAAACCTCCGATGTAGTCCACCGGACAGTGATTTCGCCGGTTCGCCAGCTATCTGGATTGGTGCAGGGTCTTACCGCTGGTCTGGAATTTCTGATGGGTGGCAAGCGCCGCCGACACGATGTTTCCGTTCCTCAGGACGAGATGTTCATCTAACTGAGTTCATCTAACTGAGAACCGGGAACTGATATCTGAGCAACTGGTTTTTTAAACCGGCTTTTTCGCCGGAAGCAATCGGTCTCCAAGCAGTTCACTAAGCAATCCAGCCCCCACCCACCACAACATCCTCGTCGTAGAAAACTGCGGCCTGCCCAGGCGTGACCGCCCGCTGCGGCTGGTCGAACGTCACCAGAATCTCATCGTCGCCAGACTTTTCGATCAATGCCGCTGCACCCTCGTGGCGATGGCGGATCTTCACCGTAACTCGCATCGGCTCCGGCAACTCTTCCACTGAAATCAGATTGGTCCGGTGTACGCGCAGGGTGCGGGTATACAGCTCTTCCTGATTGCCGACCACCACCTGGCGCGCGTCTCCCTTGATCTGGATCACGTAGAGCGGCGAACCCGTGGCCACGCCCAGTCCCTTGCGCTGGCCCACGGTGAAGTTGTGAATGCCGCCGTGCTCGCCGACGACTTCGCCGTCGGTCGTCACCAGTTCGCCCGCGGTGTCGGGCAGGGACTCGCCCTGCTCCGCCAGATAGGCGTCGAGAAACTTCTTGTAGTCGCCGCCGGGAACAAAGCAGATTTCCTGCGAGTCCGGCTTCTCGGCGAGAGCCAGTCCGTGCTGCTGCGCCAGTTCGCGAACCTCGGGCTTCATCATTCCGCCCAGCGGAAACAGCGTGCGGCTGAGCTGCTCCTGGGTCAGTCCAAAGAGGAAGTAGGTCTGGTCCTTGGAGCGGTCGGTGGGACGCTTCAGCAGCCAGCGGCCGAGTGGCTCGTCAAACTCCACCCGGGCATAGTGGCCGGTGGCCAGCGCGTCGGCGCCAATCTGCTGGGCCACAATCAGTAACTGATCAAACTTCAAGTGATTGTTGCACAGACTGCACGGGATCGGCGTGCGTCCCGAAAGATACTGCTCGACGAACGGACGCACCACGTCGCGCTCGAAGCGCTCCTCGTGATTGACCACGTAGTAAGGAATGCCGATGGTCTCGGCGACGCGGCGCGCGTCGTAAACGTCGTCCAGCGAGCAGCAGCGTCCCTGCACCGACTCGGGCATGCCCTCGTGGCCAGCCAGACGGCGCTGGTTCCAGAGCTGCATGGTCAGGCCGACGACGTTGTGGCCCTCGGCGCGCAGCATGGCCGCAACGGTCGAGGAGTCAACTCCTCCCGACATGGCGACGGCGATGGTTCTGGTTCGGACATTGAGAATAGCTTCTAGCTTTTGGCTCTTAGCTCCTGGCTTTTAGCTAAGAGCCAAAGGCTAGGAGCTAACAGCTTGTTTCTTATTGTAAACCGGCGAGAGCTCTCGCAGTCGGGCCACGGTGGGCGGAATCAGGCTCAAGGCGAAATCGACGTCTTCCGGCAGTGTTCTGCTTGCCCAGGCTGAAACGAAGGCTGGCGCGCGCCCGCTCCGGCGGCATGCCCATCGCGGTCAGCACATGCGACGGCTCAATCGCTCCCGACGAGCATGCGGCGCCGGTCGAAACCGCCAGTCCCTTCAGGTCGAGAGCAATCACCAGAGCTTCGCCTTCGATGCAATCGAAATAAATGCTGCTGGTATTCGGAACGCGCGGCGCTCCCTGGCCGTTCACGCCGCAGGACTCGACTTCGCTCAGAATCGTCTGCTCCAGACGATCGCGCAGGCTGGACATTTGTTCCAGATCGCCCCGCGCGAACGCTTCCCGCGCCAGTTCCGCGGCCTTGCCCAGAGCAACGATGCCGGGAACATTCTCCGTGCCGGCCCGCCGCGAACGCTCGTGGCTTCCGCCATAAAGCATCGGGCGCAGACTGGTTCCCTTGCGCACGTAGAGCGCTCCCACGCCTTGGGGAGCATGCATCTTGTGGCCGGAGATCGAAAGCAGATCGCAGCCGATGCGCTTTACGTCGATCGCGACCTTGCCCGCTGCCTGCACCGCGTCGGTGTGGAAGTAAACATCGGCCTCGGCGGCGACTTTGCCAATCTCCTCGACCGGCTGCAGCACGCCAGTTTCGTTGTTGGCCATCATGATGGTGATCAGCCGGGTATTCGGCCGCAGGGCGCGGCGCACGTCGTCGGGATCGACCAGGCCGCGGCCATCGACCGGAACATACGTGACTTCGCAGCCTGACGCTTCCAGATGCTTGCACGAATTCAGCACCGCATGATGTTCGATGGTCGAACTGATGACATGCTGTCCCGGCTCGGCGAGGCCAAAAATTGCCAGATTGTCGGCTTCGGTGCCGCCGCTGGTAAAGACGATCTCCGAGGCCCGGCATCCCAGCAGCGCGGCCACCGACTCGCGCGCGCGCTCGACCGCCGCCCGCGTCTCCTGTCCATGATGATGGATGGACGACGCGTTCCCGAAGTGCTCCCCGAAGTAGGCCTGCATGGCCTCAAAGACCTCGGGCAGCACGGGGGTGGTGGCGTTATTGTCGAGATAGACGCGGCGCATGGGTACTTTAACATCTTACGCCGTATGTGTAGGGACGGAAATGCGATGAGGAAGGACTTGGGATTCCTGCTTGTGATCAACGCAGAGGTTGCTAAGACACAGTCACGACTTCTGCCGACGCAGCTGGTTCAGGTATCGGCAAATTGTCTTCTCGCAGTCCTTCCAGGTGAAACTCGATGGCTTCCCGGATGAGTTGCTTCGCGTCTTCCTTCGTGGAACCAGTCGTGACCACTCCGGGCAGATCGGGGACGTAGGCGCTCCAACCCGCTGCCGACTTCTCGTAGACCACAAGGAATTTCACATCAGTCCTAGGCGACCGCGAGTTCGAGCCCTTCTGCCGGGAAGACCGACGCGGCGTATTCAATGTGCAGTACCCGTCTTGGGCTGTCGTCATGCGACTTCGATGACGAATGAACGAGCAGCGGACGCATGGCCAGAACACCGCCTCTTTGGACGACGCACTCCACGGGGGACGTCTGAGGCACCAAGCGTTCGATGTCTTCGTCTGTCATGACGCCACGTTCGTGGCTTCCGGGAAGCACTCGCAACGGCCCATTGCGCTCGGTCGAGTCATCCAGATGGATGCGCAAGCCAGCACCTGGCGCAAAGCATTCGCCGGTGCGTGAGCATAGACTACGCCTTCTTTCACCGACCACGGCCCCCATCCCTGCAACTCACGTCGCTGACGCAGCGGAAGGGCCGTATCCTGATGCCACACCACCAGCCAATTCGACGCCGGAGATTTGTCGAACAAGGTCGCATGATACGGGAAAGCCCCGCCCCTAGAATCTCTCGGGCGATGGAAAGAAGACGCTGATCTCGAGCCAGTTCGGTGACCTCATGAAGTCCCAGAGCGTGCCTTACTCCTGCTCGGCTTCGGGATACGGAAGGCTGGTTAAGCGCGTTCCTAACGATTTCGATCTCTGACGGAGTGAGCAGCGGAGCAGTCACCGCAAATCCCTGTTGCTCTACTATCTCTTGCCACATTTCTGCGAGTTCCTACCGCTTCTCAATGGACACGTACTTCTGCGGATACGCCGGCCCAATGTAATCCGCGCGGGGACGGATCAGCCGGTTGTCATCGAGTTGCTCGATGACGTGGGCGGTCCAGCCGCTGATTCGCGACACGGCGAATACCGGAGTGAACAAGTCTACGTCGATACCCAGCGTGTGGTAGGTGGAGGCGGAGTAGAAATCCACGTTGGCGTTGAGCTTCTTCTCGGCCTTCACGAATTCTTCGATCTTGCGCGACATCTCGAACCACTTGCTCTGTCCGCTGCTCTTGCCCAGATCGGCCGACATCTTGCGCAGATGCGTGGCCCGCGGATCTTCGGTGTGATACACGCGATGGCCGAAGCCCGGAACTTTCTTCTTCTGCGCCAGCATGCCTTTGACGTACTCCACGGGATCGGCGCCAGCCTTGTCGATGGCCTCGCAGAATGCGAAAGACCGCCTCGTTGGCGCCGCCGTGCAGAGGCCCTTTCAGCGCGCCGATGGCCGCGGTCACGGCCGAATGCATATCCGAAAGCGTCGCGGCGACAACCCGGGCCGCGAATGTGGAAGCGTTGAGTTCGTGGTCGGCGTGCAGGATGAGAGCGATATCGAGCGCGCGTTCGGCGGTTTCGGAAGGCTTGGTGCCATTCAGCAGCAGCAGAAAATTGGCCGCGTGCGAAAGCGAAGGATCGGGATCGACCACCTTCTTCCCTTTTCGCAGGCGGTCGTAGGCCGCCACGATCATGGCGATCTGCGAAGTCAGGCGGAAGGCTTTGTGCAGGTTGGCGTCGTGATCGTTCTTCTTGTCCTCCGGATCGTAAAAAGACAGCGCCGAAACCGCGGTGCGCAGCACGTCCATGGGCGAAGCGTGCCTGGGAGCGGTGCGCACCAGGTCGATGATGGCAGGATCCAGCTTGCGCTCTGCCGCCAGTTGCTGGCGGAATTCCTTCAGTTCGGTCTGCGTGGGCAGCTTGCCATACCACAACAGGTAGCAGGTTTCTTCGAAGTTGGAGTGGTCGGCAAGTTCGTGAATGTCGATGCCGCGGTAGGCGAGGACGCCCTGATCTCCGTCGATGTAGCAGATGCTGGAATTGGTAGCGACTATTCCTTCCAGGCCCTTGGGGGCGTTGGTGGCGGTCAGGCTGGACATGTTCCCTCGCTCGAAAATTTGAAACGCCGTTGAGGCGGCACGGGGAGGAAAAATGGCGCGTGCAGTCGCAACTAACTTTTATACGCCAAAAGAGTTAACTTTCCAAGGCATGCGGGCGGCTGATAGCGGTCGTTCAGTTTTGGCTCACCGCGGGCACAGAGCCTGCAGACGCACAAAGCGGCTACGAAGTATGCACGAAGGCTACAGGTCTCTGAGAGCGTTCCTTCGTCGAACCTTCGTGTCCTTGGTAGGTTATGCCTTTGCACGAGCGGGACGCTCGCGCCGTACAGTCATCCGAGGACGAATACACGAAGGTACACTGCCCTTCGTAAAACTCTCGGGCTGGTTCCGCTTCCCGGTTACAATCACGCCAATGCGCGGCGGGAAGTTCATGGCGCTGGTTTTAGTCCTGCTGACTGATGGGACTGACCGTCCTCGCGCCTGCCGCCGACCAGCCAACCACTGCGCCGCTTGTGGCCTGTCCTGAAGGTTCCCCCGGGACGGTCTCCTGCAATCCATCCAAAAAAGAATTGAAAGATGCCAGCGAAGCCTTTGCCAAGGGGCTGAAGCTGCAACGCGAAAAGCGGCAGGACGAGGCCTTCGATCAGTTCGAAACCGCGGCGCGACTGGCTCCCAAGGACGTGGAGTATCGTGACGGCGCGCGAGTTGACCCGGCAGCAACTGGTGTTCGACCACCTGGAGCGGGGCAATGCCGAGATGGGCAAGGGCCGCCAGATCGAGGCGCTGGCCGAGTTTCGCACCGCGCTGCACCTCGATCCGCAAAATGAATTTGCCCGGCAGCGTCTGAATGATGCGATGGGAGAGTGGGCCCCGAAAACCGTCGGCCGCGCCGCAGGTGGTCGCGGACGTGCCGATGAGATTCGCGTGTCGCCGAGCGCGGCGCAGGCCGACTTTCACTACCGCGGCGACGGCCGCGGATTGCTCACCCAGGTGGCGTCCGCATTCGGCGTCACCGCGACCTTTGACGAGTCCGTGGTCTCGCGCCAGGTCCGCTTCGATCTCGGCAGCGCGAATTTCTACACCGCCATGGCCGCGGCCTGCCAGATGACTCACACCTTCTGGACGCCGCTCGACGACAAGCAGATTCTGCTGGCGGCGGAATCCGCACAGAACCACCGCCAGTTCGATCGCATGGCGTTGCGCACTTTCTCTTTGCCGGGATCGACCTCTCCGCAGGAACTGAACGACGTCGTCAACCTGCTGCGCAATCTCTTCGAGATCCGGCTGGTGACTCCGCAGCCGTCAGTCCAGCACCTCGTGGTCCGTGCGCCGCGCAACGTTCTCGATGCCGCCACCCGCATTCATCGAAGGACTGGGGGATTCGCGTCCGCAGGTCATGCTCGACGTGCACGTGTACGAAATCACCAACACCCTGACCCGCAACATGGGATTGCAGATTCCCAACAATTTCCAGTTGTTCAACATTCCGGCGGGGGCGCTGGCGGCGCTGGCGGGACAGAATATTCAGGACCTGATCAATCAGCTGATCGCCAGCGGCGGCATCAATCAGGCCAACTCGCAGGCGCTTTCGGCACTTCTGGCCCAACTCTCAGGACAACAGAGTTCCATCTTCAGCCAGCCGCTGGCCACGTTCGGCGGCGGCCTGACTCTCATGGGACTCAGCCTGGGAACGGCCGGGGCGCAGTTGTCGCTGAACGAGAGCAATGTAAAAACCCTGGAGCACGCCACTTTGCGCGTCGCTCAAGGCAACAGATGCGACGTTTACCGTGGGCACCAAGTTTCCCATCATCAATGCCAGCTTTGCCCCGGTATTCAATACGCCGGCGATTGCATCCGTCATTCAGAACAATTCGTTTCCAGAGCTCCCTTCCCGTCTTTCACCTATGAAGACATTGGACTGAGCATCAAAGCCAAGCCTGTGGTGAGCGGAAATTCTGACGTCAGTCTGGATCTGGAAATTCAGTTTCGGACATTGACGGGCAGTCGCTGAACGGAGTCCCGGTGATTTCGAACCGCGAGTACAAAGGAAGCATCGTGCTCATGGATGGAGAGCCTGCGGTGGTGGCCGGGGCAGTTACGCACTCCGAGCAGCGCAGCCTGAACGGGATTCCTGGGCTGGGATCGGTGCCGGGCCTGAATCAGGTGATGACCAGCAACAGCAAGGAAAATGACGAGGACGAATTGCTGATCGTGATTACGCCGCGGGTGATTCAGCCACGAACAGATTCAGAACGCAGAAGTCTGGATGCAGAAGTAAGCAACGCCTCGCGCTCTCGGATCGTCGAGCTACAAACAGCTTCCGCTTCGCCTTGACGTGCTCTTCCGCTAACAGGTTTGCCGTGGCACCTACTTCGCTTCCTTAGCGGCAAATTCCGTCAGGCCTTTCAGCACTTCATAGGGCAGCCCAGCGACGTTGCTGATCTTTCTTCCGTTGACAAACAGGGTCGGCGTTCCGGTCACTTCGAGCGACGTGCCCAACGCAACGGAATGCTGCACCCGGCTCAGGGTTTCCGGCTTGGCGGCGCAGGCGGCGGTGTCCGCTCCCTTTGGCGCCTGCCTGTTCGGCGAGAGCGGTAAGCTTTTCGTCCGCGTTGGCGGCGGTGATGTCGGTTTGTGCGGCATAGACGCTGGCCACATATTTCCAGAAAGCGTCAGGCGAAGCGCGGCCGATGCAATCTCCGTACTCGGCGCGCTTTGACCGCCCAGTCGTGCGACTGCAAGGGAAAATTCTGGAAGACCAGGCGAGCGTTCTTCTCCTCCGCCATCAGCTTGTCGATGGTCGGCTGGGCTTCCTTGCAATGCGGGCATTGCAGGTCGCTGAACTCAACCACGGTAACAGGGGCGTCGGCCGGGCCCGCGGGAAGGCCCGTTCATTCCCTTGTCGAGCGCCTCCTTTGCGGCGGTGAAGGGATGCGCTCCGAACGGAATGATGTCGCCGATCACGGCATGCTCGCCATCTTCGGTAACGTAGAGGCGGCTGTTCTGCTGTCCCTGCGAGTTGCTGAGCACCACCAGCACCTCGGAGAGTCCCTCGGCCGCGGCCGGGCGGATGGCGGCGATCTTCCACGACACCGACGGATCGTAGCCGAACATCTGCTTCATGAAGGCGTTCACCGTCTCCTCCGACGGAAGGCGGGTGCTGAACGTGGGGACCGGAGGCAGCTGCGTCCTTGGATTTAGGCGCGGCCTTCTGTTGGGCGACGCTTAGCGAAACCATTATCAGGATAAGCGAGCAGCAGAGTAGCGAACGGCGCATGAGTTCCTTTCGAAATCTTCGAATATTGGAGGTTGGAGTCGAAACCATGTCAGCTCATCTTGGCGGCGATCGGAAAGCGGCGGCCGGAGCCGAAGGCCTTGGGAGAAATTTTAAGTCCGGGCGCGGCCTGCTGGCGCTTGTACTCGCGCCATCGACCATGCGAATGACTCTTTGCACCAGCGCCAGATCGAAATTGTGATCGGCGGCGATCTGTTCCGCGGTGTGCAGGTCTTCGACATAGTCTTCGAGAATCGCATCCAGCACGTCGTACGGAGGCAGCGAGTCGCTGTCCTTCTGATCGGGACGCAATTCGGCCGAAGGCGGCTTCTCCAGCGTCGCCTGCGGAATTACGGCGCGCCGGGAATTCACGTAGTGGCTCAGCCGGTAGACCAGCGTCTTGGGCACATCGGAAATCACCGCCAGTCCGCCGACCATGTCGCCATACAGGGTGCAGTATCCCACTCCCAGTTCGCTCTTGTTTCCGGTGCTGAGCACGATGGCGCCGAACTTGTTGGAGAGCGCCATCAGCAGAGCGCCGCGGGTGCGCGCCTGTATGTTTTCTTCGGTCGTGTCTTCCTTGCGCCCGGCGAAAACCTTTTGCAGGGTCTTTCGATAGCTCTCGAAGATTTCGGTGATGCAGAGCAGTTCGAAACGAATGCCGAGATTCGCAGCCAGCGTCCGCGCATCGTCGATCGAACCCGGCGACGAGTAGGGACCGGGCATGCCGACGCCGATCACGTTTTCCGGGCCCGACCGCATCAGCGGCAATGCAGGCGGTGAGAGCGGAATCGATGCCGCCGCTCAATCCGATGATCACGCGCTGGAAGCCGCACTTGCGAACGTAATCGCGCGTGCCCAGCACCAGCGCGGCGTACGCGCTGGCTTCTTCTCCTGGAATCTGCTCGTGAATTTCTCCCGTCAAGCTGATCGGAATCGAAATAGACCAGGTCTTCCTCGAACGACTTCCCTTGCGCGATCACATCTCCGGCGGAATTCAGCACCAGGCTGGAGCCGTCAAAGACCAGGCTGTCGTTGCCTCCGACCTGGTTGACCATCGCGACCGGAACTTTGTCCTGACGGGCGATGGTGGCCAGCATCTCGCGGCGCAGTTCGCGCTTGCCCAGCCAGAATGGAGAAGCGGAAATATTCAGCACGAAATTTCCGCCGGCACTGAACCAGAGCCTCGACCGGATCGACGGTGTAGAGACGCTTGTTCCAGAAGTGCTTGTCGTTCCACGCATCCTCGCAAATGGTGAGCGCCATCTGCTTGCCGCAAAATGGAAACAGCGACTGGCTTTTGGCGGGAGCGAAGTTGCGCATCTCGTCGAAGACGTCGTAGGTAGGCAACAACATTTTGGACTGCAGGAAGGCGATTGCGCCGTCCTTCAGCAGCGCCGCGGAGTTCATGACCGACTTGCCGGTCTCCGCGTGGGCCGGAGTGACCAGTCCGCAAATGACGGCGATGCCGCGTGTCTCGGCGGCAATGCGCTCCACGGTTTCGCGATTGCGGGCAACAAACGAAGGCCGCTCCACCAGATCGCGGGGCGGATATCCGCAGACGGACAGTTCAGGAAACAGGATCAGTCCGGCGCCGGCCGTTCGCGCCTGGTCGCGCGAAGTCAATCATCTTGGCGGCGTTGCCGGAGAAATCTCCAACCGTGGGATTGATTTGTCCCAGCGCAATCTTCACTCTTCCAGTGTAAAGGGGTAACGCACGGTGAGCCAAGTCGGCCAAAACCGTGGGCGCCACCGGCGTCCGACGAAGCGAAGCTCCGCTACTTGCTGGAATGGAACCTGTCGAGCTTCGCTCGACCGGACAGCCGAGGGCGGCTGTCCCCACGTGGTTCATTCGCGCGAGAACCCTCGCGCCCACATTTTTCTTTAGTTGGGTTGTCGGGAGGACGGCCCGTCCTGGCCGAGGGGGTCAGGCGGCGGACCGGTCATCGGCGCTCTGCCGCCGGCGGGTGAAGCGGTATCGACCTCTTCGCCAGGGCGGCGCAATGACGGCGCATTCGGCGGACGACTCCGGTTCGGAGAACTCTTGGCGACAGTGGTTCCCAGGTCCACTTCTTTCTCCGTGTGGACGATCTTTCTCGCCATCGACCTTCATGCTCTCAAGGCGTACGACTTCGTCGCCCACGAGGCGAACGAAATCCACATCCTGCGGCGGCTCGCCGTAGATCCACTCTTCGTATTCGACTTCGCCGTCTTTTTCCCGGATCTTTCTTCGGCGGACGTCCCTTCGATGCCATCACCATTTCACGATTCATGCCCACCAGAACCTGATGCGCCTTGATCGCGTCTCTGAGCTTGGGCGGGAGCGTGTCGAGGTAGGCCTCCACCGACGACTTGGCGTTGAAATCAAACACCGGCCGGAGCAGATCCTTCAGCTCCTGCGGATTCAGTTCAGGCACGTAGCCGTCAAAGACCAGGTCCACATACGAGCCTCGCGGATTCGCGTTGGAATCACTGCCGCCCACCGTGCTCATGCCCTCGAGCCGCCCACCTGAATGTGCTGATACCACTTCTGCTTTTTGACCGGTCCGCCGTTAATTTCAAAATGAATGCGATCGTTCTTCAGCAGAATCTGGCTGATGCGGGCCTGATCGCCTGGCTTGACTGCGGGTCCCCACATGGCCAGCATGTTCTGCAACTCTTCGCCATTCGGCGAAACGTCGCCGTTTTTCAGGGTCAATCCCTTCTTTCCCATGGGAAATGGCGAGCGGATATAGACCAGTTCGAAGTTGAAGGCACGGATAAGGTCCATGCGAGTCTGCTTGGACATATGAGGAGCCTGCTGGGTACCAGCGCTGGCCGCGACCACGCAGAAGAGAACGACGGACAGAGAGAAACGGAACGTAACGTGGGTTCATACGACACCCCGAGCCGGCGATTGCCTTGATTATAGCGCCGTCCGGGGTGGAAACAACTTGCTTCTTGTAAAATCTCGCGCTCGGAAGGACGCCGCTGGCCGCAGCTTCTTTCTCAATTCTCAGGCAGTCCAAACGTGCAATCCGTTGCGCGCCACCTGGAGCGGCAGTACGCGTCCGCCATTGTCGCCGATGGCGGTTGCGACCCGGCTGGCGGTACCCTCTTCCACCAGGAAAATCACACAGCCTCCGCCACCCGCGCCACAAGCTTTGGCGGCCCGTCCGCCGTAGCGCCCGGCGACGGTGATCAGTTTGTCGATAAGTGGCGTGGTGATTCCCGGAGCATTGGTGCGCCGCAGCTTCCATTCTTCGCGGAGCAGGCGCGCGACTTCGTCCCACTTCGCCTTGCCAAGTGCCTCATGCATGGAGCGAGCAATCTCGACGATGCGTTCGAAGTTGCGGAACACGCGCTTGTCGCCGTTAATGTGCGCCTTGAAGACTTCCCAGTTGTTGATGCCGGACTGGCGGGGCGCGCCGGTGTAGGCCAGAACAAAGCGGGATTCGATCTCTTCCGGCGCGATGGTGACCGCCTCGCGGTGAATGCCGTCCGCATCGAGATGGATGGCGCTGGCGCCGCCGTAGAGCGCCGGATAGTAGTCCTGGCAGCCGGTCGGCACCCGGATGATCTGGGCCTCGACGTTCTGGGCGATCACTCGCATCTGTTCGAGCGTCAGATGGCGATCGGTGAAGCGAGCCAGAGCGGCGGTGCTGGCAATCATCAGAGCGGACGATCCGGAGATGCCAGCACCGGCGGGAGACTCGGAGTCCGTCTCCATCAGCAAGCCTTCTTTGGGCGCGAAAAATTGCAGCAGCCTTGCGGCCAGCGGAAGACGAAAGCGATTGGCCTTGCGCAGGGCCTCGAAGCTCGAAAATTCTTCTTCCCGTTTGGTATCCACCGAGCGCAGATGGATCCGCTTGCCTTTCAGCGGCGTGATGCGGCAGGTGGTGAGGATGTTGACCGCGAAATTTACCGTGAGCGCGCCAGAGTGGAACAGGTACAACGGCCACAGATCGATCGTGCCTCCGGCCAGGTCAGCGCGGCAGGGGGCCTGCGCGATAATGCTGGGCCCGCTGGCGGCGTACGTGGTTTTTCGCATGTTGTGGTTTTACCACGAGACAGTGCGAGGGCTGAGCACACGAAAGATGCGTATAGCCGCATTCTTTGGTCACCGACTGTGTCATCAGGTGACCTGATTTTGGTGCATTCCTTCGTTGACAACAGGGGTGGTTTGCCGCACACTCGGCGTAAGTGAGGGTCGTCGAAAGGCCGGGCGGCGATTCACTGCAATTAGGTATCAGGTTGTAAAAAATGGCTCCTCTCCCTCCCCTTGGTCCAACACCTCCCGAACCCTCGGGAACGAAAGTTCGCGCTCGCACGCGTCCCGAGGCTCTCCGACGACACCATCTGGCAGTCCGATGCAGCCCTGATCTTCTGTCAAGCTGCGAAAGATGATTGCCTCCAACACCCAATCGACTGAGACGATCCTGGGTACGATTGCGGTCGCTGCCCATGCCCTGACCGGAGCAACCGGAGCAGCGGTCGCCATGCCTCGAGACGGGGTTGTAGTCTGTGTTGGCAGAAGCGGCGAAACCGCGCCGGAACTCGGTGACCGCCTGAACGTGGACTCTGGCATCTCCGGCGAGTGTCTGCGTACTGGCGTGATCATGCGTTGCGATGATGCCAGCCGCGATTTTCATGTCGATGCCGAGGTCTGCCGCCAGTTGGGATTGCAATCCATCGCTGTGGTGCCCCTGCGCGGCCAGTACGGAAGAGTAGGCGTTCTGGAGGCATTCTCCACCGAGTCCTACGCCTTCAACGAAGAGAAGATGGAGATTCTCGGACGGTTGGCAGGGCTGGCCGAAGCCGCCTGGGCCCGAGGCGCTGTCACCGAAAGCCCGTCCGCGGCCGAGGATCGAGCCACCACCGAAATGGCCGCTTTTGTCGAAACGACAGACCGAGCAGGCCGCAACAGCATATACTTCCCGAGCACGCCTGCCCCGTCAGTCGCTACCACGGTTCCTCTGGAGCAGGTACGAGAGGTCCTGGCGACGTACGAGGTGTCGGGCGACGGAGGAAATGGCTCATCGCTGCCCTAACTGCCTCGGTTCTGCTGGCCGCGGCCTTGTTGTCGGTCTACGGCTGGCGGGCGTGGTACAAAGCCAGCGTCACCTCGCGAGGCAGCCATTCTGCTGCCAACGCGCCGAACGCTCCTGCGCAAGACCAGGACGGAGATGGCAACGCCGGAGCCGGGCTAACCTTTACCCCCGAAGTAGCCTAGTGCCGCGGTGCGACCGAGCCGAAATCCGATTGCGCGCAGCGCCAAAAGCAAAGGAATCGACGCCGATTCCGGATGAAGTGATTCGCCGGCAATACTTGTCCGCACCAGCCTGCTCCCGCCGGCTCTGCCGACAGTTCGCCTTCCAACTCCGCTGCGAGCCCGAGGAACCGCCGACCATTCAGGCATCGAACGCGCAGTCTCCCGATTTGGGGAGTGCACTGGCAGCGGCACCCGTTTTGCCCAAGCTGGACGTTCCAATTTCTCAAGGCATAGCAGGCGGAGTGCTGATACATAAAGTCCAGCCTGTTTACCCTGCGGAAGCGCAGCGCATGCATGTGGAAGGCAGGGTCGTGATCGACGCCATTGTGACTGTCGACGGACGGGTGGATGAAATACAGCTGGTGAGTGGAGATTCCAGGCTGGCGCCGGCAGCGTTACAAGCGGTTCGCCAGTGGCGATACACTCCCTACTCCTTGAATGGCAAACCCATCCCGAAACAAACCCGGATTACGATCAGCTTTATCGCGCCGCAGTAGAAATCAATTTCAGAAGCTTAGGTCAGGTTCAAGGCGCGCCGCACCGAACCGCGTTCCTGCTGAATTTTTTCCTGCAGCAGCGTGATGGCATAAATCAACTGTTCCGGCCGCGGCGGGCAACCGGGAACATAAACGTCCACGGGAATGACCTGGTTCACGCTCTGGACCAGAGCATAGTTGTTGAAGACGCCGCCGGAAGTCGCACAGGCTCCCATCGAGATCACCCATTTGGGTTCGGGCATCTGCTCCCAGAGTTGACGAATCACGGGGGCCATCTTGTTCGAGACCCGGCCGGCGATAATGATCAGATCGGACTGGCGCGGCGACGGCCGGAAAACTTCAGCGCCGAAGCGGGCAATGTCGAAGCGGGATGCGCCCATCGACATCATTTCGATGGCGCAGCAAGCCAGGCCGAAGGTCAGCGGCCAGATGGAATTCTTGCGCATCCAATTGACAGCCGAGTCGAGCGTGGTCAGGACTACACCTTCAGGCGTAGGGTTGCCAAAAGTAAGTTCCTTCACTACCTTTTTGCCGTTCTCGGTAGTGGTGTAAGGGCCGAAACTAAGTCCGTCTGACATAACAATTTTATTGTAAACCACGCGAGCACACTACGGAGGATCTCGTGCCTTCCCTGCCTGATAACGGAATGGTTCACCTGAGCAGTCCCTATTCTTTTACAGAAACCGTCAAGCGGCTGGAGTCTTTGTTGCAGGCCCAGAATCTGACCGAATTCTGCCGCATCGATCACAGTGGCGAGGCGGAAAAAGCCGGACTGAAGATGAATCCTACCCAAGTGGTCATCTTCGGAAATCCCAAAGGCGGTACGCCGCTGATGATCGCTGCTCCCACGATCGCGATTGATCTGCCGCTGAAGGCGTTGATCTGGGAGGATGGAGACGGCAAGGTTTGGGTTTCCTACAACAGCGCGGAGTATCTCAAACACAGGCACAATATCCCCGATGAACTGGTGAAGAACATCGCCGGCATCGAGCCCCTGCTGACAAAAAGTTGTAGGATAGACGGGCAATCATTTTTACAAATTGTTTACAAAATCAGAGGAGAAAGAAAAATGGCTGATTCGAAGTCTGCTGAGAATGAAATGGAGATCACACGCGATCGTCTGGCGGAGCTTTTGAACGAAGATCTTTCCCGCGAGTATCAGGCCATCATCGGATACGTGGTTTATTCCCAGGTGCTGAAGGGCGCGGAATACATGAACATCGCGGACCAGCTGGCGCTGCACGCCAAGCAGGAATTGGATCATGCTCTGACCATTTCCCGGCAGATCGACTATCTGGGAAAAATGCCGACAGTCACTCCCAAGCCGGTCAAGACTTCAGACAAAGCCACAGACATGCTCCGGTTCGATCTCGACAACGAGAATGAAACCGTACGAAATTATCGCGACCGCATCCGGCAATGCGAAGCCCTTGGGGAGTTCGCTATGGCAGAGCAGATTCGCCAGATTTTGGTGCAGGAGCAGGACCATCAGATCGATCTGGCCACTGCCCTGGGAGTAGAAGTACCCAATGTCGGTTCGAAAGTGAAACGCGGTTAGTTGGAGTCTTCGATTCGCCAAGAACTACATTGGGCAAATGTCCTCTGCCGAGTGCGCGAATTGCGGAGCTTCGCTCCGCTGGGCGGACGAGGCGTCCGCCCCTACGTGGTTCGGGATGGCTTAAGCGGACGGAAAAGTTTTGCTGCGGAACTGTGCGCTCAGGCGCGACAGCTGTTGGCGATCTTCAGATTTATCGGAAAGAAATTCGACCCCGTACAGGTAGACGCTGCGGTTGCGGACTTTTCCGCGAACCCTGACCGGCTCATTACCGTTCGGGACTTTTGAATTCGACATTGACCTGGCTTCCCACCGGCAGGTTAGCAGCCGCGAAAAGACAAATACCACCCTCGCTGAACTGGACGCCGCGTCCGTTGACCACGGTCTTGTCAGCAGCCTGATCGACCACGACGCGCACGGACGCCTTAAACGGATAACGCTGCCAGCGCCGTCGATTTGCCTGTTGCTCCATCCCGTCCCAACTTCCTGAAATTTATTGGCTAGCAGTGTTCCTCGATTGAAAACACCGCGTCCCTGTGGTTCGCCAGTTTTAAAAGTAGCGGCATGGCTCGGTTTGCGAAAGTTACGGTGGTACGAAGACCGTACCGTGTCGTGCGTAACTTACAGATTCGACAGGTTCAGGAATCGCTAGAAGGAAGGCTTCGCTTGGCAAGGTAAAAGGTGGGATACCCCCGAAACTGCCGGACCTCCTCAGTACGGCAGCTTGTACCCCACCTTGGCGGGGAATTTCTGCCGCCATGATAACGGTACCGACTTCTTTACCAACGATGAATGGCTCTACCTTCCGAAAAGGCGCCAATTAGTGCCACAAAAGTTGTGCAGCATGAGTGAAATTTATTGCTATTCGCTGGCTTTCCCGAAATCAACTGGGCCAATACAGGAATTCGAAGCCGCTCCTGGAAGCGGGATTCCGGCATGTCGCTCTTAGGGATTCAGCACGACTTTCCCGAACATCTGGCTCTTCTCCAGGTATTCATGCGCGGCGCGAATTTCCTTCAAGGGGAAAACTCTATCCACCACAGGCTTCAGTCTTCCGGCAAAGATGTGGCCCAGCACTTCATGCAATTCCGACATCGTGCCCATGTACGAACCCAGGAGCGAGAGCTGGCGCGAAAACAAAAACCGCAAATCGATATTGGCTTCAAATCCCGTGGTGGCTCCGCAGGTAACCAGAGTTCCACCAGGTTTGAGACGACTTCATGCTCTCGCCCCAGGTGGCCACGCCCACGTGTTCGATGACAATGTCCACGCCTTCTTTGTTGGTCAGCTTGCGCACTTCATCGGAAATCTTCTGCTGGTAATGATTGATGCCGTGGTCGGCGCCCAGGGCCAGAGCCTTTTCCAGCTTCGTTTCATTGCCGGCGGTAGTGATGACGCGGGCATGAAACAATTTCGCGATCTGGATAGCGGCGATACCAACACCTGAACTGGCCCCAAGCACCAGCACAGTCTGTCCCGGACGAATGCCGCCGCGCCCTACAAGCATGTGCCACGCTGTCGTGAACACCAGCGGCACGCTGGCGGCCTGATTGAAGTCGAGGATCGTCGGGAATCGGGATTACATTCACGGCGGGTACGGCGATCAGTTCGCAATTCCCGCCGTCCACGCGGTTGCCAAACACCGTAAACTCCGGGCACTGGTTCTGAAGTCCGGCCACGCACTTGGCGCAGTGATTGCAGAAGTGCATCGGCGCGAGAAGCACCCTTTGCCCGGCCTTGAAGCCAGTGACGTACTCGCCGACTTCGGCAATCTCTCCGGCGATGTCCGCTCCAAGGATGTGCGGCAGATTCACTCCGGGCAGTCCTTTGCGAATCCACAGATCGATGTGGTTCAGGGCGCAGGCTTTGACGCGGACCAGAACCTGGTCCTGGCGTGGCTTGGGATCCGGTATGTCTTCGTAGCGCAGAACCTCCGGACCACCGAATTCATGGATGCGAACGGCTTTCATCGATCCCTCCGACGGAAATCAAACTAGCATAAGACCGATGTCGCTTGAAGTCCACGATCTCAGGCATCAATCACGCTTAGGTTCCTTTGCGTGCTCTGCGGAATTCCTTTGCGAACTTTGCGGTTTAGGACCTTGCCCTTCCTGGAGAGCCTGCCAAGATCAAAACCTCTAACCGCAAAGTTCGCAAAGGCATCCCGCGAAGAACGCGAAGACTTCTGGAGCCGATTCCTGGATTCTCCCAGCGATTGACTTACCCTATTAACCGACTGATAATCGGCAGCGATGGACATCTACGAGGAGATCGTCAAACTGCGGCAGCAGGGACGCCGGGGGGCTGTCGCGACCATCGTCAATGTGCGCGGTTCGATTCCCTCGTTCAAGACTGCCAAGATGCTGGTACGCGACGATGGCTCCATCGTGGGCACGATCGGCGGGGGCTGCGTTGAGGCCGAGATCTGGCAGGCCGCCCGCGAAGTCATGGAGAGCGAGAAACCCCGCACTCTGACTTTCAACCTCAATCAAGACCCTAAGTACGATACCGGACTGGTCTGCGGCGGCACTCTCGACATCTTTGTCGAGCCGATACTACCTCCAGCATCACTTTATATTTTCGGTGCAGGGCACGTATCCGTAAACCTTTACAAGATTGCTCGAAGCGCCGGTTTCGACGTCACTGTAGTCGACGACCGCGAAACCTACGCCAATCGCGAACGCTTTCCCGACGCCAAAGAAGTGATTGCTGAGGATTTCGACAAGGCCATGGCCCGCTTGGCTCCGAGCGAGTCTTCCTACCTCGTGATCGTCACTCGCGGACATCGCGACGACATGCGGGTGTTGCGCTGGGCGGTGCAGACGCCGGCACGGTACATCGGAATGATCGGCTCCAAGCGCAAGACCATCACCATTTTTCGAGGAGCTGACCAAGGAAGGTCTGGCGCCCGAGCTTTTCGAGCGGGTTCATGCTCCGGTTGGACTCGACATTGGCGCGATCACGCCGGAAGAAATTGCGGTGGCCATTACCGCCGAACTGATCGCCGCCCGCCGCAACGTGGAGCGAGCGTTGCCGCACATGAGCTGGTTCCATTCACGCAAGCGTGACGCGGATGCTTCCGCAACGCGAAATTTTGGAAGAGTCGGAAGAAGAAGTCTAGCGGCAGTGCAGCGACCAAACGTTCCTCACTTCGAGAATCTCCAGCAGCGTATCTCTCGCCCTCCTTCGATTCATACGCCAACCGTTAAAGTTTGCTATCTTCCCTACATGAGCCGGGCGCCCAGTTGGTGCGGAGTGATACTTGCGGCGGGTGAGTCGTCGCGCATGGGATCGGACAAAGCTCTGCTGCCCTGGCCTCCGGTAGCAAGAGGTCTGGCAACTTCCGGCGAGACTTTTTTGTCAGCCGCGATTCGTTCCCTGAGTTCGGCACCGACCAGGTCGTGGTTGTAGTGGGCAACAACGAGACTCAACTGGCTCCGGTGATCTATGCGGCGGGCGGTTCGCTGGTCCGAAATCCGGCGCCCGAAGGTGGTCAGTTCAGTTCGCTGCGGGTCGGATTGCAGGCGGTTCTGGACCTGGGGCGCGACGCTGCCATGATCACGCTGGTGGATCGTCCTCCTGTCGGGACCGCTGTTCTGGGCTGGCTCAGGGCGGCATTTGAAGCCGCGGCGTCCGAGGTCTGGGCGGTGGTGCCCGAATACGATGGACGGCATGGGCATCCCTTTCTTGCAGGCCGCGAAATGATCGAGGTGTTTCTCAAGGCTCCGGCAACCGCGACCGCGAGAGATGTCGAACATCAGAACCAGCAACATCTGCAGTACGTTCCGGTGGACGACCCGCATGTCGTCATGAATGTGAATACGCCGGAGGACTACGCAGCGCTGCTAAATCCTCAAACGAGATAATCCCTTCAAACGAATGAATCCCGAAAATGCGAAATCGACTTCCCTGTCTACGGCCTCTGAGTTCAAACAATCGGTCCTGCAACTGAAGCCCCAGCTCGCCGTCTTCGATTGTGACGGCACCCTCTGGTCAGGCGACGCCGGGTTCGGTTTTTTTGATTGGGAACTGAAGCGCGGCCTGGTCGCGGACGATGTCGTTCGCTGGGCGCGGGCCCGCTATGACGACTACCTGGCCGGCAAGGTCAGCGAAGATGACATGTGCGCCGAAATGGTGACCATCAATCGCGGACTTCCGGTAGCCGACGTGAAGCGCGCCGCCGCAGAGTTTTTCGAAGAGGAAATGACGGATGGTTTTTTCCCCGAGATGAAGGACCTGGTCTTCGGAGTTGCACAAAACCGGCTGCGAGATCTGGGCAGTATCGTCCACCAGCGAATGGGTCATTCAGGCGGGCATGAAGCATTTCGGAATTGCCCCCGGCCGGATTCTGGCGGCGGCGGTTGCGGTCGAAAATGGCAAGGTCACAGACAAAGTCATCCGCGTGCCTAGCGGCAAAGGCAAGCCGCTGGCCATCCGCGAAGTGATCGCGCGAACTCCGGACGCAGTGTTTGGAAATTCCGTCTGGGATGCCGACATGCTGGAAATCGCGCGGCATCCCTTTGCGATTAATCCGACGGCGGAACTCTTGGCGATAGCCACGGAACGCAGGTGGCCGGTTTACCATCCCGACCACGGTGCCGGGTCGTAGCTTCTAGAGATTTTTGAGGAGAGCAGCCAGCGTGTCCAGCGCCAGATGGCTGGCATGCGCGGAGGCCTGCGGCAGGCCGCCTATCGCCTGCACCAGTTCTTCCCGCCGCAACTGACGGGCTTCCGCGATTGTTCGTCCTTGCACCAGTTCGGTCAGCAGCGAGGCACAGGCCATGGCGGAAACGCATCCCTGGGCGAGAAATCGTATCTCTTCGATGCGGTCATCTCTCAGCCGCAGAGTGAGTTTCAGTACGTCGCCGCAAGCGGGGTTTTCGATCTGCGCGGAGGCGTCCGGTTTGGCCACTTCGCCGGTGTTGCGCGGATGCTCGAAGTGATCGAGGACCTGGGCTGAGTACATCGAAAGATTGTAACGTGATGCATGAACCACCGAGGACACAGAGGAAAGCGATAGTTAAATTCAAGGTGTTCCTTTGTGTCCTCCGTGGCTAGTGGTTAAACTCGACCCTCAAATCGAGTCATCGAAATCCACTTCGATCGGTTCGATCAGCGGGATCAGCCAGCTCAGCAGTTCTGATGTATGGGGTGAGGTCCGTAGGCATCCAGTGCGGCCTGATCGGCGAACTTCATCACCCCGCCCAGTTCGTAACCCTGTCCGCGCGGAGAAACGTTCAGTCCGACTGAAGTTTCCAGAAGACCCGGAATCTGGCCTTGCAGCTTGCGTATTTCGGTGACGATGTTCTGCTTTTGCTCGTCCGTGACACCTGGCTTCCAGCGAAATGCAAACATGTGAATGAACATGATGGCGTGAAATCCTCGGCGAGATTGTACCGGGTGGCTGACGATTGTGTAAAAATCTCCGCCTTACAAATCAGGAAAGGCCGCTGCACCGTCGAAACTGTAGGATGGACTGCATGACATCTGACAACACGGCGCAGCGAGTGGTGTGCCTGCAGCCCAGCGCCACCGTCATCCTGAACGCGATTGGCAGATTGGACCGGATCGTAGCCTGCACGAAGTATTGCGCCGACGTCTGTCCGGAGGTTGCGAATAGCGGACGACTGATCATCGCCGATTCGTGGACTGCGCAGAGCCAGCAGATACTCGAGGCGCGTCCCGATCTGGTGATCGCCGCCGTTCCGTACCAGGAAAAAGCGGTGGTGGAAATACTGAAAGCCGGAATCCGCTTTCTCGGACTGGCGCCAAAAACACTGGCGGACATTTACACCGACATTGCAACCATCGCCGGTGCTGTCGGCGCCAGCGAGCATGGGCAGACAGTGATTGCAGGAATGCAAGCAAGAGATCGAGAGCGTTCGGGCACAATCGGCTGATTTGAGCGATAACGGCAAGCAACGGCCTCTCGTGTTTTGCGAAGAATGGGGCAAACCGCTGATTGCGTCGCAGCGCTGGGTGGCGGAACTGGTCGAGGCGGCCGGTGGGATTTTCATGGGCGAGCCCGGAGCGCACGCCTCGGCGGAATCGGTGCTGGCGCAGAACCCGGACGTCATCGTGGCTGCCTGGTGCGGTGCCGGCGACCGAGTGCCGCTCAAAAAGATTGTGCACGACCGCGGATGGGAACAGATTACGCGCGGTGCAGGATGGACGAGTCTATTGCGTCCGCGATGAACTGCTGAATACTCCCGCGCCCACGCTGGTTCAAGGATTGAAGGCATTGGCTGCGGCGATTCATCCGGGTTCTTTTCCACAACCCGAGGGGCTAAGATGTATCGTCGAATAACTGATTCCATCTTATGCCTCCTGGCACCATCGCCGAAGTCAAAACCGAAATTGACCGCATGAATCAGGCGGCCGGTTCAGTGGAAGATTTCATGTGGGAGACGGTGAAGCTCCTGCACGACCGGATGCTCAAGTACAACTGGGTCGGCTTCTACATGCTGGAGGACAACGTCCGCCGGCTCCGCAGCCGCGCATGCTGGCCCTCGGGCCGTTTCAGGGAGCCATGACGCCGCACACCCGCATTCCTCTGAACCAGGGTATTTGCGGCGCGGCCGCCACCACGGGCAAGACCATCGTGGTGGACGACGTGAACCTCGACAATCGCTACCTGGCCTGCTCGACCGAAACCAAGTCGGAAATTGTGGTGCCGGTTTTCGTCCGCGGCAAGGTAGTCGGAGAACTTGATATCGACAGCCACTTCCCGGCCGCTTTTGGCGACGAAGACCGCAAGCTGGTGGAATATTGCGCCTCCCTGGTGGGCAAGCAGCTGGAAAAGCTGCCCGGATGATCGGAAAGCGTCCGCGATGAAAAGCAGCAAAGGCCAGGCTGGTGACAGTCAATCCCAATCGTCGCGCGGCTCTCACCGTCGTCCCGCGCCATCCATGAAGCAAGTTGTCGCCGCGTTGATCTTCAAAGACAATCTCGTCCTGGCCTGCCAGCGCACGAGGCATCAGACGATGCCGCTGAAGTGGGAATTCCCCGGAGGAAAGATCGAAGAGGGCGAGCAGCCGCGCGACGCGCTTCGCCGTGAACTGGAAGAAGAACTCGGCATCGACGCCACCATCGGCGACGAAGTGGCGCGCATCCGTCACGAGTACAAAAGCGGGTCATGCCGTGGAATTGCGCTTTTACGCCGTGCGCGAGTACAAAGGCGAACTGGAAAACAGGATCTTCAAAGACATGCGATGGGCCAAGCCATCCGAGTTGCCGTCACTCGATTTTCTGGAAGCCGATCTGCAATTGGTGAGGGAGCTGGCTGAAGGAAGAATCACTTAACTTCTTGTCCATCATTTTAGAGGCTTGTCATCTGAGCGAAGTCTTGCTTCGCGACGCGAAGCAAATACGCAGTCGAAGGTCTCTACTCTTCACCGGAACCTGCTTACGTGCACCGCAGTGCAAAATAGACCGTGCAGCACCATCACCCGTTGAACCGCCAGGGGTTCTTCGACTCCGCAGCGGCTTCGCAAGCGAAGCCGCCACTCGCTCGGGATGACACCCTCATCCGCTACGTAACGTCCAGAACCAGGCCAGGGTCAGCCCCACCATGATTACCGTGGTCGCCCAGGCGATAACGTTGTAGAGCGGCGAACTCACGTACTCGCCCATTATTTCCTTCTTGTTCACCAGCAAAAGCATGAACACGAGAACGAAAGGCAACACAACGCCGTTCACCACCTGGGACAGAATCGAGATCTTCACCAGCGGAATATTCGGCAGAAGAATGACACCGGCCCCGGCCACGATCAGGATCGTGTACAGCCAGTAAAAGACCGGAGCTTCGCTGAACCGCTTCCCTACTCCTGACTCGAATCCCAGGCCTTCACAAACCGCGTAGGCGGTAGAGAGCGGCAGAATCGACGCGGCGAACAGCGATGCGTTGAACAGTCCCATCGCGAAAAGGATGTAGGCGTAGTCGCCCGCCAGCGGATGCAATGCCTGGGCCGCGTCTTTGGCGTCGCTGATGTTGTGGTAGCCGTGGACATACAGCGTGGACGCGCAGGCCACGATGATGAACCAGGCAACAATGTCGGTGAAGATGCAGCCGGTCACGACATCGAGACGCGATGCCTTGTACTGACGCTTGGTCACACCTTTTTCGACGATGGAAGCCTGCAGGTAGAACTGCATCCAGGGAGCGATCGTCGTGCCGACGACGCCGATCACCATGTAGAGATAGTCCTGGCGCAGAAACATTTCCTTGTGCGGAGGCACGATGGTGGCTTCGAGCGCCTCCAGCCATGCGGGTTTGGCGAGAAATCCGGCAACAATGTAGGTCAGATAGAAAAATGAAGCGGCCAGGAACACTTTCTCCACCGTCTTGTACTGGCCTTTCACCACGATCAGCCAGACGATGACGGCGCAGATCGGAACGGTGTAGTACTTGTTGAGGCCAAACAGTTCCAGGCTGCCGGCAATGCCGGCAAACTCTGTGACCACGTTTCCGAAATTGACGATGATCAATCCGATCATCATGAAAAACGTGATACGAAATCCAAATTCCTCGCGGATCAGATCGCTCAAGCCCTTGCCGGTCACCGCGCCCATGCGGGCGGCAATCTCCTGCACCACGATCAGCGCCACCGTGATGGGGATCATGGTCCACAGCAGCATGTGTCCGAACTGGGCTCCGGCCGCGGAATAGGTCCAGATCCCTCCCGCGTCGTTGTCCACGTTCGCGGTGATGAAACCGGGACCGACGACGGCGAAGAAGATCAGAAGCCGAATTTTCTGGCGTTTCAGGAAATTCTTCATGCGTAGCCCAGAGATTGCTCAAGTGACCGATTAGCATAAATGGACTGAAGAAATCTGGATAGGTGAAATCGGAGAACCGGTCGTTGGTCGTTGGCCGTTGGCCGTCGGCCAAACCTAAAGATGCGAAGATTTGGCCAACGACCAAGGACCAAGGACCAATGGCCAACGACGGTTTCCTACAGCTTCGCTCGCAGCAGGCTGATGATGTCGTCAGAGGTGATGACTCCGGTCAGCTTTTTGTTGTCATCCACGACAGGCAGAGTTGATAGGTTGTACTTGTCGAACAATTCCGCGACTTCTTTCTCTTTGGCGCCGGCATGAGTTGAGATCAAAGGCTCCAGGGTCAGCGAAAGCATGGGAGTGTCGGGAGTGGCCAGCACGATCTTGGACAGCGGCACCGCGCCGGCCAGAGTGCCGTGCGAGTCCACCAGATAAATCGTGCTTACGGTTTCAACTCCGCCTTCGAAATGCCGCAGGGCCTCGATGCCATCGTGCACCGTGGCGCTCACATTGACCGCCAGGTATTCGGTATTCATCCTGCCGGCAGCGGTGTTTTCCTTGAACTCCAGGAGTTCGACCATTTCTTTGCGTTCCTGGGGTTCCATCTCCAGCAGAATTTCCGAAGTGCGCTCTTCGGGCAGATCGGCCAGCAGGTCGGCGGCCGCGTCCGGTTCCATTTCTTCGACGATTTCGGCTGCGCGTTCCGAATCGAGAGACTCGAGAATCGCCTTCTGGACTTTGGGCTCGACTTCCTCCAGGGCCCCGGCCGCCACGTCCTCGTTCAAGGTTTGGAACACGGCTTCGCGCTCGTCGGGAGCCAGGTCTTCGACGATATCGGCGATGTCGGCGGGATGCAGCTTGGCCAGCCGATCGTGGGAAATTTTGAGCTTTACCCGCCGGGCGGGGTCGGTCTCGATCAGGTCGACGAAATCCCACGGAATGGATCGCGGCGGGATTTGCCGCAACAGTGCGCGCAAAGCCACCAGTGGAACCATGCCCTGCAGCAACCGGCGCACCGCGCCGCGGGGGCCGACATCGACCGAGCCCACTTTCAATACGGGACGATTGGCGACTGATTCCTGCAGCAGATCGAGGTCGTTTACGCGGACAACTTTTCTGCCGAAAACATCGATGACCTGCTGATCGAGCAGATCGCGGCCGAGGAGCAGCATTCCCTCCGACACCGTCGCTCGACACCCAGTTGGCCGTGGGCGTGTCACAGCGGACACCGCCGTTGATTGAGGTCACGGCAGCCAAAAGGCACCAGACGGTCGCCCTGTGCGGTTCTGACGATGAGAACCGCAACTTTGGCGCGGTCTTCCTGAGGAACCAGCGCCACTTCGCGCACCCTTCCGCACCGGCTTCCGGTGGTGTCAAACACCGGCGTGCCCAGCAGTTCGGTAAGCGCAAAGTTCAGCATGTCTTCCGAGAATACTCAACTGAAGAGCAAGAATCCACAGGAGGTTTTGTAGCGCCGGCGTCCCGCCGGCCCGAGAGGCGGGCAACGCCCGCCTGTTTGTGCAGCGCAAACGGTCCCGTGAGACATTCAACAGCGGAGGGCGAGACGCCCTCCGGACAGCCGGCGGGACGCCGGCGCTACAGAGCCAAATCAAGCTCCGCGTTGACATTTCCGGGGCGGAAGGGCAAACTACCGCATTCGCTGCAACCGCGTGTTTCCGGGCCACGGCTAGCTTAAGCCAGCCGGGAGCACGAGCAGCGAAGATTCCAGGACTCATTAGCCGTGCTCTTACAATTTTTGCCATGACCGAACAACGGGTCTCCTATACGTTGGATTCGACGCTGGAGACCGTCGACAGCGCCGAGCAGGCAGCCAGCCGGATTGCAACCGAAGCGGGCTTCGACGACGAAGAGGTCATGCGGATCGCCATGGCGGTTCGCGAGGCCGCGGTCAATGCGGTTCTCCATGGCAATGCTTATGATCCCGGCAAAAAAGTCAGTCTGGCTTTTGAGCAGACCGGCGGAAACCTGGTGATCACCATCCGCGATCAGGGCAAAGGCCTGGATCCGGACAAGATTCCCGACCCCCTGGCGCCGGAAAATCTTTTGAAGACGTCAGGCAGGGGCATTTTTCTTATACGTTCGTTCATGGACGAGGTGGTCATCAGCCCCTCCCAGACGGGCACCGAAATTAAACTAGTCAAACACGTCCACGGTCCAGCCGAGGGCGCTAAGGAGGCTTCCCAGTGAGCATGAAGACCAGTACACGCCAGGTGAACGGCGTCACCATCGTGGATTGCAGCGGCCGCATTACTCTCGGCGAAGGCAGCGTGATCTTGAAGGATGTAGTGCGCGAACTGCTTTCCAAAGGGCAGAAGAAGATCCTGCTCAACCTCGGAGATGTGAACTACATCGACAGCTCGGGCATCGGCGAGTTGGTCAGCGCCTTCACCACCGTGCGCAACCAGGGCGGCGAACTCAAACTGCTGAACCTGACCAAGAAGGTCCACGACCTGCTGCAGATCACCAAGCTCTACACCGTCTTCGACGTGAAAGACGACGAAGCCGCCGCAGTCAAGTCGTTCACCTAAACTTCCCTTCTAGTTGATTTCTGGCGAGGGCCGGTATCTGTCCGGCCCAAAGCTATTTCTATTTCGGGAATTTTCCGAATTTCTTTCGCTGGGTTCCGCCTGCCCACCGTTCCTCCGCCTTACAATCCCAAACATCGCCCATGACCTGTCATCCCGAGCGCCGCTCCGAGCCGCGCTCGCGCGGTGAGGACAAGTCGAGGGACCTTGTGTTGTCTGGCGGCCTATCCGACCTCCGATTCCTCGCCAGATACCTTCTGCTGGCCTGCGATCCGTACTCCTGTCCAACTATGCCTGGTCCGATTGCATCGGCGTGCCAGAAGCCAAAAAACATATAGGCGAGGTCAAGTGCGTCACCGGCGTGGTCGTGCGGATCAAGCAAGGCGCGAGAGGAGTTCACTTCCTCGACTTCTGCGACGATTTTCGTCTATGTCCGTTTACGGTCGTGATTTTTCCCAAGCGACTTGAAGAGCGTCGGCGACGTGCGCCAACTTCAGGGAAGATTGGTTGAGATCCACGGGCAGGTCAAAGAGTATGACGGACGGGCGGAAATTATTCTCGAAGAATACCGGCAATTGAGCGGGGCAGGCGCCAGAATTCCCCCGCTGCCCAAGAACTACGACGTGGAGAAAAAAGGCCGCTATAGCGCCGGAACCTTCAGCCATCCAAAAGCAAAGAGAAAAACCACCAAGCGACAACCTGCGGAGGTGGTGACCCAGGCGCCGGAAGATCCCGAGCAGTAGCAACGTAGCGCCGGCGTCCCGCCGGCCCGATAGGCGGGCAAAGCCCGCCAGGTTTTTGTAGTTTGGTGCGTATGCAAAAGCGGAGGGCGAGACGCCCTCCGGACAGCCGGCGGGACGCCGGCGCTACTCTTTAAGAGAACGCACTGCGCCTACCAATTGCGCGACTCTACTCTCTGGCACGACGAATCGTCGATATTCACTTCCCTCAGAGATTCCCGATCGAAATACTCTTACGACGATACCGCATTGGACTCTCGACAGCCGTTCTCAAGCCGGCGTGGATTTCCCGTACGCCTGTCTGTTCAAGCACCATGCCTGAACATTCTGCTCGTCGATCCCGCCGCAGGCCATGATAATCACGCGATCTTTCGCATCGCTCGACCAAGATCGTCGCAGTCATTGCGATTCCTTCGACAGCCGTTTCAGCTCCCCCAGAGGTCAGGATCCGGTCAGCGCCGGCTTCCACGACGTCCTCGAGCGCCCGGCCAAGGTCAGCCGAGACATCGAAGGCCCGATGGAACGTAGTCTTCAGCGGTCTCGCGAGATCGACCAGCTGGCGCGTCCTCTGAACATCGACATTCGCGTCCAGGGTCGAGCAGTCCGAACACGACACCATCAGCGCCCAGTTGTTTCGCCATCAGCACATCGCGCTGCATGACGTCGAACTCGTCGTCGCTGTAAAAGAAATCGCCGCCTCGCGGACGAATCATCACGTGCAGGCCGATCGAAATCTTCTTTCGCGCGGTTGCGATCAGACCGGCGCTCGGGGTGATTCCGCCTTCCAGAAGGTCGCTGCACAACTCCACTCGCCTAGCCCCACCGCGTTCAGCGGCAATCGCCGACTCCAGTGAGTCCACACATATTTCTACCGTGATTTGGTTCGGTGCGTCAACAGACGATTCTGATAGTATTGCCGCTCTACACCATTCCCTTCCTCAACTCGTCCAAGGGATAAAACGTTCCGCGCCACAGGATTCCCCCGCGCCCCAAAGTCAGGAATGTCGAACGCAGCATGGTGTAGACAAACAGCGCGGTGCTCACCGGATGCAGAACGAAGTAGTAAGGCGGAATATCCGACTTGCGCGACATGCCGACGTAGATCGAAAACATGGAGAACAGCGCGACCCCGTATCCCAGCTTCGCCCAACCGTGCGCCAGCCAGACTCCGACGAACGGCATCAGGTTCAGGAAGGCAAGCGCGAAGCAGGAGACCAGCGCCCGCGGCCACTGGAATGACATGAGGGCGAAGAAATTCTTGGTCAGATTGTCCACCACGCCGAACGCGCTTTTCGCCCAGCGAATGGAAATCAGGTCTTCGCCGAAGACATTGCGTTGCGCATAGCCGGCGTTCTTCACGACCTTGCCCAGTTTCATGTCGTCGAGAACTTCAAAGCGCAAAGCCTGGTAAGTGCCGAGAGCGTCGTAAACCGGGCGGCGAATCATATTGAATGCGCCCACGCCCATGTGATCTTTGGTGTTGGGATCGGCAACTTTCCAGGGACGATGTCCGAAGACGAACAGCGTCTGGAAAAAAGCGATCATCATCTTCTCGCCCGGGTTCTTCATGATCATGCGCGGAAAGAGAACGACGTGGTCGGCATGTTCTGCCTCGGCGTAGCTCAACGGCGCGGCGGAGAGTATCCGGCTTGAAGAGAACGTCGGCGTCGGTGAACAGCAACCAATCGCCGGTGGCAATGTTGCCCGCGCTCCACATGGCGTGCGGCTTGCCCATCCAGCCGGACGGCAAGTTCGGTGATGTGAATCGACCTTGCAACCGTCCGGCTGGCTTCGCCTCGGCAGCAATTCTCTCCATGATCTCGCCGGTTCGGTCGGTCGAGCGATCGTCGACCGCGATGACTTCGTAGTTGTCGTAGTCGAGAGCCAGCAGGCGGGTGAGAGTCGCTTCGAT
Organism: Terriglobia bacterium; assembly: GCA_963732045.1. GTDB lineage: Bacteria > Acidobacteriota > Terriglobia > Terriglobales > Acidobacteriaceae > JAIQFF01. The sequence goes on along the minus strand of CAVSYI010000011.1, from coordinate 161,705 downwards.
GTCGGCCTCTTCGTTGCAGGCCGGAACGATGATGCTGACGCGCGGATTGCCCGGCGGCTTCCGGTCCCACTCGGGGCGGGCGATGTCGGCGATCTTGGGCATGCCAACCGCCGCCTCAGCGAGACGCCAGAACCAGGCCAGGCCAGGATGCAGCCAGCAATCCAGTGGAAATAACTCATCCCGCCGAGGCTCCGGCGGCGCCGGGATTGTCGTTGAGTTCGAACTGTGGGAGCAAATCGCATTCCGTAAAACAGTATGGCAGAAGAAACCGCCATCGCGATCACGGGAAGGATGAACGCAGCCTGCAGCGAATGGTTGTCGGCGACATATCCCATGAGCGTTGGTGAAGGAACATCGCCCAGAAGATGGAACAGGAAAATGTTGACCGCAATGGCAGTCGCGCGAATGTGGGAACCGACTGAATTCACGAGTGCCGTGTTGAGCGGTGAGGTGTTCAGCAGAAGTAGAAACGCGGCCACTGCGATGGCCGGCACCATCCATGGGCCCTTGATTGAACAAAGCGAAGATCATCACCGGCACGCCCAGCCCCATGCTGACTGCGGAGACGAAGTAATAAGAACCTTTCATCCGCGGCAGCAAGTTGTCGCCAAGCCAGCCTCCGGCCAAAGACGCCAGAATGCCATCGACCACCACGATCTTGCCGAAGATCAGGTTGGCCGCTTCCAGGCTGTAGCCGCGTGCGCGTGACAGAAATGTCGGCATCCACACCTGTATTCCGCCCAGGGAAAACGTTCCGGCTGCCATGCCCAGCGTGACCGTCCAGAAAGCAGGATTGCGCGCCAGGCCTCGAAGCGTTCCCCGCTCCGCCGTTTCCTTTTGAGTATCAAACTGCCCGCGCGGCGGCTCGGGAAGAAACAAGACTGCGAGCGCCAGCAGGAAACCCGGGAGCGGCGGCGATGTAAAACGGAAACCGCCATCCGTGCGCCGGCCCCAGCTAACCTCCCAAGCAGATAGCCTGCCGCCGTGCCACACGGAATGGCCAGATAGAAAATTCCGAAAATGCGGCCGCGCTTGTTTTCCGGAAAAAGATCGGCGACGAATGTCGGTGCAATGGTCACGAACGTCGCCTCACCCACGCCGACCAGAGTGTGCCGCAGCAGCAACTCCCCGTAGGTGTGGGTGACGGCGGTCAGCAGCGTGAGTCCGCTCCAGAAAACCGCGCCCAGGATGATGATCAGCTTGCGCGAATAGCGGTCCGCCAGCGGGCCAACAAACGGCGCAGCGATCATGTAGAACGCCAGAAACGCGCTGGTGAGATATCCCACTTGCGCGTTGGTCAGCCGGAATTCGGTCTGCACCAACGGCTGCACCGCGAACAGCACGGAGCGGTCAATGTAGTTGAGAAAATTCAGCGTGGTCAGCAGGACCAGCGCGGTCCAGGGATAGAGTTTGCGTTCGGGTCACTTGGGGAAGGAATATAACACGCACCCAAATTCGCTACTTGCTCTTACTTCCCTTTCGGTCGCGGCCACCGCGCTACCACCACGGTCGAGATTCCGCCGCGCGGACGAAAATCCCCTTTCACTTCAGCCCACACCGGTTTCGCCCAGCGCACCACATCTTCCAGCACCTGGTTCACGATGTTCTCCTGAAAGATTCCCAGGTTGCGATAGCTCTGCAAATATTCCTTCAGCGATTTCAATTCCAGGCAGAGCTTGTCGGGCATGTAGCGGATCGTGATGGTGCCGAAATCCGGCAGACTGGTCTTGGGACAGACCGAGGTGAACTCGGGGTCGTCAACGACGATTTCGTATCCTGGAAACTGATTCGGCCAGGTTTCGATGGCGGGAAATTTGTGGTCGAGGCCAGCCTCGGCATGGGCCTCGGTGTAACGTGATTTCGACATAGTCCTATTGTACCCAACATGTAGCGCCGGCGTCCCGCCGGCCCGATGGGCGGGCAAAGCCCGCCAGTTCTCTCAGGCGACGGTCCTTAAGGAGTACACACACGGAGGGCGAGACGCCCTCCGGACAGCCGGCGGGACGCCGGCGCTACCAAACCAGCGTCCTTCCCAACTATTGTGCATCTAAGCATTTAGCTGGTTAAGGCTAGACTCAGGCGCGCGGTGTTACATTTATCTAGCGGCGATATGGCATTGACTCCAAGCAACGGCGGATTCTTCAGTCAGCGACGATGGCTCGTATGGGCGGCGGGAATTGTTGTCGCTGTTCTTTGCTGGCTTCGTTCATGTCGCGAGATGAAGTGATCCCGGTGCGTGCCGCCACCGTAGGACGCAATACTATTCGCAGCGTGATTTCGACCAACGGAAAAGTCGAACCGGTGCAGAGTTTTGAAGCCCATGCTCCGGTTGGCACCACCGTAAAAAAGCTTCTGGTAAAAGAAGGCGATCGTGTGAAAAAGGGTCAACTCCTGGCCCAACTCGACGACGCCGACGCCAGCAGCCAGGCAGCACGAGCTCTGGCCATGGTGCGGGCGGCGCAGGCCGATGCCAGCGCTCTGCGAAGCGGGGGCAACCGCGAAGAAGTACTAACTCTCTCGTCCCAACTGGTGAAGTCAGAAAATGCGCGTGACACCGCGCAGCGCAACCTCGAAGCCTTGAAACGTTTGCAGCAACAAGGCGCGGCTTCTCCCGGTGAAGATCAAACAGGCTGAAGATCAGTTCGCCGCCGCGGAAGCGGACCTGAAGCTGATTCAGCAAAAACAGAAAGACCGTTATTCCCAGCCCGAGATTGCGAAGGTGGATGCGCAAAAGAACGAAGCGCAAAGCGCGTACGCGGCGGCAGAAAACATTCTCAGCCAGCTGAATATTCGCGCTCCCTTTGACGGCGTGGTCTATTCCCTTCCGGTTCATCAGGGCGCATACGTCAATCCCGGAGACCTGGTTCTGCAGGAAGCCGATCTGTCAAAAGTCCTGGTGCGCGCCTACGTAGACGAACCCGACGTAGGTCGCCTCGCTCCCGGACAGAAAATCGATCTCACATGGGATGCAATGCCCGGACGAACCTGGCAAGGTGCAGTCACCAGTATTCCTTCTACGGTGAAGCTGCTGGGAACAAGAAATGTGGGAGAAACCACGTGCATCGTCGACAACCAGGATCTCAAGCTTCTGCCCAACATCAACGTCGGCGTGACGATCGTGACGGCGGAGCATCAGAACTCGCTTACGGTGCCGCGCGAAGCAGTCCGTCTGGATGACGGCAAGACATTCGTCTACGAGATCGTGAACAACGAACTGAAACGCCGGGACATCCAAACCGCGATTTCGAACCTCACACAAGTAGAGATCACAAACGGAGTCGACGGACAAAGCGCTGTCTGGCTCTGGCTTCAACCAACTCCAAACCGTTGCGCGAGGGCGTTGCGGTAAAAGTGGTTCGCTGAACTGATTTAGACAATATGAAATTACAGAACAATCATCCTGGCTTTGGCTGTGTCTTCCGTCGCCGGTCTGGCGGCAGCGGACGATTCCGCTCCGGCATTGTTAGCGGCCGGGCGGGCCGACGACGCCATCACCAGTCTGCACTCCAAAATCAACACGTCGCCCAACGACGCAGAATCCCACAACCTGCTGTGCCGCGCCTACTTTTCTATGGGCGACTGGGACCGCGGAATTTCAGCATGCGAAAAGGCAGTCGCGCTCGATCCCAACAATAGCCGCTATCACATGTGGCTGGGACGCATCTACGGCGAGAAGGCCGACGCCGTCAACTTCATGAGTGCAGCATCCCTGGCAGGTAAAGTGCGGAACGAATTCGAAGCCGCCGTACGACTCGATCCGAACAACGTAGACGCTCGCAGCGACCTCGGCGAATTTTATCTGGAAGCTCCCGGAATCGTCGGCGGAGGACGCGATAAGGCCGAAGCCCAGATCCAGCAGCTGGCGGCGCTCGATCCAGCCAAGGCCGACTACCTCAAGGGCCGGCTGGCGGAGAAGAAGAAAGACTTAGCGCTACCGCAGAAAGAGAATACCGTGCCGCCATCGAAGCCAGTCACGGCAGCGCTTTGACCTGGTTCAACCTGGCATTATTTTTCCGGCACCAGCAGCGCTGGAACGAAATGGAAGATGCCATCCAGCACGCCGTCTCGGCGCAAGTCGATCGTCCGGAAATCATCATGGAGTCGGGCGAGATTTTGCTGCGCAGCGGACGCAACTTCCCCGCAGCCGTGCAATACCTTCGCCGCTACCTGGCGCTAAATTCCAAAGTCGAGGAAGCTCCAGCCTTCAAGGCCCACTACCTGTTGGGCACAGCTCTCGAAAAGCAAGGCGACAAGCAGGGAGCCGCGCAAGAGTATCGTGCCGCACTTTCTCTGGCCAAAAATTTCTCGCGCGCCCAGGAAGCGCTGGACCGGCTCAACCGTTGAACAAGGAAATCCACGTCGGCCCGGACGCCCTCGTCCGGGCAGGCGAGCAAGGCTCGCCAACGGTTGCGTATTCCGCCAAACAAATCCGCCGGGCTTTGCCCGGCCGGGCGGGTGAGGGCTCCCGCCCCTACGCAAAGATTCTTCTGCCCATCGAATTCCATAGAAGGTGAAGAGATGAACTCTGCTCATCGCTCTGTTCTACGCGTTTGTTCCCTTTTGATTATTTCGATTCTGCCCTTGCCCAAACTGGCGGCCGAGCCGCTGCCGCTAAAGCGGGCTGTCGAACTGGCCCTTTCGCACAGCACGACCGCGGCCGCCGCCAACGCGGATCAGCAGCGCGTGTTTGCCTCCTACCGCGAGGCGCGGAGTCAATACATCCCGCAATTTGTGCTGGGGTCGGGGCTGGGGAAATCCTGGGGATATCCGCTGAGCCTCGAGGGTTCGGCTCCTTCTATCATCAACGTCAACACTCAGTCGGCGCTCTACAATCCGTCACTGCGCGACTTTGTGCGCGCGGCCAAGACCGATTGGAACGCCGCCACTCTGCAGAACAAAGACCAGCGCAACCAGGTGATCCAGGACACCGTGCTGAGCTATGCAGAACTCAGCAAGTGGGAAGCTTTGGTGGGACATTTGCAGGAAGAGCACGCAGCGGCAATCCAGACCGAACAACTGGTAGGTCAACGGATCAAGGAAGGTGTGGACAGTCCGCAGATGCAGAACAAATCGCATCTCGTGACGGCACGTTTGCGTTTGCGGCTGGCCGAGGCCAAGGGTGCCATCGACGTCATCCGCAACCGGCTTGCCCACCTGACCGGATTGCCCGCCTCCAACATCGAAACCGAATCTGAATCCATGCCATCGTTGCCGGAAGTAAAACAGGAAGACGACCTCGCCGGTAAGGCAGTCGAAACCAGTCCCGGAGTGCAGGCGGCGGACAGCCGGGCCGCCGCCGAAGGCCTGCGGGCCCGCGGTGAACACCGTGGGTCGTTGCCGTCCGTAGACTTCGCGGCCCAGTATGGCCTGCTCGCCGCCTACAACAACTATCAGGACTTCTTCCAGCCCGGCAGTTTTCAGCGGCACAACGCCACGCTCGGACTGGTCATAAAATTCCCCATCTTCAGCGCGACGCAACGCGCTCGTGCCGATGCCGCGGACGCCTTGGCGCTCAAGGCAAAAAAAGATGCAGAGACCGCCAAGAACCAGGTTTCGGAAGAGACCTTGCGGCTGCAGCGCTCGGTCGAGCAGATGGCTGCGGCCAAGGAAGTGGCCGACCTGGAATATCAGGTCGCGCAATCGAATCTGGAGTCGATGAAAGTGCGTCTGGATTCGGGAAGCGCCGCATGGCACGACGTGCAGGACGCGCGCGAGCAGGTAAACGAGCGTTACAATACTTTACAGGACGCAAATTTTGAGCTGGAACGGGCCCAGATCACGCTCTTGCGGGCCACCGGCGAACTGGAAAACTGGGTGGGCGCAGGCAAGTAAATACGCGTCGCGCCTACATACCAACGGATGTACCTGAAATGTACCTAGGTTCCGGGTAAAATTCGGCCCAAAATGTTAATATAAGTGACTGACAATTATGCCTTTAAAAACACTTTTTCTGAATCCGCCATCCTTTGAGAACTTCGACGGTGGCGCCGGATCACGGTGGCCCGCCACCCGTGAGATTGAGTCTTATTGGTATCCCGTCTGGCTGGCTTATCCCGCCGGCATGCTGGAAGGGTCGCGCCTGGTAGATGCCCCGTCCCACCATATTTCGGCGGAAGAGACGATCCAGATCGCCAAGGATTTCGAGTTTCTGGTTCTTTACACCAGCACTCCAGGCTTCCCTGGCGACATCGGTCTGGCGCAAGCCATTAAGACCGCAAATCCCAACATCAAGATTGCTTTCGTAGGTCCGCACGTCACCGTTCTGCCGGAGCGGACTCTGAAAGACTGCCCGGCCATCGACTTCATCTGCCGCAAGGAGTTCGACTATTCCGTGGTCGAATTCGCGCAGGGCAAACCGCTGGAGGAGATTCTCGGAATTTCCTATCGCAAGGATGGCGCGGTTGTACACAATCCTGACCGGCCGCAGATTCAGGATCTGGATGCCCTGCCGCACGTCACCGACATTTACCATCGCGACCTCGATCCGCGACGCTATACCGTGCCATTCCTGCTCCACCCCTACGTTTCGCTCTACACCACTCGCGGCTGCCCGGCGCAGTGCACTTTCTGCCTGTGGCCGCAGACGACCAGCGGCCATGCCTGGCGCAAGCGTTCCACCGATGACGTGGCCGCGCGAGATGGCCAAGGCGAAAGAATACTGGCCGTGGGTGAAGGAATTCTTCTTCGACGATGACACCTTCAACATTCAGAAGGCGCGCACCGTCGAGCTTTGCGCCAAGCTGAAGCCGTTGAACCTGACCTGGTCATGCACCTCGCGCGTCACCACCGACTACGAAACGCTGAAGGCCATGAAGGAAGCGGGTTGCCGCCTGCTCATCGTGGGCTACGAATCGGGCGACCAGCAGATATCTGAAGAACATCAAGAAGGGCGCCACCCTCGAACGGGCGCGCCAGTTCACCAAGGATTGTCACAAGCTGGGCCTGGTGGTTCACGGCGACTTCATTCTTGGCCTGCCTGGCGAGACCCGCGAGACCATCAACAACACGATTGCGTTTGCCAAGGAACTGGACGTCGAAACCATTCAGGTTTCGGTGGCGCACGCTTATCCCGGCACCGAACTTTATGAGTACGCCATGAAGAACGGCTTCATGGTCGCGGACACGAAGATGGTGGACGAAGGCGGCCACCAGATGGCTCAGATCCAGTATCCGGGCCTGCCAGCCGACGAAATCATGGAATCGGTGCATCGTTTCTACGACGAGTACTACTTCCGGCCCAAGGCCATCTATCGCATTCTGAAAAAGGCTGCACTTCAACAGCGGAGAGCGCGTCCGTCTTTACAAAGACGCCAAGAGCTTCCTGAAACTGCGCGCTTCGCGGAACAAATGGGTCAAGGACAAGCGCCAAAGCGGCGACTCCGCCACCGTGGCCGAGCCCGTTAAAGCTTAAAGAGCGGGCCTAAAAGAAAGACCGAGTGACGTTTCGCAAGTATCTGGTGCTGGCCGGGGTAACACTGTTCGCGGCGATTGGAGACACGTTCCTCTCCCGCGGCATGAAGCAGGTCGGCAATATTTCACTGCATAGCCTTCCAGATATTTTTCTGACTATCCTGAATCCCTGGGTCGCCCTGGGGATTTTCTTTTTGCTGGGCTTTTTTGCCTCTTACATGACCGCCCTCTCCTGGGCCGATCTCACCTACGTGCTGCCCGCGACATCCCTGGGATACGTATTGCTGGCCCTGAGCGCCAAATTCTTCCTTCACGAACAAGTCACCACCACGCGCTGGCTGGGAATTGCTCTCATCTCGGCCGGTGTCGGCTTTGTCACGCAAGGCCCGGCATTGACTCGCCATCCGTCTCATCACGACGAGCGAGCTGTAGAGCCTGACCCGGTCGGCACGAGGACTCAGTCATGAAGCACGCCTACACCTGGGGCGCGATTCTGGCGGTTGTTCTGGCTTCAACCACTGGAGATGTACTGCTGTCGCGCGCCATGAAAAAGGTGGGCGATGTGGGACAAGTCTGGCGCAACAGCGGCCTGATGGCTGTGGTAGGGCGAATCCTGCGACGTCCCAGCTTTGTGTTGGGTATTGTGATGATGGCGGTAGCATTCTTCAGTCTACTGTTTGCCCTGTCCTGGGCGGATGTAAGCCTGGTGGCCCCTGCTTCTGCTTCCCTGACCTTTATCGCGAACGCCATCGCGGCTAAGATCTTTCTCCACGAGCGGGTCGATCACCGCCGTTGGATCGCAGCCCTGCTGGTCGCCGGCGGCGTCGTACTGCTGGCCGCTTAGAAAACTCGAGTTATCAAAACCCCTTCCCAGCCATTACCTAAGTCCCATTACGATGGTGACCTTTCCGTAACGTTCCTGGCGTAGACAATAGAGAGTGACAGCCGCAGCATAAAGCACTGATAACACGGCTGCTCAGCTAAACCGCCGCGACGCGGAGGCGGTTTCCAAAGACCAGATGTTGCAACCTTCCGAACGGTTGGAACAATCCTAATAAGAGGTTTCCGGAGCCGGGAGCCTAACTATTTGTAAGGAGACGGTTTGTCGGGTCCCAATTCATTTTTGCAGGCGTCGCCGAGGGTTTCTTTGTCCCCGAATCCGGGGCCGAGGGATTTCCTGCTTCGTATTTCTATTGCTTCTGGCGTGCCTGGGTTCTCCCTTCGCGGCCGCTGACGTTGGAGTTGTCCTGAACGAGTCTCTGGACACCAGTGTGGCGCGTATTACAGGCTCGGGACACAGCGCCGTATACTTCTCGCGCATATGCCCTGCATCGCCCGTAAAGTTGCGTCTCTGCCAACCCGGCGAGCAGGGATCGGTCATGAGCAACTACACCACCCTGGGCGAAGACCAGCCTTTTGAATGGAACATTGTTCCCTTGAGCATCTACCTCTACGGGGTGGAAAATCCGCACTACCGTCCGATTGTCGGATCGCAGAAAATCAAGCGCGTGCTCGAGGAACGATATCGCGAGAACTATCTCTCCGGGTACTGCGACAGCGAATCCTGCCAGACCAGCAACAAAGCGGAGTGGCGGGAAATGGTCGGTGCAACGCTTTCACGCAGCATGTACATTTTCGCAGTTGCGACCACCGTCGAGCAGGATCGCGCTCTCATTGAAGAATTCAATTCCCTGCCCAACGAGAATCACTTTAACGGCATGACCCGGAATTGCGCCGACTTCACCCGGCGCGTGATCAACACCTATTTCCCGAATGCTACCGGGCCCGATTACGTCAACGACTTCCTGATGACCAGCCCGAAAGCGATTGCGCGGTCTTTTACGCGCTACGCACATCGTCATCCCGATGCAGGCTTTCGCGTGCTTCACTTCGCGCAGGTACCGGGCACCATCAAGCGCAGCACCGAATGCCGCGGAGGCACGGAACAACTGGTCCGGTCGAAGAAGTTGCTGGTTCCGATGGTGATCTTCGCCAGCCACGCGCTACCGGTGGTCGCAGCGTCTTACATTTTGACCGGACGCTTCAATCCGCAGCGGGAACTGGAAGAACATCCAACAGTCGAAGCCACGCAAACCGACTACCAGATCAAGCTGGCCAAGGCTGAGAACAACGAAACTCGCGTAGACGAACTCGAGTCTCGCAAGAATCAACAGCGCGCCCACGTGATCGGCACCTCGAAAGAATGGAAGCAATATCGCGAGTCGTTCGCATCGATCATGGCCGATCCCGGCGTGGAGCCAAGTCTCCCCGGAAGCGGGCCTTTGACGATGGATGGTTCCCTTAAAAAGTTCTTCCGCCGTCTGGATGAGGCTGGCACACCAGTAGCTGACCGCAACGGCGCGCTTTGGATGGAGTTCTCCGACGGAGACGAGTCCTCGAGAATCGGGTTGAGCGCAAATAACGTATTCAGCTCAGGTACCGATACAGAACTGGCCTACCAGTTGATCCTCGCGCGAGTGGGGCACGTCCTGAAAAGTCCCAAGCATAGCCGCGAGAGCATGGTGGAATTCAAGAAGGACTGGCACTTACTGCAGTCGGTTCGCGCGGACCGCGCCAGCGCGCTGGCCAAGGCGTCGTCGCCCACAAGCGGCCGGGGCGATGGCGTTTTGTCCGGCAACGAGTAGCCCCCAAAACTGAGAACCGAGAACTAGAAACTAGGAACTGATCTTGTCTTGCCCGAGCTTTTGATTTTGTTCTCGTGTCGCCAGATCGGAGTAGCAGCGCAAACTAGTGCACATGTGCCGCAAATTTCTTCCTTCCTGAAAACCGAGCTCGGGCGAAAATTCGGCCCGTTGCAACCTGTCTTTCTTGCTATGATTCTCTCGTTGCCATGCGCGGTACGCGTATTTCCGTCCGGCTTCTCGTCCTGACCCTCTCTTTGGTCTCGTTACTCCGAGCAGAATCTCCGTCTCCCGTAACTCCCGTAGAAATTCGAGCAACCCCACGCGCCATGGTCATCGGTTTTCTCGGTGGTTTCGTGAACCATGATGCCCGCGCTCACAGCACTGTGCAGGTGGTAGAGCATCTGCGTAATTCGCATCGCGAAGGCGTGTATGTGCAAAGTTTCGCCAACCGTGAACGAGGCCAGGCTTACAAAGAAATTCGACGGCGCCTCGACGGAGACAACGACGGAACTCTTTCAACTGAAGAAAAGCGGAATGCCCGCATCGTCATCTTCGGACATAGTTGGGGAGCATCTGAAACCGTGGCACTCGCCCGGCAACTGGAACGCGACGGAATTCCCGTCATGTTGACCATTCAGGTGGATAGCGTGGCCAAACTGGGGCAGAACGACTCCGTAATTCCGGCCAACGTAGGGCAGGCAGTCAATTTCTACCAGCCCCACGGAATCGTCCACGGACGTCCTCAGATTCGCGCGGCCGATCCGGCTCGAACCGAAATCCTGGGGAACTTTCGCTATGACTACAAGGCACAGCCCGTCCGTTGTGAAGGCTACCCCTGGTTCGACAACATCCTGGTAAAGGCGCACACGGAAATTGAATGCGATCCGAAAGTTTGGAGCCAGGTGGAGTCGCTGATCTATCAGAAGCTGTCGCCCGAAACCCGCAACACCGCCACACGATGATGACAGACAGGTGTTGTGTGGGGCTGACACTCTTGTCCGCCGCTTTTGACTTGTATTGAATTATCCCTGCAAAGCCGCTTCGCGGCTGTATAACCCGCGCCGGCTTCATCCGAACAAACGCATAAATCCAGACGCCGCCAGATCCGGCACCAGAAACGCTGCGTCGCGCCGTCCGGCGACGCGGGCTACGCACTGAGCAGCGGCGTATCCACTGCGCACCGCGCCTTCCATGGTGGCCGGCCATCCGGTAGCCGTCCAGTCTCCGGCCAGAAAGATGCGAGGCCACACCGTCTCCGGGCTGGGCCGGAACGATTCAATTCCGGGCCGAGGCGAATAAGTCGCGTGCACTTCCTTGATCACCGTCGCCTTCACCAGGTTCGCATCCCGCGCGCCGGGAAAAAACTCGCGCAACTCGGCAAGCGCCAAATCGATAATCTCCTGCCGCGATTTATCCACCAGCGTCTTCGACGAGCTGACCACCAGCTCCACGTAGCTGTTGTGATCCAGAGTCACCGGCATCTGCGCCCGAACCTGTTGTCCGTCCATTCAGCAGCTTCGATTTGTGAAACATCCACTGGATCGTGCGGTCGAGCAATACCGCATGCTCCAGATCGGTAACCTGACGATCGAACCACAGATGAATGCCGGTGATCGGCGAGGTCTCGAATCGGTTCAGCGTCTGGCGCAACGGCTCGGATGCAGAGGTGTCAGGCAGCATGCGGGACAGCACATCGAACGGCACCGCGGGAATCACGAAGTCATAGCTCTCTTCCCCTCCCGGCAGAAGCAACTTCACATCGGCGAACTCCGCCCGGAACGACTCCGCGCTGGTGCGGAAGCGTACTTCTCCTCCGCGTGCGGTAATGTAGTCGCCGGCGCGGTTGTAGAGTTCCGTAAGAGGCACGGTGGGAATCCCCATACGTCCCGCTGCGCGCGATTTCAGAAACGACTCGCGCATCACCTGCGCAGCGTAGGGCACCGAGATGCGATCGATTTCTTCGTTCAGGGCACTGACCAAGAACTGTCTTCCAGAAGCGATCGATGGCACGCTCGGTCTGTCCGTGACGCTTCAGCCATTGCAGAAAGGATTCTCCAGTATCACGCGGCGCAATCGGCGTCAGAGCCGCCAGACCCGCGGCGACGGAAAGCTTGTCGGAAAGGTTTAGACAGGAGGCCCGCAGAAATGACGGTGCGGTATGCAGAGGCGCGGGCAGCGACGTCGGCTCAATCACCGAGGCACGCCCGCCGGGTTCGAGAAATGTCATTCGCTCATACCAGCGAATCTTGTCCTCGACTCCGATGCGGTGGTAGAACTCGATCAGGTTGGTGCAGCAGCCCAGCAGCACGTGCTGACAGTTGTCGACAACTTCACCCGTGCCGGGATGTTGATAAGAGGATGCTCGGCCCCCGAGATAAGGACGCCGTTCGAACAGAGTAACGCGAAAGCCGCTTTCCGCCAGCGCGCTTCCGGCGGCCAGCCCCGCGAGTCCGCCGCCGATGACTGCAACTTTTGGAGATTGTGTGAAGCGCTCCGTCATCACGCCAGGCGTTTCACCAATCCTTTTCCCAGGATGGTGACCTTCTCTCGAACCGTCAGGCTGATCTTCTTGCCGAAGACGTCATATTTGCGGTCCGATATTTTCTCCAGCAGGCGGCGGTAAATCGTGACCAGCACCCAGAGCGCGGGCTGGCTGTCTTCGTCAATCAATTGGATCAATTCGCGAGCGGAAGTGTAGTATTCGCGAGCGCGGTCAGCCTCGGCCGCCAGCAGCCAGCGCAGCCGTTCCGGAATCTCTCGCTGGCGAAACTCCGCGGGCGTAATCTCGAAGCGGGCGAGATCTTCCGCCGGCAGATAGATTCTGCCCATGGCGGCGTCTTCCTGAATATCGCGAATGATGTTGGTGAGCTGAAAGGCCAGGCCAAGATTCTCCGCCAGTGCCTCTGCCGCAGGATCGCGATAACCAAATATGCGGATGCAGACCAGGCCCACCACGGAGGCGACCCGGTAGCAATACAACCGCAGATCAGCGAAGGTTTGATAGAGGACTTGAAGTTCTCCCGCTGCGGAGGCCTTCGCCATCCTGAATATCCATGCCCGTGCCAAAGGCCAACTGGTCGAGCAGTTCGACCGGAATCTTGAAACGCCGCTGAGTGTCGGTCAAAGCCAAGCAGAACAGGATCATCGGTCGGATGTCCTGATTCGGCCCGGTGAAAAGCGTCCAGCCAGGCTTCGAGTCTTTGCCGACGCTCGTAGGCGGGCAGCTTGGTGTCATCGGCGATGTCATCGCAGCGCCGCATATAGGCATACACCGCGCACAGCGCCTGGCGCTTGGCTTCGGGCAGAACCAGAAATGCATAATAGAAATTCTTGGCCGCTGAGCGCGTAATGCTGCGGCAAACCGAATAGGCGACAGCCACCTGCGAAGGTGTCGGCGAGAATGGGCTAGGCACCTGTTGCACAGCCGCGCTCATACTCGTCCTCCCAAAACCTTCCCCACGCCGCACGAGCCACCAGCGCCAGTTTTCGAGCCTTCGAGATAGCTGGGCGACGACCCAGCACAGCGTATCCCTGGCGTTCGATGGCATTCAGAATTTCCTGCCCGCCCCGGCTGAATAGTTCCAGATCAACGGCCAGTTCCCGATCCACTTGCGCTACAAGGGGCAGTCCCTGCTTCGAACCACTCTCGCGCCCGCCCCACCTCGAAGCGCATCATGTCGCAGAATGCCGGCGAGTTGTTCGCGCCCGAGATATCCGACTCCGCAACCTGGTAACGGCGCAGGTCTTCGAGCGGAAGATAAATGCGCCCCTTGCCGTAATCGTCGCTGACGTCCTGCCAGAAATTCGCCAGTTGTAAAGCCGTACATGTGGAATCGGAAAGGGCCTGGCGATCGGCATCGCGATATCCGCAAAGATACAGAACGAGATGGCCTACCGGATTCGCGGAGTAGCGGCAGTATCCCCGCAGGTCTTCGAAAGTCTCGTAACGGGTAACAGTCTGGTCCTGGCGAAAGGCTTTCAGCAAGTCATCGAAAGGCCTTTTTGGGATATCAAATTGGCGAACTGTCTCCCGCAGCGCGACGAACACTGGATGCCGCGGCGCACCGTCGTAGCAGGCATCGAGTTCTGCCTGCCACTGGTCGAGCATTGAAAGCGAGGCGCTTGGATCGCCGACTTCGTCACCGAGATCATCTGAAATTCGGCAGTAGGCGTAGATATTGAAGAAGTGCTGGCGCAGTCTCTTCGGCAGGAACCATGTAGCGACAGAAAAATTCTCGTAGTGGCTGCGGGCCAGGCGCCGGCAGTACTCCTGCGCATCAGCCTGTGAAGGCGCATGCTGTGGGATTGCGTATTCAGGAGGAAGCTTGTTCCATCCCAGTGGAATAGGCGCAATACGGGAGTCGTTGCTGGCGATGGATGACATTGTCAGTTTCGTCCCCCGTTGGTTTGAAACGCTGATCGTCTAAAAGCTCAAGGCAACCCCGTAACAATGCTGGAGCGATGCACCCGGCTCTTTCCGTAACCTCTTAAGGCCGCCTTAGTGACCGGGAATGATTGCCGTTTTGATATCACCGTTGCGGTTCAGCATGTGGCGGAGGACCTGTTGCAGCCGCGATAATGGCGCTTCTCCGGTGATGTAGTCGGTTGAACGAATTTTCTTTTCCGCAATCAGCGCGAAAGCTTTGCGCACCGTCTCCGGCGTGTGATGGAACGTGGCCTTCAGCGTGACTTCCGAGTAGTGCAGGCGGTTGGTGTCCATCTGAACCTTGGTGCCGCTGGCGCATCCGCCGAAGAAATTGACGGTGCCGCCTTTGCGGACCATGTCGATGGCCCACTCCCATGCTTCGGGACGGCCCACGGCTTCGACGACGACATCGCTGCCACGCTTCTCCGGAGAAATCTGCCGGACGGCTTCCACTGCGTCTTTGACCTTGGTGATCTGGACCACTTCGTGCGCGCCCATGCGCTTGGCTGCCGCCACCTGCGAATCACGCTTCACCACAGAAATGACATTGCAGCCGGTGGCTTTGGCCACCTGCACAAACATCAATCCGATGGGTCCGCCGCCGATGACCGTGACCGTGTCGCCAATCTCGACTCCGGTCTCGTGCAGTCCGCGCAGCACGCAAGCCAGAGGCTCGACCATCGCGGCTTCTTCATAGGTCACGTCGGCGGGAACCGCCAGCATGTTGGTTTCTACAATGCGGCGTGGGATGCGAATGTACTCGGCGTAAGCGCCGTTATTAAATAGCAAGTCTTCGCATAGATTTTCCTGGTGTTTGGAGCAGTAGAAGCACATCTGGCAGGGCGCCGAATTCAGCGCCACCACCCGCATGCCTTTTTTGAAGCCGCGAACGCCGTGCCCGACTTCTTCGATAACTCCGGCCAGTTCGTGTCCGAAGAGTGCGGGAGGGACAATCATGCGCGCGTGGTATCCGCGCTGGTAAACCTTGAGGTCGGTGCCGCAAGTCAGGGCGACCTGCACTTTAACCAGTACCTCGCCATCGCCAACTCGCGGGATGGGCACTCGTTCAATCTTTACGTCCTCTTTGCCATAGAGGACGGCTGCTGTCATCTTTCCGTTCACGCTCGAATTCCTTCCCACGAGCTGCCCGGTTGAATCGCTATCTTCATAGACTCGGGTTGGGGATGGGCAGCCAGGTTCAGAGCTTCGACGCTGCTTGACAACGAGAATCGGTGACTGATCAACCGTTCGAGATCCATTTCGCGGCTCATCACAAATTGCACCGACGCCTCTTGCAGATCGACCGAAGCGCTATACGACCCCAACAGCGTTTTTTCATCTACACAGACCGCACCAGGATCGAAAGTGGCTTCCCCGTGCACTGTCTGCGCGAACAGCAAAACCCGGCCTCCAGGACGTACCGCATCCATCGCAGTCCGGATCAGACCATTACCACCGACCGCCAGGATGGCTGCATCTGCACCACGTCCTTCGGTCATCTCACGCACCGCCTTCACGACGTCAGTACGCGAGGCATCCATGCTGTTCCCCAAGCCGTAACTTGTAGATATTGTAAGCCTCTGAGGGTATAAATCGGAAGTGACTACGAGGGCCCCTGCCCGTTTGGCCAATACACTCAATATGATACCGATGGGACCCTGACCTATCACTACAACCGTCTCTCCGGCCTGTAACTGTAATCTTTCGATTCCCTTCATGCAGGTGTTCACGGGCTCGACAAAACATGCCTGCTCGTAGGACACATTTCCCGGAATGGGAACGGTGCCGCTTCGCACGATCCAGTCCATCACGCGGACATATTCCGCAAAGCCGCCACCTGAAGGTTCGAAGCCAGCAGTGCATCCGACTTTTTTGTAAGTCTCACACTGGGCAAAAGTCTTGTGGCGGCAGTAGTAACATTCGCGGCACGGAATGTGATGGAAGACAACAACTCGGTCCCCCGGCTGAAAGTCGCGCACCCCCGCGCCCACAGCGGCAACCATGCCTGCGGTCTCATGACCGAAAATGCGGGGCGCGGAATGCGAACCGGTGGCGATTTTCTTCAGATCAGTTCCGCAGACTCCGCAGGTGTGCACCCGCAACAGCAATTCGCCAGGTCCGATCTTGGGAACAGGAACGGTTTCCAGTCGAACGTCGTTGACGCCGCGATACACAGCAGCCATCATGGTGGCAGGAATTGTTTGCTGTTGATCTGCGATAGCAAATTGTCCGGCAATGGCCATAGAAAGTCTGACAGCTAGCTGGGGCCCTCAGAGGTTGGATGCATGTCGGGCTCTGAATCGACCAAATCTTCTGGGTCCTGGTTATATTGCTGCAACCATTCGCAAAGCGCGGACGCCGCCGTGGAACTGTTTCTGGCTAACTGAATAACCCGCGGCCATAGCCAGGGGCGCACTGCCGCGTACAGGACAAAGGCTCCGGTCCGGAATTGACCACTGCTGGCGATGAATCTTTCCATCGGCGGCATTTCGAAGTTGGCTTCGTCCGAAATGGCTTTGAGTCCGACGAATGTGATGTCGTGGGCTTGCGCGGCGCGGGCCACGGACGCGGCTTCCATGTCCACAGCATGGGCCCAGTAGGCCTCCGCCAGCTTCGCTTTATCCGCGACAGTCGCTGGATGGTCGACACTGACCAGTACCCAATGCCCTACACCGGCCTCTATACGGCTTCCATCTTTCGCATCAATCACGCAGATTGGAGTCAGCACTGTGCCGGCCTTCAGAGTGGGATCAAGGGCCCCGGCAAAACCGGCGGACTGCACCAAAACTGGTGCATAAAGTTGGATGATCGCCTCAGTGGCCCTGCGGGCTGCTTCTGGGCCGATGCCGCTGCAGACCAGCACCGCACGTTCGTTCTCGAAGAATTTGTACTTCCGTCCGTTATGATCGCGCTCGACAGGCTTCCACTGCTTCACCAGGGCGGGAACCTCCCGCTCGAGAGCAGCCACGATCGCGACTTTGGCTTGATTCGGCAATGTCAATTCTTGTCCGGCATACGCGGCGAGGGATTCTCGATTGGCCTTGCCCTTGTTGACATCGTCTCCCCGACAAAAACCAGACACCCGTTGGGATCCCCAATATGAAATTCTGTCATCCCATACTCCCGGTCGAATAAGTCCCTCATCCTGTAGCGATCCTTGAAGGTCTTCACATGTTCCCAGAGAACATGGATGCCAGAAACCTCAATATATATTTCAGTGTGCCCTCGAACACACTTCATGACATCCTCGGATGCAGCCTTCATGAAGTGAATGGTCTGGCCATCGCGTTCCATAATCGAATACTCGAGCGACTTCATGGTTGGCGTGAATCCAAGCACGTTCTGGTAAAACGCAATAGTCTCGTCCATGTTCTCGACCGCCAACATCGGACTTATCCTCTTCGCCGTTGCTTCGGTAGTCAATTTCGTGGCACCTTTTTCAGGTGGTACGACAGCACTTAAGCGTATCCGTTTGCCTGAAACCATTCGACCGCGCGATGCAGCGCGTCATCGACCGGCACGATTTTCCATCCCAGATCGCGCTCCGCTTTGCTCGACGATACAAACATCTTCTTTCGGCCCATGCGGACGGCATCGATCGTGGCCCGCGGTTCTCGATTTCTTATGTAACCGGTAACCACCTGATCGACCACTCCGGTTGCCAATGCAACCACGTACGGCACTTTTATCTTCGGCGATGGCAGCCCAGTGATGGCCGCGAGTTTATCGAGAATCTGCTTCAACGTAAGATTCTCGCCTCCCAGGATGTAACGTTCGCCACTCTTGCCCCTCTCCAACGCCATCATGTGACCTTGAGCGCATTCGCTTACGTCGACCAGATTCAGTCCGGTATCGACGTAGGCGGGAAATTTCTTCTTCAGGAAATCGACCACGATCCGCCCCGTCGGCGTGGGTTTGATGTCGCGCTCACCCACCGGAGTCGTCGGATTCACCACAACAACATCCATTCCTGATTTGCCGGCTTGAATCGCGATTTCCTCCGCCATGAATTTCGAACGCTTGTAAGGCCCGATCATATCGGCCAGCGAAACCGGTGAATGCTTCGCTGGCCAGGTGTCCGTTTGAATTGAATCCCATGGTCGCGACGCTCGAGGTGTAAACCACGCGTCGAACTTTACTTTCCCGCGCCGCTTCCAGAATCGCTTTCGTGCCTTCTACGTTCGAGCGATACATCTCATCCGGATCGCGAACCCACAGCCGGTAGTCGGCGGCAACGTGAAATACCACATCGCATCCCGACACCGCCTTCTTCAGGGATGCCGCGTCCCGCAGGTCCCCGATCACCTGCTCAGCCCGTAGGTCCTGGATATTTCTCAGATCGCTGCTGCTGCGAACCAGGAGCCGAAGATCGGCGCCCTGCGCGGCCAGCGCTCGAGCGACGTGACTGCCTACAAATCCGGTGGCGCCGGTGACAAGAGCTAACATTCAGCAATCAACACTCAGTCGCATCCGTTCCGAATCACGGCTGAGTGTTGATTGCTAATTGCTGCTTCTCTCCGCCATCACCTTCTTGTACGTAGTCAGCGCGATCAGCGGGAAGTATTGGCGGTACATGTGGTACTTCAGGTAGAACACGCGCGGGAAGCCGGTGCCGGTGTAGTCGGGCTCATCCCAGGAACCATCTTTCTTCTGGGTCTTCAACAGGTAGGCAATGCCCCGAACCACGCAGTCGCTGC
This sequence comes from Terriglobia bacterium, assembly GCA_963732045.1. Classification (GTDB taxonomy): domain Bacteria; phylum Acidobacteriota; class Terriglobia; order Terriglobales; family Acidobacteriaceae; genus JAIQFF01. The sequence continues at coordinate 142,527 of CAVSYI010000011.1, read as the reverse complement.
GGGTGTCATTGGCAGCCAGCAATCCCATGATGGCCCACGCCGTCTGCGACGGTGTACTGGGACCGACTCCTTTGGTGTTGGGATCGTCGTAGGAACCGCAAGTCTCTCCCCATCCACCGTCGGGATTCTGCACCATGCGCAGCCACTCGGCTGCCTGTTGCACGTATGGCTCGTGATGATCGATTTCCATCGCTTCGAGCCCGCGCAGCACCAGCATGGTTCCGTAGATGTAGTTGACGCCCCAGCGGCCGAACCAGGATCCATCCGGCTCCTGCTGCTCGCGGATAAACTTCAACGCCTTCTTTACCGCTGGGTGATTCTTGTCGTATCCGTATGCCGCCAGCATCTCCAGGATGCGGCCTGTGATATCAACCGTCGCCGGATCGAGCATGGCGTTGTGATCGGCGAAGGGCACATACTGGAAAACCATGCGGTCGTTGTTCTTGTCGAACGAAGCCCAGCCACCATTGCGGCACTGCATCGAGAGAATCCAGTCGATGGCGCGCTGCACCGATTCGCGCTGGTAGCGTCCGTTGGGATGGTCCACGTGGCCCAGCCCCAGGCAAACCATGGCGCTGTCGTCCACGTCGGGATAAAACTCATTGTTGAATTCGAAATACCAGCCCCCGGGCTGGCCCTGCTTGTTCTTCACTTTCCAGTCGCCGGCTATGCGCACCTGCTTTTGCAGGATCCAGTCGGCGCACTTCACCATGCGCGGGTCGGTGGCCGGAACTCCGCTCTCCCCAAGAGCAAACAACGCGTACGCCGTGTCCCATACCGGCGACTTGCAGGGCTGCATGCGGAACGTGTCTTTATCCTCGATGCCCAGCTTTTCAAATTCATCCATGGCGCGAATCAACTGGGGATCGTCTACGGAATATCCCAGGCAGCGCATGGCGATGATGGAATTCATCATGGAGGGAAAAATCGCTCCCAGGCCGTCGCTCATCTCGAAGCGCTCCAGCATCCACTTCTCAGCCACTTTTAGGGCGATCGAACGCAGCGGGCCGGATGTGCACCCGCTCAAACCAGTGCGTCAGGCGGTCCAGCGACGAGGAAGAAGTTCCGCCATGAAAACAGGTTTTTATCCCAGCGCAGATGCATACGCGACTTGTCGCGTCCGCCGACGAACAGCTCTTCAACCCCCATCTCCTCGGGAATCTTCTTGAACGGCTTCTTGGCGTAACAAATCGACAACGGCACCAGAATGGCGCGAGACCACGACGAAATTTCGTAGATGTTGAACCAGAACCACTTGGGAAACAGCACGATCTCCGGGGGAATGGCCGGCACCGCGTCGTAATCGTACTGCCCGAAGAAACAGAGATAAATCTTGGTAAAAGTGTTGACCTCGGTCACTCCGCCCATTGCCAGAATCTTCTTGCGGGCCCGAGCCAGGTCCGGATGATCGGCGGTGTAGCCTGCCAGTTTCAACCCGAAGTAGCACTTCACCGAGGCGCTGATGTTCGAAGGACCCTGATAGTAAATGCCCCATCCGCCATCTTCATTCTGGTGCTCCAGAATGTAACGCGCAGCTTTCGCCATACGCTCGGGATTGCCGGTGCCCAGCAGGACATGCAAGCACGATGTAGTCGGCTTCGAGCGTGGCATCGGCTTCCAACTCGCCGCACCAGTAGCCTTCTTCATGTTGCTCGGAAAACAGGCAGTTGCGCGCGCCATCGATGGCGGCAGCCACACGGCTGATCAGATCATCAATTTTTCCGAAGCGCATCTGCGGCACTGCAGAAGCAGAGGAGAGGGAGGAGGCATCGTCCATAATTTGCTATTGCTACTCCGCAACCGCCCCAGCTGGGGGCGGCCGCAATGGCTTCCACGATCTCCGGTGGCAAGCCAAATCTAACGTTCTCCGGCATGACCTCGACTTCCTGCACGTTGGCAAAGCCTTCGGTCCCCAGGAACTTTACGACTTCTTCCACCAGGCATTCCGGAGCCGAGGCGCCCGCGGTCAGCGCGATGGTCTTTACACCCTCCAGCCATTCCGGCCGGATGTTGCGGAAGCTATCGATTAGATGCGAGCCGGTGCCCAAATTGCGCGCAACTTCCACCAGGCGGTTGGAGTTGGAACTGTTGTCGGACCCCACCACCAGCAGCAGGTCGGCGTCGGAAGCCACATGCTTCACCGCTACCTGCCGGTTTTCGGTGGCGTAGCAGATATCCTGCGCCGCCGGCCCCTTGATGTTGGGGAAACGCTGGCGCAGGGCAGCAATGATGTCGCGTAGTTTCGTCCAGGCTGAGGGTCGTCTGGGTCAGATAAGCCACCCGGTTGGGATCGGCTACCGTCAGCGACGCCACTTCTTCCGGCGAACCGACCACCTGGGTCACGACCGGTGCCTCGCCCAGCGTCCCGATGACTTCGTCGTGATCACGATGACCGATCAGGATCAGCGAATAGCCTTCCTTGGCAAACTTCACGGCCTCGACGTGAACCTTGGTGACCAGCGGACAGGTTGCGTCAATCACGCGCAGATCCGCGATGCTCGCTGGCTTCCCGTACTTCGGGCGAAACCCCGTGGGCGCTGTAGATCACGCGTTCCCCGTTCGGCACTTCTTCGACGCTGTCGACGAAAATGGCGCCCTTGCCCTGTAATTCCTCAACCACGAAGCGGTTGTGGACGATCTCCTTGCGGACGTAGATCGGCGGCCCAAAGGCTTCGAGGGCGATGCGCACGATATCAATGGCCCGCACCACGCCGGCACAGAAGCCGCGGGGCTTGAGCAAAAGCAGAGTCTTTTCGTCTTGAGATAGGGCCATATTCTGCCTTCTTAGGGTACACGTTCCCTAGGGATCGTTGACTACTAGACTAATGGACAAGTACCCACTTGGTCAACGTAAGCCGTAGAAAGGCTTAGGATTAGCAGCGATTGGGGCGAATTCGAGGGTGAACGGTTTACAGGAGCTGGCCACTACCAGAGTCGACTCACGCCGTACCCATCCGAAGCTGCACGTCATTACTGACAATTACCAGGTCTTCAATCTGCGCCTGCGCCACTAACATGCGATCGAACGGATCTTTATGGGATACCGGGCAGCGAACCCGCGCGAATTCCGTGCTCCGTGCTGATCGACAGACTCTCGAATCGCTCTCGGGCCAAATGCCCGCCGAAGTCTTCGGCCAAGTCAACCGCGACATCCAGTCTTCCGAGACGCACCTTGGTCGCAATTTCCCACGCAGAAGCCGCACTCACCAGGACTGGGCATTGTCTTGCACCCGATAAGTTTTCGCGCCGATGCAGGTAAGAGAGGGATTGTCGATCAGCCACCAAATCAAGGCATGGGTATCGAGAAGGAGGCGCATGCTCCGCTATTCCCATGATTCAATTCTTCATGGCGGCAGGGTTCGAAGAACTCCGGCCCGACTTCGAATCTTCCCTTTCAACGGCTCCCGGCTTACGCTTCACCCTTGGGGCTCTGGATCGCCACCAGACGCACCACAGGCTCTGACCCGCGCGCAATGACAATCTCCTCTCCCTCGGCAGAGCTTCCTCGATCAGCTTGCGAGAGCTGAGTTTTGGCCTTGTGGATGGTGATGGTTTTCATATTAGCTAACCTATGTTAGCTAACGTTCGGTGTTTTTCAAGGCGCAGCAAGGAACATTGCGACTGCATCTTATGCATTCGTCTTGAGCATCTGCTCAGCATGCTTGCGCGAGGTCTCGGTCAGCTTGGCGCCGCTGAGCATGCGTGCCACTTCCTCCGTACGCTCATCCCCGGTAATGAGATGGACGCTGGTTCGCGTGCGGCCGCCGACGGCCTTTTTCTCGATCAGGTAGTGATGGTCGGCGAAGGTGGCGATCTGCGGCAGATGGGTGACGCAGAGGACCTGGTTCGATCGGGACAGGCTCTTCAGCTTCTTTCCTACGGCTTCGGCGGCCCGGCCGCCGATTCCGGTGTCGATTTCGTCGAAGACCAGCGTGCGCTGCGCTCCTGAATTGCGCTTCTTGCCCGATGCGGCTTCCACGCTGGCTTTCAGGGCCAGCATCACGCGCGACAGTTCTCCGCCGGAGGCAATGTGTTCCATCTGCCGCAAGGGTTCGCCGGCATTGGTGGCGATCATGTACAACACCTGGTCGAAGCCGGAGGCAGTCCAGTTCCCTTCTTCGTCGGTGCCGCTGACTTCGATGCTGAAAGCTGGACTTCATGGCCAGGTCGTTGATCTCAGCCTCGACCAGCTTCTCCAGCTTGCGAGCCGCCTCGTAGCGTTTCTTCGAGATGGCCTGGGCTGCGCTCAAATAGGCATCGGCCGCTTTCGCCAACTCGCTACGAAGCTGCGCGAAGGACTTCGTCTTTGTTCTCCATCTCGGAAAGCTTGCGGCTGACTTCCGCGCCATGGTTGATAACGTCTTCGAGCGTAGGCCCGTACTTGCGCTTGAGGCGATCCATGGCCGCGAGGCGGTCTTCGACTTCCGCCAGGTGCTCGGGAGAAGCTTCGAACGCCGCCGGCATAGTCGCGCAGACTGGCGCCGACATCTTCCACGCTGATGCGGGCGGTTTCGAGCGTGGACATCGTCTCCTGAAACTTCGGCTCGTAGCGGGCCAGTTCTTCGATATGCTTTTGCGCCGCGCGCAAAGACGCGGAGGTCGAGGCGTTGCCTTCGTACAGCAGATCGAAGGCGTTCATGGCCGCGCTGTGGATCTTTTCGGCGTTGGCCAGCACCCGCTTCTCGGTTTCGAGACGCTCGTCTTCTCCCGGCTGCAACTTGGCGTCTTCGATTTCGCGAGCCTGGAAGGTCCACAGATCGAGAAGGCGCAGGCGGTCCTGCTCGTCGCGCTGAAGATCATCAATACGAGTCTGGATGCCCTTCCATTTGGAGAACGCTTCCGCCGTCAGCTTCGGTCTGGATGTTGGCGAAGCTATCGAGCAGGCGCAAGCCGCGTGGACGCGTCGAAAGAAAGCAGCGACTCGTTCTGGGCGTGAATCGTAGCGAGATACGGCGCCAGTTGACGTAACACGGCTACAGTTGCGGGCTGGTTGTTGACGAAAACGCGTCCCTTGCCGCCCGCGGCAATCTCGCGCCGCAGGATGATCGATTCATCTTCCTGATCGATCCCATTATTTTCGAGGATTTGAGCGACCGTCTTCTCCGCTCCGCCTTCCACTTCGAAGACAGCGGAAATCGTGGCCTTGTCGGCGCCGGAACGAATCACATCGGCAGAGGCTTTGTCCCCGAGCAGAAGAGCCAGGGCATCAATGAGGATGGATTTTCCCGCGCCAGTTTCGCCGGTCAGCAGATTCAGGCCGGACGCGAACTCCACCGCCAGATTGTCTATGACCGCGTAGTTTTCGAGCCGCAGTTCGATGAGCACCGGCGTCCTGGGAACTCAGACTTGGGATATGAACTGAATTGAGCGCAGGATAGCATGAAAGAGTGCGAAGTTTGAGTACTTCCCAATCGATGTCACCGTGAGTGCAGCGAAGGACCTATGCATTCTCCGCCCGCTGCAAGCTCTTGCCGTGTCGCGCAGACTCGGCATTCGTGGCGGAAATGCACAGGTCCTTCATCGGGAGCCCTTCGCTGCGCGAAAGGCTCCGCTTCTTCAGGATGACAAACTTATCGAGTGCTCTCGTAGCGTTTTTTGCACAGCCCTTATGGGTTGATACATCGTATTCACCCGCGTATTTGGCCCACATGCTGGTCTATAATTGACGCAGGAATCCTCCTAAAAATGAATCTGTATCCCTTGCTGGCAGCAGCGGTCGGCGGCGAAATTATTGACCTGGTGGGCGAAACCGGCCCCGTCGCCAAGGTAGTGTTGCTTTTCCTACTGATCTTCAGCCTGGTCTCCTGGGCGATTATTCTTTCCAAGTGGAGCGTGTTGCGTCGGGCGAGAGTGCAGAGCGGCCGCTTTGTGCGCGCCTTCCGCAAGGCCCAGCGTCTGCAGGATGTCGGCGCCGTGGCGGAGCAGTTTCGTCCCAGCCCGCTGGTCGGTGTGTTTGAAGGCGGATTCGAGGAGTACCGCCGTCAGGCTGCCGCGTCGAACGGGATCATCCGCAATCCGCTGTCGATTCAACGTGCCATGCAGATTGCGAACTCGGAAGAACTGACTCGCTTCGAGCGCAACCTGCCATGGCTGGCAATTACCGGTGCGGTCACCCCGTTTGTCGGTCTGTTCGGAACCGTCTGGGGCATCATTGACGCTTTCCACGGACTCGGCACCGCAGGCGCTGCAACGCTGCGCGCGGTTGCGCCTGGAATTTCCGAAGCCTTGATTACGACTGCTGCCGGACTGGTGGCTGCGATTCCTGCCGTCATTGCCTACAACCTGATCGGCGGATCGATTCGCGAACTGGCCGCCCGCGGCGACGACTTTGCCATGGAAATGCTGAATGCGGTCGATCGCCAGCAGCCACAGCCTGCTTATCGCACGGCTGAAGCGCCGGGGGTACAGCGGTAATGGCCTTTACGGCTTCCAACGGACGCACCCAAACTTCCCTCTCCGACATCAACATCACACCGCTGGTGGACGTCGTACTCGTGCTGCTGATCATCTTCATGGTCACCGCCCCGGTGCTGCAATCCGGTATCGAGGTCAATGTTCCCAAGACGCGGTCGGTGAAAGAGATCACCGAAGAACGCCTGGTGATCAGCATCAACAAAGATCAGCGGGTTTTTCTGGGCAATGACACCATCAACATCAACGAGATTGCCGCCAAGATTAAAAGCAAAATCCGCGATCCGCAGCACCAGTCCATCTTTATCCGCGCCGACGAAAATGTGCCCTTCGGCGCCTTTGCCACTGTCATGGACGCGGTCAAATCTTCCGGCATCACCAATGTGAGCATCGTCACTCAACCGCTGGACGCGCATGGCAGCCAACGCTGAAATCTTTTTCGAACACGACCGTTGGGGCCGAAACCTCTCCTGGTCGCTCGGACTGCATATTGCAGTCGTCGGCGCCATTTTGCTTTACGCCGTGGTCGCGCCTAACAGCCACGGCGAAGGCTGGGGAGCAGGCGGTGGCGGCGATGCCATGGGCGTGACCCTGGTCAGCACGGTGCCGCTGCCGGCCAATCCGGTGAAAACAGAAAATGTTCTAGCCAACGATTCCAAGGGACTGGCCCAGTCACAGCCCAAGCCGGTAGAGAAACAACCGGACCCGGAAGCGATTCCGATCCCGGACAAGATCGTCAAGACAAAGGCGCCGCCGAAGGTCAGCGCGACCCACCAGAAACCGCAGCCTGCGCCGGAAGTCGAAGCCGACAACGTGGTTCCCTTCGGACAGGGCGGACCGGTCAGCGGACCTTACGGCAACTTCAGTGCCAACGGCGCCAAGGGCGGCTTCGGCTTCACCGGCGGCGGCGGTGATTTCGGCGCGCGCTATGCCTGGTATGTGCGCGTAGTGCAGCAGAAAGTCTCTGAAAATTGGCTCAAGTACGAAGTGGACCCGAGTATTTCGACCGCGCAACGCGTCTACATCACCTTTGACGTAATGCGAGACGGCCATCCTGCGAATGTCCAGGTGGAGCAGTCAAGTGGTGTGCCATCTCTCGACCAATCCGCGACTCGGGCCATCCAGCGCATTGACACTTTTGGTCCCTTACCCTCGGATTATGCCGCGAATAAAGTGTCAGTAGAGTTCTGGTTCGATTACAAAAGATAGCAGCTGGCTTTTAGCTCTAAGCTGTTAGCCGTTGCGAGTTAAAGGACATCCTCATTAATGAAGCGATTTTTATTACTAGTGTTACCGCTGTTTCTGTTGACTTCGAGCTTTGCCCAGGACTGGATCAAGACCGGTACCGGACTAGGCGTAGAGAAAGTGCGCCTCGCCGTTCCCGATTTCAATGCTTCCACCCAAGACCCGAAGAATGCCGATCTGCTTAAGACGTTCAATGAAGTTCTGTGGAACGATCTCGACAATGCCGGCATCTTCGACATGGTTTCGAAGAGTTTCTATCCCCTTGGTCAGGTTGGAACTCCCGCTGACGTAAAGTTCGAGGGATGGAGCGCGCCGCCACCCAATGCTGCGATGCTGGCCTTTGGCAACCTTGGCGTGTCCGGCAATGGCATGACCGTGCAGGGCTGGCTGTACGACGTAAAGAACGTGACGTCGCCGCAAGTACTGGGCAAACAGTATCAGGACGCCGCCACCAGCGACGCCGCCCGCACCACGGCACATAAATTCGCCGACGAAATTATCTTTCGCCTGGGTGGCGGAATTCAGGGAATCGCCGAGAGCAAGATTTATTTCGTGAGCAGCCGCAGCGGGCATAAGGAAATATGGGCGATGGATTATGACGGCGCCAACCAGCACGCCGTGACCCGTCTGGGCTCGATTTCGTTGTCGCCGCGCGTCTCGCCCGACGGATCACGAATCGCCTTCAGTTCGCTGACAAAGTCCGGCTGGGAAATCCTGATGTACTCGCTGGACCTGGACCGCCTGGTGTCGTTTCCCCGCTTTGGTGGAACCAACCTGTCTCCGGCATGGTCGGCCGACGGAACCAAGATCGCGTTCTCTTCGTCGCGCAGCGGTGATCCGGAAATTTACACCGTAGATGCTTCAGGATCGAACCTGAAACGGATTACCTCGTTTAAGGGCCCGGATGTTTCCCCGGCGTGGAACCGCAAGACAGGCGCGCAAATGACTTGGGTAAGTGGTCGAACTGGGTTGCCGCAGGTTTACACCATGGATGCTGACGGCAGCAACGTACAGCGGCTCACCGACCAGGGATACGCAGTCTCTCCGGCGTGGTCGCCGAACGGGCAGTTCCTGGTGGTGTCGTGGATGCGCAAATATGGTCCTGGAGCACCGGGCGCGCAGGACATTTACATCATGGACATCGCCAGCAAGCAGTGGGTGCAGCTCACTCACGATGGCGGGCGCAACGATTTCCCGTACTGGTCGCCGGACGGAAGGCACATCATCTTCCAGTCCAGCCGCGCGGGGAGTCTCCAGATATGGACCATGCTGGCCGATGGTACCAATCAGAAGCAACTGACGTTTGCGGGCGCGAACAGCCAGCCCAACTGGAGTTGGAAGTAAGTTTAGATTTTTGAAAGTGAACCACGGAATCATATTCGCTGTTATGCAGTTAATTCCGGAGAAGTGGAGCAAGTTTCCCCTTCCCGACTAGAGCCGGGCGCAGAGATCGCAATCAGGAACCCAATCAACGCGCACCAAGTTTACGGAGGACCAGAGTGAATCAACGGAAAATGAGATGGATGATGTTAGCGTTCGTACTGATGGCGATCATGACGCTGGGTGCTTGCAAAAAGAAAGTAGCCCCACCGCCACCGCCGCCGCCCCCACCGCCAGCCGCGCCCACAGCTTCATTGTCGGCCAGCCCCAACACCATAGACAAAGGTGGTTCCACCACCTTGACCTGGCAGACCAGCAATGCGACTGACGTCAGCATTGACGGGGTCGGAGCGGTGCAACCGAGCGGATCGCAGAGCGTGACTCCTGCCGATTCCACCACCTATACCCTGACCGCGAAGGGAGCGGGTGGAACGCAGACGGCCACGGCGCGCGTTACCGTGAATGCTGCCGCCACCGCCGCCACCTCAGCCATCGGCCACGGAAGAAGAGCTGTTCTCACAAACCGTGAAGGACATCTACTTCGACTATGACAAGAGCGACATCAACGCCGACCAGCAGTCGTCATTGCAGGGCGATGTCGCATTCCTGAAGCAGCATCCCAACATCACCTTCACGGTAGAGGGACACTGCGACGAGCGCGGATCGACCGAATACAACCTGGCTCTGGGCGATAGCCGCGCGAACTCCGTCCGTAACGCGCTGGTCCAGGGAGGCGTTGCTGCCGACCACGTCAAGACCATCAGCTACGGCAAGGAAAAGCCGTTCTGCACCGAATCGAACGAGCAGTGCTGGCAACAGAACCGGCGCGGCCACTTCGTCTACGGCAAGTAGTTCCTGGTAGCGCCGGCGTCCCGCCGGTTGTCGCGAGGGCGTCACGCCCTCGCAAAGGCTGGCAGTAGAATGATGTTGCCAGCCGCGGCGACGCCGGCGCTCCGCACTTTCTTCGTCCTCTGGCCGGGACGTGACACCTATTCTCCACATCGCAGGTATTCGATTATGAAAATCCACCGCTACTCAGCTTTGCTCGCGCTACTGGCGCTGTTCTCCACAGCCTCAACCCCGGCGTGGGGCGTCAACAAAGACATGGTGCAACTGCAGACCCAGGTGCAGGACCTGCAGGACAGAATCGCGCACATGCAGCAATCATTTGACGAGCGCATGGGAGTGCTGCAGCACCTGATCGAGCAGAGCACCGACCGGGCCAACAAGGTTGCCACGTCGGTTACCGATCTTCAAACCACGCTGCAGAAGCAGCAAACCGACAGTGGTGCCCACACCGACCAGCTGTCCGGCCAGATCCAATCTTTGAATGACACTCTCGATGAGCTCAAGGCTCGGTTGGGGAAGGTGAGTAAACAGCTCGAAGATATGCAGGCGGCTCAGCAAAGCATGGCTGTCCAACAGACCCAGCAACAGCAGCAGGCAGCTTCCGCTCCACCGCCTGACGTCCTTTACAACAACGGCCTCCGCGATTACCAGGCTGGCAAGAACGATCTGGCGGCGCAGGAATTCGCGGACTACGTCAAGTTCTATCCCAATACCGATCTGGCGGGTAATGCGAACTACTATCTGGCTGACATCCAGTACAAGCAGGGAAATTATGCAGCGGCAGTCAAGACTTACGACCAGGTCCTGCAGAGCTTCCCTGATGGAAACAAGGCTGCCGCCGCTGAATTGAAGAAGGGTCTGGCGCTGGTGGAACTGGGACAGCAAGAAGCTGGGATTGCGGCACTGCGGCACGTGATGCAGCGCTATCCCAAGTCAAACGAAGCCATGCAGGCTCGTGACCGGTTGCGCAAATTAGGAGTGGCTACAACAGGCGCCGAGGCCCACAGGCAGTAACAGGCACGGTTTCGGGTGCCCTAACTCAGGCGCTCTGATGCTTGCGATGATGACGGCGGTGACGTCGCCGACCCTTGTGATGCCCTTGATTTGCCTGGGCCTCGTTCCGATGCGCAGCCGCACTGGCATGCGCCTGTTCACCCGGCTTCAGTTGTTCTGCCCAACCCGTCAACGTCAACAGCATGACCCCTGCAAGAGCTAAACCCAAGTGTTTCATTTTGGTCGGCCTCTCAGCCCTATTTCTTTGTAATCTACAGGATTAACCCTTCCTGCGGACAAAAGTTTCGCGGTAGTCTTGATGCTCATTGGCCGTGCCGCTCCCGGCCCAACGACAGGATGGCAATGACCGACAAAACCGACTCGCCAAAAGATCTGGACGCTTCGCTTGCCGACGACCAGGACCGAGGTAAAGGCGCAGTAGAACAAGACAAACCCGAGGCCGCTCCGGGCAATACCTCGATGCAGGGCCAACTCGGACACCGCGATCAGGATCCGTTGTTGAAATCATCAGACACCGATTTTCCCGAACCGGGCCAAGGTCCTGAGCATTCCGGCGAGCCTGCTGCCTAGTTCGTACGTGGGGCGGACACTCCGGTCCGCCGGTTTTGATGTTGGTTTAGATTCTTAAACCAAAATCAACGTCAAAAGCGGCGGACAGGAGTGTCCGCCCCACACATGCTCATTCGCCTTTGTCTTTGTCTTTATCTTTGTGGTGCAGGTCGAGGCCGAAGGATGGGTGCTCCCGCTGGCCTGTAATTTTGATTGGCACCTCGGTTTTTCCGTTCTTTCGGAAAAACGGATCGACCGCTTTCAGGAGAAATGACTTTGCGCCCGTCATGGTCTGCGACAGCTTGGCCTGCATCCGCAGCTTGCCGTGGAAATCCAGATTTTCTTTATCCAGACCGTACTTGCCGTCGAGCGCAACCTCTGCCCCGGTTACGTTGAAAGTCAGCTTTCTAAATCCGATCAGGCCGTTGTCGAGAACGAAGTTCCCCTTGAGTTGAGATACGCTGCTGCCAGCCTCCATATTTTCTGGCTGGCCTTGCGCCTTGCGGCTTAGAGTTTCGATCTTCGCCGTCACCTCTGGACTTGTAAATCGCGCGTGTTCGACGTCGAATGCTCCGTCCAGATTCAAGCGGTCCGAAAGATCCTCCTTTCCCGGCGGCAAATTGAATTTAGTCTTGAAGTTGATCGCTCCAGTCAGCGGCGGCGGAGTCGATTTCACTGCAAGCCGCATGAGGTCTTCGATTCTCCCCTGTTCTACCGTCACATCGAGCGTAATCTCTTTCCCCGGCCTGTTTTTGTCCTGAGATTTAACCACCCCGCCCTGTGCCACGATGACGGTATTCAGGAGGTGCGCAGTGACCGGATGCAAAAGCGTGTCTCCGTTGGTGCCGTCCACGGTGGCGCTGAACACCGTCTCCAGATCCAGCGGATGCCCACCGATGGTCACCGTAAAATCAGGGGTAGAAGTCTTGCCTTCGACTTCGATCTTCTCCAGCACACCGCCGAACTTGCCTGTGGAAGAGAGAATTCCGCTGATTCCCTTGAACACACCCAGATCTGCTTTGTCGAACGTGTAATCAGCCGCCAAAGGTGTTTGTCCCGGATCGTCAGGACTCCACGGGCCGAACGTTCCATGAGTGTCAATTTCGCCGGGCGGAACTGCGTTGGTCAGCTGCGCGTTAAACTTTGCCGGACGGTCGAGTCCGACCGAATGCATGACCAGGTGATGAATAGCAAAAACGTGGGGATCCTTGTCAGCGGACTTGGGCAGCAAGCGCAGTTCGGCGTCGTCAGAAACAATTTCCCGGATAAGAACCGGTGCATCGCGGACCTTGGACCAATCCTGCTTCCGTCTTTCATCCTTGGGCGGGATCTGTATGACCAGTCCCTTCAACTTGACCTGGTTGATCTTCCAGGGCTTTCCGATCAATCCCAGGATGCCGGCTTCGGCGGAGAACTCGCCGATCGAAATCATAGGCGGAACATCGGTGCGCCCTTCATGACGAAGAGTGAGTCCGGCGCCCTGTATTCGTGCCCCGGGAAACAAATAGACGTGAAAATCCTTGAGTTCCACTTCCGCATGGAATTTCTCGCTAAGCATCTCCACAACCTTGCGATGCAGATACGGATTGGAGAGATGAACACCGGTTACGACGACGGCCACAACCAGGATAGTCACCAGCAATATCACGATCAGCATGGCCTTGGTTAACGGTCTGGTTTTCTTTTCAGTCATTTAGGCAACTTCTCTGACGCCATTTCTCAGGAAATGGTTGGTCAGGCAATGTTAGCAGTGTAGGCCGCCGTCTTAGGCCGTATGGCCGCCCAGTGGTAAACTTACGCGCCGAAACGGCGGCCAATCTGATTCGTGGTGAAGCGCACGAGGTCACCACACGGAGAATCCTACGATGCTGGTCCACTTCCGCTGGAGTCTCTGTTTCGCAACGTTGCTCGCGTTCACAACTGGTTTGGCTGCGGCCCAAACTCAGTCCCCTCAGCATCCCTTACAAGCACTGACTTCGCAGGAGTATTGGGCCGTCTACGACGTGCTACGCGACAACGGAAAACTTGGCGAGGATACTTTCGTCCCCAGCGTGCTCTTGCATGAGCCGCCCAAGGACCGCGTCCTAGCCTGGAAGCCGGGCGATCCGGTTTTTCGCGAGGCCGACGTAATTCTCATGAAGAAGGGTGTCGTCACTGAAGCCCGAGTCGATATTCCCGGTCGCAAACTGCTCGCGTTCAAGGAGCGCCCCGACGTTCAGGGACCGTTCTTTGAATCGGAGTTCCATGAAATGGCCGAGGCCATCAAGAAAGATTCGCGGGTAGTCGATGCCCTGAAAAAACGTGGCATCACCGACCTGAACACCGTGAAGTGCGCTCCCCTCCCGTTCGGGTATTTCGCCCTCCCCGAACTGGAAGGTCACCGCATCATGTACGGCGAATGCGCCGACATACACGGTGAGTATCTGAGCTGGGGCCGCTCCATCGAAGGGCTTTACGTCAAGATCGACGCCAAGGACATGAAGGTGCTCGCCGTCATTGACGAGGGGATCGTTCCAGTACCGACCGGGTCAATCAATTTCGAGGAAGCGCCGGAAAATCCGAGGCCAGGAACGAAGCCGATCGAAATCACCCAGCCCATGGGTCCGAGCTTCCAGGTGACAAACGGTGAGGTGAGCTGGCAGAACTGGAAGTTCCGCTTTCGGCTCGATCCGCGTGTGGGCCCGGTCCTCAATCTTGTCCGGCTCGAAGACGGTGGACGCGAGCGTTCCGTAATGTACGAGGGTTCGTTGTCGGAATTGTATGTGCCGTACATGGATCCAGCGACGGGTTGGGTGACGCGTGTCTTCATCGATGCCGGAGAGTTTTTTCCCGGTGGAATCCTGACCACGTTGCGCCAAGGCGTAGACTGCCCGGCCAACGCTTCCTATTTCGATGCGCTTTATCCGGATGATCACGGCATGCCAAAGCTCTATTCGCATCAGGCTTGCCTCTTTGAAGTGGCCACGAGCGGGCCGAGCTGGCGTCACTATGAGAAAGAGGAGGTTTGGGGCCGTCCGGCACGAACCCTCGTATTGCGCACCGCCATGGTGGTCGGAAACTACGACTACATGATCGACTGGCGGTTCGAGCGTGATGGCTCAATTCGCGCTGCCGTGGGAGCCACGGGCGTCATTGAAGTGAAGCCGGTAAAGGAAAAGACGGAAGCAGACGCGGCAGAGAAATGACCGGTGGCATGAATAAAGACGAGTACGGGCACTTCGTGGCAGAGAACACTGTCGGAGTCAATCACGACCACTTCTTTTCCTTCCGCCTCGACCTTGATGTCGACGGCCAGAACAATTCGTTCCTGCCCGACCGTCTGGTCAAGCGCGAACTGAAAGACAATCCTTCGCGGAAGAGCATCTGGGTGATGGAGCCATTCACGGCACGGACCGAAAAGGACGCGATGATGGACATTCACCTGGAGCGGCCAACGATGTGGAGGTTCGTCAATCCCAGCGTGAAGGGTCCGCTGGGATATCCAACGGGATACGAACTGATGCCAGGCGTGACAGCCGCATCGCTGCTCGATCCGGACGACGGTCCACAAAAAGTTGGTGCCTTTTCAGCCCACCAGCTCTGGGTCACTCCGTACAACCCCGACGAGTTTTACGCTGCCGGTGTATTCCCATCCGCCAGCAAGGGCAACGAAGGGCTGGCGATATGGACCAGGGCGAACCGTCCGATTCAGAACAGGGATATTGTGGCGTGGTACACGATGGGATTTCATCACGTGCCACGAGCCGAAGACTGGCCCGTGATGCCGGTCATGTGGCATGAATTCACGCTGCGGCCGTATGACTTCTTTTCGCAGAACCCAGTGCTGGATTTGCCACTGTTGCCGTGAGGGCTTGTGTGGGGCGGTTTTGTGGGCTAAGTGCCGGGGCGACGCGCACCGATATCTTTAAGTCAAAGTCAAAAGAGGCGGACAGGAGTGTCCGCCCCACACACAACGTGATCTATCGCAGCTCTTCCATCACCTGCTCGAGCACTTCCCTGCCTGGACGAACTTCAGATTCCGGCAGCGTGGCCAGCGGTTCGTCGGTCATGTTGAGCAGATCGACAAAAGTCGGCGTCTTGGAATTGACGTAGAACACGCCGGTCAGTACCTCGCCCTTTTCGTGCGCTTCGTTCAGACGAGTGATCGCCCGGATCCGATTGGTCGGATCGTACTCTTCTTCCAGCTTGCGCAGCCGAAGATGCGAGCCATCGTGCATGGTCACATCGATCGTGGTGCCGGGATCGTAGTCGATCGCGATGTCCTCGAACGCAGGCACGAAACTGACTTCCTGCAACGGCTCTTCGTGGTCCTTCATGTATTTGTAGGATTTGGTCGAGCCTTCGTGGTCGTTGAAAGTCACGCAGGGCGACACCACGTCGAGCATGACCGTGCCGTTGTGAGCGATGGCCGCTTTCATCATGGCGTGCAGCTGCTTCTTGTCTCCGGAGAACGACCGGCCGACGAAAGTAGCGCCCAGCGTGATCGCCATGGCGCAGGTGTCGATAGGAGGCAGATCGTTGATCACGCCCGTCTTCAGCGTGGAGCCCATGTCGGCGGTGGCGGAAAACT
Source organism: Terriglobia bacterium (assembly GCA_963732045.1). Classification (GTDB taxonomy): domain Bacteria; phylum Acidobacteriota; class Terriglobia; order Terriglobales; family Acidobacteriaceae; genus JAIQFF01. The sequence continues at coordinate 126,509 of CAVSYI010000011.1, read as the reverse complement.
GGCCCTTGGTCAATCCGTAAACGCCGTTGTCTTCGATGATGTAAATGATCGGCAGATTGCGTCGCATCAGGTGAACGAACTGTCCGACGCCGATGGAGGCGGTGTCGCCGTCGCCGCTGACGCCAAGCGCGATCAGATTGCGATTCGCCAGCACAGCCCCGGTCGCCACCGACGGCATACGGCCATGCACGGCATTGAAGCTGTGCGAGCGTCCCATGAAGTAGGCCGGACTCTTGGACGAGCAGCCAATGCCGCTGGGCTTGATCACGCGCTCGGGCGAGACGCCCATTTCGTACATGGCGTCGATGATGCGCTCGGAAATTGCGTTGTGGCCGCAACCGGCGCACAAGCGTCGTCTTGCCGCCGCGATAGTCGAGCACGGACAATCCGATGCGATTGGTCTTTGGCGCCGGAGCCGGCTTGTCAGGCGTTGAGGTCGCCATTTACTTACCCTCCATGGTCATGAGTTCGTCGGTGACCGAGCGCGCGTCGAGCGGCAGCCCGTGAATGTGAGCAATGCTGCGCAAGCGGGTGATGCAGCGCGGCTTCCAGGTCCATCTTGAGCAGCGTGAGCATCTGCGCGTCGCGGTTCTGTTCGACCACGTAGACCACGTCGTGCTGCTTCACGAAATCGTGCACCTCGCGAGTGAACGGATACGCTTTCAGACGCAGATAGTCGGTCTCGATGTTGTATTCCTGGCGCAGCTGGTCGCGGGCTTCGATCAATCCCCAGTGCGAAGTGCCGTATCCGATGATGCCGATTTTCGATTTCCCGGTATCGACTTCCGGCCGCGGCACGAACGAACGCGCAGTCTCGAACTTGCGGTTAAGCCGCTCCATGTTGCGTTCGAAGTCGTCGGGACGTTCGCTGTATTGCGCTTTCTCGTTGTGTCCGCTGCCGCGGGCAAAGTACGCAGCGGCAGGATGATCGGTGCCAGGCAGAGTGCGGTAGCCGATGCCGTCGCCGTCCACATCCTGGTAGCGGGCAAATCCGCCGAGGCGATCGAGATCAGCTTTGCTCAAAACTTTGCCGCGATTGATCGGCTTCTCCGGATACTTGAACGGATCCGCCATCCAGTTGTTCATGCCGAGATCAAGATCGGACATCACGAACACCAGTGTCTGGAACTGCTCGGCCAGATCGAAGGCATCGCCCGCCATGCTGAAGCATTCTTCCGCGGAACAAGGCAGCAGCAGGATGTGCTTGGTGTCGCCGTGGGAGAGAAACGCGGTGGAGAGAATGTCGCCCTGCGAGGTGCGTGTCGGCAAACCGGTGGAAGGACCGACGCGCTGGATGTCCCAGATCACGCCCGGAACTTCGGCGTAGTAAGCCAGGCCGGCAAATTCCGCCATCAGCGAAATGCCCGGACCGGCAGTCGCGGTCATGGCGCGCGCGCCTGCCCAGCCTGCGCCCAGCACCATGCCGATCGCAGCCAGTTCGTCTTCCGCCTGCACGATGGCGAACGTGGCTTTGCCGTCGGCCCGAATGCGGAAGCGCTTCATGTACTCAATCATGCTCTCGGGCAGCGACGACGACGGCGTGATCGGATACCAGGCAATCATGGTCGCGCCGGCGAACATGCAGCCCAGGGCAGCGGCGGCGTTGCCGTCGATGATGATCTTGCCGGCAGTCTTGTCCATGCGCTGGACGAAGTAAGGATCGCGCTTGGTCAGATTGGCGGCGGCGTAGTCGTATCCGGCTTTCACCGCGGCCAGATTCAGGTTGGCGGCTTTCACCTTCTTGGCAAACTGCTTGCGGATGGCCTTCTCGACTTCAGCGATGTCGATCTCGAGCAGCTGGGCCACCACGCCCACGTAAATCATGTTCTTGACCAGCTTGCGCAGCTTGGCCTCGGGACAGACCGGCGCCACCAGCTTGTCGTACGGCACGGCGTAGAACACGAGATCGTTGCGCAGAGTGCTGAGATTCAAAGGCTCGTCGTAAAGTACGGCGGCGCCGGCGGCCACCGACATCACATCTTCGTGCGCGGTCTCGGGATTCATCGCAACCACAAAATCAATTTCTTTCTTGCGCGCGATGTAGCCATCTTTGTTGGCGCGAATGGTGTACCAGGTAGGCAGTCCGGCGATATTCGAAGGAAACAGATTCTTGCCCGAGACCGGAACTCCCATCTGGAAAATGCTGCGGAGAAGTACAGTGTTGGAACTTTGCGATCCCGACCCGTTTACGGTCGCAACCTGAATACTCATGTCGTTGACGACGCGTTTCTTCTCTGGTGGGCGACTCTCAGCGTGGAGAGATACATCCGTGGTGGCCATTCCCCGTCCTTCCTTGTCCCTGGAGCGGAGTTTCTCCGCTCGCAATTACTGGTAGAGCAGAACCCCACATTATACGGCAGTATGCGGAGCCGGGGGATTGAGGTATCTGTATGGGAAATAGATCGCTGAGAAAGTTCGAGGGCGGGACGCTCGCGTCTACATCCTGCGCTACGATGAACCCGTCCTACTCGTCGCCGGTAAAGAACTGCGCCATCTTGCGGAATTTTGCGTAGCGGGTATCAACGAGCTCTTTGATTGTGCTTTTCTTCAGCTCGGAGAGATTCTTCTGCAGAGTTTCATCGAGCAATGCGGCGGCGGCTTCGTGATTGAGGTGGGCGCCACCTTCCGGTTCGGGGACGACTCCATCGATGCATCCCATTTCGGTTAAATCAGGAGCGGTGATGTGCAGCGCCTCGGCGGCCAACTCTTTCTTGGTTGCGTCGCGCCACATGATGGACGCGCAGCCTTCGGGCGAGATCACCGAGTAAACCGAGTTCTCCATCATCAGCACGCGGTCGGCGATGGCAATCGCCAGTGCGCCGCCGCTGCCGCCTTCGCCGGTAATCGTGGTGATGATGGGAATCTGCAAGCCGCGCCATCTCGCGCAGATTGTGGGCAATGGCTTCCGCCTGGCCACGCTCTTCCGCGCCCAGGCCGGGATACGCGCCGGGTGTGTCCACGAAGGTAAATAGCGGACGTCCAAATTTTTCCGCAATCTTCATCACCCGCATGGCCTTGCGATAGCCTTCGGGATTCGGCATGCCGAAGTTGCGATAAACCTTTTGCTTGGTATCACGCGCCTTCTGATGCCCGACGATCATGACTTCTTCGCCGTGGAATCGTGCCATACCGCCGACGATCGCAGGATCGTCGGCGTAGCCACGGTCGCCGTGAATTTCGCTCCAGTCGGTGAAGATACGATCAATGTAGTCGAGCAGGTACGGACGCTGCGGATGCCGCGCGAGTTCAGTCTTATCCCAGGCTTTGTAGTGCGAAGATGACATTTCTTTGCGTAACGTCTGAATGCGATCGTGACAACAACTGTATTTCGCGCTGCGTATTTTCGTCAGGTCCTGCAGCCTGCCGCATACGAACAACCTGCTGTTCGACTTTGTCCAACTCCTGGTGCGTCTTGTCTCCCACCTCGGAGCCGCCGCCATCGCCGTTGCCATTGCCATTCCTGGCCAACCGCGCTTCCACCATCGACAGAAGAAGCTCCGCACCTGCCATCACCAGCGCTTCATTGGGCACCGATGGTGCGATGTTCGCACTCACCTTGGAATTCTTTTGAATGGAAACTCTTATCCGCCGCGGATTTCAGCGCGGCCGCTCTGTCGAAACCTGAAGAGTATAGCGCGACCCTTCGGCATCGTCACTTCGACAATCTTCACTACCTCAGACGTCAATCGATCACGCGGACTGCACCCCGGCCACACAACTCTTCGACCCGCGCGATGAAAGCGCGGTCTGGAAGCACATTATAGCCTTCCGCCTCCATCACCACCATGAAATCGCCCTGGCGTTCCACGTCAAACAACACTTTGGCGTCGCCTTTTTGTTGAGTACAAAGGGAGTGCAAGGCATCAACTGTCAATTCATTGGCAGTCTCGAGCGGAACTCGAATGCGCAGTGAATTGGGCAGCGGCACCTTGGCGTCTTCCAGCGGACTGATATCGTTCACCGTCAGCTTGGGATTCGCGCCCTCTTCAATGCGCACGCCGCCACGGATCAGCACCGGCACCTCGAGTTTCACTTTCTCCTGCAACTTGCGATAGGCCTCGGGGAACACCAGCATCTCGACCGAACCGGCCATATCTTCGAGCGCGCCCTGCGCGTAGAAATCGCCGCGCTTCGACTTGAGCACGCGAAGGTTGGTGATGATGCCGGCGGTAGTGATGTTCTCGTCCTTGCCGGTGGATTTCGTAAGAGCGCTGAGTTCTTCAGTGCTGAGTGCGCGCAAAGCCTCCAGCTTGTCACGATATTTTTCCAGCGGATGTCCGGTGATGAAGAAACCGAGAATTTCTTTTTCGTTCGCCAGGCGCGTGTGTTCGTCCCAGTCAGGAGTATCGGGCAGCTTGTTGTGCGCCGCGGATACTTCTTCTTCCTGCTGAAAGACGCCGAACAAGCCGTGCTGTCCGCTTTCGGCATCGCGCTGCGTTTTCTGTGCTCCGTCGATGGCGCGGTCGAGGACTGCCATCAACTGGGCGCGACGGCCTAGCCCATCCATGGCGCCGCTCTTGATCAGCGATTCCAGAACGCGCTTGTTCAGCAGCCGCAGGTCAACCTTCTCGCAGAATTCGTAAATCGAAGTGTAGCGGCCCAACTCTTTGCGTCCGGCAACGATGGACTCGATCGCATTGTGGCCGACGTTCTTCACCGCCGCCAGGCCAAACCGGATGGCGTTGCCGTGCGGAGTGAAATTCGCGTCGCTGACGTTGATATCAGGAGCTTCGACGGCGATGCCCATCTCGCGGCACTCGTTGATGTACTTGACCACGTCGTCCGTGCTGCCGGTAACCGAAGTCAGCAACGCCGCCATGAACTCGACCGGATAACGCGTCTTCAGATATGCCGTCTGGTAAGCCAGCAGCGCATAAGCAGCCGAGTGCGACTTGTTGAAGCCGTATCCGGCAAACTGCGCCATCAGATCGAAAATCTTCTCGATCTTCTTCGGCGGATAGCCCCGCTGATTGGCGCCGGTGACGAAGCGCTCGCGCTGCTGCGCCATCTCCGACGCGATCTTTTTTCCCATGGCGCGGCGCAACAAATCGGCTTCTCCAAGCGAGTAGCCGGCCAGCCGGTTGGCGATCTGCATCACCTGTTCCTGATAGACGATGACGCCCAGCGTTTCCTGCAGAATCTCCTGCAAGTTCCGGCAGTTCGTACTCGATCTTCTTGCGGCCGTGCTTGCGATCGATGAAGTCGTCGATCATGCCGCCCTGGATCGGTCCGGGCCGGTAGAGCGCATTCAGAGCGGTGAGATCTTCGATCGAATTTGGCTGGTAGCGGCGCAACACGTCGCGCATGCCGCGCGATTCAAACTGGAACACGCCCGATGTGAGTCCCTTGTGAAATACCTTCTGATAAGTTTCCTGATCGTCGAGTTGCAAGCCATCGAGCGCGATGCGCTCTCCCCGGGTCTGCGCGATGAGCTTCACCGCGTCGTCGAGAATGGTAAGCGTGGTCAGGCCCAGGAAGTCCATCTTCAACAGGCCCAGCTTCTCGATGGCCACCATGTCGAAGGCGGTGACGATTTCGTCGTTCTTGGTCTTGTGCAGCGGAACCAGTTCGTTCAGCGGACGCGGCGAAATCACCACGCCAGCCGCGTGCACGCCGGCGTTGCGCACCATGCCTTCAAGTTTCTTGGCAGTGTCCAGCAACTCCCGCATCTGCGGATTGCTGTTGTAGGCCTCCTGCAACGCAGGCGACTCGCGGATCGCATCTTCCAGCTTGATGTTCAGCGTGGTCGGAACCATCTTCGCGATGCGGTCCACGTCGGCGTAAGGCACGTCCATGGCGCGGCCGACGTCCTTGATGGCCGCCTTCGCCGCCATGGTGCCGAAGGTGATGATCTGCGCGACATTCTCGCGGCCGTATTTGGCGGTCACATAGTTGATGACCTCGCCGCGGCGGTTCATGCAGAAGTCGATATCGATATCGGGCAGTGAAATGCGCTCCGGGATTCAGGAAGCGCTCGAAGATCAGTTCGTGCTGTAGCGGATCGACATCCGTGATTCCAAGCGCGTACGAAACCAGCGATCCTGCCGCGGAACCACGGCCCGGACCCACCGGAATGTCGCGCTCGCGGGCATAGCGGATGAAGTCCCAGACGATCAGGAAGTATCCGGAAAACTTCATCTGCTGGATGATGTCCAGTTCCCGCGCCAGCCGCTGCTCGTATTCCGGCAGGTTATGCCGCAGGCGGCCCTGCGCTTGGAGAGGCCGCAGGGTTTCGAGGCGGCGGGCAAATCCTTCGCGAGAGACGTGCTCGAAATAGCTATCGAGGGTGAATCCGTCAGGCACATCGAAGTGCGGAAACGGATTGCTGATTTTCTCCAGCCGCATGTTGCAGCGTTCGGCAATGCCCAGCGTGCGGCTGAGCACGTCCGGCGAGTCTTTGAAGACGCGTGCCATTTCGTCGTGACTCTTGACGAAGAAGTCCGTGCCCTGGAACTTCATGCGGTTGGTGTCCTGGATCGACTTGCCCATCTGGATGCAAAGCATCACGTCCTGCGCGTGGGCGTCATCCTCGCAGAGATAGTGGCTGTCGTTGGTGGCGACCAGCGGCAGGCCAAGGTCTTTTTCCAGGCGGAACAGATTGGAATGGATGCGGTGTTCCTGCTCCAGACCCTGATCCTGAATTTCGAGGAAGAAGTTATTCTTGCCGAAAATATCGCTGTAGGTCGCGGCAGCATTGCGGGCGGCGTCGTAGTTCTCTTCCATCAGACGCTCGGCGACTTCGCCTTTCAGACAACCCGAGAGTCCGATCAGTCCCTTGGAGTGCTCCGCCAGAAACTTCTTGCTGACCCGCGGCTTGTAGTAAAAACCGCGCAGCGACGCTTCCGAGGTGATCTTCGCCAGGTTGCGGTAGCCTTCTTCATTTTCCGCCAGAACCAGCAGATGGTTGTAGGTGTCGCCGTCGGGCGGAGTGCGCTCGATGTTGTGGTCGTCTTTTTTGCAGACGTAGAGTTCGCAGCCGACAATCGGCTTCACCCCAGCCTTGTTGGCCGCGTTCACGAAATGCACCGCGCCAAAGATGTTGCCGTGGTCGGTCATTGCGACCGCGGGCATGCCCAGTTCTTTCACCCGGTCGACAAGTTTTTCCACGTCGCAGGCGCCGTCGAGCATCGAGTAGTCGGTATGGAGATGCAGGTGAACGAATTGGGACATGGGTGGTCTGTCTATTTTAACGGGAAACTCAAAAGCGGGATGGCGAGTTTATCCACAGCGCAAACACGCGGGCGAGTCGCCCGCGACCACACTAAACCTCCTTACTGTTTGGGGAGCTGGAAATCGATGCCGCGGTCTTCGTTGGCTTTGCTGGTGGCTTCGATGTCCAGCCATGAGAGTGGAAGTTTGGTCGATCGCTGCTCGCTGAAAATCCAGAGAGTGCCGCCGACGATCGCGTAGTTCTGCACTTCTTGGGTGTGCTTGTCGCGGAATACCAGCACGGTTGGATTCGAAGTCTCGGTTCTGCTTTCGGCTTGAGCTGGCGCTGAGTTGCGCGCGTCGCGGTCCGATTCTCTTTGCTCCCGCAATCGGGCTACTTCAGCTTCCAGTTGGTCGATGTCTTGTTGCTGCTGCGCGATGTCATTTTGGGCGGCGTAACCCTGGGCAGCGTAGTATGACGGGCCGTAGTAGTCATACGCCGGATAATCCGCCGTCGAGTACGAGTAGCCGCTGTAGTAGGCGGGATAGCCGTAGTATCCGAAGTAGTATGGCGAAACGCCGGAGAAGAACACAGGACGACGGAAACGTCCTGGGCCGAAATGTGTACCTCTGAATCCGCCGAAGGATCTACCCGCGCCAAAAGAAGGTTGACGCAAACCGCCACCGAAACCTGAACGGAAACTCTGCCCTCCGCCAAAGGTGGGACCACTATGGATGCCGATTGACCCGCCCGAGGAAAATCCGCCGCGGCCCATGGAAGCCCCGCCTCGGGAGCCGCCACGCATCTGGGCTAACAGAGGAGTAGCGAGCAACACAGCCGACGAAACCGCCGCAATGGCCAACCAGGGCCGCATACGACGGATTATAGCCCGGCGCCAGGCACGGAATTGTCAAATCTTTCCCGCGCTGGTCTTGGCTTTTCTTTGCGTACTTTGCGGAATCCTTCGCGTCCTTTGCGGTTACGACTTTTACCGCAAAGCTCTCCGCTAATTCTGATCGCCCGCGCCATGTTTCTGCCGGCAAAGCTTGCAGTACGTCGGAGGCAAACTGTTGTCGACCCGATGTTTCACCGGCGGCACAGTTCGCAAGTAAGCGAAGATAGCTTTGAGATCGTCATCATTGAGGTTGGCAAACTCCCCAAAAGGCATAATCGAAGACAGCTTTCTCGCCTTCACATATCCCGTACGCATGACCTGGATGAAGGTGCGCTTCGTCGTAGTAGCTGATACCGGAAGCGTCGGGAGTGATGTTGGCGCTCGTGACATCTCCCCAGGGTCCCTCCAGGTGTTCACCACCGCCGTATTCCAGTCCGCGAATCGGGCCCTTCCGATCGGTCGCGATATGACAGCCACAGCCAACGGTGACCAGATATTTTCCTCGCTCCACGGGACTGGCCTGCGGACTTGGGCCACTGACCGGACTGGTCAGCGGCTGCGGCACTCCACGGATCAGGTAGTTGACGGGAAAATCCATTTTGGTAGGGGGTAACGGATTTCGCACCGGCGCAACCGACCGCACATACACCACGATGGATGCAAGATCTTCGTCCGAAAGCGTGCGGTAGGCTTCGTACGGCATCATGGGAAAGATCGTGCGTCCGTCGTGAGCCACGCCTTCGCGGATCGCACGTGCAATTTGGTCGTCGCTCCAATTCGCGGCTCCGGTCTCAGGATCGGACGTCAGGTTCGAAGCCACGATCGTACCCGGCAAACCGGGGACAGGAAGTAACTGGCCGGCAAGTTCCATGCCGGGCAAGTTGGGCGCTCCGTGAGTCTTCCAGTCCTTGGGCGAGTGGCAAGTTTCGCAGCCGACCAGGCCGATCACGAGATAGCGTCCGCGTGCCAGGCGTTCCGGAGTACGTTCGAACTGGCGATTGGTAGTCGGCCGGGCTTTAGGTCCGATAAATGGACGCCAGCCGATGGTGAAAGTGATGGCTACCGCCAGCAGAATAAAGATGGCAAGCAGAATCTTCCCGAGTGTTTTCACCCCTCACCCCCAAGCGAAGGATTTACGGAATGCAAGCAGCATTCCTTACAAATACTTTGAAATGGAAAAGCGCGGCATTTACATCCAGAATCCTTCGCGAGCTTTGCGGTTCAGGATTTGCGCTTTCGAGATGGCTACTCAGACCAAAGTCTTTAACCGCAAAGGACGCAAAGATTTCCGCGAAGACCGCAAAGGAACCCAAACAAAAATCTGGACCGCATCCTCTAACGCTTCTTCTTGCCTTTATGTGCGTGACTGGCAACCACGGGAGCCTTCTTTGCTGACTTGTTCTTTTCCGGCTTTTGGAGGAGCGGCAGCTTTTGATACTTCCGCTTTGCCCTTCGCTGGAGGCACAGCGGCAGGTGCGGCAGCCGGGCCTTTTCCCTTCTTCTTGCCTTTGGCTGCAGCTGTAGCGGCCGCTGCGGCCGTGGCTGCTGCCGCGGCAGCGGCTGCTTCTGCAGCAGCTGCTTTCGCCGCTCTTCCGCGCTTGGGCGGCGGTGGAGGCGGCGGCGGTGGAGGCGGTGGTGCCAGCGGCTTGAGAAACTTTAAAGTTTCGGTCCGCGAACGCAGCTTTCCGTCCAGCAACAGCATGAACACATCTTGTGCAATCTTCGGGTACTCCGGCAGCTGCGGTGTGATGAACAGCTCAGTCATCTCCGGCAACGGAACCTTCTGCTGTACCTGCCGCCACTTGGTGAAGAAGTTTTTGATCTTCTGCGCTACCGCCTGCTGGCGCGCGGTAATCGCCAGGAACAGGATCATCTCCGGCCGCGCCTCTGAGAGGAGCTTCCACGTGCGGGATGGAGTCGCAGCTTCCTTGCCGACCAGCCGCTTGGACAATTCCTTGGCGTGGTCTTCCAGGTCCCGCCAGGCTTCGACCAGGTCCTTGCGCGGAATCTGCTTCCGCATGTCAGCGATATCTTTGTCCGCCAGCCGGGCGGTCAGGAAATACATCACGGCGGGCGCCGGGTCCGGAGAGTATCCCAACTCCGTCATCTGCTGACGAGTCTTTAGAAGCTGGCCCAGTTGCGCCGTGTCTACTTTGGCGCTGGTCCAGTGCTGGTTCAGAACTTTGAGCCAGCCTTCCTTCTCCAGCACGCGCACAATGTGCAGCGGATCATCTTCGTAGGCCAACTGCTCAATTTCATAGCCCACGGCTCGGTGACTGATGTGCTCGATGTAATTGTTTTCCTTGGCAGACTCAAAGCGAGCCTGGGTGCGTTCCTCGAGCGGCCAGTGAAAGCGCGCCGCAAAGCGGCTGGCGCGGATCAGCCGGGAAGGATCTTCGACAAACGCGTAGTTGTGCAGCACCCGCAGAACCTTGGCTTCAATATCCGCCGCGCCATTGAACGGATCCATCAGCAAGCCGCGCGAACCCGGATTCAACGACAGGGCCATCGCGTTGACGGTGAAATCCCGGCGGCGCAGGTCTTCGATCAGCGTGGCAGGAGAAACAACCGGCGGCTTACCCGCTTTCTCGTAGTGCTCAATCCGCGCCATGCTGATTTCGGCGCGAACGTTTCCCGGCAGGCCGAGATAGAGCGTCTTGAATTCGTCATCGATGCCGGCAATTCGTACGCCAGCCTTTTCCAGGTCTTTTTGCAGCTTGAGGGGATTGCCCTGGACCGAGAAATCGAGGTCGCGGATGGGGAATCCGCTGATAATGTCGCGGACCGCGCCACCGGTCAGGTAAATATTCATACCCGCGGCGCGCGCAATGTCTTGTACCAGGGTGACGCCGCGCTGCTGGTCCGGCGTCAGCCGGATTTCCATAGTGTAGATGTAATCGGCCATCTTGCTTAGAGACGCGGCTCCGCGACCCGGTTCGCCACAGCAAAGTCCAAGTTTTCCACAGGCCTTACCCCGAGAAAACCGACTACTCCGGTGGCTTTTTCGTAAGTCACTCTATCCAATAGGCTTAGAGTACACGAGATGGGACGCCGCAAGCTATTGAAAATACCACAAGGTTAACGCTTTGGCTACAACGAACGTACCGGGTATGCGCTTTTTAGTGGAAAGGTGCGAGAATCGGGGAGTAGTCGTCAGTCTTCGGTCGTCGGACCTCAGCCGTCGGGCTGGCGTCGGGTCGTCGATTGGGAGTTGTCGCCCGCCGATCCATAGGCAGCAAAAACATGCCTGCCCGTGGAAACGAATTAGCGTTCGATGGTGATCGCGAACTGGAATCCCGACTTGAAAGACTGGACCTTCACGACCCGCTGACGACTGAAGACCGACGACTGACGACTGCCCCATGCCTTCAACCCATAAAAAAGTTGTGGTTCGAAAGATGGACCGGGATTCGATTAACGGACACGTTGCTCCATCCAACTTCGTCCGTGAGGGCAAACTTGAGCTGCTGAACACTTCCGGCAATGTAGTGGCAATTGACCTTAAGGACATCAAGGCGGTGTACTTTGTCCGCGAGTTCGGCGATTCCGAGGCCTTGAGCCGTAAGACCTTCACCAGTCGGCCGCGCACCGAGGGATTGTGGATCCGGCTGAAGTTCAAGGACAACGAAACCCTCGAAGGTATGATGCCGAACGACCTCAGCCTGACCACGGCCGAGGGTTTCCTGATTAATCCCCCGGACATGCGTTCGAATATTCAGCGGATTTTCGTGCCCCGTACGGCCCTGGAATCGCTGACGGTGCTGGCCGTGATCGGAGCAACTCATCGGCGCCGCAAAGGTGAACCTACGGATACGCGGCAAGTGCCGATGTTCGGAGAATAAAGCGGGCGTCAGCCCTGGGTCGTCGGACCTTCAAGCCAAAACCAGACGCCGGATCTCGGACTTCAGACCTGCAAACCCACATCGCAGATAACTTGTGATTCGCCGTGGGTCTGCCGAGGTCTGACGGCTGAGGTCCGGGGTCCGATGGCTCAGGTCCGACGCCCGACGTCCGACGTCAGTTCTTAACCACCTGCAGGTTATTCGTCACGCCGAAAACCCCTGAAACACTCTTGGCACGGATGGTGGCGATGTTCTTGTCGGTCTCGTTATCGACCACGCCTTCCAGGAAAACGTTCCCGTTCTTCACGATAATCCGGATGGGTTGCTGCACGCCCATAGCGTACTTCTGCAACGGCCCGTAGCCATAAATCGAACGATAAAGCTGGCGACGCAGCCGGTCATCCATCGGGGACACGGGTAGAACTTCAATCTGATTGTCGACGTGTTCGACGCCTTCAATTCTCTTGACCACGTTTTCGGCGTCGGACTTCAAAGTGGGACGCGTCACTTGCCCCATCAGAGTGACGTTGTAGCCCTCTACCTTGTAGGCCAGACTGTCAAAGACGCCGAGATAAGGAAGCATGAGCAGTTCGTGTCTCACTTCCTTCGTGATGCGCTCGGTGGCGCGTCCCGAGGTGTTAGCCGCTTGCTGGGCGAGAGCAACTGATGCCAGAGCGAGCAGGACGCAAATTACCAGTGAAGATCGCAGTTTCATTTTGACTCTCCTTCGGTATACCGATGTCTTCGGAACGACCCGTTACAGTTCCGGGAGCACATAGTAGCAAATCAGCTGTCGGATAATCCGCCAGAATCCTCGGTGTGCGGTTTCGCACACAGGACTGCCTTCGATTCCCTGTTTGACTCGCGGGTTGCTGTTCGCCGGCATTATAGTAGGTCAGCCTCACTGCAAAGCCCAGAGCCTCCAACACGAACGACACCAAGGATCACGAAGGTTCTTCCTGAAGCTTCCCTTCGTGATACTTCGTGTCCTTGGTGGTTTCGAGTTTTTCCAGATCGGCCCGGCACCCGCATTTCACTCGACACCACACGGGATGCCTAAAAGATGTAAAATTACAACAGAAGTATGGAAGGCCCCGAAGACAACAAAGAGCTGAATCTCCTGCTCCCGGCGACCGTTACCGGTCCGCTGTGGAAGTCTCTCGCTCGCAATCTGCGCGATCGCCTTTTTCCGGAAAAACTCCCACCCCTGCACCTGACTTCGCGGCCGGTGAATACTGGCATGTTAATCGGGGATTCGGTGAGCCTGCCCTGGTTTCGTACGGTTTTCACCAACCTGGGCAACGTGATCAATCCCGAAGTTCTGCCGCCTTTGGAGCTGGAATCGCAGCCCGTAGACGTTGGCGAGCTGGTAAGCGATCAAATGGGGCACATGTGGTGGACTTCCCTGCTGCGCAATCTGGCCGACCGCGTCGCCCCCGAGCGCTTACCGCCTCTGCAGGTGACTTCCAAACCGGTGGATGCCGACCTCAATTCTGGCTCGATGCAATTGGCTCGCTGGTCTTCGCTGATCACATTGCCCAAGGTTCCGCTGGAAGAGCGCAAGTACTTTACTGGGCCGGCGCCGTCGCGGCCCAGCGCACCTCGGATCGGTCCGGCGCCGCAATTCGCCGGCTTTGCGGGAATGCCCGGCGCGGGATTCGAAGGAACGCCGGGACACCTCCATCATGGCAAGCTGCAAACCAAACTCTCCCGCTCCCGCCTGCGCGAGGCCCTGCTGATCGGCCTGGCCGCTCTGGAAGCGGTGTACCTGCTGGCATCCCTCTTCGGGTTCGTCTGATTTTCTTCGCGTACTTTGCGGATTTCTTTGCGACCTTTGCGGTTATGCTTTTTGATTTCGTGGTTATGCAAGCGAGAGCGTAACCGCTAAGGTCGCAAAGAACTCCGCAAAGATCGCGAAGAATCTGAAACGCCGCCTGCCTTTTCGCTCCAAGCGCTGCGTCCGTTACAATCACCATTCTTCGAGAAAATATCTATGAAACTTGCTCAACTTGCTTCCGCTCTCGACGCACGCCTGGAAAACGGTTCACCCGACACAGAAATTACCGGGGTAGCCGGCATCAAGGACGCCGGGCCCGGACAGCTTACCTTCGTGGCGAATCCCAAGTACGCCGGAGCGGCCAGAACGACCAGGGCGTCCGCGGTCATTGTGACCGACGAGTTCCCTGCTATTTCGACGGCTGTTCTGCGCAGCAAGAATCCTTATCTGGCCTTCGCTCACGCTCTGGAACTGTTTTCCAAGCCTCAGCGGTATGAACCCGGCGTTCATCCGACAGCGGTAATAGATCCGTCAGCCCGGATCGGCGAGGGAGCACACATTGGTCCGTATGTGGTAATCGGCCCTGGAGTTGAGATTGGACGCAACGCGGTCCTGCTGGCGCACGTGGTGATCTATCGCGACGTCAAGATTGGCGACAACTTCTTTGCCCACGCACACGCTGTCGTCCGCGAAGGTTGCCAGCTGGGTAATCGCGTTCTGCTGCAAAACGGCGCCATCATCGGCGCTGACGGCTTTGGCTTTGCCAAGGACGACTCCGCGCACTGGTACAAGATCGTGCAGCCGGAGCCCGTCATTATCGAAGATGATGTCGAAATACAGGCCAACTCCTGCATCGATCGCGCCAGCGTGGAGAAAACGCGCATCGGACGCGGCACCAAGATCGACAATCTGGTGCAGGTCGGTCACGGCGCACGCATTGGAGAGCACTCGTTGCTCGCGTCCCAGGTGGGTCTCGCCGGCTCAACCGAGATCGGCAACAACGTGATTCTCACGGGACAGGTCGGCGTAGTCGGACATTGCAAGGTCGGTGACGGAGCCATCGTAACCCCGCAGAGTGGAGTCGCAGGCGACATTGAGGCCGGCGCAATCGTCAGCGGCGCGCCAGCAGTGGATCACAGGTTGTGGCTGAAGTATTCGGCACTACTGAGTAAGCTTCCCGAAATCGCGCGAGCCGTGCGGGCTAAGGCGTCGAAGGAGTAGGTACCGGAGACGCCGCCGCAAGCGCAGCAGTCCTTCCCTCCTGCATTTCCTCTGGCAAGGCGCTATCGATGGCTTGCCTTACCTGCTTCATCAGTTCTTCGCGGCTGCCAAAGTCCTCCGGTTCGATAGGAGGATGAAAGGTCATGGTGACAACACCGGGCTTGATTGCGAACCGTCCCTTGGGCATCACGTAGTGGGAACCCGAAATCGTCACCGGCACCACCGGCACACCGCATTCCATGGCGAGGTAGAACGGTCCTTTTTTGAAAGGCAGCAACTTGCCATCAAATGAGCGATGGCCTTCGACGTAGATCGTCATATTGATGCCCTTCCGTAGCACAGCCGCGGCGGCGCGCACTGCCGAAATTCCTGCATCTCGATTGCCGCGATCGACCGGAACCAGTGACCCCAGCCTCATCGTTTTGCCCAGCAGCGGATAATCGAACAGTTCCTTCTTCGCCATCACGGACGTGCGCCGCGGAATCAGCGGCAGCATGACCGGCGGATCGATATTGGAAACATGGTTCGACATGAAAACATATGTCCGCTTGGGATCGAGACGGTCGAGTCCAACAGTTCGTGGGCGTATTCCAGCCAGGCGTGTTCCCCAGTATGCGGCGCCCATACCCACGAAATACAGAAAACGAATGTCGCCGGTGAGGAACGTCCAGGGAAAGCAAACGATGGCAGCGAATGGAAGCGCGACTCCCCAGAACGCCAGCATTGCGATGGTGCGGATCACGGTTGTGTCGCTCCCAGGGTCTGGTCCTCGCCCTTCATCCATGCGGCTCGTCGGGCTTGCTGCTCTGGCGTGATTTTGTCCAGGTTAGTCAGCTCGAAATCCAGTTCCTGCCTGCTCGCCATCTTCCACCGCAACTCTCGCTCGCCCCCTGAATTGCGGACACGCAACCGGATGGTCTCACCCGGACGCACCTCCGCCGAATGGCGCGGAACGCCGTTCGCACTCTGACCATTGATTTCCAGAATAGAGTCTCCCACCGACAGTCCGGCCAGGTCGGCCCCACTTCCGGGCGTGACTGACGATACTACCAGCGCGGCATCAAAGTTTCGCGTGGCGACGAATCCGAGATCGGCAATCAGGCTGGCCCGCTTCTCCAAACGCAATCCCACGGTCCTGAAGAAATCATCCCAGGGAATTTCATCGGTACCGGCAACGTACTTCTGGAAGAACCATCCCAGATCAGAATGGCTGACCGCTTCAGCCGCCTGGCGCACTCCCTCCGTGTCATAGAAGAATTCGCCCTTGCGCGCGTAGTGTTCATTCATCCAAAGAAGGATATCTCTCAGCGAGGCAGTCCCGTGACTGGCTTCGCGAACTTGAAGATCGAGCAGGACGCCGAGAAGATTTCCCTTGTTGTAGTAGGAAATGCTGCGCGTGGGCAGACGGTAGTAATCGTATTTCTCCAGCCACGCATCCAGACTGGACTCTTCCACCGACTGCGTGCGATGCGCCGGACGCCGCTCCAGTTCACCGATTTCGACCGGCAATACTCTTGAGATAGCGATTCTCGTCGAGCAATCCGGCCCGCAATAAAATGATGTTTGCCGCCGTGGTGGTCGTGCCCTCGCTGAACCACAGAGCACGAGTGTAATTTTCTCGCGTGTAGTCAACCGGCTCGAGCGACTGGGGGCGGATCCGTTTAACGTTCCACAAATGAAAGAATTCGTGACCAGTAAGGCTGGCTAGGGCGTCTGGATTAGCCGAGAGTGTCTGTGCACTGAGATCGATGGCGGTGCCATTGGCGTGTTCCATCCCGTTTCCGGGCGCGTTTCTCGGGAAGTGATAGAAAAACACATAGGTCTGAAAGGGACGATCTTCCATCCAGATCGTTGCTGAGGAAACGAGTCGCCGCAGCATGGCGACGATCTTGTGCATATCGTAGTCCGAGGGATCGGCGTCGACCACCACACGATAGTGCCCACCGCCTTCGTCAAAATCAGATTCTTGGAACGCGCCAATCTCGACTGGAGAATCCACCAGGCGATCGTAGTTTTCGGACGTAAATCCGCCACCTGAAACCGCAAGCGCGGTCGCGGTGTACCAACTCGCGGGAATGTCGGTGAAGGAAACTTCGGCCGGCGAGGAACGGCCATCGACCGTATACATCAGAATCTCAGCCAGATTGAAAAATGCGTGCTGCGTATTCAGTTGTGCCCCAAAGGGGCCGGACTGGTCAGCCAGTATTTCGTATTCCACTGCTGCGCCTTGTGCCGTGCCGCTTAGATGCCAGGTTGCCTTATCCACTTTCCGAACAGAGAGCGGTTGCCCGCTCGCAGTCTTAGCCGTTACCCAGTTCACGTAATCCGAGAAGTCACGTATCTGGTAGAGAGCGTTCCACACCGGCAGTTGCAGATCGCGCTCAGGAGCACCAGGCCCGAGAAGAATTTTCACTTTGACCAGATGTTCCGTGCGATTAGCTAGCGAGACGATGTAGCGAATGGGAATCGATTGCGAAACGGGCTGGGAACCCTGCGCTCTCGCTGGATTTGTCGCAAGTACAGCGCAGAGGAAGCACGTCAGTGCAATCGCAAACCCCGCTCTGGACGAGCGCTTCACGCTTTGGCGGACGCCTTCATCGCATGGCTACCCGAAGCGCCTCCAGACAATGCTTTCAGCCGCTGCGGGAGCTTTTCGTAGATCCCCCCAAAGCCCCCATTGGAGAGGATTGCGACTACGTCTCCCGATCGCATTTCAGGTGCGACCGTCTGCACGATTGCATCGGCGTCGGCAGCCAGGCGCGCGCGCCTTCCCTGCTTCTGCAGGTCAGTCACCAGCGCCGCCACATCCATGCGCTCGTGTTCGGAGATTGATTCCGATTTAAACACGTTGGCCACGACAATCTCATCGGCAACCGCAAGGCTGCGGGCCAATTCATTCTGGAAAACATTCCGGCGCAGCGTGTTAGACCGCGGCTCCAGAATGGCCCATAACCGGGCTCCCGGATAACGCTCATGCAGCGCCTTCAGCGTGCCTGCGATCGCCGTGGGATGATGCGCGAAGTCATCGATGATGGTGATGCCGTTTACTTGTGCCCGCACTTCCAGACGGCGCTTCACGCTCTTGAAGGTCTTGAGCGCAGCTACGATCTGCTCCTTCGGAATTCCGCAGTCAGACGCCAATGCAGCGGCCGCGGTGGCGTTCATCACGTTGTATTCGCCGGCCAGCGCGAATTCAAGGTCGGCCCAGGGCTTGCCGTTGTGCACAACTGTCCATGTGGTGCGCGCAGGATCGAACCGCACGTTGCTCACTCGCCAGGTTGCGGCCTCGCTATTTCCGTAGCGTTCTACCGGACAGAATGCCTTGGCCAGACAGCGCCCGATACTTTCTCCAGTGTCCAGAGCGACGATGCGGCCACGTCCCGGGACCAGGTTGACCAGGCGCTTGAATGCAGTTTCAACGGCGTCGAGGTCTTTGTAGATATCCGCGTGATCAAATTCCACCGACGTGAGAATGACAGCATCCGGAAAGTAATGCAGGAACTTCGGCCCCTTATCGAAGAATGCGGTGTCGTACTCGTCGCCTTCGAGAATGAAATGCTTTCCCTCTCCCAACTGGAAACTGCTGCCGAAATTCTCCGCGATTCCGCCGATCAGAAAAGATGGCTGCATTCCGGCACTGTGGAAGATCCAGGAGAGCATCGAGGTGGTCGTAGTCTTGCCGTGGGTTCCGGCCACGACCAGAACTTCCTTGCCGCGCAAGAATTCGTCATGAAGGATCTGGGGAAGCGAGCAGAAAGGAAGTCGCTGATCAAGAATGTATTCAAGTTCAGGATTGCCTCGCGAGATGGCGTTCCCGACGACCACCATATCGGGCCGAGGCTCGAGGTTAGCAGCGGCGAAAGGCTGGGCCACAGGAATGCCGAGCGAGGCCAGGAAATCCGACATCGGCGGATAAGCCGCAGCATCGGAACCCGTGACTCGATAACCCCGTTGCTTGAGCATCCCCGCCAGCGAGGCCATGGCAGTGCCGCAGATTCCGATCAGATGAATGTGTTTGCTATCGCTCATAAAGTTGTGATGACTTTCAACCCGCCGATCGCGAGGAAGCCGCGAGCACGGTGGCTGCTTCTTTTATTTCGAGACTCACCGCATTCACTGTAACCTTCAAAGCCGCACGCACCCCGAAAGGCAGCGTGATGTTGCCCCGAGAGACGTGCCCGGAACGTAAACCAAAAGCCACGGGCACAGCCAGATCCCCAACCGCGCGCAGGATCACATCCTGCAAACTATAACTTTGATCCTTGTTCTGTGTGCAATCTACCATCTCGCCGAAAACAATGCCCCGAACCTCAGCCAATTTTCCGGCCAGCTTCAACTGCATAAGCATACGGTCGATCTGATAAGGCTTGGCGGCGATGTCCTCGATAAAAAGGATGGTTCCGGCGGTTTGAATTTCGTAAGGCGTGCCAAGAGATGCCACAAGAATGGATAGACATCCGCCATAGAGAATTCCTTCGGCAGATCCTGGCACCAGCGGCTTCACGTCCGAATCCAACTCCAGCGGCCATTCTGAAGATCCGTTTAAGGCACGCCCCCACGAATCCAGATCAATGCCATTCGGATCGGCAAAATCCTTGGCGACCATGGGACCGTGAAATGTGACCAGGCCAGCGGCATCCGTGAAATAGGTAAGCAGGCTGGTGAGATCGCTGTATCCAACGAAAATCTTGGGATTGGATTGAATTTTTTTCAGGTCGAGGGCCTTCAGCAGGTAGTTCGAACCATATCCGCCACGGGCGCAAATAATCGCGCGCACTTCGTCGCGGACAAACATTTCTTCCAATTCCCTCGTCCGGCGCTCCACGGACCCGGCGAAGTAAAGATCGCGCTCAAGAATGGAATCAAAATAGAAAGGTTTGTATCCCAGATCGCGCAAGGAACGGCAGCCCGCATCCAGCATTGCGGGTTTGACGTTGCTCGCCGGAGCGACGATTCCAACGGTATCTCCCGGTTGAAGCGCGGGCGGCTTGATGCGAACGTTTTTAGGAACCGAAGCCATTTGTAATCGTGAACTAACTGCCAGGCCCGCAAAAGCTCAAACGAAAAACTCGCCGCGGCAGACCAGTTGCGCCGGACCGCGCAGAAAAACCTCGTTCTCCCAACGGACGGTTTGCACTCCACCGGGGGCATGAACCCGCACTGGAGACCGCACTTGTTTTGTCGCAATCGCCGCAACGGCCGACGCGCACGAACCCGTCCCCGAAGACTGGGTCTCGCCTACTCCACGTTCGAAGAATCTCACTTCGACGTTACTCTTATCTTTGACAATCACCAATTCAACGTTCACTCCATGTTCGAACGCAGAATGACGACCGATGTCGGCGGCCTGGGTCTGCCAGTCAGAAGTGAAATCCTTCACGAAAACGACGTAGTGAGGATTTCCCATGGAGACCGGAACACCAGTCACTGGGCCCGCTCCTAATTGGAGGGCAAATGCGCTGCCAACATCTGGCTCGCCCATTGCAGTTTCGAACTCATAGGCCGACTCGTTTCGACTGGTCAGCGTGCAGCACTTGACCCCCGCACCCGTACCAATCAGAAACGTTTCCTGGGCGCGGTCTGAGCCAGATTGCTCTGCAAGAAGATATGCCGCTACACAGCGCGTACCGTTACCGGAAATTTCAGCTTCCGATCCATCGGCGTTGATCAGGCGCGCCTGAGTGTTCGCGTCCGTTGCCGGAAACAGCCACTCCACGCCGTCAGCTCCTACGCCGCGGTGGCGATCGCAAATTCGTCTGCTGAACTCCGCGATATCGGCCGGAACATATAAGCCATCGATGATCAGAAAGTCATTGCCGCACGCACTGGCCTTCACGAAAGGAATGGTTGGCCCGGACGACGTCATTCCGGCTGCACCAACCCCAGCGGAAACACACTCTCGAGAACAGCAGACTTCCTCAACGCCTCCAGAACCTGTCGATGCTCCCTGTGCGTTCCTTCCAGGTCAAACTGCAGCCGCACATGCTGCCGGGTCTCGGCGACGTGTACGTTGTCCATCATGCCGTGGATACACTCCAACGCTGTATTGACTTCGGCCCTGATGTCGTCCGCGCTGCGCC
Organism: Terriglobia bacterium; assembly: GCA_963732045.1. Lineage (GTDB taxonomy): Bacteria > Acidobacteriota > Terriglobia > Terriglobales > Acidobacteriaceae > JAIQFF01. Next base: position 105,544 of record CAVSYI010000011.1, on the reverse strand, counting down.
CGGTCACTTCGTAGCTGTGAACGGCCAGCTTGAGATTGAGTTTCTGCTCGGCATTTCCCAGCAAGAAGAGGCAAAGCAGAATAAGCCCGGTGCCGAAAATTGCCGTCAGATAAAGTCCGCCGCCCACGGCCATGCCGACCGACGCCACCACGAAAAGCGTGGCGGCCGAAGTGATTCCTGTAATCAGGTTGTTCCGATTGTGCAGGATCGAGCCTGCACCGATGAACCCGATGCCAGGGATAATCTGCGCCGCAATCCGGGTGTGGTCGCCGAGATGCTCAACCGCGAGCGCGTCGGAAAGCAACGTATACATCGCAGCGCCGAGACAGATGAAGAGATTCGTACGCAGGCCGGCGGGACGGTGCTTGAACTCGCGCTCCAGTCCGATGGCGCCTCCCAGCAGTGCAGCCAGCATCAGGCGCACCAGAGATATCCCAGCTGTGGACAACTCGCTCTGTATGACCACGTAGATGTGTTGCATCACCGGCATGGGAACCTGAGTGGCTGGATTTTATCACCGGAAAACTGCGGGGCTGACGGCTTCCGGCGTTGGCAAGTTAACGCAGATGATTACCTCGACGAAGCTCGAGTCCGGTAGATTGTCGCCTTCGGCTCGTCTGAGGAATGAATGACCGCGAGTGGAATCAAGTCTTCCTTCCGTACTTGGTTCGAAACCGCATCGCCGTCGAAAGCGATGACAAAATTTGCGTATTTCGATGGATCAGCCAGCGTCCGCTCCCATAGTCCGTCCTGATCTACGGGCTGCTTCCATGTGCGGTGATTGCCTTCGTTAATCACCCTCCGCAACGGTACTCCGGCTTGTTGCACCGCCCCCACATGGCTGCCGAGATACATGAGCAACGTTGAATCCGGAGGCAGAACTCTCAGAAAGTCGGCGAGCTCGCGCTCCAGGGCAATTCGTCCTCTGGAATTGACCAGGGCTTCGCGAAAGCACACTGGCGCGGACCAGATCGAAGCGTAGCTGGTGATCACAAAGATAAGTCCTGCGGCCGCCGTCACAAGGCTGAACCATCGCTTTTGCACAAATTTCGCGGCGAAGTATAGCGCGATCGCCGTAAAGACAGCGAAGGCAGGAACAAGCTCCAATCCATAACGCAGGTTGTAATGGGAGAACGGCCACCATATCGGGACGTAGATCGGCACGCCGCTATAGGCGACGGAGAGTGCGTAGAACGGCAATGGAATCAAGAACAGCAGCAGTGGCCACAATCGATCGCCGCGAAAGAGGCTGGCGATCGACTCCGGCCAGGGCCAGCAGTATCCATATCTTTTGCCCACGCTCGGATGACATATTCAGTTCCGCGGACTTCAGGAAATAGCTGAAGGCACTTTGGAGGTCGTGACTTCCCGGATGCGATGTTGCTGTGCTTCGCTGTTCGATTGCCTTGGCAGAGTAAGGGCCGTTGGCGAACTCCAGCGGATTGCGATAGACGATCGCGTTGTATCCAAGCCAAAGCACCGGCGCTGCAGCCGCAAGGACAAGAAACTTTCCGAACTGGATCTTCAGATTTTGGGCATGTGATCTCGTCCGCAGCACTACGGCCACTGCAGCGATGCACATTACACCCGCTAAAAACCAGGCGTCGTAACGCGTCAAACAAGCGGCAGCAAGGCAGGCTCCGCACTTTACAAGTGACGACGATCGCTCCGCGGGCTTGTCTTCCACTTTCGCCGAGTGCTTGACGAATTCGCTGAAATAGACCACCGCCCAGATGAAGAGCGACAGGTAGAGCGGCTCGCCCATCGCCGTAGCTTGCAGATAAATCAGATTCGGATTGGCGGCGTAGACAAGCGCAGCCAGCCAGGCCGTAACTCTGATCATCGGACTTTGTGCAGCCGAAATCGCTGGCGAAGCAAGTCCGTCACGAACCAGGCGGAATATTCCGACTGTCCCAAACACGTAGGCAATCATGGATGGAAGCGATCCGCCCGCGCCGGTCTTCCACATCCAGTTGGAAAGCAGGAACGGAATCATCAGCAGGTGGGGCAAAGGCAGCCAGACCGTCCCCAATTGCAGTAAGCCCGGAGTGCGGGAATCGAAGACGCGGCGCGCGATGTTAATGTGCGCGACGGCGTCGCCGTAGAGCAGAATCTCGCCGCGATGGAAGTAGAAGAAGAACGAAAGAACGGAAGCGCATGTGGTCAGCCACGCCAGCAGGGCGATTTCGCGATTCCATCGCCGGATCGGCTGTGCTTTCATTCCAGATGGGTCAGCTCGCGGAAGATTTGAAAGCGTTCGTCAATTTCTTCGCGAGTGAGCGACTGCAACCGCTCGGTACCGAAACGCTCCACCGCGAAGGATCCCATCACACCACCGTAGAAAAGAGCGCGCTTCAGAACCTCGCGGTTCAATTCTTCCTGGGACGCGATGTATCCCATGAACCCGCCGGCGAAGGAATCGCCCGCACCAGTGGGATCTTTCACTTCGTCGATCGGCAGCGCCGGCGCACGAAACGGATGACGGCCGATCCCGAATGCGCCCTCGCGGAAGAAAATTGTCGCTCCATATTCGCCATGTTTAATGACCAGCGCCTTTGGACCCATTGCCAACACTTTCTGCGCGGCTCGCGGCAGGTTGTTCTCCCCTGCCAGGCTTTTCGCTTCCGTATCGTTGATCAACAACACGTCAACCAGTTTCAAGCGTTTCAGCCAACTGCTTGCGGGCGGTGTTGATCCAATAATTCATGGTGTCGCCGCCGGTGAGGCGAACCGTTTTCATCTCCCGCCGAACCATGGCCTGCAACTCGGGTTGAATGTTGGCCAGAAACAGAAACTGCGAGTCCTGATAGTGACTCGGGTATGTGGGGCTGAAAATTCTGAAACACGTTGAGGTCGGTAAAGTCGGTCTTGGCCTCGTTCAGATTGTCGAGATATTGTCCGCCCCAGCGGAAGGTCTTCCCTTTCGCGTGTTCAATGCCGCGAGTATCGACTCCACGTTTCTTCAGGACATTCTCGTGCTCGGCGGTGAAGTCCTCGCCCACGATCGCGACCACGCGGACATCGGTGAAGTAGCTGGCAGACAAAGCGAAATACGTGGCCGCGCCGCCGAGGACGTCTTCCACTTTGCCCGAGGGACTGGCGATGGTATCGAATGCAACCGAACCGACTACGACGATGCTCATGCTTTCTTGGCTTTCAGATATTTATCGAGGATGAGTTTCAACTTCTGACGGGTGGCCGCTGGAATCTTGCTGCGGTCAGTAAGAATGGCGTGGGCCAGCGCTGATCCGCATTTGCAGCTGCGCTCTTTCGGCATGGCGGACACCGTTTCGCGCACCACGCGTGTCGCGTTCTCTGCGTTCTTCAGAAGCACGGCGACGATCTGATCCACGGTCACCGAATCGTGGTGCGGATGCCAGCAGTCATAATCAGTGACCATCGCGACCGTCACATAACAGATTTCTGCTTCGCGGGCCAGCTTGGCTTCCTGCAGATTGGTCATGCCGATTACGTCCATGCCCCAACTGCGATAGACGTTCGATTCCGCCTTGGTCGAGAATTGGGGGCCTTCCATGCAGACGTAAGTGCCGCCGCGCTTGGCGATCACGCCCGCTTTTTTGCAGGCGCCATTGACAGCCTGCGCAAGCTGAGGACAGATCGGATCGGCAAAACCGATGTGGGCAACGATACCGTTGCCGAAAAAAGTGTCGACGCGATGCCGGGTACGATCGAAGAACTGGTCCGGGATAACGAACTCCAGCGGCTTATGCTCTTCCTTCAACGATCCCACCGCAGAAATCGAAACGATGCGCTCCGCGCCCAGTTGCTTGAAACCATGAATATTGGCGCGGAAATTCAGCTCGCTGGGAAGGATGCGATGTCCGCGTCCATGACGGGCCAGGAAAGCGACTTTACGGCCTTCCAGCGTGCCCAGAACGTAAGCGTCCGAAGGCGCGCCAAACGGCGTCTTCAGCTTTACCTCTTTAACCTTGGAGAGACCCGGCATCGAATACAGCCCGCTGCCGCCTATGATTCCAATTTCCGCTTGTGGCAAGTTTCCCTCGGAAGAACGTTATCGAATGGCTTATTCGATGCAAGACAGAACCACGATTATACAGGCAAGAAAGCTACCGGGCAGCCACCGCAGCGAGACCAAACACTTCCTGCTCCAGCCTTTCCGTCGTCGCCTCATCGAGACTCTCGGTGATCACCACCGTGTCTCCCTGCACATCAATGACGACCGGCCCGTCCTCGGTCAGCCACGTGCGCTTGCCGGTCAGATGATCCAATGCTTCCGTCTTGATCGCAGGTTCTTTGCCTTCGACCGGCACATCGCGCACGTGCAGGTATCGTTTGTTGAGAGCACTGGCATAGATGGCGGCAAAGTTCGCGGCTTTTTCCGAAGTCGACCAACGCGAGGCATAAAGCAGCGCGAGAGGCGCCGCAGCATCGCCCTTGGGCCGGACTGCGTAGTAATACCCTCCCCGCCAATGGGGAAACATTTTGTTTGAAAGCTCGGCGCCGCCATATTGATCGATCAGGATCGCCACATCAAATTCCCCCACCGCGCCCACATCGAAGCGATCGTAATTCTTGAAGACTTGCCGAAAGTCAGGCACTTGCATCGGCTCAAGATGCTCGCCTGACAGATAAGTCTTCGGCTCCATGATCTGCCGTGTGGTTCGGGGCGGATTCCGAAACAGATCGGCAAACGCCTTTTCTTTTCCCCCCTTCACTTCCAGTTCAGCGATGAAGTCGATGCCGTAACGATACGGAAAAGTGAGGGCCTCTTTCAGGTAGATCGGCGCGTTGTGGAATTCCACGGCGTCGGCAGTTCCGACCAGCATTCCGTCTCTCAAGGACTGGACCACCTGAGGCGAGTCTTTCATCGAAAGTCCCATCGGCTCCAGCATGTAGTCGACTAGAACGGCCATGGCCTGGCCTTCCACTACCGCTTGTCTGGTGGTGCTGACTTCGTCATTCTCGATGTCCTCGGCGTTTACCTCTTTCTTTTTGGACAGGTCGGTATCCGCCGGCTTCATGTACTTTTCAAGATTGAACGACTGGTCCTGCAGCGCATGCGTGAGTTCATGCGCCAGTACGGGCTTCTGCTGATCAGCGCCCAGCCAGTCGAGAAGATTCACCGTCTTCGTTTTGGGATCGTAGTAACCCGCGACCTGTTCTTTCAGCAGTACCACCAGAAATTTTCCCAGATCGAAATCTTTTGGCAGCAGTCCGAATTTCTTGAGCACCAACTCCGAGCGGCGCAGACGCTTGGCGTCTTCGTCTTCACTGGTGTGCTTGCTGACGTAGGCCTCTACCTCGTCGCGGCCAATTAACTGGCGCTTGACCTCATGCTTGATGGGAAACAAAGTATCTTTGCTCGCGAAGGTGAGAATCTCATCCACTGAGCGAAAGAGTTTCTCCGCCTCCTGCGGCGATATCTTGGGTTCAACCGCGGGTTTGGTAGTCGTTGTCGGTGTTGAATGCGTGGTCGCGGGCGACTCGCTCGCGGCTTTCTGCTTCTCTTCCTGGGCCGGTAGGTTAACCGCCATCAGCAGAAAAAACAGAATCAACGCAAAAATCGACGCGAAAGGCGGCTTGTGGGTCTTCAATTTCACCATTGGATATGAGTTTATACTTTCCCTATGGGAGTTAATCTCTGGACGTCTACCGATCACGCACTGGGTTACCTGGAACGCGCTGACTCAATCCCGCATCGGGTTGAAGGCGAATCTACCCTTCTGGAATTCATTCCATCGACGGTAAAGCGCATACTCGACCTCGGCACGGGCGACGGACGCCTGCTTGCTTTGGTCAAATCAGGCCATCCCGACGCGACTGCCGTGGCTGTTGACTTCTCTCCTGCCATGCTGGAGGCTGCCCGTAAGCGTTTCGCCGGTGATCCGTCCGTCAGCATCATCGCCCACGATCTTGAAAATCCACTCCCGGCTTTCGGTAGCTTCGACGCCGTGGTTTCAAGCTTCGCCATTCATCATCTCATCCACGAACGCAAGCGGGAACTTTACACGGAGATTTATGCCAGGCTGAATCCTGGCGGCGTCTTTTGCAATCTCGAGCACGTCGCTTCAGTGACACCCGAGCTACACGAAGAGTTCTTGCATCGCATCGGGTATACCGTCGAGACCGAAGACGCTTCCAACAAGTTGCTCGATGTGGAAACTCAACTGCAAGTGGCTGCGCGAGATTGGTTTCAGTGACGTGGATTGCCATTGGAAATGGCGGGAACTGGCATTGCTGATAGGCCGGCGGCGTTAAGCAAAAATTCGAGCCACGGATTTTACGCGGATCTCGACGGATCAACCCTCATTTGTCGCCCCTGAGGTCACAGCTGGGTGGTTTGTTTTGCCACCCACTCCCCTGCCTCACGTGTCCCAAGGCTGCCGCCGATATCCTGCGTGGTTCTCTTTTCTCTCACCGCTTGCAGAACCGCGGCTTCGATTCTCGCCGCTTCCCGCGTTAATCCCAGATGCGCCAGCAGCATCGCAGCCGTCAGAATCGCTCCGAACGGATTGGCCACGTTCTTGCCCGCCAGCGGCGGCGCCGAGCCATGTACGGGCTCGAACATCGACGTCCTTCCAGGATGAATATTTCCGCTGGCGGCCATGCCCAGTCCACCCTGCAAAGCGGCAGCGAGATCGGTGATGATGTCGCCGAACATATTATTGGTCACGATTACGTCAAACTGTCGCGGATCACGCACCATCTGGGTGCAGAGTGCGTCCACGTACATGTGTTGCGGCGTGATTTGCGGATACTCGCGGCTCACTTCTTTGAACACCCGTTGCCACAATCCGCCCGCGTGGGTCATAGCGTTTGACTTATCGCACATGAGAACGCTTTTGCGCGGGGTTCCATCGTGCTTTTGATGGCGTTCGCAATATTCAAAAGCGTAGCGAATCACTCGCTCGACCCCCTTGCGGGTATTGATGTCCTCCTGCACAGCAACCTCATCCGACGTGCCCTGCTTGAACACGCCGCCCGCGTCCACGTAAACGCCTTCCGTATTTTCGCGCACCACGACAAAATCGACGTCCTTGGGCTCGACGCCTTTCAGTGGACACAGCGAAGCGTCGAGCAATCGGACCGGACGAACGTTGGCGTACAAGTCCATCTTGAAACGCATTCCCAGGAGAATTTCCTTGGCGTGGATATTCGAGGCCACGCGCGGATCACCGAACGCGCCTAGCAGAATGGCATCGAAATCGCGGTCCAGCATCGCGAATCCGTCCGGCGGAACCGTGACGCCGTCCGCCATATAACGGTTCGCGCTCCAATCGAAATGAGTCAGTTCGACATCGGCGCCGGATGCCTGGATGACCTTCACTGCCCCGGCAATGACCTCTGGACCGATCCCGTCCCCCGGAATGATGGCGATGCGCTTCTTTGGGCTCACGGGAGGAAGATTATCAACTCGGTAGAGGGTTGTCATTCAGTCCCTTCGGCGCCCGCCACTAGTGATCACTCCGCTATAATCAAATCAGGACAAACAATGAGTCTGACAGTACATCACGAGGGCCTCGACTCTTCCGTCCGCCCGGAAAAGGCCGATTTTGGCGACGTGACCGGCGAATTTCGAGCGCTCGTGTCGGAAGCAGGAGTCTACGATCTCAGTTCGCGCGCCAGGATCTCGCTCACTGGCACCGACCGGACGCGCTGGCTGAATGGCATGGTCACGAACAACATCCGCGATCTCGAGGCTGGACACGGCGTCTACGCTTTTCTGCTCAATCCGCAGGGACACATTCTCGGGGACTTGTACGCCTACAACCGGGGAGAAGCGCTGCTGGTCGATACCGATCAGCAACAGTTAGAAAAAATTCTTGCGGTCTTCGACAAGTACATCATCATGGACGACGTCGAAGTGACGAATATTACCGATCGCCAATCCAGCTTCGGAATCGCAGGGCCGAAATCCAGCGAGTTGCTACGCGCAGCTGGATTTGAAGTGCCCGAACTCAAACCTCTGCAATTTGCCGAGACCAACTGGCAGCAATCCAGTGTGACGCTGGTTCGTGGCGACAACCCGTGCGTCGAATCGTTCGAATTGTGGCTCACACCCGCTGATGTGGAGAAGGCCCATCAGGCGCTCTTGAAAGCTGGCGCAAAGCCAGTGGGGACTTCCGCTCTCGATCTGTTACGCGTAGCTTCCGGAATCCCACGTTACGGAGTTGACATCCGCGAACGCGACTTGCCGCAAGAGACTGAGCAGGATCGAGCCCTCAATTTCTCCAAGGGGTGCTATGTAGGACAGGAGATTGTAGAGCGCATTCGATCGCGCGGCCAGGTCCGCCGCAAGTTCACCGGCTTTGAGGTCCAGGGACCGTTACCTGCGGCCGGGAGCAAGATTCAGGTCGATGGCAAAGAGATCGGCGAAATTACGAGTGCGGCTTCCCTGCCTCTGGCCGGAGGCGAGCGCCAGGTCGCGATGGGTTACATCCGTCGCGAAGCAGCCGTGACAGGCAAAGCGGTCGAAGCCGGCGGGAGTGCCGCCACAGTGGCGAACCTGCCGTTTGCCGAAGCATTTAAGTAAGCGCAGCCAAGGAACCGAAGGAAAGAATCTATGTCCGAGAAAAAACAGGAAAGCTTTACTGTCACTGACCGGCGACTATTTACTTCCGATGGCGAACCGCGCCGGGAAGTCAGCGAAGAAGAAGTGTCAACTTCCAAGCCGGCACCAACCGCTGCTCCCGAACCAAAGCCCAGCCCCAACGGCTCTGAGGCAAGCGCTTCTGCTCCGTCCTCGCTGGATTCGGGGTTAGATCCCGCGGCCCCACCGAATCCAACCGTCGATGAGCAGAAGGAGCAGGCTGACGCCTATCGCAAGTCGGCCAAAGAGCTGGACGCCCGCGTCGAACTCAGCGGACACTCCGCGAAAGAAATGGAGATGACCTTCGAGCGCTTCATGGCGTCGCTCTACATGACTGCCATGCTGCAACTCGGCCTCATGCAGGAAGAACGCGGACAGCCTCGCATCGATCTGATCGCCGCACGTCAGACCGTCGACACGCTGGGCCTTCTGGCGGAAAAGACCAAAGGCAATCTCACTCCCGCGGAAGACAACTTTCTGCAGAACTGCCTGTACGAATTGCGGATGGCCTACGTGGAAGTCACCAACGCCCTGGCCCGGCCCCCGCTGGCCACTGGCACGAACCCTACCAAACGATGAAAGCCACACTGACGGTGCTGGGCAGCGGTACGTCGATGGGCGTGCCCACCATCGGTTGCGACTGCGCCGTCTGCCGGTCCACCGATCCGCACGACCGCCGCACCCGGCCTTCTGTGCTGATCGAGTATGGCGGACGTAGTGTGCTCATCGACACCACTCCCGACTTTCGTGAGCAAGCCATCCGGGAAGGTATTCGGCACCTGGACGCAGTGCTCTATACTCACGCGCACGCCGACCATATTCTCGGCATCGACGATCTGAGGCCATTGAGCTATCGCCACCGGCCGAACAAACTGCCGTTGTATGCCCATCCTGATGTGGTGGCATTTGTCCGCAATATGTTCCGTTATATCTTCGACGCAGACTACAAATTTGGCGGCTTGCCCCAGGTTGAATTCAAAGCGCTGGAAGGACCTGTCGATTTGTTCGGAGCACGCTTTGAGCCGGTGGCCGTCATACATGGCGAAACGCAAATTTACGGATACCGCTTTGGATCAGCTGCGTATCTGACCGATCACAGCGTTGTGCCAGAGGCGTCGTTCGAACAATTGCAGAATCTCGACATCCTGTTTCTGGACGCGCTTCGGCATAAGCCTCATCCCACGCATTCGACGGTGGAGAACTCACTGCGAATCGTAGAGCGTGTGAAACCCAAACGGGCATTCTTCACACATATCTGTCACGACTTGCCGCACGAGGAAACCAATGCATCTCTGCCGGCAAATGTCCGGCTGTCCTACGACGGCATGAAACTGGAATTTGAGATTTAAGAAGAAAAGAAAAGTCTTTACCGCAAAGAACGCAAAGATATTCCGCAAAGTTCGCAAAGGAATCCCAAGATTTTCTTCGCGTCCTTTGCGAAACCTTAGCGACCTTTGCGTTTAAAAGGTTTGGATTTAGCTAGAAGCCAGGAGCCAGAAGCTAGAAGCCGCCTCATGCACGTCTTCCACAAACTCGAGGAAGTTCCCGCCAGCTTCGGCCCGACGCTGGTGAGCATCGGGAACTTTGACGGCGTTCATCGCGCGCATAGCCATGTGCTCAAAGAAATCGTGAGCCGCGCCCGGCAGCAGAACGCCAAGGCGATGGCTGTGAGCTTCGAGCCGCATCCGGTACGCATCCTGCGGCCGGACTCCGGGCTGAAGCTGATTACGCCTACCCCGGAAAAGTTACGTCTGCTCGAAGCCAGCGGACTCGACGCTGTCCTCCTCCTTCCCTTTGGACGCGATCTTTCGCTGATGACTCCGCGACAGTTCGCTGAAGAGATACTCCAGAAGCAGCTTCACGCCCGCGAAGTGCATGAAGGTTACAACTTTCATTTTGGCCACAAGGCCGCCGGCAATGTCGAACTGCTCGCCGAGTTCGGGCGCGAGATGGGGTTTGAAGTGGTGGTCTATCCCGAGATGAAGCTGCGCGGCGAATCTGTCTCGAGCAGTCAGGTACGCCGCCTGTTGCGCGAGGGAAAGATCAGCCGCGCGCGCCATTTACTGGGGCACCCGTTCAGCATGCTGTCGACTCCGGGACGCGGCCGCGGATACGGTTCCAAGTACACGGTCCCCACAATTAATCTGTCCCGCTACGAAGAATTCGTTCCCAAGGACGGCGTCTACATCACTCGTACTCGCGTCGCGGCTGAGTGCTTCGATTCGGTCACCAATGTAGGCGGGCGTCCTACGTTTGGGGCGGAGTCATTCGCGGTCGAGACTCATCTTTTGAACTTCCATCCCATCGAACTGGCGCCTGACACCGAAGTAGAGATTTATTTCCTGCAACGCCTGCGAGACGAAATCAAGTTCCCCTCGGTGGAAGCTCTCCGCGAGCAAATTGCACGTGACGTGCACAAAGCACGAAGATACTTCCGGCTTTTAAAAGCCGTCTAGCCTCCTCCGCGTGCTCTGTGTCCTCCATGGTTAAATCGCAAAACCACAGAGGACACTAAGGACACAGAGGTTTTAATTGCCAAAGTGGCCACAGACATGGACAATCCGTCCAATGGCCACGAGCCTCGCCTTCCCTTTTAAACAAGCGACTCCTGCGCAACGCCGCACTCTCGTGGCCGCCGGCCTGGGCTGGATGCTCGATGCCTTCGACGCCATGCTCTACGCGTTGGTGCTGGCGCATGTCATGCGCGACCTGGGGATGACAAAAGGCACAGCGGGACTGCTCAATAGCCTCACCCTGCTGGCATCTGGGATCGGTGGCGTCGCCTTCGGATTCATTGCCGACCGCCTTGGCCGCAAACGCGCCCTGATGCTGAGCATCCTCACTTATTCAATTTGTTCGTTCGCCTCCGGCCTCGCCACTTCGGTAGTGATGCTGGCTGTATTCCGTTTCATCCTCGGACTGGGAATGGGAGGCGAATGGAACACAGGCGCCACCCTGGTCGCGGAGACATGGCCGACTGAGTTGCGGGCCAAAGCCATCTCAATTGTCCAAAGTTCGTGGGCCATCGGCTACGCGTTGGCCGCTTTTGCGGTGGGAATCGTGCTGCACTACGCCGACTGGCGCATGGCTTTCTTCGTCGGCATTTTGCCCGCGTTAGTAGTCTTGTGGATTCGCCGCGGCGTGCCTGAATCAGAGATGTGGCAAGAACGCAAGCGAGACATCAATGCTGGTTCGAAAATTGGCGAACCGGAAACTGGATTCGCAGGTCTCTTTCGACCACCATATCTGAAACAAACTCTGGCGCTCTTGTTCATGAATTTCTTTGGGATGTTCGCGTGGTGGGGACTGTTCACCTGGATTCCGCCGTATCTCTCATTGCCGGTAGACCAAGGCGGCCGCGGCTTTGGACTGATGGGAACCACCACACTGCTGGTAGTTCTGAATCTGGCCGGAATGTTCCCGGGGTACGCCAGCTTTGGCTGGGTAGCGGATTACATGGGACGCCGCAAGTCGTTTCTTTTATATACGTTCATGGCAGCACTTATAGTTCCGATTTATGCCATGGCGAGATCGCAATGGGCGGTGATGGTGCTGGGCACGATGCTCGCTTTTTTCGGTACTGGATTTTTCTCGGGCTCGGGAATTATCGGCAGCGAGATATTTCCCACCAGCGTCCGGGCTCGCGCTCTCGGCCTCACCTACAACGGTGCGCGCGCTATGAGTTCCATTGCACCGTTCGTCATCGGACGCGTCGGACAGGCAAAGGGATTGAGTTGGGCGTTCTATTTGTGTGGAGTATCGTTTCTGCTGTCGTGCATGGTGGCAACGCAGTTGCCGGAAACGAAAGGAAAGCAATTGGAGTGAGGAATGACCGATTCGCGAACGAATCGGTCACCTGTGTTTGACGACCCTAGTCTTCGCCTGCGGCCCTGCTCAGCACCCGCAGCTTGGCGCCTTTGCCCATTTCATACCGCGGACGGCGAGACGGTGGCGACACCACCAGCGCTACTCCCGGCATCTTCTGTACCGATCGATCTTTCAGGCCCGTAGTTTGCGCCCACGAATTGCCGTCCGCACCGCCTTTCGTTTCATTTAATGCAGGAATCGCCTGCATGAACGAACGGATCCAGCGATGCACGTTGTGGTCCTTCACGATTTGCCGCAGCAGTCGCATGCGGCTGCGTTTGTCGTCGGCGCTCATGTGGGCAGCGTCATAAAGGGCTTGAGCGACTTCGGCGAAATCGTTGGGGTTGACGATGATGGCTGCGCAGCGCAACTCCGGCCCTGCCCCGGCAAATTCGCTGACAATCAGGACCCCGCGCTCGTCGATCTGAGCGGCACAGAATTCCTTGGCCACCAGATTCATGCCATCCTTCAACGGAGTGACCAGGCCGATATCGGCGGCACGGTAGTAAGCCAGCAGTTCATCTCGCCCCAGATTGCGGTGAATGTAATGGACCGGTACCCATCCCGGCTCCGTGAATTCGCCATTAATCTGGCTGACCAGCAGCTCCACTTCCCGGCGCAGATGCTTGTAGTTGGGAATCTCCTCACGGCTGGGCACAACCACCTGCACCAGCGTGATATGACCGCGCATTTCGGGAAAGCGCCGCAGCAACAGACGGAATGATTTCAGGCGCTCGGGAATTCCCTTGGTGTAATCCAGACGGTCCACGCCCAGCACCAGTACGTCATCCGAAACGCGCTTTCTGATGTCAGCAGCCTGCGCGGCGATTTCCGGCGTTGCGGCGTCTTCGGCAAAGGACTCGTAATCGATACCGATGGGAAATGTCCCAACCACAGATCTCCGCCCGCCGAGTCCGACGGTGAAATGGGGAAAACCTCGCTCTACGAGAGCTTCAGGCAAGAGGCGTTCGAGGCAGCTCACGAAATTTGAGCGGTCGCGATCGCCCTGGAATCCGATCACGTCGAATTCCAGCAATGATCTTAGAATCGGTTGTTTCCAAGGCAACTTTTCAAACACGTCGGGCGATGGAAAAGGGATATGCAGGAAAAATCCGGTGCGGGCACGAACGCCTGCTTCCCGCATTGCAGCTGCGGTGAGCATCAGATGGTAGTCGTGGACCCAAACAAAGTCGTCTTCCTCCGCGGTCTCCGCAACCACTTTCGCGAACTTCCGGTTCACCTGCTCATACGTTGCCCAGTACTCGGGATCGAAATTGCAACGTGACGGCATATCGTGAAACAGAGGCCAGATAATTTCATTGGCAAAACCGGAATAAAATTTCGCGATTTCTTCATCGGTAAGCGCGACCGAACGCAGTGTGTAAGAACGGCGATGCGCAGCCCGGACGAGTAACGATTCGATATTTTCGTCCGGACCGGTGCCGGCCCAGCCAATCCATACTCCGGGCTGATCGCGCCAACCTGCTTCAAGCGCCGTTGCCAGCCCTCCTGAACTTCGTTCCAATCGGGCGCCGCCCGCATATTTGCGGATAAGAACCGGCAGCCGGTTTGATACATGAATCACGCGTCCCTTGATGTCATTCATCGTGACCTCCTGCAGCGCATAGCCACTCCCGCAAAAAATGAAGTAGCTCGTGAGGTGGTTGCAGCCATATATCGGCTGCGGTCGGCCGTGACTGAGCGCGTACTAAAGCCGTCAGCCCGTTGCCCTTAAGCGCGTGAAATGCGTCTTCGTCGGTTTGGTCGTCGCCCAGATAGGCCACGGCCGCACCGGGACCTGCTTCCTTTAAGATGGTGCGAACCGCATCCCCTTTGCCTGGCCCGGCAACTCTAATTTCGAGGCCACCGTCAAATTCGAGCAACCGCAGGGGAGCCCGGTCCAGCAGAGGCTTCCACAAACGGTGCACGTCTCGGTCTATCTTCTCGGCTCGAAATGCGTCCAGACCTCTCCAGTGCACGGCCACGCCGCCGGGTTTGACTTCGGTTTGACCCTCCAGCCCGGCGTCCCGGAGGATGGCTTCGGCCGCCAGCAAATAGTCCTTGTGCGACGGTACTGACTTCACTTCATAGCGGCCATCCGCCATTAACCGCTCCAGGCCGTGACTTCCCCAGATTTCCGGCTGAGGCACAATTCCAGTGAGCAGGAGCAACTCCCGAACCGGACGCCCGCTGACCAGTACAACGCGCGTTCCCGTTTGCATAATGCGAACGATCAACGGCGGCACCTGAGGATAGGGAAATGCAAGAGTACGATCTACGCAAAACGGCGCCAGTGTCCCGTCATAATCCAGCAACAGGACGCGGGATGGAGCAGAGCGGAGCTGCTCCAGAAATGGCGCGTATGTAATCGGACGCTCGAGTACGTTCATGCCGGCTCCTGACTTCAGCAAGCAACGATAGCGACAGCTATACCCGACGCGAAGTGGCGGAAAGAACTACGAACCAGGATAACGGGTTGTGGAGTCACAAAACTCGCGGTCCCGCGACTGAGGGTGGCGAGGACTGCAAGTGCTACGACACCGGCGCTGACGCCCGTTGTACGATTCCCACGGAGCCCGAAAAGGTGGCCAGTTCTTGGTAAAAGTTGGATCAATTCTACCATGTAGCAGTTCACCGTGCCCACTGGAAATCGATGAAATGCAAGCGTTTACAAAGGGTCTGAGCTTCCGGCTTCTAGCCTCAACTGCGGACTCGCGTTGTTCGGCAGAAGCCAGGCGCTAGGAGCTAGAAGCTTGAAGGATCATGCTAAGTCCAGCGGAACCAGCGCAGAGCCAGTAGGAAGGAAATACCACCCCAAAGCACCAGAACCAGCAGCCTTCCAGACTGGGCCCCGAGGGACGCGCCCTGCAGAATCGTTGCACGCAGAGCATCGTTGAGCGCCGTCAAGGGCAGCAGTTTAATGAACGGCTGCAACAGAGCTGGAAACCGTTCCGACGAAAAGAAAACGCCGGAGAAGATCCACATCGGCATCATCACCAGGTTCATTAATCCGCTGACGCTTTCGATCTTATCTGCGCGGCTGGCGACGAGTAGGCCCAAGCCTCCAAAAGACACGGCGCCAAGCGATGCCAGCAACACGATGCTGAACAGCGAACCCAACACCCGCATATGAAAGGCCAGCACGCCAAATCCGAGCAGGATTCCGATTTCAATCACCATCAGGACGAGACGACTGCTGATCAGAGCCAGAAGGAAATCACTGCGGCGCATGGGTGTGCCAACAAACCGCTTCAGCAGTTTGCGCTGCCGCATGTCGACCAAGGCAAAACCTAGTCCCCACATGCCGGAGTTCATCAGGTTCATTCCCAACAGCCCGGGGATCAGGAAGTCGATGTAGCGCGATCCCGGCTCGCTGGAGGCCACCGCGGTTGTCGCCAGCGGGTCTTTGCGTCCCGAGGCAGTTTGCAGGGCGTCATCGACCTGAGCACGCGCCAGGACACTCTCCGGACGGGCGGGGTCGTACCGATACTGAAAGCCTCCCTTGCCGTCGGGAACAACGACCAAATCGTATTTCCCCAGACGAAACCCCTGCAATGCTTCACTCTCGGCAACCACGCTAGGGCGAAGCGAGGAACTCTGCGGCGAATGCTGCAAGAGGCTGAGAGCGTCAGCCGCTCCGTTACTGTCGACGATCGCTATCGGGGCAATGTCAGCCGACTTGTGGCCGAAGGCAATGCCCAATCCAATTGCCAGAAGCACGGGAAACCCGAACGCCCAGAAGATGACCTCGCGCTCGCGTTTGAGTTCCAGCAGCCGCGCCTTCAGTAAATGGCGGAAGCCCGACCAGCGGCCGTTAAGCTGCGTCGTCCGGGATTCAACCGGCAGTTTCTTTGGCGGAGTTTGTTGGGCGACGGTCATTGACTGACTCTTGTGTCCTTCCGAACCTTGTCGAGCTTCGCATGACCAGGGCGGGTGGGGAAATCCGCCCCTACGTGAGCGGTGACGATCATCAATCTTCTCTCAAGTGGCGGCCGGTGAGACGAACGAATACATCTTCGAGGCTGGCCTGGCGCGTGGTCAGGTGCAACAACTGCTCTCCTTGCTTCTTGACCGCGTCCAGTAGCGCCGGGATAGTCAGGTGCGGTTCGTGCACATTCAGGCAGACGAAACCATTGTCGTGGCGAACCGACTCGACGCCGGGCAGCGCCTTCCATACATCGACGGCATCGCCGTTCCCGCTTACTTGAAATTCCACCATGTGATGTCCGCCCAGTCGCTCGATCAAATCGGCCGGCGTTCCTTCGGCAATGACTTGTCCATGATCGACAATGGCCAGGCGATCACAAAGGCGCTCGGCTTCGTCCATGTAATGCGTGGTCAGCAGTACAGTGCCTCCGGCCTGCTGGAAGGTGCGAATGATGTCCCAGAGTTGGCGTCGGCTCTGGGGGTCGAGGCCGGTAGTGGGTTCGTCCAGAAAAAGAATCTTGGGATTGCCAACCAGCGCAGTCGCGACCGCAAGCCGCTGCCGTTGCCCTCCAGAAAGCTTGCCCACCCAGGCATCGGCCTTCTCGCCTAGTTGCATCTGCTCAAGCACCTCGACGGGCGAGCGCGGCTGACGATAGAAACCGGAAAACAGCTCAATGGTTTCGAGGACGGTCAGCTTCTCGGAAAGCCGTGTCTCTTGCAGCGAGATGCCCATCGACTCGCGCAGCTCGTGTGCGTTGTCCTTCCAGTTCTGGCCCAGAATCGTGACTTGCCCCGAAGTCGGAGCCAGCAAACCTTCCAGGATTTCAATCGTGGTGGTCTTCCCCGCCCCGTTCGGTCCGAGCAGGCCAAAACATTCGCCCGCCTCGATTTCCAGATTCAGGCCGCGGACAGCCTCAACGTTGCCGTCGTCGTAGGTTTTGCGTAGATCGCGACACTGAATAGCGGTAGCCACCGATAGATTCTACCCGAGGAATGTGGGGCGGACACTCTTGTCCGCCGCCTGAGCTTGATTTTTATGTTTTGATCTTAAGTATTCACCGCCAGAATGCGGCCACAAAGCAGGAGTGATTTGCCCGAAAAGCAAAACACCTGCGGGGGACAAGAGTGCCCGACCTACACGGCCATTCAGTCCTTGTCGGCAGTTCGCCTC
The DNA here is from genome assembly GCA_963732045.1 of Terriglobia bacterium. Lineage (GTDB taxonomy): Bacteria > Acidobacteriota > Terriglobia > Terriglobales > Acidobacteriaceae > JAIQFF01. The sequence continues at coordinate 88,007 of CAVSYI010000011.1, read as the reverse complement.
TGCGGAAAGACCGCATGCTTCGGCGCCGGCATCGGCGTGCTGCCCATCCGGTCGCGCCACAAAATCAAATTGAGCACCGCCGTGTTAACTGCATCCGGCCTGGTGAAATCCATCTTGGCCGATTCCGCCGCTCCCTGACCCTTCGGTGCATTAGTCTGATAGATCAGTCCGTTGTCGCGATTGCTCCAGTCCGCCATGAATGGTTGCTGATCTCCTGGGCCTGAGAACAATGGCGCCATCACCGGCGCGTACGCGTCATTCTGATTCATGGGTGGAAGTCCCAACAGGGTTTCCATGGTGTGCATCATGTTGACTGTGGTGTAGAAGCGGCTATCGACAAAGGGTTGCTGCGGTGTACCGGGAGAATACTTGCTGATCTCGAATGCGGTCGAGCGATGAGCATCGACGTGATCAGCGCCATCCTGTGCATCGTCTTCGATGATGAAGATCGCTGTGTCATCCCAGTAGGCACTGTGCGACACCGCCTCGACCACACGCCCGACGGCAAGATCGTTATCAGCCACGGACGCGCTCGGCTTGGGTTTGCCGGGCGTCGTGCCGTGAGTGTGATCGTCAGGTAGATAGAGCAGCACAAATGCAGGAAGCTCCGTTCCCTTGCCTTCTTTTCGGGCACGAACGAACTCGCCAAACTCATTGAGGAAAATATCAGCACGAAGCTGGTCCGGATATTCCGTATTAAAGTCCGGATAACCCGGATGGAAATGATCGCGCAGCGCTGCCTTGCTCGCCTTCATTCGCTGTACTAATGGAACGGGCCAGGGCCACGGGCTGGGGGCGCCGTGAGGTTGTCCAACATCGGGCGGCAGAGCTTCACCTTTACGGACAACGGCGCGCTCGCACGCCGAGTCAAAAGGAGTCGGAGTACCTTCCTTGGGAGAGGCGCCCGATTTCTTCGCCGCTTTACACCACACACCCGCGATGAACTCACCGTAGTCGCGATACGTCAGACCGTGACTGGCGAGATTGTCCCAAAGGTATCCAGTGCCCGGTGCATCCACATCGGGTTCGCCTTGTTCGAGGGGAAATTCATCGGCCACGGTGCCACCGTAATCGTAAGTATGCTCCTTGCCGCGATAAGCGATCTGCCAGGTCTTTTCGTTATAGTCGCTGGTGATGGCCGCGTTCGACCAATCGTGTCCGTTGCCGGAGACTTCTCCGCTGTCATAAAAATTGTCCAGCACCCCAAACTGCAAAGCCAGCTTGTGCAGATTGGGCGTCACGTCAGCGCCGTACATGGTCAGCGAAGGATCGCCATTCCCCACCTTCTGGCCGTTGAGTTTCAGGTCGCCGAGAACCTGATCATAGGTGCGGTTTTCTTTGAGGATGTAAATCACATGACGAATAGGATTCGCGCCATTCCGAAACGTGATCTTGCCAGGATCTGAAAGGAACAGATTGCTTTCCTGCACTTTCTGCGTCAGCTCCGGCAAACGCTTCTCCACAGTGCGGAAATTCAGGCGAGAGAGCGATCCATACATCAACGTCGGAATATAAGGATGCTCGCGATGCCGGCGCTCAATCTTAATCTCACTGATCCCGCTATTGGGGCCTGCGCCTTCCCCCTTGGCAGTGGCGATCAACAGATCGTCTCCATGCACAGACAATGCGCTGGGATACCAGTCGGTTGGAATGAAACCCAGAGACTCCGCCGGTAGAGGAAAAGAAATTCCCGGTTTCGTAAGTTTGTCGCCCTCAAAGACGGCTACAGCATTCAGAGAAGAATCCGCCACAAACAGCCGCGTCCCGTCGGCCGACTGAGCCAGCGCCGTAGGATACGTGCCGGCATGTTCCTGTCCTGGAAGGTTGGTAGACGCAAGGTGGATGACTTGCCCCGACGCAGCATTAACCGTTGCCACCGCATCCGCATTCGACAAAGCTACGAATAACCACTTTTCGTCCGGACTCAGCAGAAGGTCGGTGGGATGCGACCCAGGCGCGATGGGATCCTTGGGCTCGAGCAACGAAATCCAGCGCGTTACCGTTCCCTTCTCCAGATCAAGCTCCGCTACCTGCGAAGAATTCCACAGACTGCACCAGGCACGGCGTCCGTCGCGGGTCGCCACCACGGTATAAGGAAATGAAGACGGAATAATTTCGTGGGTGCTGAGATCGAACTGCTGCAGAACGCGCCCGTCGGCGGCATCGATCAGCACAACGTTGTCGGACAGATTGTTGGCGACCAACAGTCTGTCGCTGCTCTTTCCCGTAACGACAGTCAGTCCGGCGGGATATGGGATTGCAGTCCCTGCAACAGTCTCACGCAATCCGAAAGAAACCTTTTTGCCGGCGGCGAGCTTCTGGGGCGCGATTTTCAGAAAGCGCTCCGGAGTTACTTTGCCGCCGTCGAACTTGTATACGGCAATGCCGTTGCCGGTGTTCCCTGACTTCGCTCCCGTGGGATCCGTGATTGATCCCATCGACGCGTACAGATGACGGCCATCGCTGCTGAAAGCCAGCCCGAGAAAATAGCTCTGGTGGGCTGTATCCGAAAGACGGGTGTCGGGATAGTCGCTCAGCTGATTGCGTGCGTGAGATCCAGAACAGTGATGGACTGTTGTGTCTGGGTCTTCTGCGTTCCGTAGCCATTGTTCAATAAAGCTGCGTAGCGACCGTCCGGGCTCAATGCGATAGTCGCGGGAAAACTGTTGACCGCGCCGATGCGCCCCGGCGACGGCGCATTCAGCACCTTGCTGGTGGAAAGAGGAATTTGATGGGTCTTCGAAGAATTTTGAGCAGACAGCGGCGCGAGAAGAGCAAGTAAGAAGAAGATGAGGCGCTTCAAAGGTTCCTCCAGAACAAGCACGAAGAAACTTGTAGCACCGGAAGAAGTAAAAGAAAAGCCGGGATGGAGGCGGTTACAGATCTGGGATTTAGAACGCCCCGGAGGGGCGTCTGATAATAGCCCGCCACTTTTCAGTGGCGGGTGTGCCGCCTGAACGACGTGCGTGCCGTAGGCCACGCCTGAAATGTCCCTGACGTATGCGGGTGCTTTTCAACCGCCGCTACGGGGCGCTAATGCCTGCGAGGTATCGCAAACCCCCTAGTGCGGGTCCGTGACTTCATGATGCTCCGATTGCTCTGGCGCGATGTTGTGCCGTACGTCGGCCCCGCGCACCCAGAAGATCACATCCTCGGCGATGTTTGTGGCATGGTCGGCCACGCGTTCCAGGTTGCGGGCCACCAGAAGGGCGTCCAGCGCCTGTCGAGTGGTCTCAGGATGTTCATTCATCGACTTCACCAGCACGATGAATGCCTCATCCTTCATGCGGTCAACCACGTTGTCCATTTCGAGAACGGCTTGCGCCAGTTCGGCCTTGCCTTCGATGAAAGACTCCAGGGCTCGCCGTACCATGGCGGAAACTGCGGCGGCCATGCGCGGGATATCCACGGGAAGATCGGCCTTGGGCAGATCGACCATATCCATCACACGCTCGGCGATATTGACCGCCTGGTCGCCCACGCGCTCCAGATCGGCATTGATCTTGGTGACCGCCAGAATGAATCGTAGATCGACCGCCATCGGTTGCTGCATGGCGAGAAGGTCGAAGGCCATTTCGTCGATCTCGCGCTCGGTGATGTTGATCTGGGTCTCGCCTTCGAGGACCATGTGGCAGCGCGTTAAATCGCGCTCAATATACGCCTGACAGGCGCGATCCACGGCCTGCTCAGCCAGTCCGCCCATACGGAGCAAACGTGCCCGAAGCTCGTCCAGTTCTTGCAGAAAACGGGTGCGCGCCATTATCCAAACCTGCCTGTGATGTAGTCTTCCGTCCGCTTGTCGGACGGGGTGGTAAAAATCTTTTCGGTCTTGTCGAACTCGATCAGCTTGCCCAGAAGAAAGAATCCGGTGAATTCCGCGACCCGTGACGCCTGCTGCATGTTGTGAGTCACGATCACGATGGTGAACCGCTCTTTCAACTGGAAGATCAACTCCTCGATCTTGCCGGTCGAGATCGGATCCAGCGCCGAGCAGGGCTCATCCATCAGCAGCACCTGCGGTTCGACCGCGATTGCCCGAGCGATGCAAAGCCGTTGCTGCTGGCCTCCGGAGAGGCTGGCGCCCGACTTTTTCTTCATTGTGTCCTTGACCTCGTCCCAGAGGGCGGACAGCGCCAGAGAGCGCTCAACGATCTCATCCAGACGCTTGCGGTCGTGGAAACCATTCAGCGTCAATCCGGCTGCCACGTTGTCGTAAATCGACATCGTAGGAAATGGATTCGCCTTCTGAAACACCATCCCGATCCGGCGGCGAATCTGTACCGCCGAAGTCCCGTTGTAAACATTCAGGTCGCCGATGCGCACGCTTCCCGTCGCCCGCGCCTCGGGCACCGTCTCGTGCATGCGGTTCAGGCAGCGTACGAATGTCGACTTGCCGCATCCCGACGGGCCAATGACAGCGGTCGCATGGTTCGCCGCCACCGTCATATTGATGTCGTGCAGGGCCTGGGTTTTTCCGAACCAGGCATTCAGCTTGTCGACTTGGATTCCAACGCCCATAGTCTCAGTTCGCTCCCTTGAGCATACCTCTGCTGGCCACCAGTCGTACCGCGCCGACCGACGCCACAATCAGCACGATCAGAATCAACGCTCCCGCCCACGCCTGGCGGTGCCACTCATCGAAAGGCGAAATCGCGTAGGTGAAAATCTGCAGCGACAGCGCGGCGGTCGGCTGCTCCAGCTTCCAGTTCCAGTACTGGTTGCCAAAAGCAGTGAACAGCAGCGGCGCCGTTTCTCCAGCCACTCGGGCAAACGCCAGCATCACTCCGGTGATGACCCCCGAAGTGGCGGTGCGGAGCGTGATCGAAAGCGTGGTACGCCAGCGTGAAACACCCAATCCGTAAGCCGCCTCTCGAACCGCTTGCGGCACCAGCAAGAGCATCTCTTCCGTCGTCCGGGTGATGGTAGGAACCATCATGATGGCGAGTGCCACTCCGCCTGCCAGCGCCGAGAAAGTGTCCCTGGGTCAAAACCACTAGTCCGTAGGCCACAATACCGACAATGATCGAAGGCACGCCGTTCAGTACGTCCGCCGTGAAGCGAATCAGATTTCCGAAGCGAGTGCCGCGTCCGTATTCCGAGAGATAGATTCCAGCGCCAATTCCCAGCGGAACGCCCATGCAGCTTGCGATCAGCAGAATGTAGACCGATCCGGCGATGGCGTTCGCCATGCCTCCGCCAGATTCACCCGGCGGTTTCGGAATCTGGGTCAGGAAAGCCCAGTTGACGGAACCAATTCCGCGGTAGATCAGGTATCCGAAGACGGCCGCCAAAGGCAAAAGCACTAAAGCCACCGCGCCGATTGCAGCCACCGACACAAGGAAGTTCAGTCCGCGTCGGTAGAAGCTGATGGGAGCGTCGGCGAAATTTGCCGGGAGCATCGCTTTCTCAGGCATGGCTCCTCGCAGGTGTTCCACGCGTAACGGTCCAAACCAGAAGCTGGGCCACCACGTTCACGATGATGGTCACAATGAACAATGCCAGTCCGACTTCAACCAGCGCGCTAAGGTATAAGTCTCCGGTAGCTTCACTGAACTCGTTGGCAATTACGCTGGCCATGGTGTAGCCGGGAGCGAACAGCGACTTCGCAATCTCGGGACGATTGCCGATCACCATGGTGACCGCCATCGTCTCTCCCAGCGCCCGGCCCAAACCCAGAATCACGCCGCCCATAATGCCGGCACGAGCGTTGCGCAAGACTCCCGTGCGAATGGTTTCCCAACGCGTCGCTCCCAACGCCATCACGGCTTCCCGCTGTTGTTGCGGCACCGCAGTCATGACCTCGCGCGTGATCGAGGAAACAATCGGCACCACCATGATCGCCAGAATGATCCCGGCCGCCAGCATTCCGATGCCGTAAGGTGGTCCTTCAAACAGGGTGGTCCAGCCGAGATACTTTGCCAGCCAGGGCTGCACATATTGCCGGAGCAGTGGCACCAGGACGAAAATAGCCCACAGCCCATAGATCACACTCGGGATCGCAGCCAGCAACTCAGTAGTGAACGCGAGCGCCCCGCGCAACCAGCGCGGCGCCATCTCGGTGATATACACGGCCACGCCGATGGCCAGCGGTACGGCAATCAAGAGGGCCAGTATCGAAGAGACGATAGTGCCGTAGACGAATGGCAGCGCCCCGTATTGATCGTTGACTGGATCCCACTCGCTGCGGAAGAAGAATTTCAGGCCGAAAGCGTGCCAGGAGAGACCGGACTTGGTAATCAGTTCGTAAATGATTAGCCCAACGATGGCGAGAACCGAGAGCGCGCATCCGAGCATGGCATAGAAGAACACGGAATCTGCCCGGCGGCTGTCTCCGGCATTGATCAGAGTCTGCGCCCCAACTTTAGCGCTACTTGCAACTCCTTGTTCCGGAACAGGTTGTGGGCCAGTCAGTCGAGGCGCTCCTAGAGCTCGATTAGCCATTTCCGGCAAGGTAGCATGGTCTTGTTACAGCAGTGTTAAAATAACCCTTCACCCTGCCTCAGGGATACTGCAGTAGAGGTCCCCGGTTCGGTTCCAGCGACTCCGAATTCCCGTTTAGAGCCGTGTTTGTTCGGTGCGCGTTTAGCATCAAAGCTTTGGACTCTATGCTGTTGCATCCGGAAAATACGCGCTTCACTTTTCGCAAGCTAGGCCGGCAAGCGGCGAAAGTCGCGGCGAAACCTACTCCGGAGAACGTCCATAAATTCCGCACTTCCAGCCGCAGAGTCGAAGTATTGGTTGCGGATTTGGCAGACAATCGCAGCAGCAACGACAAGAAATTGCTCAAGCTGCTGGGACGACTGAGAAAAAAGGCAGGACGTGTTCGCGATCTCGACGTCCAGTCCGCTGCCCTGCGCAGCCTGAAAATCCCGCAAGAACCCGGGCGCAAGTCGCAGCTCATGCGTACGCTGGCTGAAGACCGGGCCAAGCGCGAAAAGAAACTAGTCAAGGCCCTCGACAAAAAAACCCTGGCTGAAGTGCGCAAACGTCGTAAAGCGTACCGCTTCCAGCCTGGAGATTCCGCAGGACGCCGATCCTTTAATGCTGGCGCGGCAAAAGCTCGGCGCACTAGAGGTCGATCAGGGCTCGATCACCGAAAAAACCCTGCATCAATTCAGGATCGCGGGCAAGCGGGCGCGTTACATCGCGGAACTCGCGGGCAAAAATGCAGAGGCGACGCGTCTGGTCGAGTTGCTCAACCACATGCAGGACGTCATCGGAGACTGGCACGACTGGATGCAGCTGGCGGAAAGAGCAGAAAAGATGTTTGGCGGCGTCCAGGATTCAGCCCTCGTAGCTGCCCTGCGTAACATCACCCGGGCCAAGTTCCGCCAGGCGGTAAACACTCTCACCGAGACCCGGACCGCCCTGGCCGGCAAAAAGCCAGTTTCGGTCATTTCGGCCGCCCGCGCAGCCCTCAACAGCCGTAGCCTAAAACAGCCTGATATGTGTGGGGCGGCGCCCTCGTCCGCCGCGTTTGCCTTTGCTTACGATCGCCTTACTGAAGACGAACCAACCCCGAAAGCGGCTGGGGAGGGCGTCCGCCCCACACCTACCTTTACTCAAATCCAATCGGCCTCGGGCATCATCTAAAGACTGGCGCGTAACTTGGAGAACCCACAAATCTTGAGGTCCCGAATCGTTGTCTTCATCGCAGTCATTCAAACCGTGCTGTTCGCAGCTCACTGGTTTCTTTACCAAACCTGGACCTCTTTCTGGGGATCGCCCGGTGCTTCGGGCTTACAGCTAACCCTGGCCATACTTTCGGTCAGCTTTGTGCTGGCTTCCCTGCTGGCCTGGCGGTCTTACCACCGCATAGTGCGCATTCTCTATACCATTTCCGCCGTCTGGCTGGGCACTTTGAGTTTCTGTTTCCTGGCGGCGTGCGCCTGCTGGGCGACTTACGGAGGTGCGCTTCTTATCGGACTGCATCCCAACCGCCGCGGACTCGTCGTCACGTTCCTGACCGCAGCACTGGCCGTAAGTTTATTCGGCATGGTGAACGCCGCCTGGACCCGAATCCGCCGTGTCAGTGTCACGCTGCCGAACCTGCCGGAATCCTGGCGTGGCCGGGTGGCAGCCCTGGTCACCGACACTCATCTCGGACACGTTCGTGGCTCGCGCTTCATGCAGCGCATCGTGACCACTCTTACACGGCTACGCCCCGACGTAGTGTTCATCGCCGGCGATATGTACGACGGCACGGTTGCCCGGGTGCGCGAACTGGCACAGCCGTGGGCGCGGCTCGCTGCTCCATTGGGAGCATTCTTTGTCCTGGGAAATCACGAGGAGTTCAGCGATTCCACGAAATATCTGGACGCCGTCGAGGACTCAGGCATCCGGGTTCTGAATAACGAAAAAGTGACCGTTGACGGCATGCAGATCGTAGGTGTGCATTATCGGGATTCGACCAATGACGATCACTTCCGGAGCGTGCTGCGAAACGCGGACGTAGATCGTGACCGCGCCAGCATCCTGCTCACCCATGCCCCCGACCGGTTGCAGATCGCCGAAGAAGAAGGATTCTCCCTTCAACTCTCTGGCCACACCCACGGCGGCCAGTTCTTCCCTTTCACCTGGATCACCTCCCGCATGTATGGAAAATTTGTCTACGGACTGCAACGTCTGGGCAATCTTCTCGTCTATGTATCATACGGCGCTGGTACCTGGGGACCGCCGCTGAGGCTCGGGACGACACCTGAAATCGTCCTGATCCAGTTCGATTGATCGCAGTGGTTGGGTGGAGGCGGGCACTCGCGCCGTCGCCTTTGAGGTTGACTTTCTTTGCGCACTTTGGAAGTCCTTCGCGTCCTTTGCGGTAAAGCCTTAACCGCAAAGCTTGCAACGGACGCAAAGGAAAATCTTCAGGCCCTTGCACTCGAAAAGGTACAATAACCGCGATGCGCACAGTTCTGGACTTATTCGCGCAAATCTTCCGCAACCTGTGGGCCCACAAGCTACGCTCATTTCTCACCATGTTTGGCATCGCCTGGGGAGTGGGCTCCTTGCTGCTGCTCGTGGGCGTAGGAGAAGGTTTCCGTTCAGGCAACAAGCGCGAAATGGCCGAATTCGGCAAAGACATCATGTTTATCTTTCCCGGGCGGGCGCCCGCGGTGAAGGGCAGCATGAACTCCGCCCGGTCCTACCTGCTGACCTACCAGGATTACCTTGATATCCGCTACCGGGCACCTCACGTCCGCAATGCCTGTCCCTTGCTCACTCGCACCGATCTGCACGAAGTCAGCGAGTTTGCCAATGCCGGAGGGCAGATCATGGGCGCCGAGCCACAGTTGAACGAGATCAGTTATCTCCCCCTGCAGGAGGGGCGCTGGCTGAACGAGCTGGATGGAACGCAAAGGCGCAACGTAATCGTCCTGGGAAATGAACTGAAGAAAACTCTCTTCCCCGGACGTCCCGCCGTGGGTGCAATCGTTCTGCTGAACGGCATCCGCTTCGAAGTCGTGGGCAGCATCCCCCACCTCGGACGTGGCGACAACAACTGGCTGAACATGCGCGGCTATGTCCCTTTCCAGGTCATGGCCACCTATTTCCCGGTCAAGGGAGAAAATCACGAGAACTCGATTTCCTTTATTGAATACCAGCCGAGCGTGACCGCCGAGCATCTGCTGGCACAAGATGAGGTCTATAGAGATCGTCGCCCGCAACCACGACTTCGATGCCACCGACACAAACGCATTCGACAGCTGGGACACGATTCAGCAATCAAAAATGGTGGGAACAATTTTCGATGTCATGAACATGTTTCTGGGAGCGGTCGGCATGGTCACGCTGGCCCTGGGCGCGATCGGCGTCATCAACATCATGCTGGTCGCGGTCAGTGAACGCACTCACGAGATCGGACTGCGCAAAGCCCTGGGCGCCACCAACCGCAGCATTCTGCTTCATTTTTTTCTGGAAGGTTTGCTACTTACTTTAGGAAGCGGTCTCATCGGCATGGGACTGGCAGCCGGCTTAATGGCGGCCCTGGGCACGATCCAAGGCCCGGGGGGATTCGATCCTCCTAAATTGGTTCCGATGACGGCTCTGCTGGCCATTTGCAGCCTGACCCTGGCCGGAGTCGTTGCAGGTCTGTATCCCGCCCGCAAGGCTGCGTTGCTGCAACCGGTGGAAGCCCTCAGGCAAGAGTGAGAAAGATTGAGTAATTGGGGAATTGAGTAATTTTGTAATTGAAAAACCTGCTGCAGACCGGGTTGAAAATTACACAATTACCCAATTACACAATTACCAATTGATTTTTATGTTTCAGGATCTGCTTCGCGAAGCCTATACCGCGATGCGCCATAACCGGCGCCGCACGGCGCTCACCATGCTGGGCATGGCGTGGGGCATCGCTACGGTCGTCATGCTGCTGGCATACGGCGATGGCTTTGGACAGGCCTGCGCCAATATTTTCGCGAATTTCGGTACCAAGCTGGTGATTGTCGTTCCGGGCCGGACTGCGATGCAGGCGGGCGGCCAGAAAGCCGGGGTTCTCACGCGGTTCACGCTCGATGACGTGGACACGCTTTCCGCCAATCTCCCCCAGATCACCAATATCACGCCCGAAGTCAGCAAGACCGCGCACACCCAGTACGACACCAGGATCTTCGACTTCAATGTCACCGGCAATTATCCCAATGTTCCTGCCATCCGTGTTCTGAAGCTGGGACAGGGCCGGTTATACAACGCCGAGGACCAGGTCCAACACTCGCGGGTAGCGGTGCTCGGATCGGAAGCCAAAGAGAAACTCTTCTCCGGGCGTAATGCGCTTGGCGAACACATCCGTTTGGATGGTCTCAGCTTCGAAGTGATCGGCATCCTGAGCCCCAAGATGCAGGAAGGAGACAGCGACATCAATCGAACCGTCTACGTCCCCTTCACGACGATGAGCGACCTGAAGGATACACACTTCCTGGATTCGATCTGGTTCACCTACCAGACCCCGGAATACGAGCGACTGGAACAAACAGTGCGGACCGTCCTCTCCGGACCGCACAAGTTCAACCAGACTGACCGCCAGGCGGTAAGAGTCTTCAACCTGATGACCCAGGTCCACCAGTTCGAGATCATCACTCTCGGATTGAAAGTACTGATGGGTTTCATCGGCACGCTCACGCTCGGCATCGGCGGCGTCGGCCTGATGAATATCATGCTGGTTTCAGTCACCCAGCGCACCCGCGAGATCGGAGTGCAAAAAGCGCTGGGTGCGCAACGCCGGCACATCCTGATGCAGTTCCTGGCGGAGGCCCTGACCATCACCTTCATCGGAGGAATCCTGGGGATAATCCTGGCGTACACGGTGGCGCTCTCCGTTGGCAGGCTGACTCTCTACAGCGCCTTCGCCAAAAATGGCGAGGCCGGCGACATCCGCCTGATCATCGCCCCGGGAACGCTGATCGCAGCCACACTCATCCTGGCGGTCGTAGGGTTGGTGAGTGGCATGGTACCCGCATTCCGAGCCTCCCGCCTGGATCCGATCGAAGCCCTGCGCTACGAGTAGTATGTGTTTTTATGTGGGGCGGACACTCCTGTCCGCCGCCTTTGACTTTGTATTTATATGCATTGAGGTCCCTCCGGGACCTTAAAATGCTGCTTTCAAAGCTCGCTCGCAGAAGCGACCTAGATCACTATGAAATTCGCCAAAATCATCTTCCGGATCGCTGCCATCTGGGGCGTGCTTGTCCTCACGCCGCTCTACTTCATGTTCGATCTGATCGGCCGCAACGATCCTCCGCCCATCACCCACCCGGCGTTCTTCTACGGATTCATCGGAGCAGGACTGGCCTGGCAGATCGCGTTTTTCTTCATCGCAACCGACCCCGTCCGTTACCGGCCTCTGATGATTCCTTCCGTGTTCGAAAAATTCAGCTACGGCATTGCGGTCGTGATTCTGGTCGCGCAACACCGCATGCACCCATCCGACCTTGTCTTCGGCGGCGTCGATTCGCTGCTGGGCGTTCTGTTCGTGATTGCGTACCTGAGAACGCCAAGACGCGAATCATCACGAACCACGTAGGGGCAGATGTCCTCATCTGCCCGGCGGAGCAAAGCTCCGCTATGTTTCGCGGAATGCAAAAACCTGTCGAGCTGCGCTCGACCGGGCAGATGAGGACATCTGCCCCTACGTGGTTCGTGGTGCACCCGCTATAATCGGACGGCTCAGATGCAACCCATCGACAATCGCGAACCGCGACGCCACTGGCTGTCCAGCGTCCTGACTGACATACATTTCTGGGTCCCGGTCGCGGTCCTGATCGGCGGCTTGTTGCTGCTGCGAATCGATCCACTGATCACGCCAAATTCAAGATCATGCAATCTGCCACAACGCCGGAGAATGAAACTGCAGCGGAGACGCTCTCGCGTCCGCGCAAGCTTCAAGTTCTTGGGCATCCTCTCCGGATTCACCGCCGGCGCCTGGCTTGGCGCTGCCGAGGCGCCCACGAAACTGGTGTCCGTCGGCGTCTCGCCGATCGTGATTTCGCTCATCATGGTGACCGGAGTTTTTCTGGCGCGCTGGAGTTTGCCCGCATTGATTCTGGGCACATCGTCGGTCCGCGCCGACCTTCGCCGTGCCCCTCACCTCATCATCTGGGCCCTGCTCGCAGGATGTCTGTGGGCGGTGGCCAACACCATGACCATCTTCGCGATCCGCGATATCGGTCTGAGCATCGCTTTCCCGCTGTGGAATTCAAACAGTCTTCTCGGCATCTTGTGGGGCTTCGTCTTCTTCAACGAATTGCGCCAGGCCGGATGGCGGCGCTGGACCGGCGTACTGGGCGGAGCGCTGGTCATGTGCGTGGGTGCTACGTTGCTGGCGATCGCGTCCTCGACTCAGGCGCCCGCGGCGCATTCCATGCGCGGCGTGTGGGCAGCCCTGGGCGCCGGCATTCTTTGGGGGACGATGTATATCCCGTACCGCAAGGCATATCTGTCCGGGAATGAATCCGCTTTCTTTCGTTACCTTCTTCACTTTTGGAGAACTGGGAATGATGGCTGCCCTCGCCATCGGATATCTTGGCTTGTCCCGGCTCTGGCATGAACTGACCAGCGCGCGCGACGTCCTGTTCTGGCTGATGCTGGGCGGCTTCATCTGGGTGATTGGCGACGTCTTCCAGCAATACGCCGCGAAATACGTCGGCATCAGCCGTGGCATTCCGCTATCCAACTCGAATCAACTTTGGGGATTGTTGTGGGGCATTTTTGTCTTCGGCGAATTGCACGGCAGCGGCACTTCCACCTACATGCAGGTCATCGGAGGCTCGTTGCTGATGATGGTGGGCGTGGGAGCAATCGCGTTCTCCTCCGCGGCAGGCAAAGAACAGGAGCACTGGAAGGAAGCCTCGCGCCGCGAATCTCAGCGCTACAACATCGCGGAAGACTACGTCGCGGCCCGCATGCAGGGAATGCAGACTGCCGGAGAAGTCAGGCCGCCACGAACGATGTGGGACTGGCTGCTGGTGGCCGCTGCCACAGGTATCTTCGTCTACTTCGGAACTCTGGCACGCGCTCCGCGGATGTTCTTCCACTGGGGACCCGCGCGTACTCTTAATCACGGCGACTGTCGCTCTGCTCGTGATTTGCGGTCTTACGCTCTGGCGTACCACGCGGTTCAACTGAACCCATCGTGAATCCATCGTCCAAAGTTGATCTGGTAGGTGTCGGACTGAACGCCACCGACATGATGATCCGGCTGCCGCACTATCCGGCGCTGGGATCGAAAGTCGAATTTCGTTCCGCCGACATCCTGCCCGGCGGACAGGTCGCAACCGCCGTCGCCGCCTGCCAGCATTGGGGATTGCGCACACGCTACGTAGGCAAGATCGGCGACGACCAGGCAGCAGCAATCCATCGCGCAGAGTTCGAGCGCTTAGGCGTAGAAGCTCACCTCGTCACCGCCGCGGGATGTGCCAGTCAACAAGCAGTCATCCTCGTCGACGACGCCGGCGAACGCACCGTTCTTTGGAAACGCGACAACCGGCTGACTCTTCGGCCTGAAGAACTAAAGCAAGAATGGATCACCAATGCCCGCGCCCTTCACGTCGACGGACACGACACCGCCGCCGCGGTCGTAGCCGCAGGCTGGGCGCGTGATGCAGGCGTCCCGGTAATTGCCGATCTGGACGACCTGTACCCGGGAGTAGAAGAACTCCTGCCAAAGATCGACTACCTGATCACCAGCCGCGACATTCCCGGACGCCTCACCGGAGATCAGGACCTGCGCCGATCACTGCCAGCAGTGCGCTCGCGATACGGCTGCCGCCTCACTGCCGCGACATTGGGCCATGAAGGCGTTCTGGCATGGGATGGCTCGCAGTTCCACTACGCACCCGCGTTTCACGTGCAGCCATTGGACACCACCGGTGCCGGAGACATCTTCCATGCTGGATTCATTTATGGACTGCTGCAGGACTGGCCGATCCAGCGCCAACTGGACTTCGCCTGTGCCGCCGCCGCGCTGAACTGCACCGCAGCCGGCGCTCGTGGCGGCATCAGTCGGTCGAGAATATTGAACAGTTGATCGCCACTGGCCCGCGACACCCTGCGGCGTTCGATCCATCGCCATGATCTGGCTGATGTCGAGCGGCGGCGGTCTTCACTGGAAAATCTCGACTGGACGATGCATCGACCAGAGGCTTCCATATCGATAGCACTAGCGATCTAGCGGTGACATCCGAAATCCATAGAGATGCGGGCGCGAAGAAATTGCCCGAAGTCCACGTGCCCGAAGAGTACTCGTGGCGCTGGATGTGGCCAGTTCTGATTCTCGGGCTGGGTCTGCGGCTGGCGCAGTATGCCACGGGCCGATCACTGTGGCTCGACGAGGCTCTGCTCGCTCTCAACATCATTCACCGCCCCATCGGCGGCCTGTTCAGAGTCCTGGATTATCATCAGGGCGCTCCACTCGGTTTTCTTCTGCTGGAGAAGACTGGCGACGAAGTTAGGCGGTAATGGTGAATTCGCGACTGCGCGCGGTTCCCTTTGTATTCGGGATCCTTGGACTGTTCTTCTTTTCCCGCGTAGCTAAACTTTACGTGTCCCCGAAGGCGATGCCTGTGGCATTAAGCCTCTTCGCCTTCTGCACTTCACTCATCTACTATTCCTCGGAAGCAAAGCAGTATTCCGGCGATGTCGCTGTAACGATTTTGTCGCTTTGGCTGGTGGCTCGGCTCGCAGACTCCGAGCTATCCGGGAAGGCACTGATTTGGCCTTCGATACTGGGCGCTCTTTGCTTGTGGGTTTCACACCCTGCCGCCTTTGTACTTTCAGGTGCCGGACTTGCACTGCTGGTCTTTGCTTTCGTCGCAGGGGACTGGCGGCGCTTTGGACGCCTGTTTTGCGTCTGCGGAATATGGGCGCTGAGCTTTTTTCTCAACTACGCCGTTTCCCTTCAAGCACTCGGCAGAGATCAGGCCTTGCTGGATTTCTGGCGTGAATACTTCCCTTCCCAACCCTTGTGGTCACTGAAGACGATTGTTTTTGTGGTCCAACGCTTCTTCAGTGTGTTCGATGATCCGGCAAACCTGATCTCCGTGGTCGGCGCTGTGCTCTTTGTTATCGGATGCATCGAGTTGTTCCGCAAACGCAGTGTCCATTTCTGGCTGTTGTCAGGTCCCTTGCTGGTTGCGCTATTGGCTGGCTTTCTGCACAAATATCCGTTGGGCGGCAGACTCTTCTTGTTCGCGCTTCCGATTCTGTTTCTCGTAATCGGCGAAGGGGCTGCGTCGCTCGCGGATATGAGCGGGCGATTTTCCCGCACCGTCCAAATTGGCGTGTTCATCGTCCTGTTGATGAAACCGATTTGGATGGATGCCCGAGCGCTTATCCACCCAAGACGTCCGGACGATATCAAGTTAGCGATCCTATACATACAAACCCATCAGCAGCCGGCTGATGCGTGGTACGTCTATCACTGGGCTCGTTACCAGTTCTGGTACTACTCAGATCTTTATCGCATAAATCCCAGCACCGTTCGAGTCGGAGTGGATTGCGGAGGCGGATCAGGCATGCTACGCAGCCGATCTCGATCAACTGCGAGGCCAACCTCGCGTGTGGGTCTTGTTCTCCCACTTGTGGGTCGGAGATGGATTTCCGGAGGAAGACTTTTTTCTCGACCACCTCGACCATCTGGCGTTCGCATGGACACTTATAAGAGCACTGGAGCCAGGGCGTATCTTTATGATTTGAGTCGACATGATTTAAGTCGACCCGCTGGTGCCGAGTTAGAGAAGTAGCCGTTCAGTCCGAGGGCAACTATCGCAAGGCTGCAAACAGCGCGTCCTTCCAGCGCCGGTTGTCGATAGTCCAGCAAACTTTGGTCTTTCCTTCCCCTCGTCAGCGCATCCGCCCAGACCGCCCGATTTCGTTCATCCGTAGCGACATTCAGGCGATCTACCACGGTCATGCCTCGCGTCAATTCGGTTCGAGTTTCGACCTCCACGAAGTGTTCACTCCACTGATTTCCGATCGTGGGATCAAGCGCCACGCTCATCGCAACGGGATCAGGCAGCGAGATGCCGTCTTCTCCGGTCTGTTCTTTGTAGGCTTCACGGGCCCGGCTGTTGCACTCAATGGCAAATCGCGCCACGGGATTGTTGAATCGCAGAATGCGCGCGATGTCGCTTTCGTTAAGCACGGCGTCTCCGCGACAAGTCTGCCAACCAACCAGCTCCACCGGAAGCCCACTGAGCATCACGATCCGCGCCGCCTCGGGATCGACCCAGATGTTGTACTCTGCCGCCGGGGTCACATTGCCTTCGCAACAAGGCGCACCGCCCATCACCACGCAGCGCCCGACCTTGGCCGCGATCTCCGGCTTACGATTTAGTGCCAACGCAAGATTGGTAAGCGGCCCCAGCGTGACAATCACAAGCCCAGGATTGGCTTCGATGGCCTCGATCATCGCGTCGACCGCATGCAACTTTCCTGGCGCCTGGCGCGGCGCCGGATAACCATGGTCTCCCAGCCCATCCTGACCATGAAACCAGGTCGCACTCTCGTGGACACGGGTCAGCGGCTTCTCTGCACCAGCGAAAACCGGCACGCTGGCTCCGCATAGTTCCACCGTGTACAGGGCGTTGCGCGTGGCCTGCTGGACATTCACGTTTCCCGCCACGGTCGTGATCGCCACCACCCTCACGTCAGGAGCGCGGAGAGCCATGATGAGTGCGACGGCGTCGTCAGAAGCCACATCCGTGTCGATGAGAAAGGCTCGCGGCATCCGCGTAGCATAACAAACCGAGTCTTCTTGCCCGCAACACCGCCCTACGCGGTACACTGTTGCCCTCGTCATGCCGACTTTAGCCGCGGTCGATATCGGATCGAACTCAGTTCGTCTGAAAATCTCCCGCCTCTCCGGACGACGGCTCACCGAAATTCATGAAGACCGCCAGGTCACCCGCCTGGGCGACAGCGTGTTCCGCACCGGCTTTCTCTCACCCGAGGCCATCGCCGATACCGTCAAAGCCCTGCGGCGATTCCATCGAGCGGTACAGGAAGAGGGCGCCGACACCGTCCGCGTGGTGGCCACCAGCGCTATGCGCGACGCCCGCAACTCGCGTGCCTTCCTGGAGTGGGTGCGCTCCTCCACCGGATGGAAGGTCGAAATCATCTCCGGACTGGAAGAAGCCCGCCTGATTCACCTTGGCCTGGTCTCCACCTTGCGGGTTAGTGCCGCCACCGCCCTGATGGTTGATCTCGGCGGCGGCAGTTGCGAACTCACGATTTCCAGCCAGGGACACATCCGCGACACCGTGAGCCTGCCCCTGGGCGCGGTTCGCCTCACCAATGAATTTCTGCATCACGATCCGCCGCGCAAAGCAGAACTGCTCCGGCTGCGCGGATTTGTCGAGCGTGAAATCGGACGCATCGCCGACCGCATCACGCGGTCCCGGCCTAAGACGGTGATTGCGACCTCGGGCACGGCTGCTTCCCTGGCCGCAGTCTCGTCATGGCCTCTACAAGACAAAAGGCACGCGCCCCAGCGCAGTGCCCCGCGCCCAGATGCGGCGGATCGCCAAGATGCTGGCACGTCTCCCGGTCGGCGAACGCAAGAAACTCTCCGGAGTGGGTCCGCGTCGCGCTGAGATTGTGGTCGCAGGGGCCGTGGTGTATGCCGAACTTCTGGAGCGCTGCCAGCTGGCCGGTTTCCGCTATTCTCCACTCGGACTGCGCGACGGGTTGCTGGCTCAGATGGCTGCGGAATACGACCGCAGCACGCGCTCCGGCAAGCATATCGAATCAGAACGCTGGGACTCGATCCGTGCCGCCGTCGATCACTACCGCGTCGACATGGATCACGCGCTGAAGGTCCGCGATTCCGCCATGCATCTGTTCAAGACTTTGAAAGCGATGCACCGCCTGCCGCCGGAATATGCCGAATGGCTTTCGGCGGCGGCCATGCTTTATGAGGTCGGCGACTACGTCAATCGCAACGGACGGCACCGCCACGCCTACTACATCATCGCCCACTCGGAAATTCTGGGATACACGCCGGAGCAACGACGAATTATCGCGGCGACCGCGCGCTATCTGGGCAAATCGCGGCCCGCAGCCGGGCGACTCCTACCTGAAAGTTCTGCCGCCGGCAGACCGCGAATTCGTGCGTCACGGGCCTCTTTGCTGTTACGGCTGGCACGGGCCCTGAATCTCGGACGTAGTGGCGCGGTTCGCGGAACTCAGGTGCGGGTAAGCCCGAGAGAGGTCAAGCTCACGTTACAAGCCAAGCCAAGAGCCAGCGTGGATCTGGAACTGTGGGCGGTGGAAAAAGAGAAAGCTTACTTTCGTGAAGTCTTCGGACGCGAGCTTTCGGCCGCGGCAGCATAAAGCGTCCGCAGCATTTTTGGAGTCAGGCACCAGGTCAGGGATGCCGAATTGCGATTCATTTCCGTCCTCGCCACCGCGCCCTTCTTGAGATCGATCGCCGCTTCGCAGCCGCTCTCACTGATGGATCGTCCCAGAAATTCGCTCAAGTTTGGATTGTGTCCTACCACCATGATGGCGTCGTGCCGCGCATACTTGTCCAGCATCTTTCGAAAATCGGCGAAGGACGCAGTCGGGACGCAACGCATCTTCGAACACCAGCTTGCCCTCGTAGCTCAGTTCGTTCCCCACCAGCGAGGCAGTCTGCGCCGCCCGTTTCAATGGACTCGAAATAATCAGATCCACCTGCACATCCGAGCGCAGCCAGGGCGCGACCCACATACCCGCACTGCTCGATGCCAGTCTCATCGAGCGCGCGCTTTTCGTCTTTCTTGGGATTGCTTACCGGTTCGCCGGCGCTGGCGTGACGCAGAAAATAGAGAATCATTTCGCTTTACCGTCCCTTCCCCACTCCGATTCGTCGTGCCTTGCGGGGCGTGGGCACGGGCATGGCTTCGACTGCCTGCTTGCCTTCCGACAGTCCAAGCAGAAAATCCTGCGCGCTGAAGGCCAACGCTCCCACCGGAGGTTTACGTTTTCCCTCCGCCTGCCAGCTGCGGACGTAGACACCATCTTTCCGCAACACCCGCGCCTTCACATTGTCCACCAGATAGGCATCCAGAATTTCGTGCCGCACCCGCTCGCGCGCCAGTGCGTCTTTCACCGGGAACATGACTTCCACCCGTTCGTAGAGATTGCGCGGCATCCAGTCGGCGCTGCCGAGGTAAACCTCTTCCTCGCCGCCGTTGGCGAAATGAAAAATGCGGCTGTGCTCGAGGAATCGGCCCACGATGCTGCGCACCCGTATCCGGTCGCTCACTCCCCGCACTCCCGGACGCAGCGCGCACATACCGCGAACGATCAAGATCGATTTCCACTCCGGCCTGCGAAGCGCGATACAGCGCGCAGGATGATGTTCTTATCGAGCAGCGCATTCATCTTGGCGATGATCCGCGCCGGGCGTCCGTGACGGGCATGC
The DNA here is from genome assembly GCA_963732045.1 of Terriglobia bacterium. GTDB lineage: Bacteria > Acidobacteriota > Terriglobia > Terriglobales > Acidobacteriaceae > JAIQFF01. The sequence goes on along the minus strand of CAVSYI010000011.1, from coordinate 68,110 downwards.
TCGGCCTCGCGCTCGATCAGCCCCAGGCATTGCTCCGCCAGATCGAGAGGAGCCACCAGCAATGGTTCGTAGTTCGGATGCTCGGCATAAGCCGTCAGAAAACTGAAAACATCGTGCACCGCGCCGGTAATCTCCGGATCGGCCGTCAGCAGACTCAAATCGGTGTAGATCCGCGCCGTAGTCGCGTTGTAGTTGCCCGGTCCCCAGGTGAGCGTAGCGGCGCGTAACTCCGTCGAGGATCGCGCCGCACCAGCAACGACAGCTTGCAGTGCGTCTTCAGTCCCACCAGTCCGTGAAACACCTGCACCCCGGCATCTTCCAGATCGCGCGCCCAGCGGATATTCGATGTCTTCGTCAAAGCGCGCCTTCAACTCCACCACCGCGGTCACTTCTTTTTTTCGCGCCGCCGAAATCAGCGCCGGAACAATCAGCGAGTGTTCGTTCGTCCGGTACAGCGTCTGCTTGATCGAAAGCACGCGCGAGTCTTCCGCCGCCGCTTCGATGAACGAAACCACCGCATCGTAGGAATCGAACGGATGGTGCAGCAGAATGTCGTGGCGCCGCAGTTCTTCGAACAGGTCCTGCGACTTGGCGGTCAGCCGCAGTTCGCGCGGAGCAAATGGCCGGAACTTCAGATCCGGATGCGCCGTCTGCTCGTAAATATTAAACAGCCGCGACAGATTCACCGGTCCGTTCACCGGAAAAACCTGCCAGGGCTCCAGCTCAAAATTGGTCCGCAGCCGCTCGATGATCTCGGGATCGGCGTCGGCCTCGATCTCCAGCCGCACCGCGTCTCCCTTGCGCCGGTTATGCAATTCGGTGCGCACCGACTCCAGCAGGTTGCGCGATTCTTCTTCCGCCAGATAGAGATTGCTGTTGCGGGTCACGCGGAATGCCGCCGAGGAAACGATGTCGTAGCCGTGATACATCCGCGAGGCGTGGAAGGCCACCAGGTCGGCAAGGAAAATGAAGTCGTCGGTGCCGTCCGAAGGCAGGCGCACCAGCCGCGGCAAGGACCGCGGAACCGTGACCACCCCGGTATAGGTCAGTCGAAGAACGCCGGCGGCGGCGCAGCAGAAAAGCCACGCACAGCGCCTTATTGATCACTCGCGGAAAAGGATGCGCCGGATCGACCGTGACCGGCGTCAGCAGCAGGTCGAGTTCCTTCTCGCAATAATCTTCGACGAAAGCCCGCGCCCGCGAATCCAGTTCGTGCAATCCCAGTACGCGAATTCCATGCTCGTCGAGCTCCGGACGCAACTTGTCGTTCCAGCAGCGATACTGGTCGTCGACAAACTCGTGAGTCTCGCGGGAGACCAGGTCGCGCTCTTCGACCAGCGTGAGGCCGTCGGGGCCGGCCTCGGTGTAGCCATCTTCAATCTGCTGCACCAGGCCGGCTACGCGGACTTCGAAAAATTCGTCGAGATTGCTGGCGGTGATCGAAAGAAACTTCAGCCGTTCCAGCAGTGGATTGCTTTTCGTCCTGCGCTTCTTCGAGCACGCGCCGGTTGAAGGCGAGCCACGAGGCTTCCCGGTTGATGTAATAGGCCGGATTGTCGAGCGCGAGGCGAGCCATGATCTAGCAGGAACCCTGCTGCAGAAGCGAAGCAACAACTCACGAAAAAACGAAACAACAATGACAACTGACTGACGCAGCCTGGAAACAGAAATCCAGCTCAGTTCTGAATAGATGCAGGTTTCGAAGCCAGCGGCTGCACTGGCTCAATCGTCCGTTTAACAATCAGCAACTGCGAACTCAATTCCGTCCGGCTGTCTCACCATTACATGATGCTTGTCGGTCACCTTCATTTCCACCTTGCTGCCAGCCTTCCAACCGTCTGGAAGCTCATCGGCGGCATGCCGCGGCGTGTATTCCGTCAGGAGCACCAAGTCTGCCAGCTCGCAGCAGAGAGCTCGTAATACGGATCGTCCTGGGTGACCGGCGTATTCACCAGGTAGTACAGGACCCGCTCGTGGAACTTCTTCTCTACGGTAATGATCTTGTCCAGGAACGTATTGCTTTTCAGCGGCATGAAGAACCGGCATTGGCAGCGCCGTTGCCAGCAATGTCACGATCGTGAAGTTGAAGATTCGCATCATAAAGTCAGCAAGGCCAGTATAGATCAGTCGTCGCAGAGGCGGGTACGCGCCGCTTCCGTCCAACTTTCGTCAACGACATATGAACGATAAAAGGGACGGATTTGAAAGTCCGTCCCTGTTGATACTCTGAGGTGTTAAGCGCAACGAACTACTGCACCATCTTGATGGCGCCTTTGACCTTCTCCGCTACGTTGCCCGGCAGGGGCGCGTATGTGAGATCGGCGGTCATTTTCTGGCCGTCGTCCACCATCCAGGTGAGGAAATCCGCCAGGATCTTACCTTTCGCCGCTTCCTTCGACTTCTCCGGAATCAGAAGCCAGGTGAAGCTGGAAATGGGATATGCATCCTTCCCCGGAGCATTGGTAATCGATACACGGAAATCCGACGGCATGCTCTTAGCGGAAGCCGCCGCAGCAGTCACGCTATCCAGCTGAGCTTTGACGAACGTTACCGGACGCATTCTTCACGCTGCCGTAGTCGATCTTGTTCTGGACGGCGTAGATGAGTTCGATGTAGCCAATTCCACCCTGCATCTGGCGGATCATTCCGGCGACACCCTCGTTGCCTTTGCCACCCAAACCAACCGGCCACTTCACCGAAGTCCCTTTGCCAGGTCCGTTCTGCCACTCTGAACTCACTTTTGAGAGATAGTCAGTCCAGATGTAAGTAGTGCCGCTGCCATCCGAGCGATGAATCAAGATGATGTTCTGAGCAGGCAGGTTCACTCCTGGATTCGCCTTGGCGATCGCAGGATCATTCCAGGTAGTGATCTTGCCCAGGAAGATTCCGGAGAGCGCCTCGGGAGTGAACTTCAACTCACCGCTGACTCCGGGCACGTTGTAGGCCGGAACCACGGCCCCCATCACCGTCGGAATATGCAGGATCTTGGTTCTTGGCCTGCGACAACTGCTCGTCGGTCATGGGACCATCGCTGGCTCCAAAATCGACTGTCTGCGCCAGCACTTGCCGAATGCCGCCACCGCTTCCGATGGATTGATAGTTGAACTGAATATCCGGATGAGCCTTGTGGTATTCGCTGAACCACTTCTGGTACATCGGATTAGGAAATGTTGCGCCTGCCCCGTTTAAAGTCGTCTGACCGAAGACAGGTGCAGCCAGAACAACGCACAAAAGCGCAATGCGGCGTATCACGCGATGAATCCTCCTTATTAATCTTGTTGTGAGCAGTTTTACGCCGGGAATGTTACAGGATTGTTACAGCGTGGTGAATTTCCGGTGAACCGGCCTCAGATATCTGCGTGAGCAAGTTGCTGCCAACCGCTTGAGTGCATTGCGACAGTCACAAGAACCCCGTGACGACAGCCGCCAAGCCGCGCAGCGGCGACAAAATAAAGCCCACGGCGCAAGCCGTGGGTAAATCCGCGAAGCGAGCAAGCTCCGAAGGAGCGAAAGAAGCGAACTAGTGTCCCGCGTCGAGCCGCGCAATCTCGCGGGGGAACAACGTATTCTTGGGAAACTCGTCACGCAAATTCGCCAACAACTCCCGGGCCTTGCTATTGTCCTTGTCCCGGACATACGCGATGGCCAACAATATCCTCGCAAACGGACCGAGATAGCGCCCGTGATCGGCCGTCATCTGCAACTCCACGATGCCCTGCTTCTTGTCACCCGAAACTCCACCCATGCGCAATACCCAACGCAACGGAGCCGCCATGCTGCCGATGATGTATTTGCTGAAGCCGGTCGCGACGCGGGCATCGTAGCAGGATGGATCCACCGCCAGGAGTTTATCCGCCCAATCGTTGGCCTCGCGCGTGTAGTGCAAAGAAGACATATTCCGCTTTTCGATCAGCGCCGCGTAATCGGCCTGCAGGCCCGACGATAGCGTCATGGCAAACAGGGCGTCGCGGTCGGTGGCGTTGGTCGCCAAACGGGTACTCGCGACGTCCTGCGCGTGCGCCAGCGCCGCATTGAACCGATCGCGCACCGCATTGTCTGGATTGACCTTGTCGCGGTTTAGAAAACTCTTGTCGTCCTCGTAAAACTGGGATTCCAGTACTCCCAAACGGTGAAACTCCGAGAAAAGAATTCCCGCAGCTTCCGCCGTCGGTCCGACCGGGTCCTGTGGATGCTCATGCTGCCAGGAAAGGAACACCTGGTGGGCTTGGTCGAAATCCAGGTTATAGAGAAGACGAAAGCCCTGATCGAGGGACGTGCGCGGAACAGGCACATCCGCGGCAAGCGACGGAACCACAAGTGTAGCCAGGCATATCGCGCTGAATAGAACCGCCCACCCCATCGGCCGCTCGCGCCCTGTCATGATCATGTTTGGCAAACCGCAGTATTGTGCCTTGCTTCCGTCCTGAACGCAACTTACTTCAAGCTTAGATGCCGTATGCCAAAAGCGCGTCTGGAACTTGCAAAAGGTTTGTAAAAACTAATGCTCAACCAGCAACGGCTGATGAGCAGTTCTCCAAGTTTGAACTCTAGACTTGTCATTCCGAAGCGCGGTTTCATCGCGCGAGGAATCTGCTGTTTCGTCGCTGGCAGCCAGCAGATTCCTCGCTGACAAGAACGGCTCGGAGTGATCACCAATGGGAGCATTCTTGCGTCCGACACGAGCCAAACCAGAGGTACATAACTTTCGGGTGGGCGGCTGGGATGTCGATGGTAAGGCACTGACTTTCAGGCTTTCGTGATATCCAGCAAGTAGAGGAATTTTTGCTGTGAAAACCCTGAAGCTGATGTGCGCCGTACTGACTCTGATCCAACTCGTTTTCGCCTGCCCAATGTCCATCTCCTGCCCCGCCGATCGCGGCGAGATGCACAAGGTCGGTGACGAATACTCGGGTCAGATTCACTACGCGATCTACGAACACACCAATTCGGCCGGCGTGACGCACCGGGTGCCATTTCGTTGCGACCAGTAGTCCCCTTTGGACGTACCGAACTATCGTAATGCCGCACCGGTAATGCCGCAGCGCGCCTATTTTGCAAAGCGGCGAACGCTGAATGAAATCGGCAACCCGATCACAACCATGTGCACCACCAGTCCCAGAATCAGATCATGAAGTGTGTAAGGACCCTTGGCGTGAAGTGCGGAGAGCGGCAAAACGACAAGATTCATGACTTCTTGAACCGCTCCGCCAAAGAACAGACCACACACCAGCGGGTACTCGATCAGAAAAGCCCACCTGCGGCTCGCCACGTAGTAAATCGATGCAGCCGAAAAAGCGATAAAGAAATGCAGGAAGACACCAAGGACATAAGTGCCCGCGCCTCCCTCGAAAGCCTGCTTCCCAAGCAGGCCGCCGGCAATCGCCAGAGGAATGTCCCATCCGAACAGGATGCAAGCTTGTAGAAGGTCTATGGTCCCGGCAATCGCGCCGCCCACCCCGATTGCCAGTAAAGCGTTCCCTTTTCTTGATAGCGAAGGTGCAGAATCTGCAGTCATCGGGTGCCTCCCTTTTCCTTCTGTAGCACCTTTGGACTATGGAGGTGTGGTAATGGTTAGCGGAACCCTGCGAATGCAGTGGACTTTCCCACATGATCGCGAGTGTTCGCTCGATTACGTCAGTTACGATATCCCCCTTACATTTCTGGGTTATATTCTCGCCATGGAGACCTTAGCAAGACGCCTCCCAAGGCTCTATTGGTTGCCACTCATCCACTTCGTCCTCTGCATCACTGCGGTGCTGGGATATGTGGTGCCCGGTTACAGTTTTTTGGGAATACTGATGACGTTCGTCAACATCGCTGATTTGCCGATTTCGCTGGTTGCGATCGCATTATCTTTTCACCATGACGCGCTCGCTTGGATCTGGATGGTTGTCGTCGGCACTCTCTGGTGGTACTTGCTGGGCCGGGCGGCACAGTTCCTTGTCTCCAGATTCAGAGCAAGGACAACTTAGGCTGGTAACTTTTCTCTAAACGGGCCGAAGGCAGGAGGCCACTCCAACAGCCGCTATCACGGCACTTCGGCATTCCCTTGACCACATCGCGAACCTGCACCGGCTCAGCACCCTTGTACTGCGCGACCGATGAAATGTCATTCACCGTGGTGACGACTGCCTCTCCGAGTAGTGTGTCGTCACGCATCAGAAACTTGCCACTCACCGGATCACGAATCTCCTTGCCAGGATGCCAAACTTGCAGGTGGTCGCCCAGTTTCACACCATCGTGGGCGCCGACGTTCAGGACAAGCTGGCCCGACGGGTTGGCGTCCGCCACCAGACCATCGATCACGGGCGCGCGCGCAGGCAGCTTGGGAATCGCGTCTTTGAGTTGCGTCGCGAGTTGGACCACCGCAGTGTCCATGCACTCGTTCATCAGGGGATTGTTGACATTCCCCTGCAGCATCGCTACCTGGTTCATGTCGCGGATATCCACCTTCACGCCCTTGCGGTTGACTTCGCCGGTGCCCTGAGACACGGCTAAAACCTCGGCAGTATCGGGGCTGACCAGGCGCGTGCTGATCTGCACTTTGGCATTGATGTCATGCTTGGTCTTCATCGCGCTGCCGCCGAAACCGCCAAAGCGCGAAGCACCACCGCCGCCGGTAGTCTTGTCAGCATAGTCGTAGTGCGTGATGGTGCCAAGGATGATGGCATCGACTCCGAGAATCTTGCCCAGCTTGGCCGCCGTGACCGGATCGGTGCGGTCAGTGTTGCTGAAGTTCTGCTCCGCCAGAAGCTTGTCGATCGCGTTACGCTCAATCACGCTCACGTCGCCCTGTTGCACCAGTTTGACGATCAAAAGATCGGCAGCAGCTTTTCCAAGGTTGGGAGCGTTCGTCTCCGCAAAGGGCAACCTGATGCCGCCCTGGACGGCGGCATTGTCGAAGTCAAAGACAGCGACGCGTTTCTTCTGTGGAGCCTGTCCCCATGCTGAAAGCGTTCCGAGGACCACGATCGTTACCCAGGCAGCTGCGCGCATCCCCGAAACCCCAAGGCCTTGAGTTGGCAGTTGTTTATTACAAGAAACCAGGCTCGCGGTCAAGAAAGAGGTGGCCCGCAACCGCATCAACCACAAAGGACACGAAGTATCACGAAGGCTTTAACGTTGGGCTTTCCTTCGCGGACCTTCGTGTCCTTTGTAGTTCATGCTCGTCCAAATCGACCCGTTACCCGGTCCCTGGCTCGTTTGACTACCCCTCCGCCCTTTGTTAACTTCAATAGTTTCCTGCCTGACTGCCTGCCGCTTATTCCCGGCAACGAACGCGGCGAAGAAACAGAAACGAGAAACGTAATGGCCATCAAGTTCCGGGGCGTTGATTTCCTCGAATTCGACTCCCTGCTCACCGACGACGAACGCCTGGTCCGCGACACCACCCGCAAGTTCATCGAAGACAACCTCATCCCCATCATCGAAGAGTGCAACCGCGCCGGCCGCTTCCCCAAGGAACTGGTCAAGCCCATGGCCGACCTGGGCCTCTATGGCTCCAGCCTCAAAGGCTACGGCTGCGCCGGGATGTCGAACGTCGAATACGGACTGGTGATGCAGGAACTGGAGCGCGGCGACAGCGGCGTTCGCTCTTTTGTCAGCGTGCATTCGTCGCTAGCGATGTATCCCATCTACGCCTTCGGCAGCGACGAGCAGAAGGAAACCTGGCTGCCGGTCATGCAAAAGGGCGACAAGATCGGCTGCTTCGGCCTGACCGAGCCTGACTTCGGATCCAATCCCGGCGGCATGCGCACCCGCGCCAGAAAGTCGGGCAAAGAGTACATCCTCAACGGCGAGAAGATGTGGATCACCTCCGGCTCCATCGCCGACATCGCCATCATCTGGGCCAAAGTCGAAGACGAAGACAACAAGATTCGCGGCTTCCTGGTCGAAACCGATCGGCCTGGCTTCCGCGCCGAGGACGTGCACGGCAAGTGGTCGCTGCGCGCCTCAGTGACGTCGAGCCTTTCCATGCAGGACGTACACATCCCCGAATCGAATCTCCTGCCCAAGACCGGAGGACTGAAGTCTCCGCTCATGTGTTTGAGCCAGGCCCGCTACGGCATCGGCTGGGGCGCCCTCGGCGCCGCCATGGCCTGCTACGACTGCGCCCTGCAATATTCCCTGTTCCGCAAACAATTCCACGATCAGCCCATCGCCTCGCACCAACTGGTGCAGGAAAAACTTGCCTGGATGATTTCCGAAATCACCAAAGGCCAGTTGCTCGCACTACAAGTCGGACGCCTCAAAGACAAAGACCAGGTCAAGCCGCAGCACATTTCCATGTCCAAACGAAACAACGTCTGGATGGCGCTCGAGTGCGCCCGTATGGCCCGCGACATCCTGGGAGCCAACGGCATCGCGGACGAGTACCCCATCTTCCGCCACATGGCAAACCTGGAGTCGGTGAAGACCTACGAAGGCACACACGACATCCACGCCCTGATCATCGGCCAAAGTGTCACTGGCATTGACGCGTTCTAGTAATCCGTGTAAGGCGGGCGCCCTCGCCCGCCGCCTTTGGCCTATAAAGGCCTATCCATACCCGCCATAGTTACTTGTCTTTTGTTCTGAATCGCGATAAATACATGCAACTTATGTCGAAGTATTGTCGTGTATTTCGTCTGTTAATAACACTTACCGTCGCACTTACCGCACAGGCTCAGGCGCCCGCCAAACCGGCTACCAGCCCCGGCTACCCCAAAGAAGCAAACGTCATAGAGACGGATACAACGAAAGTGACGTTTGAAAACGACGGAACCAGCACGCGCGAATCTACCAGCCGTATACGCGTGCAGTCCGACGCCGGGGTCCAGCGCTACGGCCTGCTGGTGTTCCCTTACCAAAGCTCCAGCGAGAGTCTGGACATCGAACACGTGCGGGTCCATAAACCGGACGGATCAATCGTAGAAACACCGCCAGACAACGTTCAAGACATGTCGAGCGAAGTTTCGCGTCAGGCCCCGATGTACAGTGACCAGCGCGAAAAGCATATCGCCGTAAAAGGCCTGGGAACCGGTGATGTGCTCGAACTTCAGCTCCAGTGGAAGGAAACGAAACCACTGGTGCCCGGCCAGTTCTGGTTTGGGTACAACTTTTCGCACGATGGCATTATTTTGCAGGAGCAGCTTCAGATCAGCGTCCCGCATGATCGAGCCGTGAAATGGAAAAGTTCTGAGCTCAAACCTTCGGTCACCGAAGAGAACGGCAGGCGCGTCTTCACCTGGAACGGCTCGAATCTCGAGCGCAAGACCACAGAAGAAGAGGACAAGCAGAAGGAACGAGCTCAGTATCAAAGTGCTCGCGGTCTTTTTCCGGCGCCCGATGTACAGATTTCCAGCTTTCAGAACTGGGAGGAAGTTGGACGTTGGTACGGATCGTTGCAACAGGAGAGAGTCCAGCCTGGTCCTGAAGTTCGCGCCAAGGCCGCGGAACTAACCAAGGGCGCAGCCGATGAGGACGCCAAAATTCGAGCCATCTACAACTATGTAAGTACTCAATACCGCTACATTGGCATCGCTTTCGGACTGGGACGATTTCAACCCCACTCGGCAACTGAGGTTCTGAGCAACCAATACGGTGACTGCAAGGACAAACACACTTTGCTGGCAGCCTTGCTGCAGGCAGCAGGTATCACAGCGTATCCAGCGCTGATCAGCTCATCCCATAAAGTTGATCTCGACGTGCCCTCGATCAGCCAGTTCGATCACGTGATCACAGTAGTCCCTCGCGGAGCCAATTATCTGTGGCTCGATACCACCTCGGAGTTGGCGCCTCTTGCGTACCTTCTGCCTCAGTTACGTGACAAACAAGCCCTGGTGATTCCAAGCGACCGTCCGCCGGTATGGGTGACGGTTCCTGCCGATCCCCCTTTTCAAGGCTCATCAGCTTTCAAGGCGCAGGGAAAACTCAGCGATGCGGGTGTGTTGGATGCACACTTTGAGCAGAGCCTTCGAAACGATTTCGAAATCGTTCTCCGCACTGTGTTCCGGCGAGTTCCGCAGTCCCAGTGGAAAGACCTGGTCCAACAACTCTCCTTCGGTGCGGGTTTCGGCGGCACTGTAAGCGAGGTGGTGGCCAGTTCTCCCGAAGCGACGGATTCTGCTTTCCATTTCACCTACGACTACAATCGCAAAGATTACTCTGACTGGGACAACCGCCGCATCACACCGCCATTCCCTCCTATGTTGATGCCTTCTCTAAGAGACAATCAGACGAGTTTTGGCTCGCCTGTCTGGTTGGGGTCTCCTGGGGAGAGTGATCTTGAAGCCACTATCCAGATGCCTGATGGCTATCGCCCCGAATTGCCCGGCGCGTTGGACGTCAAACGCGATTTTGCCGAATATCATTCCTCCTACGAACTGAAGAAGGGCGTCCTGACTGCGAAGCGTCGACTGATCGTGAAATTACGGGAAGTTCCCGTTTCTGAATTCGAAGAATACAAGTCGTTTCGTAAAGCTCTGGAAGACGAACAGAATCGTTACGTCGTGCTGATTTCGCAGGATTCCTCATCGAGGTTGGAGTCAGAAGCGACCTTCAACAACCCTGTATGGACCTTGCCTGATAGCGACAATGCCGATGCCATGCGAGCCGAAAGCCAGGTGCAGGCGAGGATGCAACTTCATGACATGCCGGGAACGATCTCCGCACTGAAGCGTGCGGTTGCGGCCGACCCTAGGTTTACTCGCGCATGGGCCTTGTTGGGCCAGTTTTATCTGGCATCGGGAAAACCCGAGGAAGGGGTCGATGCCTTTCGCAAGGCCGTGAACTCAGATCCGAAGTCGCCCATACCACTCAAGATGTTGGCCTTTTCCCTGAACGGCGCACACCGCACAGATGAAGCGATCAAGACGTGGCAGGAACTACTTGAGCTGACTCCAGAAGATCACGACGCAGCCGCAACCTTGGGCAACCTTCTTATCAGCCAGAAGCGATTCAAAGAGGCGATTCCGCTACTGGAAGCGTCTGCAAAAAAGAGCCCCGACAATCCTGCGCTGCAGATGTCCCTGGGCAATGCGTACTTGCTCACCGGCGACCCAGAAAAAGGCATGTCCGCATTGAACGCAGCCCTGAAGTTGAGTCCCGGGCCCGGGTCGAAGAATGATGCAGGTTACGCGCTGGCCGAAGCGAACGTCCGTCTTCCCGAGGCGTTGCAATATGCAAAGGACGCAGTACAGGAGGAGGAAACCGCTTCACGGGACGTCCACCTCAACAAATTGGACGTGTTCGCACTCGAACACACTCGCCACCTCTCCGCCTACTGGGACACTCTAGGTTGGGTGTACTTCAGAATGGCCAAGTTCCCGGAGGCGGAATCATATCTGTTCGCTGCCTGGCAACTGTCCCAGGACTCTACGGTCGCCGACCACCTGGGGCAGACCTACGAACAAGAACACAGGCCGGACGACGCCGTCCACATGTATCGCCTGGCTCTGTCAATAAACTCGCACTTGCCGGATACCCAGGGGCGGCTCAACCATTTGGTTCCAGCTAAAACAAAACCAGCCAATTCTCTGGCGGGTGGCGCGGAACTAAGCCAGATGCGTTCCACCAAGCTGGCTCGCCTCGTCCCAGGTACGGCGAGCGCAGAGTTCTTTTTTCTTTTCGCCCCCGGACCCAAGGTCCAAGATGTGATGTTCATTAGCGGATCAGAGGAACTCCGAACGAAGAGCAATACTCTGGCTGTAACCGCCTTCAAAATCCCCTTTCCCAACGGCAGCGATGGGCGGATACTTCGTCGAGCAATTCTGGGCTGTTACCCTTCAACCGGGTGCTCGCTGGTCATGCTCCCGCCCCGAACTGTTCAATCGACCCACTGATGCTTCAGCTAAGGCCTTCCCCCGCTCGTAACTTTCTTTTCCCAAGCCATCGGCGGTATATTCGTTGACCGGGTCTGAACAATTCTTATCGATCGAAGTTCTTGCTAATCAAGGGGCACTCATGACCGTCAACGGCAAGTCAGAAGTTAAGGCCAGAACTTTTGGCCGAAATATCGAAAGCGATCTTGCTTCAAGATTTCTTCGGGTCGTGGAAACCGCGGCCATCGCATCCGCCCACACCATGGGACAAGGTGAACGCAAGCTTTCCGACCAGGTGGCCACTGAAGCCATGCGTAAAACCATGGACGCGATTCCCATGCGTGGCACCATCGTGATCGGCGAAGGCGAACGCGATGAGGCGCCCATGCTCTATATCGGCGAAAAAGTCGGCGCCGAGTTTCCCGACGGGACCGAAGTTCCGGAAGTAGACATCGCCGTCGATCCCCTGGAAGGAACGAACCTGTGCGCCACGGGCGCACCTGGCGCCATCACCGTACTGGCCGCGTCCGAGAGTGGGGGCTTGCTGAACGCTCCCGACTGCTACATGGAAAAAATCGTTGTCGGACCATCCTGCAAAGGCGCGGTCGATCTGGATGCGCCCGTCATCGACAATCTGAAGAATATCGCCAAGCGGATGCACCGCGACGTCGAGGATCTCGTCGTCATCGTGCTTGACCGGCCGCGCCACGAAAAACTGATTGCCGAGATTCGCAAGGCGGGAGCAAGAATCAGGCTGATCGGCGATGGCGATCTCTCCGCCGGCATTGCAGCTGCGGTCATCGGCACCGGCGTACACGCCGTCATGGGCTCAGGCGGCGCGCCGGAAGGCGTCATCACTGCGGCCGCCATTCGCTGCCTCAACGGCTACATGCAGGGACGTCTGATCATCAAACCGGAAATGGAAGAGCGCGTCGCTAAGATGGGAATCAAGGACAAGAACAAGATCTACGAAGCCGAAGACCTGGCTCCAGGCAAGCAACTCATTTTCGCCGCCACGGGGGTCACCGACGGCTCGCTGATGAAAGGTGTCCGCTTCTTCGGAGAAGGCACGCGAACATCCTCCGTAATCCTGACCCTGCGCACCGGCAAAGTACGCTTCATCGATAGCATCCATCTGGAGAAGGGGCCGGATGTGAAAGTCAGGTTTGTGTAAGGCTGGAGTTGTGCAAGAAGTTTAAAGAAAAGGATTCTCAATAAGCACGGCCTTCAATCTGCTGCCCGTGCTGGAAGTCCTCGCTGTAGAGCAACCCGCACTCGCTCTGCAGCGCTGCTGCGACCAGCGATGGAGTCGTACCATGACAAGCGGTATCTGCCCGCGATTCGCATAGCTTCTACATAAAGGCCTGGGGACGACTGAACCGCCAGGAGAGGACGAAACACGGTGATTAAATACTGTTCGGCCTCGGCCACGCTCATGGGATGTTGAAAACGGCGAAAAGCCAGATTAAAAAACTCCTGCACTACCTGGTAGCTAACGACCCCTTTTCCCGTATCCACCGCCTCACGAATCAACTGCGAGGCTCTCCTGGCTTTCGCCATCGCTTTGGCGTCGAAGGTGTAGGCAAAAATATTTGTGTCGAGGAAGAATCTAGCGTTCATTCATTTCATCCCTCGAGTAGGGACCTGACGAACGCACGTGGCGCAGCCTGCGCATCAAGGCATCCACAGCAGCGCCGCCTCCGGCTTGCGAGGCATACTGCTCGAGCCATTCTCGAAAGGCTGCATTGAGCGTCTTGTGCTGCGTCCGCGCCACTAACCGTGCCTGTTCGATCAGGCTTTCCTCTGCGCTCAGGGTAATGTTTTTCATACTGATATAGTGTACACTGTTATAGTGTAAATACAATCGTTTCCTACTGCGGTGTCGGCGGCCACTCCTGCGAAACGCCCGAGAACAGGCTGACAGTCTTCTCTACCCGCCTCGTCCCGTCGTGCACCGCGATCTTGTGCGGCTTGCCGACTTCGTATCCGTCCCACAGCGAGACTCCGGCATACGCGCCGTCTTTGCGCAGCGCGTAATAGGTCATGTCCATGAAGCGGAGACGATCCATATCGCCGTTGTAGTTGCGGACAATGCGTTTCAGAGCATCCATGGCGGCATCCAGAGGCGACATGCCGTGCCGCATGTTCTCCACGATGGTGTGTGCTCCCGCTACCTTGATGTTCTCTTCTCCGCTGCCAGTGGCGCCGGCCGACCCTACATCCTGGTCGGTGTAACAACCCGCGCCAATGATCGGAGAATCGCCGCAGCGTCCGGGCAGTTTCCATGCCAGTCCGCTCGTGGTGGTGGTTCCGGAAATCTCGCCCTTTTCGTTCAACGCTGAACAATGGATGGTGCCGGTCGGTGGAAACAGCACCTTGCGGATCGCAACCATGCGTTGTTCCGGCTCAATTCCAATATCCGCTGCAACTTCTTTCATGCGCTCGAGACGACGCTGGAACTCGTCAGCGTGTGTCGATCCCAAGGCGCGCTTCTTCCAATCCGGACTGGACAATCCCGGCCCCCACCAGTCGGAGTGAGTTTCCTTCCACAACAGCCAGATTTTGCGGGAGTGCTCGGTCAACAGGTTCTCCCGCGGAAAGCCTCGCGCCACGGCAAAACGTTCGGCGCCTTCTCCTACCAGCATGACGTGACCGGTATGCTCCATAACTGCCTGAGCAACCAGCGAGACATTTTTGATATTCCTCACTCCTCCAACAGAGCCCGCCCGCCGAGTCGGACCATGCATACAGCAGGAGTCGAGTTCGACTACGCCTTCTTCGTTCGGCAGTCCGCCAAGCCCGACGCTATCTTCATTGGGATCGTCTTCCGGGCCCCTCACCACTTTCAGGGCCGCGTCCAGCGTATCTCCGCCGTTTTTCAGGAACGCGTAAGCCTCTTCCATGTAGTCGAAGCCGTTGGCGGCGCTGATCATAATCGGACGCTTTCCTGCGACCGGCGTTTCGGTCTTATTCGACTGCGGTTGCTTGCGCTCTTCTCCTTCCATTCCCAACGAGACCGCACCGATGACCGCGGTAGAGAGAAAATCGCGGCGAGAAAAGGCCATTGCACTCCTCCATGACTGAAGTGAACCAGATTGAAATGATGAGAAACCGGAAAGGATAGCACGTCCGAGGAAATGGAAATCCAAAAGAAGCCACGGATCTTCACGGATCTTCACTGAATTTTTCTTGAATGATCTGATCCGTGAAGATCCGCGCAAATCCGTGGCTAGAAGATGGCTAGACTAACTCATGAGGCCACCGCCGCCTTTTTGTTCTTTCCGTCCGCGCGGAAACGCAACAGAGCGGCAATGCCCCCAACATGATCGAATTCAGGATCGTCTTTCACATACATCAGTTCAACATCGCGGCGGATCGCGCCCCGCACAATCGCATCGCAGACATCTTCCAGTTCGCGTGTCGCGGAGCCGCAGACCGAACAAAATCGAACCATGTGAGCATCCAGATGACCGCAGTTGGAACATTCGACAGCATGTCCGGTGTAATCGTCCGCCATCAACAAGACCTGGACTTCGCCCATTTCGAGCGATCGCAGCACGCGCCGAAGTCCGGTCACACCTCGCCGGTTGCTCTTGGCCTGGCTGAGGACTTCCTTCACCTGCGCCTGGCGGTGTTGTGCCAGCGAATCCTTTAATATGCGCTCGCCCTGCTGACGCACCTGCTGTTCCGTCGCACCGCCTACTTCGGCGGCGAAGTGTCCGAGCAGCCGCTTCTTCACATAAGGGTGAAGCTGCGCTTCGAAGTCGCTGTAGTGATTGTCATGAGATCCAACGGCAAGCTGGTCGAAGGCCCCTCTCTCCAGTCCCTGCTTTAGGGAATCCGCGACATTCTTGAAATGGTGCAGGACTTCGTCGTTCACGCTGCGTTCGGCGTGGCCGGCATCGACACCCGCAAAACCGTCGCCACGACCCCGACGCGGCAAAGGTCGGAACAGAGACTCGCCTTCTTTGAGTTCATCGAGATGCAGATCAAAGAATCGCGCCCGGTGGCGATCGAGCAAGACCAACCTTAGACGAGGCTGAGCACCTAGCACCTCGGCTAACTCCTTTAAGCGAAACCGGCGATTGACAAAAAGTTGGGTTTTGGCGAGTTGCGGCGGCAAATCAAATTCACGCCAGATTTTCCGGCTGCCGCAGGCGAACACTGCCTTGGCCTGCGAGCGATGTGCAGCCCAATCTCCCGCTGCTTCTAGAATCTTTTGCAAGTCGTCGCGCGCGCAACCGTTCCGGCCATCTTTCTCGGCTTCACGCAGGGCCTGATGTACCAGGTCCTTGGTGAGAATTGACTGGTCCCGGTGCGACTTGTTGCTGGGACGGGTCGGCTGAAAATAAAAACTGATTGCACAATCCGTATCGCCGCCCTTGAACTCGGCCAGCGCGCGGATATCTTCGCGAGTGATCATGTTTCACTCTCCTGAATACCGCAGAAATTAGTCCGTTCCAGTGTTTTGAAGGGTTTGGCCTTTGAAGCGATTTACGATCTGGGGCGAACGTCGAAGATGTTCCCGGGCCGCAATGATCGAAGCATTGATCGCTGCGGGTTTCCGGTCCGTGATGGCAGCAATCTCGGCCACCGAAAAGCCTTCCATGGTGTGCAGAATAAACACTTCACGATCGGGGGCCTTTGCCGCTGCGAGCGCCAACTGGACGATCATGTCCATCTCGTCGGACGAGGCGATGTCTTCCGGCGTTGCAATGCGACGGTCGGCAATGACGCTTTCCTTGGTAAAAATCTCGTCCGGCTGATGAAACTGGAGTGCAGGTTCGTCACTTGCCCGCACATTCGGCATGCGGACGGACTCTTCCAAATGGATGGAGGCCACATTGTCTGAACTACGGGCTTGCAGGTCGCCGATTGCATGGATAGCCAGCCGATACAACCACGGCTCCAGTGAGATCTTGTCCGGTTTGTCTCCGCCATCGCCTAAAGCTCCAGCGATTACCTCATCGATCACTTCATCTTTCGTGACGGCATCCCGGATCATCTCTTCAGTGGCCTCACGAAAATAAAGCTCTCGCTCCACGAACCGCTCCAGGCGGGAGAGATTTGCATTCACATAACAACGAACATCTTCGGCCGAAACCGTAGATGGCTGAATCGCAGCCAAAGTTTGCTCGAACGGAACTTGGGCCTCCGTACGCGACCGCTCTGACCGGCGGCGCGACCAGTTATGCGAGCTGCGGAGCAGATCCTTGTGGCGAGTGGTTTGCTGAAGCAAATCGTCAAACGCGCTTTTGATGGCGGCCACGGGCGTTCGCGCCGAGCGTTGTGCCGCAATTTGCCCCGAAGGCAACCGCAGGTTCAGCGACACGATCGTGCCCTGGCGCGGAGAGCTCTGCTCCACCACACCTTTCAGGTGCAGCAGTTCGGGCCGAAAGAACTGAAGCCTCTTGCGCAGTTTTTCGACCAGATGATTGACTTCTTTTTCGAGATCGGGAGTCTTGCGCAGCTTATAGCTGATGTGGACATTCATGCCAAGCCTCAGAACACGGGTAGCGGGTCCCGTGAAGCTTTTTTTAGTCCTTACAAGTCGGATTCTACACCCGCGCGAGGAAAGTCAAAGGGCGAAAAGTCAGGAATGTTTTTAGCATTGCCTTCATTTCTCGCGATGGCAAAGAACCAATGATTACGAGACTCGCGGCCAGCTTTTAGGCGCATGGTAGTATTGGCCAAGGAAGCATCCATGAAACAGGATAAAAAATACACCGTCATCATTGAACGCGACGAAGCGGGCTACTATGTCGCCACGGTGCCCACACTACGCGGTTGCCATACTCAGGCGAAAACTCTCGACACTCTGATGAAACGCGTTCGGGAGGCTATTCAGGTTTGCGTGGGCATCGACGACGATCAAAGTGAGCCGCTGGAACTTGTCGGTATTCAACAAGTTTCCCTATGACCCGCCTTCCCCGTCTTAAGGGTAAGGAAATTGTAGAAATCCTCGAACGCGCAGGCTTTCGGATAGTTCGAACTCGCGGTAGCCATGCGGTTCTGAAGCATCAAGACGGAAGAACTACCGTGGTTCCTCTGCACTCAAGCGAGATCATCGGACCAGGACTTCTTCGAGCCATTCTTCGCGATGTGGAACTTCCCCTTAACGAATTCTTGAAATTTTATTAATTGGCGGATCGCCTAGACCGCGACGGTGACCGACGTCTCCGTCCGCGTCACTGGACGGTATAACGTGTCTCGTTCGACAGGTTCCCTGCCCGCTTCGCGAATCAAACGCACCAGGTCCTGGCGGCGCATGCCTTGCGGTGTCGTAGCACCCGCATCGTGATAGATCTTTTCTTCGATCGACCGTCCCATCGATATCATCGGCGCCGAAACGCAACGCGATCTGCGCGATCTTCGGCGTCATCATCTGCCAGTAGGCTTTGATGTGCGGAAAATTATCGAGCACCAGTCGGCTGACCGCGATCTGCTTGATATCCAGCATGCCGCTAGTCTTCGGCAGATGCTGCGAGCGGCGTGTTATCGGGATGGAACGCCAGCGGAATGAAAGTCTGGAAGCCATGAGTCTCGTCCTGCAGAGCCCGCAGTTTCAACAGATGATCGACCCGGTCCTCATCGTTTTCGACGTGACCATAGAGCATCGTCGCATTCGACTTCAGACCGATCTGATGAGCCAGTTTCGCGCGTATCCAGCCACTCACCGCCATCGATCTTGTGGTCGCAAATAATATGACGCACACGATCGGCAAAAATCTCCGCGCCTCCGCCCGGCAGTGAATCCACGCCGGCCGCCTTCAATTGTTCCAGCGTCTCCCGAATCGAAAGCTTGGCTCGCTTCGACAAATACGCTACCTCGACCATAGTGAAAGCCTTGAGGTGAACCTGCGGAAAGCGCTGCTTGAATCCAGACACCAGATCGAGAAAATATTGAAACGGCAGATCAGGATGCAGTCCGCCGACAATATGAAACTCCGTGACTGCCTCGCTATATCCGGAAGCCGCAGTCTCGAAAGCCTCTTCCAGGGCCATGGTGTATGCGCCCGGAGTATCTTTCTTGCGTCCAAAAGCGCACAGCCGGCAGGCAGCCACACATACGTTCGTGGGGTTCAGATGGCGGTTGACGTTGAAGTACGCTTTGTCGCCATGCATCCGTTCGCGGACATAATTCGCCATCCAGCCGACCGCCAGAATGTCACCAGTACGGTAGAGAGCAAGCGCATCGGCCTCGTCGAGGCGGACGCCGGCAAGAACCTTTTCATGAATTGGCCCGAGGCGGGCATCGTCAGTCTGGAATGAATGCAAGCTGGACATCACCCTTGATGATACCGCAGGCCACGCCGGAAGTGACAGTACCATGAAAGTAGCGCCGGCATCCGGCCGGCTGTCCGGAAGGCGTCTCGCCCTCTGCGGACTATTTCTTAAGCAGCAAATCCCCGGCAATAAAAATCAAAAACACAACGGAGATCACTCCATTCATGGTAAAAAACGCCGCATTCAACTTGGAAAGATTGGTCGGAGACACCAGCGAATGCTCGTAAGCCAGAAGTAAAGCCACCACGACGACGCCAACCACCGCCAGTTTCCCCAGGCCAAAAGCTGCGATCAGACCAACCAGCAGCACCAGCATCAGGACATGAAAGACACGCGCGATCCAAAGCGCTCGCCCGATGCCGAAGTAGCGCGGAATCGAGTGCAACCCAGCCTGCCGGTCGAACTCGTAGTCCTGGCAAGCGTACAGGACGTCGAAGCCGCCCACCCAGAACGTCACCGCTGCGGTCAGCAGCAGAATGCGGGGATCGAACGAACCCCGCACCGCGATCCATGCCGCGGATGGAGCAATGCCCAGCGCAAACCCCAGCACCAGATGTGACCAGCGGGTAAAGCGTTTGGTATAGGAATAAAGCAGTACGACAGCCAGTGCGACTGGCGAAAGCAGCAATGCAAGATGAGTCAGTCGGGAGGCTGCCAGTACAAACACTCCACACGACACGACAACAAAGGTCGCCACGAATCCTGGCGTCAGAGTTCCCGCCGGCAAAGCCCGAGTTTGGGTGCGGGGATTGGCAGCGTCAATCGAAGCGTCAGCGAGACGGTTAAACGCCATGGCAGCCGAGCGTGCCGCGACCATCGCAACCACAATCCAGAGCAACTGCTGCGCCGCGGGAAACCCGTTAGCGGCCAGCATGGCTCCGCACAGAGCGAATGGAAGCGCAAAAATGGAGTGCTCCCACTTGATCATCTCCAGGGTAACGCGCAAATCGCGTAAAAGCGGCACGTCAGAATTGTAAAGCACAACGCGTGATGTAGGGCGGACACTACTTGTCGCCGCCATTGATGTTGAGGTTGACCTTGGGGTTGAATGAGAACTTGCAGCGCCAGACTCACCCGCTGATCAGCGGCACAAACCGGCACCCTTCCATCAGCGTAGTCACTGCCTTCCCACCCAGCTTGCGAACAAACTGCAACTCCTGTGCCTCCGGCGGACCGACCGGAATAATCATCCTGCCGCCCTCGCGCAGTTGCGCAAACAAGTCGGGTGGCACCTCCGCCGCCGCGGCCGCGACCACAATCGCGTCGTAGGGAGCATGCTCCGCCAGTCCGCGACTGCCATCTCCAGTAACAACATTTACGTTAGTCAACCCTAGCCGCGACAGCGTCTCTGCAGCCTGCCGCGCCAGTTCCGCGTGCCGCTCCATCGAGTAGACGTGGCCTGCAAGTTTCGCCAACAGCGCCGTCTGATATCCGGACCCGGTGCCGATCTCCAACACTTTCGAGGTGGGTTCTAACTGCAAAAGTTCAAGCATTAACGCCACGATGTATGGCTGCGAGATTGTCTGGCTTGCTCCGATGGGAAGGGGATGATCCGCATACGCCTGATCTCGGTAGCGAGATTCCACGAACTCGTGCCGCGGAACCGTAACCATCGCATCCAGCAACCGCCGATCACGGATGCCGCGGGCGCGCAGCTGTGTTTCGACCATGCCACGGCGTTCAACCGCAAAGCGTTCGGGATGGAGTTCGGCCGCCACGAGTTCAGAATACTCCCGTTGAGTCAGACGTCGGACTTCGGACCTCATGCGTTAGATTTTTAGGAATGGATAGTAGGTCCGAGATCTTGCGATGCGGGGCCCGAAGTCTGGGGTCCGAAGTCTGGGGTCCGAAGTCTGAGGTCTGAAGTCTGGGGTCCGAAGTCTGAGGTCTGAAGTCCGAGGTCCGACGTCCGACGTCCGAAGTCCTATTTCTTGCGCTGGCGGACCCGCACGTCGAAGCTGACCACACCGTTCTGGTCCCGCACGCCCACAATCGATACGTTGCGCGTGACGTTGTATTCCACCTGGATAATCTGCTGCGACGCCTGAGCGACGTTGGTGGTGTAAGTAAGGGTCAAATTGTTTTTGACCTGCTGTTCGATGGTGACCGCCGGACCGGTTTGCGTCGGCGAGGTCTCCGTGGTCAGGCCCTGAGGATCGATCTTGATGCGGCTCACGCCAAACAGCTTCTGCACCCGGCTGCTGACCGTCGCATTCAGCGCCGCGCTGAGAATGGCATTCGATGTTTCCGAGTTAAATGCCGACTGCGATTGGTTCAATTGCGCCGATTCTTCTGATGTTTGCCCAAAAGCCAGCAGGCCGATAATGTCCGATGTGGGCAGCGGCGGTTCGGAACGATAAGTAACATTGGGCCGGTCGATCGGACCATTCAGGTTCAATGTAATGTCGTAGTCGCGGACTCGAGTCGTGGCCTGCAAATCGAGCACCGGCGTGGTAGTCACCGGATTGATGAACGTAATGTCGCCGCGCTCCAGCCGATACTTGGTCCCGTTGAACTGGACTTCGCCTTCGATGATGTCCGCGCGTCCCAAAATCGTCGGCTTCCCGGCTGTTCCTCGAAGATGCAGATCCGCATCGCCAGAAAGCCGCAGGCTGGCAGTCTGCATCTGTAGTTCCGGCGTCGTGGCGATGTGAACATCGAGTCGAATGCGGTTGAGCAGCCGATTCGTAGGCGGCAACGCCGAGGCTTGGGAATGTTCCAGGTACGCGCCGAAATCGAAACCCGGAGTCATTGCCAGCTTCGTGACGATGATTTCGCCGTTCAGGGTCGAGGCAGAAGACGTCCCCGCAAAGCGCAAATCTGCATTCGCCGTGGCGCTGACCCCGGGAGGATAGCGAAGGCGCACGTCTTGTCCGTGAACCGTAAGGTCGAAATTGAATTTGTTGTTGTAAGCCGTGGCGTAGCCGCCAAACGTGACCAGGCCGCCGCCGGTATGGGCGGTGAGCGTCTCGACTTGCAGACGGTCCTGATTGAAAATCAACGATCCGTTGATATCGCTCAGCGCGCTGGGTAGATCGATATAGGCGATTGCTCCGTTCTCGACCTTCAGGCGGCCTTGCATTACTGGCTTGGCAAAGGTGCCGGCCAGCGCCACATCAACCGTCACTACGCCGGAAGAGTTGAAATCAGGATTAAAGCTTTCAATCAGTTTCAGGTTGACCCGGCCTTGCGCTTTCAAATCAAGTTCGCGCTCTCCAGCCAGATGGACCTTGCCCGTCGCCGAAATGTCCGTGTCCTGGCCAACCAGGTGAAACTGATCGATCTGCAAGGTCTGATCGGCAATCGAAAAGCGTATGGGCCCTTCGTTTTTGATCTTTACCTGTTCAACATCGGAGTCAAGATTGTTGAGGTTGGCCGTAAATTGCAATTCGTGCGGCCGGCGCAGCGGACCCACCATGTGCACTTCGCCGTCGGCCCGCGCATGTCCGTTCAGCGCTCCGCGCATGTAAGTCCGGAAGACCGCGTCCAGTTCCAGTTGCCGAAAGCGGAAGTGCACATCCGAAGGCCAGTCATCACGTAAGTGAACATCGCCGTCGACCTTGAGATCGGCCTGCTCGAACTGCGATTGTCCGGAGATTTTCAGCTCCGCTCCCTGGGACACCGCGTTGATGGTGAAGTCTCCGGCGCGCTCCTGGTCGAAAGTAAGATCGTGGAGATGAATCGCCGCATTCAGCGTTGGCTGCTCCACGGTGCCGGAGCCCTCGGCGGTAAAGTCCGCGCGGCCAGTCACTGCGATGCGAGCGTTCTGCAGGACCGAAATACGGGTCAGATCAAAATTCGTACCGGTCAGCGTGAAATGAAATGCCTCGCTCGAAGGATTGAAAGCGGCGTCTCCTGTGACCTTCGATTCGTAGTGGGTCAGCTGTATGTCTTTGAGTTCCGCTTCCTCGCCGTTGAAATTCAGATTCGAGCTAAAGGTTTCCACCGGTTCGCCGTAAAAGCTTCCGTCCCGCAAATGAATGGTTCCCTGCCCAAGTGGAGCGGCGCGCGTTCCCGCAACTTGCAGGTGCAAATCCACGATCCCGGTCACCGGATACGTGTATCCGACAAGCGCGAGAATGCCCGGCAGATCTGCGTTCTGCGTGTCCAGGTGAGCCTGAATCGGCGCTGTTGTCCTTGAACTGCCGATGATCCAGCTGGGCCCGAAAATCAAATTTCACGGAATCAGGATCGCGGCTGAGAGTGGCGTTTCGCACCGCAAAAAGCGAAGGCGACAACTGAATGTCCGCCTGCAGCGCGTTCCAGGCGACTAACTTTTCTGGCGTATGCGATGTGGCGGGAATCAGTGTTTCGAAATCCTGCGACTGCAGATTTCCTGCGATAGCGATCTGCGTAAGCTTCCCGCTGGCTGTGCCATTGAATGATGCATGCCCCTTGAGCGTTACCGGAATTTGTCCGGCATATCCAGCGGCGGTGAAGACGGGCTGCCATTCTCCCAGGTTCGTGGTGGTCACCGAAACTTTGAGCGCAGCGGTCGACGAAAGCGTGCCAGAGGCATGAATCTGGGTAGCGCGAGTCGAAGCATTCAGTTCCGCCAATTCCAATTCGCCAGGACCAAAGCGGTAGATTCCCTCCGCATGCCCGGTGATCGGAAATTGCGCATTCGAGGGCCGCGCCGGTTGCGCCACATCCGTGACGAACCGGGCCTCGGTGTTTCGTACGGAATCTTTCCAGCGGGCTTCCAGGTTTCCGCTGGCCAGTCCAGTGGGTTTGATGCGCGCAAACGGGCGTGAGGGAGTCGTCAGCGCCCCAGCAATTTCCGCAACGGATAAATCCTTGTACCGAAGACGCAGAATCCCGTTCTGTTGCTCGGCCAGCTTCGCCTTGGTCGTCTTCGTGTTGGCTGGCGCTTGAACCGGAGCGCTAAGCCATTGCGTCACCTCTGCATCCCCGGCAATACTTCCGCCCAGAACACGACCCTCGATCTGGGAAATCTGGACTCGCTTCGGATCGATGTTGTAACGGGCGTTGATATTGGCATCGTGCACGCCGACGGGAGCGTCCCTCCAGTCGAGGTTCGACATCACGACCTTGCCGATCCCGGAAAAATCCTCTGCCGACCAGGAACCATTCCCGGAAAGCTGCACCGTACCGCGCCGCACTTCCGGCCGCCTGACAACGGCTGCGGCCTCGGCAAGATCGAGGCTGACGTCGTAAGTCCCATTTGCCTTCGGACGGTTGAAATCCGCCACCTGTCCGGAGGCCTGAAGCCGCGAGCGCCCCGAGGTGGCCTTCAAAGAATGCAGTTGTAACTGATTCCTACCCAGGCTGAAGTGGGTTTCGACCGTCCAAGCCACCGGACGATATCCGCTGAACGCCGTGTCACCCTTCCCCAGAAGAATGTTTCCTTCGTAGCGGCTGCGGAAAAGCGAGTAGCTAAGATCGGCGGAGACGTCCCGCACCGAGAAATCGAGCGGCATCCGCTGGTTTCCCCAGATCAACTCGCCCCGGCGGACTTCCAGGCGATTGATCGACAAAGCAAAAATCTGCTCCATCGTAATTTTCGGCGAGTCTTGCTTTACCTTGGGCTCGGGCTGGTTGGTGGTGCCATCCGAATAAAGAATGATGTGGATGACGGGATGATCGAGGACCAGGTAGTTCGAGCCCAACTCGGTCCGCAGCAGGGACAGGATTTTGATCTGCGCCATCAGGCTGCTGGCATGAAAGTACGGAATTTCTGCCGCGCCCTCGCGCCCATGAATGGTCAGATTCCGGACTTCCACCTGAAAGTGAAATGGGACCACATGGATGCTGCCTAGTTCGACCCGGCCTCCGGTCATGCGCTCCAGTGTGGCGATGAAGCGCTCGTGCACCAGCGCCCGGAAAGAATCCGTGGTGCTGTACCAGCCCAGGGTTGTCATCACCAAAGCACCCGCCAGGGCCAGCGCCAGCAGGTACTTCCAAATCTTGCGCCGCTCCGGCTTCGCGGCGGCCTCACTCATTGGCTGCGGCTCCCGGACCCGTTCATCAAAGCTTCGGCGCGGATCTGACTTCCCGCTCGCAAGCTCTGCAGCCAGGTAATCAAGAGTTGGCTGATTTTTTTCTGGGTAAGGAGTTCCTTGATTTTCGATGTGACTTCCGCCAGAGGAACGTTTTGCGCTCCCGACTGGCGAAGCTGAGGCAGAAGCTCCTGGTTGTAATAACTCTCAATACTCTTCGAATCCACGGTGACCGTCGGACGCAGGCGCGCATCTACCAGTCGCATGAGATCAATTTCGGTTGCGACGCGGCTTTTCAGGCCATCCTCGTTCAGGCGGTAGCGGTCGAGGATGGCTCTCCATCCCAACTCAGTTTCGGCTTCGGCGTACTGTTTGCGAATCTCTGCCACACGCTGCGCCACTTCTTCGGCTGAGGCATGCTCGATATCCGCCGCACGCAACTGTTCCCGCAACAGCTCCCGGTCGATCAGACGATCCAGAACAGCCTTGCGCTCTTCGGCGTTGAAATGATCCAGTGGACGTCCGCTGCTGAAAGCTTCGAAGCGCAACGAATCTTCCCAATCGCTGAGCAATATGATTTGACCGTTCACGGTTGCGACGATGCGGTCGATCACCTCGGACCGGGCGGACGAAAATCCCAGGGCCACGAACACCAGCACCCAGACGAAATTGGATAATTGGCGGCGCATCAGAAGGTCTGCCCAATACTGAAAAAAACGTTGAAATGGCTAGCGTGCTGGGGATCGAAGACGGTGTTGGTCACGCCGTTGACCGTAGTCGTCTTCTGGCCCGGGAACGCGGGCGGATTCAAATTGTATCCGAAATCGAAGCGCACCGGGCCAACCGGAGTCTTGTATCTCACCCCTACGCCGATCGCATGGGAAATATAGTTATAGTCGCACTGGCTGGCCGTGGCCTGTTGCAGGCAGACCCCCGGATTCTTCTGGGACCAGCGCGCGAGGCTGTGGAACATGTCATGCACGTTGGTAAACACATTCCCCGCATCGTGGAAGATGGCGAAACTGATGTTGTCCTGAAAAAAAGGCAGGGTCGGCGGCGGCATGCGCAGTTCGATGTTGTTCACGATCAGCGCCGTGCCCCCCAGAGGAAAGCCCGTAATCGGATCTCGGGGGCCGGCCTGGTTCAGTCCGAACCCGCGATGGGAGTTTCCGCCTCCCGTGAAGAAACGCTCGGCCAGCGGCAGGCACACTTGAGGGTCTGCGCAATCCCCTCCCGGCTGAGGCATCACAGTGTTCCCATACGGAGTTTCAACTCCGATACGGGTAGAGCGGGCTAAAACGAATTTCTGATCTGAGTTCCGCTTCCTTCCGATCGCATAGTAAGTAGAATTCTGGATCAGCAGCCGGCCGAAATCCGCCTCCGACCCAAAATGACTGTCGGCTACTCCCCCGTCAATCGTGGTGTAGTTTCCCTTGGTGGTTTCCAGATCATTGTCACGCTTGTTGCGAATGTAGCTGAAGTTGGGAATACCGACCCGGGTAGGCAAGGACAGCAGGGGAATCTGATCAGGGCTGACCGTGTTGCTGAGGTCACTCGCCCGCACTCGCCGAAAGGTCATGCGGTAAGTCATGATACTGGTCTTGTTGATGGTTTGTTCGGCCTGCAGCGATCCTTCCAACCGCTGCGAAGTGAAAGTGGTCACGTCCACCGTATTGTCGTAAAAAGCAGTGAGTGTAAGTCGCCACTTGGGATTGTTGAACCAGCGCGGAGCGTCGTAACTGATCAGCCCCCGCTGCTGCAGGCCGCCCACGTTGGCCTTGAGCGTCACCGTATGATTAAGGCCTCGAAAATTAAGCCGGGTCACTCCGAATGAAACTCGCGGGCTTACTCCGGTCTCTCCCAGTGGCTTGTTGGTCTCTGAACTGGGCTGACCCGTCTGGATTTCCAGACCCACTCCGTAATTAAACGTGTAGCGCTTGGCCTCCTGCACGTTTACCAGAACATTCTTTTCCCGTTCATTGCTCTCTGGATTCTGCACCGCCGTATCCACCTGGCTGAAGATACCCAGGTCATATAGGCGTTGCTGGGTGGTGAGCATGTCAACCTGGCTCAATGGATCGCCCGGCTTCATCTGGACCTCGCGCTGCACGATAAACGGACGCGTGTGATTCATTCCTGCGGTGAACACTTGGTCCACGATGATCTGGTCGCCCGGATGGATGGTGTAGGTAACATCCATGAGCAGCGGGTTGTCCGGCGAAGGCTTGGCCGAAGCGTCGAACGTGGCGTTGGGAAATCCATTGTTGAAGTAGTAATTCAGAACGATCTCACGGTCTTCGTTGATTTTCGAATAACCGAAGCCCTGGCCGGGAGCAATGTTGAGATCGGGAAACGGAACGGTCAGTGGCTTTTCGTTGCCCACAATTTGCAGGGCGCCCACCATGGTCTGCGCACCTTCCTCAATCTGCAGCGTAATGGCGAGATCATTGTCCCGGCCTTGATAGTTGTCTTCGACCTTGGGGGTGATCTTCACGTCCAGAAAACCGTTGGCGCGATAAGGATTCGCGATGAGATTGCGGACGTCCGCGTTGAGCAACGATTGGCTGTAGCGCCCATGCGCCAGAAAGCGTCCCGCCTGCTGGATCTGCATTCGCGACCGAATGAGTTCTTCGTCAAAGCTCTTCTCGCCGACAATCGTCAACTTCAACAGCTTGTGCCGGTTTCCGGCATCAATGTGGTATGTAACTCGCATCTCACCCGCTGACGCCGGATTTTTCTGCAGAGTCACCTTGGAATCGAAGTAGCCCAGGCCTTGCAGGTAATTCAGCAGATTGCGCCGGCCTTCGTTCAACAGATCGTCATCCAGCGCATTTTCTTCATATACCGGAACGTTCTTCTTGAGCTGCGAGCGGCTGATCTTGAAACCTTCGACTGCAATCTGGACTTTCGGTCCAGGCTCGATTTCAATTTCGTAATCCACCACATTTGCTTCGGGCCGGTAAGTTCGTTTGGAAATCGCAACGTTGGATAGGAGCCGGTCCTGCTTCTGGTACTTCTTTCGCAACCGGTCCAGCGCCCGGCTGACCCGCTGTACCGTTACGTAGTCTCCGGTGTGCATCTTGGCGATGTCCTGAATCTGCCCGTCGGTGAAGCCTGCCGCTCCGGTTACACTCACGCGGCCTACCCGGGCATGCGGTCCCGCCACCATGCGGAACAGAACATTCATCTGCTGGGTTTCCACCTGCGGCTGCTCCTCATCCTTGATCGAGGACTGGTAGTAGCCATTCTGCTCCATGAGTTGTTTGATGCTGGCCAGGGCGCGGTCCATCTTCTCCCGGGTAAAAAGCTCTCCTAGTTCCAGCTTCGAGGCGTTGACGATCTGGTTTGCGGCTGGAGGGTTCGGTTCGCCCTCCACAAAAATCTGGCCCACAAAAAAGTTTGCGCTCATGCGAAACGCCAACTGGACCCGGCCGTCCGGCGTGCGCTCGGCCTCGGCCTGTATATCGGCAAAACGCCCGGTCGAGTGCAGCACCTGAATGCTTCCCCTGACATTCTCTCGATCTAACGGCGAGCCGATTTTTTGCGGGATAAGCTCCAGCAGGCGTTTTGTATTCGCGGAAGGCAGATCAGGAAAAGCAATGGTCTGTACGACTAGCCCTTCGTAGGAAGCCATGCCTCCCGTTCCAGAGGGAACCGGAGCCGGCACCTCAGGCGTGTGGCTGGGGGCTCCCGCAGGCGATACCTGCCCCGCCGCATTCAGACACAGGGCGACCGCGACCCCCAATATGGACAGGGATTTCCCAATCGTTCCCTCTAAACGCAAACCGGCTCCTCGCAACTGTAGGCGATGATGGTTCGATGAACGGTTATGAGGCAATGTTGCATTTGGTCCGGCAAAACTGCGCGGCACTTATAATAAAGGTTCGCAGCCCTGGAACTGGTGATCTCTTTGGACCTGGAAGAAAGATACTCTCGGCAGGTGCTTTTCCCCGGCATCGGCCGGGAAGGGCAACAGAAGCTGGCCGCCGCCCGGATCGCGCTGGTGGGATGCGGAGCCACGGGCTCGGCGCTGGCTTCCCTGCTGGCCCGGGCCGGTGTGGGCAGTATTCGCATCATCGACCGCGACTACGTCGAACCCAGCAATCTGCAACGCCAGTCCCTGTTCGATGAAGCCGACGCGGCCCAGTCGCTGCCCAAGGCGATCGCGGCCGCCCGCAAGATTTCTGCCTTCAACTCGGAAATTGTAATTGAACCCGAGGTCGCCGATCTGGTTCCGGCCAATGTCGAAAAGTTGCTGGGCGGGATGCAGTTGGTTCTCGACGGCACCGATAACTTCGAGACTCGTTATCTGATCAACGATTTTGCAGTAAAGACTTCGGTTCCCTGGATCTACACGGCGGCGGTCGGCAGCTACGGCATCACGCTGAACATTGTGCCAGGACAAACTGCCTGCCTCGCGTGCGTTTTCCCGGACCAACCCCGCGGAGCATTCGAGACCTGCGAAACCGCCGGCATCCTCAACTCGGCGGTCAACCTGGCGGCGTCAATTTCGGCGACCGAAGCGATCAAGTTTCTCGTAGGCGCCGACTCAACATCTGCGCCGCACTCTGCTCTCTTTCGACGTCTGGCGGAACGAACGGGCGGAAGTGAAAGCTGGAAGCCCCAGGCCGGGATGCCGCGCCTGCGGAGAGCGCGACTTTATACATCTTGCCGGTGAGGGCCGTCCGCACATTACCCTCTGCGGACGTAACTCAGTCCAGATTCATGAACGCTATCGCCCCCTGGATTTCGCGGAGATCAGCGCCCGCCTCAAACCGCACGGTTCGGTGCGGCACAACGACTTCGTCCTGAAGTTCTGGCCCGACCCGTACGAGATGACTCTCTTCCCCGACGGCCGAGCCATCATCAAAGGCACAACAGACACAGCCCTAGCGCGCAGCCTCTACGCCAGATACGTAGGAAGTTAGGGTTTCGTAGCGCCGGCGTCCCGCCGGCTGTCGGGCGGGCATCCTGCCCGCCCAGCCGAGCAAAGCTCGGTGATAGGTCTTATAAAGAGCGTCAGCGCTCCACCACTCTCTCCAACGCCTCAAAAAATCCCGGATACGAAATTACCGCCGCCTCCGCCCCGCGAATCCGCGTCTCCCCCTCAGCCCGCAACGCAGCCACAGCAAACGCCATGGCAATCCGATGATCGCCCAGCGAATCCACTTCCGCGCCACGCAGCTTTTGTCTGCCCGGAATTTTCAACCCATCCTCTCGCTCTTCCACCTCCGACCCCATCGCACGAAGATTAGTAGCGATCGCTGCAATCCGGTCCGATTCCTTCACTCGCAACTCGCGCGCGTCACGAATCTCCATGCCACCGGAAGTGTAAGGAGCAATCGCAGCCAGCACAGGAATTTCGTCGATCAAAGCCGCGGTATCTGCACCGGCAATGGTGATCCCTTTCAACTCGCGGCCTTCGACTTTCACCGTTCCCCGCAACTCCCCGTGCTGTTCCTCAATCTGGGTCACAGAAATTCCGATCCCCATCAGGATCAGGATATCCAGAAGCCGCGCCCGGGTCGGATTCATCAGCAGATCTTCAATCACCAGTTGCGATCCGGGAAACAACCCAGCCGCGCAGAGAAAAAAGGCCGCGCTCGAAATGTCACCCGGAACCACGGCTTCGATGCCGTGCAACTTCTGTCCGCCCGCGATTCGCGTTTCATTACCCGCCTGCGACACTTCAATCCCAAAAGCCCGCAGCGCCAGTTCACTATGATCACGCGTCCGTATCGGCTCGATAACGGTTGTTTCGCCACCGGCAAAAAGTCCTGCAAACAGCACACAAGATTTCACCTGCGCGCTGGCCACAGGCATGTCATAGCGGATCGCCTTTAGCTTTCCTCCGGTGACGCGCAACGGTGGACGTCCACCGTTCTGCGACGCGATCTTTGCGCCCATCATCTCCAGCGGCGCGATAATCCGCGCCATGGGACGCCTTGAAAGCGACTCGTCCCCCGTAAGCTCTGTAGTGAAATCCTGTCCCGCGAGGATTCCGCTCAGCATCCGCATGGTCGAACCGGAGTTGCCGCAATCAAGCGAGGCGGCCGGTGCCGTCAATTTCGTACCACGCCCATGGATGACTATGCTGCCCGCGTTACGTTCCACCTCGACCCCGAGGCTGCGTACGCATCCCAGCGTGCTGGCGCAATCCGCGCCGGTGGAGAAATTTTCCAGCCGCGTATCACCCTCGGCGATCCCGGCGAGCATGGCATAGCGGTGCGAAACCGATTTGTCCCCCGGCAAGCGCAAAGACCCCGCGACATTGCGGGCCGGACGTATGACAGCAGTAGAAGTTGGATTCATGGCTGGAAAATGTATTTGATGATGGCGCGGCAGGTGCGTCAGCGCCAGTTGTTTGGATTTTCAAATCTGAAATCTGAAATCGAAAATCTGAAATCCCTTAGGCCAGCGCCTTGGCCTCCGCCGTTGCTTCCTTCAGAATATCCGCCGGCACTTCCCGTATGGCGAGATGGAATTCAAACATCGGCGTCTCCGTTCCCCGGCCCCAGCGATTGACTTCCCAGTGCGCCCGAATAAATTTCGCGTCGGCATGTCCAGTCAGGTCAAGCAGCAGCGGATGCTGCCCGCGATAAAACTTCTGCGGAAATACGGTCACTGCTTTCGCTCCCCATGTCGCGCCGTCCGCAGAGCCGAAAATGCTCACGTCCAATGCTTCCTGCTCGATGATGTTGGTGATGTCCAGGGTCAGAAGGAACACGCGGCTAGTCGCGGCGCTGACATCAAGGGCAGGACCGTCGCCTTTGGCGTTGACCACTGTTTTCTCAGGGACTAGCAAGGTATCGATCGTTGCGTTCGTGGACATGGCGAGAGAATTGTAGCAAAGAGAGGGATATCTGATGAGGGCACGAGCGTCCACATTATCCGTTAACACTGTCGAAAAACTGGCGCAGCAGTTTACCCACCTCCGCCGCCTGCTCCCAGGGCGAATAGTGCCCCGCATGCCGGATGATCTTGAGCTCGCTTCCCGCAATATTCTGCCGCATCAATTCCGCCTCCGGAGGCCCCGTGAGAATGTCCTCATCGCCCGTCATAAGCAAAGTCGGGACGTTGATCGTTTTCAGGTCCGCGACCGAATCCGGCCGCTCCGCCATTCCGCGCTGCACCTGCGCGACATCGCCGGCGGACATCTTCCGCATCATGCGCAACGCCCCCTCCACCAGGTCGGGACGGCTCGCACGCGTCGTCTTGCTGATCAGTTTCGGGACCATACCCTCGAAGAAAGGTTCGGTGCCGCGCTCCAGTACGTCGGCGGCTGCCTGTAAGCGTCCAGCTTTTGCTTCAGGAGAATCGGCCGGTGCTTTCGTATTAATCAAAGCCAGCGCAGCGACGCGTCCGCGATAGCGGCGCCAGAATTCAAACAAAACATAGCCGCCGATCGAGACTCCCGCGAAAGGTACGCGTCCGAGCTCGGCATGGTCGAGAATTCTGGCAATATCGCTGGCATGCTTTTCCATGGTCGCGGGACCTTCGCCGGCGTCCGATTCACCGTGGCCACGCAGATCAGGCAGGATCAGCTGGTAGCGACTCGTCAGCGCCTGCGCGGCAGGCAGCCAGAATTCATGATGAACTGGAAAAGGATGGAGCAACACAATCGGCGAGCCGCTCCCCAGCGTCTGGTAAGCGATTTCAGCGTCGTCTCTCTTGATTCGAATCATTGGTCTTCGTTGTTTGTTCTGTGGGGCGGACACCCTTGTCCGCCGCTTTTGACTTCGTTTTTCAGCATCGGCAAAAATCAAATTCAAAGGCGGCGGACAGGAGTGTCCGCCCAACACACAGGCCAACTAAACCACAGCTTCATGTCCCGCCGGAGCTTCCAGCCGTAACGGTTCTTCCGGCATCACGATCCAGGCGATGGGATACGAAAGCACTCCCACGCCAGTCATCACTGCCGTGATCAGCCAGACCAACCGCACCAGCGTCGGATCCAGATCAAAGTACTCGGCGAATCCGGAACAGACTCCCGCAATCTTGCGGTCTCCGCGAGGCCGCACCAAACGTTTACGCGACACCACGCTCCCTATTCGCTTGCCACAATATGCGCAGTGCGCCGCGTCATCCTGAATCACTTTGCCACAGTAGTTGCAATACATCGCATCTCCTCCCAAGTAGCGCCGGCGTCCCGCCGGCTGTCCTGCGGGCATCCTGCCCGCAGCGGCCCACTCAGAGATACGGTTCCACACCACAAAATGTTCCTGAGGTGTCTAGTTTTCCCGGTAAGCCTCTTTCATCCGTTTGCGTGCGATATCGGCCGACGCGCTGCCGCCATCTTTCGCCACAACGGCCTGGTACTTGGCCATCGCCAGGTCGCGCTTTTGCAGCAAATCGTACATTTCCCCAGCGCCCAGATTGGCTTTCTGCACCACTTCAGAATCGGGCTGCGGGAGCCTGACCGACAAGTTCGTACGCGGCGGCGGCTCCGGCATAATTCTTTTCGCTGCGCAACAAATCTCCCAGGCTTAGAGCGGCAATTTCATAGTGCAGGCCGGGATATTTTCCGTCCTTCCCAGCCTGCCAGACTTTCCCGTAGACCGCCGGCAGCCTCCTGGTTGCGCCCCGCTGCGCGCAGCAAGTGGCCCTCTTCCAGCGCCAGCAGTACGTCTTGCGGAAAACGTGGCACCAGGCTACGCACGATCGGCAGAGCTTCGTCATAACGGTGCTCGCGGCGCAGAAACACCGCCAACAGGATCTGAGCATCGATACTGGTCTCACCACTTCCCTGTGCACAATCTTTGAGATATTGCAGACCTTTGTCTTTATTTCCGCCCAGGCCGACGGTGAACGCCGTCGCTTTCAATCCCCAGGGGAGGCTGCCCACCACGTAGTTGTGCGCGCCCACAATCAGTTTGGCCTCCACGGTGGAAGGCGAAAGCTCCAGTACTCGTTCGTGGTCCCGGCGAGCCCCCACCGCATTCCGCAGCGCCGAAAACCAGGCGCGTTCGATCAGCGCCGTGTAAGTGGAGAACTGCGCCCGGGTGACTCCCCTTGCGTACAGGGCGTCCACATCATTCGGATTGGCCGCCAGCCGTTTCTCTTCCAACCCCAGGGCGCGGTTCACCAGGTCCTGTATCTGCTGCTTGACCTTGGGGTCCGCGGGCCGGTGCGGAGCAGAAATGAAAGTGTCATTGGCGTACTCGCCGGTGTTCAGCACACCCATCCGGTAGAGCTCACGGAACAAAGTCGCGGTCAGCAGATGATTGACCGCAAAAGGATCGTCGGGATGGCGTCCCAAAACCTGCTCGAACTCCGAGACCGCCCGGTCATAGTCAAGGTTGTAAAAGTGGTTAAACGCAGAGAGGTTCTGAGGGTCATGAGGACGGTAGGCCAGAGACTCAGGATTCGAATCCGCCGGAGCCGCCATCGCCTGCGCGGCCAACAGAAGTGCACCTAGAAATATTACCGCGCGGCGTGGGATCGGAAAAAGCAAAGCTCTCTCGTTCGGGTGAATGACTTCAGTTTACCTGAACCATCCGAGTTGACCGCCGCGAACCCTGAAAGTTACGACGCGTGAACGCCGTACGAATTGAAAGTGCCCTTATAATGAAGCGTCATAATTATCTTTTCTCAATCATTCGAGCGCATCTTTCCTAGTGCAAGCGGTAATTCTTGCTTGGTTTGAGCAGGTTACCTCTGGGCTCCGTCATCGAAGCAGTCAGTTTTCAACGACTTACGATTTTCTGCTTTTGGTTACTGGCTTGCGATGTGCGAAAGTGAGGATTTTTATGGCCGACGTGGTACGCGAAGCGCAACAGGAGTTCTGGCGCCCTCCCGTAGTCGTCGGCGAGGCGGCCCGTCCAGCCATGGTGGGAGCCTGTGACGGATGCGCTACCGAGTTCATGGTCGGTTCGCAATTCTGCCATGTCTGCGGTGCCTCCCGTGAAGCCCGCCCCTCGACCTCAGCCCACTGGACCCTCTACCTTGAGTTCCACAACATCAAGCGCGCTCTGGGACTCTCCACCGCATCGCTGATTGCCTTCGTCGTCGGCATGGCGTGCCTGATCATGGCAGCCATCGCCGTAGGGATGATCTACAGCGTACAGACCTTCAATGATTTCCAAGCCGTCCAGCTCTACCGCATGCAGTGGCTATTGGGCGCAATCGCAGCCTTCGCCGCCGGCCTGCTGCTGAAAAAGATCCCCGACCCGAAGCGCTAAACACTCCACTACCACGACTCACGTAGACCCGGACGCCCTCGTCCGGGCGGGTGAGGCGCCCGCCCCTACGTGGCCTCATGAGTCGCCACGCGTCTTTGTTGATACATGCGATACAAATGATGCACCGGCCCGACGCCTCGCCCCAGCGGATACGCGTTCGCAATCGCAGCCGCAACGTAGGTCTTCGCCAGCAGCACAGCCTCCGGCAATCCCCGGCCCTGCGCCAGATGGCATGCCATCGCGGTAGAGAACGCGCAGCCGGTGCCGTGAGTTGAATTCGATGGCAGCTTCGCGGATTTGAAGACTTCCTGCTGCGGCCCTGTCCGGCTGGCAAAGCTTAAGAGATCGACCGCCTTCTCCAGATGCCCACCGGTGATGACCACGCTGGCCGCGCCCATCGCATGAAGCCTGGCGACAGCAACGCGCATCTGCTCAAGATCGTTAACCGCCAGTCCTGCGAAAGCGGCTGCCTCGTCCACATTGGGGGTAATGACTGTGGCTAGGGGAAATAGCCTTTCGATCAGAAGGCGCTTCCCGTCCGCGTCGATCAGGTCGCGTCCAGATGACGACTTGATAATCGGATCCAGCACTACATTGCCGAGCTTGGCTTTCTCCAGGAAGTCGGCAACCGCCCGCACTACCTTCCCCGAGCCCAGCATGCCGATGTGAACCGCAGCGATTGCAAGATCGGCTCGGAGTTCCTCAAGCGTCTCAGCGATCAGTTCCGGGCTGACCGGTTCCACCCGCCGAACCCCGGCAGTCGACTGGACGGTCAAAGCCGTAATGCAGCCCACCCCGTAGCAACCGTGGGCGGCAATCGTCTTGATGTCCGCCGTCACCCCCGCCCCGGAAGAGGGGTCAAACCCGGCGATGGTAAGCACCACGGGCGGAGGCATCTGGCCACTGTAACAAATGTCGGCGCGAGCGTCCCGCTCGAGAGGACACCACAAACCACGTGGGGACAGCCGCCCCCGGCTGTCCAGGTCGAGCGCAGCTCGACAACGGTTTTCCACGGTTAAGAGCGAACCGCGGAGCTTCGCTCCGCCAGGACCGGCGAGGGCGCCCGTCCCCACGTGGCCTGTAGTGCCCCCCTACACGACCGCGACGCTCGCGGGCCACATTTTCACTCAAATATTACCTTCGGCCTACCCCAACGTAATGGCCGTAACTGATTGAAAATAAAAGCCGGGTAATAATTGCCGAGCCATACCCTTTCGACTGTATTTACTGATATATAAACATCTAAGCGTATTGACTACAGCAATATGGGTGGCATTGGTGATGATTAACAGTAGGTTACGTTCGATATCTATTACTAGATAAGCATCTTGCTACAGGAAAACCCTGGTTGACAGGTCCCGGCTCGACGGGTAGCCTTGTTGAATCCTTGGCGAATGGGTAGGGGGGAAAGACTAGAGCGACAAAGAGATGTGGAGGTGACAATGCGAGGAAATATAGCTCATATACTGGCGACTGTTTTAATGGTCGTCAGCCTAGGGGCGGCTCAGCGGCCAACCAGCTCAGAGTCCCTTAAGACGGGCAGCAAGACAGAAACACCCGCGCCGGGCAAGACCAGCCGGACAAAGCCGTATCAAATTGGGACGGCTTCGTGGTACGGAAGCTATTTTCAGGGCCGAGCCACGGCTAGCGGCGAACCCTACGACATGTACGACCTGACCGCAGCGCATCCTACACTGCCCCTGGGTAGCTGGGTGCGGGTCACAAACCTGCGCAACGGGCGGGCGGTAGTAGTGCGTATCAATGACCGCGGACCGGTAGTTCCGGGACGCATCATCGATCTCTCCTACAATACCGCGCGAGTGCTTCACTTCAGCTCCCAAGGGCTGCAGCGGGTACGTCTGGACGTTATTCATAACCTGAAGGCCATCCAGCAACCGCAGCAGATGATGGCTTCCCTGCAATACTAGCCCGCGCGCTTTAAATCCCTTACACTACCCAAAGATGTACGATCCCAGACAGAATCTGATCGTCGCTTTGGATGTTTCGTCCGCGGCCGCCGCCCAGAAAATCGTGGCGGCCGTGGGCGATTCCGCCTTGACCTACAAGGTAGGGATGCAGCTCTACACCGCCGAAGGCCCCAGCGTCGTGCGCGACCTGGTGGCTTCCGGCCGGCGTGTTTTTCTGGACCTGAAATATCACGACATCCCGACCACAGTCGCTGCCGCCGTGCGCGAAGCCGCCGAACTACGCGTCAGTATGCTGACGATTCACGCCGCTGGCGGCGGCAAGATGATTCGCGCCGCAGTCGAAGCCGCGCGCAACGTGAATCCGGCACTGATGCTCCTCGGAGTCACAGTCCTCACCAGCATGGATGATCAGGATCTCGATAAGGTAGGCGTCCGTGGACGCGTCGTTGACCAAGTATTGCGCCTGGCAGGACTTGCAATAACGAGCGGCTGCCACGGCGTAGTCGCATCCGCTCTGGAAGCCGCCGAACTACGCTCAGAGCTGGGAAACCATTTTCTGATCGTGACCCCAGGGGTGCGCCCCGCCGGCAAAGACCACGGCGATCAAAGCCGCGTGGTAACGCCAGCCGAAGCCATCGCCGCCGGCGCGACGTACATCGTGGTCGGCCGCCCCATCACCGCCGCTCCAAATCCCTCGGACGAAGCCCGCTCTATCCTGGAGCAAATGAGCCTCGCAGTTAGCGCCTAACCTTCAGATTTTTGAGAAATTCAGTTCCGAGAATTTTCCGCGAGAGATTTTCGTAGATAGCGCCGGCCCGGCACCGAGCCGCGTAGCGGCGAAAAGAATAAAGCCCACGGCGTAAGCCGTGGGTACCTAGAACAATCGATGGGAGCCCTGAAAGGGCGAAAGAAACGCTGGCCGCGCAAAACATGCGCCGCTAATTACGCTCCGTCCTACAATTTCTCGTAAAACTCGCACGCCGAGCACGAAATAAAAATTCCGCCCGGAATCCCGCGCTCGCGATCTTTCACCCGCTTCACAATACGCGTAGGCTTCCCGCACTTGGGACAATCCGTGCTCTTGGTGGTATCCATTTCCTTCTTACGGTCTGCTGTCTTCGCAATCTTGACTGCCATCTCCTGATCTCCTTAAGGCCCTTACGGTCGAATGTGTCGAACTCAGTAATATTCCAGTCCCAGGTGCGTGATCAATTCTTCACCCTTCAAATGCCGCAACGTGTTCTTCAGCTTCATCAACTGAATAAACAGATCGTGCTCGGGATAAAGCCCGGGCGCGCTCATCGGCGACTTGAAGTAAAAGCTCAACCACTCCTGGATTCCCAGGTTACGCAACTGCTTGCTGCGCTGTGCCAGATCCAGGAACAGCACCAGATCCAGCACCAGGGGCGCAGCCAGAATCGAATCGCGGCACAGGAAATCAACCTTGATCTGCATCGGATAGCCGAGCCATCCGAAGATATCAATGTTGTCCCAGCCTTCCTTGTTGTCGCCGCGCGGCGGGTAGTAATTGATCCGCACCTTGTGAGTGAACTTGCCGTACAGCTCGGGATAAAGCTCCGGCTGCAGGATATGCTCCAGCACCGACAGCTTGGATTCTTCCTTGGTCTTGAAAGACCCCGGATCCTCGAGCACTTCGCCGTCGCGATTGCCCAGAATGTTGGTGGAAAACCATCCGTTCAGCCCGATCATGCGCGCCTTGAATCCCGGCGCAAGGATGGTCTTGATCAGCGTCTGCCCGGTCTTGTAGTCCTTGCCGCAGATCGGCGCAGAATTCTGCCGCGAAAGCTCCTGCATCACGGGCAGATCGACGGTGAGGTTCGGAGCGCCGTTGGCGAACGGCACACCTTCCATCAGCGACGCGTAGGCGTAGATCATCGAAGGCGCGATGTTGTCGTCATTCTGCGTCAATGCCTTCTCGAAAGCCTTCACCGACTGATGGGCAGCGCTCGGCTCGATAAACGTTTCCGTCGATCCGCACCAGATCGTGACCAGTCGCGATGCGCCGGAAGTCTTCTTGAAGTCGCGCATGTCGGCCCGGACCTGTTCCGCCAGGTCCATCTTGTTCTTGCCCTTCTTTGACGTTCGGGCCGTCCAGCTTCTTCACGTAGTTATGATCGAAGACCGCCTTGCGCGGCGTGATGGAACTGAGGAACGGCTTGACCTGTTCCAGCAGATCGCGCTCCAGCACGCCGGCCTTCGTTGCCGCCGCGTACATGTTGTCTTCGAAAATGTCCCAACCGGTGAATACCAGGTCATCGAGCGAGGCCAGCGGAACGAACTCCTTGATCTTCGGCGACAGCGCGTCGGTGCGCTTGCCCAGCCGGATCGTTCCCATCTGGGTCAGCGATCCGATCGGCTTGGCGATACCCTTGCGTACCGCTTCCACGCCGGCGACAAACGTCGTGGCCACGGCGCCCATGCCGGGGATCATGATTCCCAGTTTGCCCTTGGGCGCCTGGATCTCGCTGCTGGATGGATCTTCGACTCCGTCTTCGTTCTTGCGTTCTTCACTGTGGCGTTCTTCGGCCGCGTCGGCATGTTTAAGCTGCTTCCTTATAGGTTCCGTTGGGAATGTAAGGCGAACTTCTTATGTTCTCGTATTGAGTCGGCATTTGCAACCGCACGAGCAGTGAACGGCTGCGGAAGGCAGGCGAATGGCAAGTTTTGTAATGTAGCGCCGGCCTCTGGCCAGCCCGATGGGTGGGCGGGACGCCCCCAGCCGCGGACGCCGGCGCTACTTTCCTACTTTTCCAAATCCAAAGTCTTCACCGGCAAATCCCAGTGAGAATCCAGAATCTCAAACCGCCGCTGCTCCTCGCGCTCGTAGGCAGCCTGATCGGGCCAGAGCTGCTTCTTCAAGGCATCTTCCTCGAACGGCTCATTGGCCACGGTCGCATTCTTGAAGACGATGGTCACGCGGTAGTCCCAGCGACCGTCTTCAGTCGTGTGATAACGCGGCACGTCCATCCAGACTTTGAGCATGCGCCCCATTTCGACTTCCTTCTTCAGCAATGGGTAGTGGTTCTTCTTGAACAATTTCAGAAACTCGTCGGCATGTCCCCACTTGGTCTTGTAGTAATACTCGATCACATAGGGCTGCCCCGGCCCGGTGATGGGAGTCTGCGCCACGCTGCCGGTGAGCGCGATGATTGACACCAAGAGTACGAGTAGAAGATGTTTCATGTTGATCTCCCCAGAGAAGATATTGCAGATTTCAGATTTTAGATTGAAAAAGAGTACATTCGGGTCAGCAATGCCGATAAGCCGGAATGACGATCTGGAATCTGAAATCACAACAAATCTGAAATGTTGTTGGTGAGCTTACTCTGTCCGCAGCCGGTTCTGCCAGTGCGACCACACGAACCAGATAATCCCGGCGGCCAGCACGACTCCAATGACCAGATCGAACTGATGGAAATACTTCCCCAGTTCGCGCCAGTTTTCGCCCAGCTTCATGCCCAGCCAGGCCAGCCCGAGACACCAGGGCCACGATCCCAGAAAAGTGTAGATGTGAAAGCGTCCGCGCGGCATGCGTGCAATTCCCGCGGGCAGTGCAATGAATGTGCGGACCACCGGCAGCAACCGTCCAATCAGCACTGCCAGGTATCCCCAGCGTAGAAAGAAGCGGTCGGCCCAGTCCAGTTCGCGCTTGCCCATCAGAATCCAGCGGCCGTATTTCTCCACCAGCGGCCGGCCGCCGTAACACCCAATTTCGTAAGCGACGAGCGATCCCAGATTGCATCCGAGGGCCCCGGCGGTCGCCACCCAAAACAATTTCATCGATCCTTCGAAGACCAGGTAACCCGCAAACGGCATGATCAACTCAGAAGGCAGCGGGATACACGCCGACTCGATCGCCATGAGCAATGCAATTCCGCTGTAGCCGGTGGCGGCTACGACGGACTTGATGAATACAAACAGAATGGCAAGAATCTTTTCGGTCATGCAGGGATCATTCTAAACAGGGAAAGCCGAAACCGGAAAAGCTGGTGCGGGAAACTCTTACAGAACCAGAGAAACGGCTTAGAATGCGCCTTCCTGGGTAAATGTGTATCCGGGCAGCGAGGCGCCGCTGGCACCCTTGGAAACTTTCACCTTCACTGTAGGTACATCGGGCGCAGACAGACCAGCCGGTCGCAACACGGCAAACTGGGTAAACACTTCGTTGTACATCTTGGTGACAAGATAGTCCTGTCCGTCAGTATCGTTCCGCCAGACCTGCCCGAGTTGAATGGACTTCACCGCCACGTAAAACTCCTAAGTCGCTATTGAGTGTTCTTTCAGACTATCGGCACAGTCCCAGTGCGTCAATTGCGCCCATGGTTCCGGGCATTACGAAAGTCCGTCAGCGAACGATCGCACGGACTGCGTGGAGGCATGGACTGTGTGGGGACGGGCGCCCCCGCCCGTCCAGGCCGTCCGCAGGACGGCTGGTTTTGCTTTTCCTCTTCCGCTCAATCAATTTGCTAAGATTGACCTCGATTCTGAGGAGCTCTCATGCCCCGCGGCATCACCCCGCGCCAACCCGCCAAGACTGGACGCCAAGAAGGTACCCGTAAAGCTCGCCAGCAAAAAGCCAGACGTCCTGCGGACGCCCAGGACGGGCGAGGGCGCCCGTCCCCACATGGTCCGTGGCACCGCCTCCGCTCGAGGCAAAATACAATCCCACCGCTCCTGACCGTGTCGACGAGATACTCAAACGCCTCGACAGCCTCTACGCCGACGTTACCTGCGCCCTGCACCACAACAGCGCATGGGAACTGCTGGTTGCGACCATTCTGTCGGCGCAATGCACTGACGTCCGCGTCAACATGGTCACGCCCGAGCTCTTCAGGAAATATCCCACGGTGCAGGATATTGCCGCCCTCAAGTCCGAGCAACTCGAACCCGACGTCCGCTCCACCGGATTCTTCCGGAACAAATCCAAATCCGTAGTGGGCGCCGCACAAATGATCGTGAACGATTTTGGCGGACAGGTTCCCGACCAGATGGACCAGCTCCTCACCATCCCAGGCGTAGCGCGCAAGACTGCGAATGTCGTCCTGGGCACATGGTTCAAGAAAAACGAAGGCGTTGTCGTGGACACGCACGTCCACCGCATCAGCCGACGCCTCGAACTCACCCGCAACGACGACCCAAAGAAAATCGAGCAAGACCTGATGAAGATCATCCCCCGCGACAGGTGGACGCTGTTCTCTCATCAGATCATCTGGCACGGCCGCCGGCTCTGCATCGCCCGCCGTCCCAAATGCTCAGACTGCCCGCTGGAAAATATCTGCCACGCCGCCGACAAGACCTGGAGCACGGTCGAGATCCATAAGAACGCGAAGTAGCTGCTACACTTTTCTCATCCTGTATGCGCACGCTTATCCTGTTGGCTGCCGTCATCTCTATGAGCACTCTTGCCTTGCCTCAAAACCTGCCCGCACCGCAGGCGATCACCGATCCCAAGCTGATCACCAGCAAGCCCAACGCGAATGTCGAACAGAACCAGCAGAGCCTGTCCATCGAACGGCTCTACATGACGCGCTCGGTGGGAGCTACAACCTGGTCGCCGGATGGTAAGACCATCGCCTTCGTCTCCAACATCAGCGGACGCAACAATCTCTGGCTGGTGCCCGCCGCTGGCGGATGGCCGACGCAACTCACAGTCAGCGACCAGCGCCAGACTGCAGCCCACCTGGTCTCCCGACGGCAAGTGGATCGCCTACATCTCCGACTACGACGGCGATGAGCAGTGGGACATTTTCTTCGTCTCTCCCAAGACCGGACAAGTCCTCAACATCACCAACACCCGCGAGATCTCGGAAGAGAGCCCGACGTGGTCGCCCAGCGGCCGCTATCTCGCCTACACGGTGAAGCCGAAGACGTCATCGGTCTTCGAAATCGACATCTTCGACACGCTGATGCGCGACACCAAGCACCTGACCACCGGCACGCCCAAGGACAAGATGAACGTCAATCCCACTTGGTCGGCCGACAACAAGTGGATCGCCTACACCCAACAACAGGCCAAGGGCA
Organism: Terriglobia bacterium; assembly: GCA_963732045.1. Classification (GTDB taxonomy): domain Bacteria; phylum Acidobacteriota; class Terriglobia; order Terriglobales; family Acidobacteriaceae; genus JAIQFF01. The sequence goes on along the minus strand of CAVSYI010000011.1, from coordinate 24,911 downwards.
CCGACTCCAATATCTTCGTCGCCGAGATCGCAACCGGCAAAAGCACGCTGCTCACGCCGCATGACGGCGAGGCCATCTACGTCGCCAACCAGTTCTCGCCCGACGGCAAGCACCTGCTGATCACCTCAAACGCAGGCAATGGCTACGACAACGTCGGCCTGCTCGACATCGCCACGAAGAAAATCGACTGGCTCACCCAGGACAAATGGGAAATCGAAGCCGGCAACTTTTCTCCCGACGGTAAATCCGTCACCTGGACTGCCAACGTCGACGGCAACGCCGACATCTACGTTCACGACCTCGCTTCCGGAAAGACGACTGTCCTGCCGCTGCCCAAAGGCGTAAATCATCTGGGCGGCGCGAACTCAGCTTTCACCCGCGACGGATCGCGCCTGCTCTACTACCACAACGGACCTACGTCGCCGAACGATGTCTGGATCTACTCCGTCGCCGACGGCAAATCGCAGCAGATCACGAATTCTCTCGTCGCAGGCGTGCAGCCAGACGACATGGTCGAGCCTTTTCTGGTGCACTATCCCAGCCGCGACGGCAAGTGGACCATCTCAGCTCTCGTCTATGTGCCCTACAACATGGCGCGCAGCGGACAGAACGCGGCCGTGGTCTACGTTCACGGCGGCCCTGCATCGCAAAGCGTGAACTCGTTCAGCCGCATCATTCAGCACATGGTCAATCAGGGATACATGGTGATTGCGCCCAACTATCGCGGCTCGACGGGATACGGGAAAGAATTTCTTCACGCCAATCTATTCGACATGGGAGGAGGCGATCTGCAGGACGTCCTCGCCGCCGCCGACTTCATCAAGCAGACCGGCTACCTCGATCCCAAGAAGCTGGTTCTGATGGGCGGAAGCTATGGCGGCTACATGACCATGATGGGCGTGACCAAAGCACCGGACGTGTGGGCTGCGGGCGTTCCCATCGTGCCTTTCGTCAACTGGTTCACCGAAATCGCCAATGAAGATCCCGTGCTGCAGCAATCCGATCTGGCCACCATGGGCGATCTGGAGAAGAACAAAGATTTATTCCATGACCGCTCGCCAATTTTCTTTGTCGATCAGATCAAGGCGCCATTGCTGTTGCTGGCGGGCGGGAACGATCCGCGATGTCCGAAAGAAGAAGCCCAGCAGGTCGTCGATGCCGTGAAAAAACACGGCGGCGTCGCGGAATTAAAAGTGTACGAAAACGAAGGCCACGGCTTCGCCCGCGTCGAGAACCAGATCGATGCCTACAAACGCGTGTCGGAGTTCCTGAAGGCGAAAGTCCCACCAGCAAACTGTGGTTGTTCGCTGACTGAATAGTCCACGTGATCTGTGGTGGTTACTTCTTCACGAACTTCCCAAAGAAATCCCCAGCATTCCAGTGCGGACGCTCGGTCTGCTGTGCTACTTCGTATCCGACCGCCAAATCCACACGCGTACACTTCACCGTCGCGTTGAAGTCAAAGGGCTGACTCATATCATCACCGGGCAGATGGTAGCGTTGCGTCTCCCAGTCAAACTGCATCTTCTTGCCATCGAGATTCGGATCGACCGTCTGCAATCCTTCTTCGATGTACAAAGCCGGAACGCCCTGCAGGATGAAGGAATACTGATCGCTGCGCACGAAATACACTTCCTCGGGCAACGGATCAGGACTGACAATCAGGCCCATGTGCCGCGCCACATCGTCCGCTACCGCGCCCAGGCTGGAATGCTCGCCGCCCAGCGGCACAATATCTTTGAAGTCGTAGAGGAAGGAAACTTCGTCCATGTTGATGTTGGCCACGATCTGCGTAATCGGCACCGTGGGATTGTGCGCGTAGTAGTCAGAACCCAGAAGACCTTCTTCCTCGCCAGTGACGGCGATAAAAAGAAGCGAACGTCGCGGAGCCGTTTTCAGCTCGGAAAATGCCCGCGCCATTTCCAGCAGCGCAGACGTGCCCGAGGCATTGTCCGCCGCCCCGTTGTAGATGCTGTCACCCTTCACGGGATCGCCAATTCCGAGATGATCAAGGTGCGCGGTAAAGACTACATACTCATTCTTCAGTTGAGGATCGGAGCCCGGCAGAATCGCCGCCACATTTGGGCTTTCCACTTCCGAGTAGCGGCTAACGGCATGAATCGACACGCTCGCCGTCAGCGGAAACGCCTGCGGCTGGCTGTTCTCCGCCGCTTGCAATGCTTCTTTCCATGACTTCGGCGCGCCTTGAAACAGCGCCTCGGCCGCGCTCGCACTTATGCGGGCGCCCCCCTTGATCTTCGGTTCCGCGTTATTCGGTACACCATTTGCATCCAGCCAACGGTACGACGGGCCTCGCGTAAAACGCACGTATTCAGAAAACGGCGTACGCTGTTCGGTCCTGCCCGCCCAGATGCCCAGAAATCCAATCGCTCCATGCTCGGCAGCCATACGCAATTTCTGTTCGGAAGAAGAAAAATGAGCCCCGGGGGCGGATGGCAATTTCGGCGGAGCGCCATAGATCGCAGCCACAATTTTTCCCCGCACATCAACGCCTGCGTAATCGTCGTAGCCAAACTCCGGAGCGCTCACGCCATAACCCACGAACACGACCTGACCCTCCACCCTGGCGTCAGTGGACAGCGGATCGCCCGCCATCACGTAGTCTTTCTCGATAATGAGGGTCCGGCTTGAGCCGTTATTTTTTACGGAGACCGAACTCTTGTCACGCTGCAACTCGATCTTGCGAAAGCGCACGTTCTGGAAGTACGAGCCGTTCGTTCCTGCCGGCTTCAATCCCATTTGCTCGAATTGCGCCCGCACATAGTTGGCTGCCAATTGATAACCGCGCGTGCCGATCCCTCGGCCTTCCATCAGGTCGTCCGACAGAAACGCCATGTGCGCCCGCAATCCATCGGCGGTAATGTGCTGTAAAAGTTCGTCCGGCGGGAAATCAGAAGAAGTGGATTGAGCGAATGCGAGAGAGACCACCAGAACCACGCCGGCAAGAACCAGAAAACCCTTTCGTTGCAAACCTGCCTCCATTAAGGACTGCGTCACCAGATCACAGATCGTGTTTGGCGATGGCCTTGATCAGACCTGGAATCGTGTATTCCGCGGCCTCGATATCCACCGGCAAGCCAAACTCCCGAAGAGTAGACGAAGTAATCGGCCCAATGGAAGCAAACCGCACCCGATTCTCTTCCCTGCCCATGTGGACTCGGCCGACCCGGCCACGACTTTCACCCAACAGCGCCACGAAGTTACGTACGGTGGACGAACTGGTGAAAGTAATCACGTTGGGGCACAGCTTCTGAGATTTCAACGCCGCCCGCAGCCTCTTACGTGAAGTTTCGGGGACCACCGTCTCGTAAGCCACCACTACATCGACGTGCGCCCCAAGTTTATGCAGCTCCTGCGGAATCACATCACGCGCAACTTTCGCCCGCGCCAGCAGCACCCGCTTCCCTTTCACCTTCCGCCGCAGACTCGCCACCACCGATTCGGCGACGTATTCCTTCGGGATGACATTCACTTTCACTCCGTGCCGCTCGATGGCCTGCGCCGTCGCCGGCCCAATCGCAGCCACTTTCAGGTGAAGCATCGGCTTCCCGCCAATATGCAGCTTACGCAACCGCTCCCATAGCGCGTCAACCCCGTTGACGCTGGTCAGGATCAGCCAGTCATACTCTGGCGAGATTCTTGAGTGCCGAATCCAACGCTTTGTAAGACCGCGGTTTGCGGATTTCAATGAATGGAATTTCCAGAACATCGGCGCCTAACTCGCGCAGGCCAGCAGAAAGCGCGCTCGCCTGATGGCGTGCGCGACCAACCAGCACACGCACACCTTGAAGTCGCCCGCCCGCCTTTGATTTGCTGACTCGATCTCATAATCTTGGGAAATAGTCACAGCACGCGGGCGAGTCGCCCGCGACCACACAGTCTAGGGTTGCTCGGGCGCCGCCGCCGTTTCCCCGTACACCTCTCGCAGAATCGCATCGCCCCCGCGACTCAACAAAGCTGGCCCACCGATTCCCCTAACTTCACCGGGTCATCCCCTTCGCCTGATTCCCGCAACACCTTCGTTCCATCCGGACGCGCCACCACTGCCTCAAGATGCAGCCGGCCTTCGACGATTGCCGCCAATGCCCCGATCGGCACCTGACAGCCTCCACCCATCCGGTTCAGCAAGGCGCGCTCACACGTGGTTGTTGTACGAGCCGCATGATCGTCCAGAAAAACGATGTGCTGGCGCACTCCCGCATCCTCTTTGCGAATCTCAATGGCCAGCGCGCCCTGTCCTGCCGCCGGACACATCAGTTTCGACGGCAGTACCTGCCGCATACTCTCTCGCTTACCGAGTCGATTCAATCCAGCCGCAGCGAGAATCACGGCATCGTAGTCGCCAGCCTCTAGTTTTCGCAGCCGCGTGTCCACATTGCCTCGCAACGGATGAATATCGAGATCCGCGCGCAGCGCCTTCAGCTGCGCCTGCCGCCGGAGACTGCTGGTCCCCACCTTAGCTCCGAGCGGCAGTTCTTCAATGCTGTTGAATTTCCGCGAGCAGAAAACATCTCGCGCATCTTCTCGAGTAGTGATCGCCGCAATCTCGAAAGTCGGCTGAAATTTCCGTGGGAAGATCTTTCAGGCTATGTACCGCGAGGTCCACCCGATTGTCGAACAGCGCTTCCTCGATTTCCTTGGTGAACATGCCCTTGGTGCCAACCTGGGCAAGAGCGACATCGCTGATGCGATCGCCAGTCGTCTTGATGATCTCAATCTCGACTTGATGTCCGCGCGCCTCGAGCAGCGCCTTGATGTGCGTCGGCTTGCCACAGCGCAAGCTGCGATCCCCGGGAACCGATTCGTAGCCGCGCCACTAACTTTCCGCTCCGGAATCTCCGCTCGAAGTCTTCGCTACTCTCGTGTCTTTTTTCTTGTCCTGCAGACCCTGCTTGTCCTGAAGATCAAAAAGCCGCCGCACGATGTCGACCACCGTGGTCGCCTCCGGCTCTCGCACCGCAGTCTTCAGGGTGGTGATTGGGGTATGCATGATCTTGCTGATAATTCCGCGCGTGAGCGTCTCGACCGCCAGTTCCTGTTCGGGAGAGAGCGGCCCCAGGCGTCCCCGGACCCGGTCGATCTCAGCCTGGCGAATCGTCTCCAGATGATCCTGCAGCGAGACGATCGTGGGCACCACGTCCAGCGTCTGCAGCCGCTGCTGAAAGCGTTCGACCTCGCCGCTGATGATGGCCTCGGCGCGGTCCGCTTCTTTCTGCCGATCCGCAACGTGCGTCGTGACTGCCTGCTGCAGATCGTCGATGTCGTAAACAAAGATGCCGTCGAGCTTGTTCATCCCGGGATCGACATCCCGCGGCACCGCAATATCGATAAAAAACATCGGCCGGTTCTTCCGCCGCGCCAGAAACAACTCTCCATGCTCCCGGCGGAAGATGGCATGGGGCGCGCCCGTCGAAGTGATGACGATATCGGCGCGATCGCAAGTCTCGTAGAGCTGTTCGAAGAGGATGGCCTGTCCATCGAACCGCGCCGCCAGTTGCTGCGCGCGATCGAAAGTGCGATTCGACACAAAGATGGATTCCGCCCCGTGGGCAATCAGATGACGCGCCGCCAGTTCACTCATCTTGCCCGCGCCGACCAGATACACATGCTTGCCCTGCAACGATCCAAATATCTTCTTGGCCAGTTCAACCGCGACAGACGCCACGGACACAGCAGACGAACCCACGGCCGTTTCCGTCCGCACCCGTTTCGCCACGGCGAACGCCCGGGTCAGAAGCAGATCGAGCTGCGAGTGCACCGCGCCCACTGCCCGCGCCGTGGCATAAGCCTCTTTCACCTGTCCCAGAATTTGCGGCTCACCCACCACCATCGAATCCAGACTGGAGGTCACGCGAAACAGGTGACGCACGGCATCGCTCTCGCGGTATTCGTACAAGTGCGCTTCGTAGTCGGTGGGATTCAGCTGAAAGTAGTCGCGCAGAAATCCGCGCAGATCGACCGCGCCATTCTTCGTCTGGGTGAGCATTTCCACCCGGTTGCAGGTGGAGAAGATGATCCCTTCCTCCACGCCCGGATGTCCCGCCAGTCGCCTCATTGCCTCAGGCAGATGTCCTTCGGGAATCGCAAGCCGCTCGCGCACTTCGACCGGCGCGGTCTTGTGGTTCACCCCGATGAGTTGAAACTTCATGATTGGACGAACCCGTGAATCGTACTGAAGTAGTTCGCCGACCAGGCGATCACCGCCGCCACTACAGCGCCGGTCGCGAGGTATGCGGCCCGCCGCCCGCGCCATCCCGCATTCCAGCGGGTGAACACCATCACCATGTAAACCGCCCACATCAGCAGCGACAGAAAAATCTTGGGATCGAGAAAGTCGAGACGTCCATAAGTGGCCTGCGCGACGATACTTCCCGCTACCAGCCCGAGCGTCATAAAAGGAAAGCCCAGCAACAGCGAGCGATAGCCGATCTGATCGATGACTTCAAGGGCCGGCAGGCGCAGCAGGATGGCAGCTGGCTTTTTCGACTTCAGGCTGCGCTCCTGCAACAGATAAAGCAGGCTGGCGGCAAAGCTCAAAAACAGCGCCGCGTAACCAATAAAAATCATTGCGATGTGGACGAAGAGCCAACCCCGGCGCATACCCGGCGAAACCAGCAGAAATGGCTGTTGCGTGGTCACTGCCACAAAAGTCAGAACAAATACCAACGGAAACACGACGATTCCGGGCGACGTCGTTCGATACACCAGATACACGATCATGAACGCTGCCATTACCAGCAACGCGAGCAGCGACTCGGAGTTATGTACCGAAGTAAGCGTGAGTTGCCCCGAAAGCAGAACTGCTTCCGTTAAAGACACAAACTGAAACACCATGCCCAGAGTCATGGCCGGCACTGCTACCCGGTTCAAAAGCGAACTCGTACGCGTCAGGGCCAGAAGCGCATACAACAATCCCACGGCGTAAAAACCAAGCGCCACTCGCAGCCACAGTATGGGCATAAACAGATTCGAAACCTGCCACGGTGATTATAGTCTGCACCGCAGCCAGTGCAGAAGCATAAGAAGGGCAACGTACAGCCGCAGCACCTGTAGCGCCGGCGTCCCGCCGGCTGTCCGGAGGGCGTCTCGCCCTCCGACCGTAAAGCAATCCGCGCTGTAACCAGTTACCGCTACTGCACTCCCAGCGTTTCCAACGCCTCTTCCAGACTCTCCGCACTCACCACCAGGCGGCGCCCCTGCGCCATCATATCCGCGACTTCGTCGAAGGCCTGAAACAACCTCATTTTCACAGCGCCGTATTGCTCAGCATCCGTAAGCACGCGCCCATGCCGCGATGCCCAACCACGCAAAGACGCGTCCGGCAGAAACACGCTCACGGAAAACGTAGTCTTGCGGTCCGATGTCACATCAAAAATGAACTCGCTCGCCGGAGCCTCAGGAGCATCCGCCAACGCCACCCGCTTGCCCACGAAGTAATACTGATAAACGTATCCCTGGCCGCCGGTGTAAGTCTTCATGCGCCGCAGAGTCATAGAAAGTCAGTCGTCGGTCATCAGTCGTCAGTCTTCAGCAAACAGCGTCCGCCGCGGATTGGCCGACGACTGAAGACTGACGACTGAAGACTACTTTCCATTTGCCGGCGAAACCACTCGCCCGTATTCGCTGGCTCGGGCCAGCCGGTCGAACATGCGATAAGCTGCCGCCGAAATATTTCCGATCGCTTCCTCACCGTCGCGCTCGCGGCGCAGGTAGGTGGTCATCACACAAATCACATACGGACGATTTTCCACAAACACCACTCCCGAATCGTTGCGCACGCCTTCGAGCTCACCGGGCTTGTTGGCGATCTTCAATCCCTCAGGCAAATCGCGTGAAAGAAAACCGTGCTTCTGGGTACTGAGCATGGTGAAGAAATCGTCGGTCATCGCCTTGTTCAGGACCTTGCCTCGATAGAGATCCTCCAGTAAGGTCATCATTTCGCGCGGGAGTCGAGATGTTCTCCCGGCCTTCGCTGGCAGCTTTCAGGTCCATCATCTTCCGCCGCAGACGGGTATGAGCCAGGCCCAGCGAATCGAGCAGCGCATTCACATTCTCCATGCCCACGCGATCGATCAGGACATTGGTCGCGCTATTGTCGCTGACTGCGATCATCATGGTCGCCAGATCGCGCAGCGTGATGCGCGTGACTCCGGGAGTGAGCCCGCCCATGATGGAACTGTCTGGAACCAGATCGGAAGCCTGCACCGTGTACATGTCGGTGAGCTTCAACTTGCCGGCTTGCGCCTGACGATAAAGTTCAGCCAGCACGGCTGTCTTGATGGAACTGGCCTGCGGGAAAACTTCGTCGCCATGCAAAACGAACTTCTTCCCGCTCGTCAGGTCAAGAACCGCAACGCCCAGCACGCCGTCCAGATTGTTATCGACATCGTTGATACTGGATTCGAGCTTCTGCCACAGGACTTCCTGCTTAGCTACTGCCGAATTCGGGCCAGCGTTCGGGACGAACGTTCGGAGCGTCCTGCGCACAGGCAGTCGCCAGCAGAAGGCCGCAGAACAGAAAACGAATCAAGAGTTTGAACCCTCCTGGGGTTCACACCATCACGGTGACGCTTGAGCCCGAAGTCCGAGGTCTGACGTCCGACGCCCGCCTATCCTTCGATCCGCGCATCCCGCAACCGCTTTACCGCTGTCTCCGAGGTCACCGGCGAATAATAAACCTCTTTGAAGGTATACGACTTCGCCCGTCCACCGATTACCGGCAGAATTTCAATATGCCAGTGGTAGTCGTCGTCGATCGTCTTCCAATAATCCAGGCTCTTCGAGCGGAACAAAGTATTCGGCGAAGTATGCAGCACCAGATGAAACTCTTCGGTCACGGTGCGAATCCGTTGCAGCGTGCGCCGCAGCAATGAGGCCAGATCCAGCATGGTCGCGGGACGGCTTAGCCCATAGCGCTCGAAGGCGGCTTCATGGCTGCGCGGAAGGATCCATGTTTCATACGGCGCGCGAGGCGCATACGGACAAAGCGCGACGAAATCGCCACGCACTTCGATCACCCGTTGGCTCTGCTGCAACTCCTGCGCAATGATGTCGCAGAACACGCAGCGTTCCTTGGCCTTGAAGTAGTCTCGTCCCGCCCGCAGTTCATAAAGCACGCGCCGCGGCACAAACGTTGTCGCCGTCAGCTGCGAATTGGGATGCTCGAATTCCTGTCCCGCATCCCGTCCGTGATTCTTAAAGATGCTGACGTATTTGAAGCGCGCATCACGCTTCAAATCCTGAATGCGATGCGCTGCCAGCAAAAGAAACTGTTCGATCTCGGCATCGCTCGCGTTCCACAACTGCCGGTCGTGCCGTACATTCTCCACCAATACTTCGTGCGCTCCCACCGACGACATGCGATCGTAAAGTCCATCGCCGCGACGCGTCGGCTCGCCTTCAATCCGGTACAGCGGCGCCGGATGCACCACAGCGCGCGCCGACCAAGGCCCGCCATCCACCGCCGGCATATTGGAAACCACTTGCGCCGCCACCGGCGAGTCCGGACAGAAGCGGCAAAACGCCTCAGCGCGCGGCGAATGGTCAGGCACATCGTCGCCCGTAATCACCCACGAGCGGGTAATCGGATCCTTACGTAATTCCATGGCTGTAAGGAAAACATCGGCACGCCAGCCCGTCAACTATGATTTGGCGTCTGCGAGCAAACGAACACTTGCTCGGACACGTGCCCCGAACTCGATCGACTCCGAGCCGCGAAGCGGCGCAAAGAATACAGCCCAGGGCGCAAGCCCTGGGTCAGCCAGCTCCTTTGGTCGAGCCCCGAAGGGGCGAAAGAAACGCATGCCTGGAGATTTCCACGCCCCGGATGGCGCCACCGCCTTGTTATAATCCGCCCACGCAGACAAGTGAAATGACCGAGCCGTCCACGCCGCTGATGCGGCAATATGCCGCCATCAAGAAGGAGCATCCCAGCGCCCTGCTGTTCTTCCGCCTGGGAGATTTCTACGAACTCTTCTTCGACGATGCCGTCCTCGCCGCCAGCGAACTGCAAATCACCCTCACCTCGCGCAACAAAGAAAAAGGCATCGCCATTCCGATGTGCGGTGTGCCGTACCACGCCGCCGAGGGCTACATCGCGAAGCTGATCCGCAAGGGCTTCAAGGTCGCCATCTGCGAGCAGGTGGAAGATCCGCGAGTTGCGAAGAAACTGGTGCGACGAGAAGTCACCCGCGTCGTCACCCCAGGCACAGCGGCCGATTCTTCGCTCAGCTCCGAAGAAAACAATTTTCTCGCGGCGGTTGCGCAAACCGGAGAGCGCGTCGGCTTCGCCGCTCTCGACCTTTCCACCGGAGAATTTCGCGCCACCGAATTCCAGGGCGAAGACGCCGCCAAAAGAATCCAGGAAGAACTGCAGCAGCTGCGTCCGAAAGAAGTGCTGTACGCATCGTCCGCGCCGCTGTTCGAGGGCTCCAATGTAGCGCGGGCGCCCTCGCCTGCGAAAGTTTCCACCACATCCGGCTACGCCGAGACTCCGCTCGACGACTGGATCTTCGCTCCCGACCACGCCATTCCGCTGCTGGAAAATCATTTTGGGGTGCTGTCGCTTGAAGGCTTCGGCCTGGCGGGCAAACCGGCAGCCGCGGCAGCCGCCGGCGCCATCCTTTACTACGTCCGCTCCACCCAGCGCGGGACTCTCAGTCACGTCGACCGCATCGGCTTCTACGAACGTCAGAACTGCCTGGTGCTCGACGCCGTCACCGTCCGCAATCTCGAACTGATCGAACCGCTCTTCGCCGGCGCCGATGCCGGCGTAACGCTCTTTCGCTCAATTGACGCCACCGTCACGCCCATGGGCAAGCGCCTGCTGCGCTCCTGGCTGCTGCGTCCGTCGATCGATCTCGCGGAAATCAACGCTCGTCTTGACGCCGTCGAAGTCTCAAGTGAAAGAAACCATCGCCCGCGAAGAACTGCGCCGCGCCCTGGATGGCATCCTCGACCTCGAACGACTGCTCAGCCGGGTCACGCTCGAAACCGCCAACCCGCGCGATGTGCTCGCGCTGGCCGCATCTCTGGAGAAGCTTCCCGCAGTCCGGAAAGCATTGGAACGCGTTGGAGGCAACGATGCACGTGTGGCCGCGGCCGACTCGGCCGCGCAGACGATGCAAAGCTCCTCCAATGACTCCAAGTCTCGACTTGCCACCCTGCACTCCGCAGTCGATGAACTCGCCGACCTCCGACAGCGCATCGAAAGCACCATCGTCCCGGAACCGCCGATCTCCCTCAGCGACGGCGGCGTGATCCAACCGGGCGTCGACGCAGAACTCGACGAACTCCGCGACCTCAGCCGCAACAGCAAACAATTCCTGGCGCAGATCGAGCAGCGCGAACGCCAGCGCACCGGCATCGCCTCGCTGAAGGTAAAGTTCAATTCGATCTTTGGCTACTACCTCGAGATCTCGAAAGCCAACTCGCACCTGGCTCCGCCTGACTACGAACGCAAGCAGACCCTGGTCAACGCCGAGCGCTTCACCACGCCCGAACTGAAAGAATACGAATCGAAGATTCTCGACGCCCAGGAAAAGATCGTCGACATCGAGCGCCGCCTGTTCGCCGAGTTGCGCTCGGCCATCGCCGGAGAAGCTCGCCGCATCCGCCAGACCGCGCTGGCGCTGGCCGAAATCGATGTGCTGGCCGCTCTAGCCCAGATCGCGGCGCTGCGAAATTACTGCCGTCCAAAGTTTGACGACTCCGCCGACATCGAAATCGTCGAAGGACGCCATCCCGTCATCGAGCAACTGGAACTCGGCAGCGGAGACCGCTTCGTCCCCAACGATCTTTTTCTCAACTCAACCACCAACGCCATCATGGTGCTGACCGGCCCGAACATGGGCGGCAAATCCACCTACCTGCGACAAGCGGCGCTCACCGTGATCATGGCGCAGATGGGATCGTTCGTTCCCGCCCGCTCGGCGCGCCTGGGGCTCGTCGATCGCGTCTTCACCCGCATCGGCGCCAGCGACAACCTGGCCCGCGGCCGCTCGACGTTCATGGTCGAGATGACGGAAACCGCCGCCATCCTGCACACCGCGACTCCGCGGTCTCTGATTCTGCTCGACGAAGTCGGCCGCGGCACCGCCACCTACGACGGCCTGGCCATCGCCTGGGCGGCCGTCGAATACATTCACGCGCGCACCCGCGCCAAGACTCTCTTCGCCACACACTACTTTGAATTGACCGAACTGGCCGACCAGCTTTCCGGCGTAAAGAACTACCACGTGTCGGTAAAAGAAACCGGTGGCGGAATCGTCTTCCTCCGCAAAGTCGAGCCCGGAGCGGCCGACCGCAGCTACGGCATCGAAGTCGCCAAACTCGCAGGACTTGCCCACACGAAGTGATCGTGCGCGCCCGCGAAGTGCTGGCCGAGCATGAAAGCGCCGAGCGCCAGTTGATGGGACACCTCTCTCCCGACGCCCACCCTCCCGCGGCCCAGTTGACCATCTTCACGCCGCTGTCCCAACCGGTGCTGGACAAGCTGCGCGAAGTCGACTTGAACTCCATCACTCCGCTCGAGGCCCTGAACCTCTTGGCGGAATTGAAGAAGCAGGTGGACTAGCCGACCCTACGCTGGCGGCTGCGGCCGAAGAAATAAATGAAACCACTTCCTCACTTTGCGAAGGACGCCAATCGTCGAATAATGATCGATAATGCCTAAACGCAATATTTCTTCTGACCTGCATCGCAGCATCGGCCAACTACTCATCATCGGCTTCGACGGCACCGAGATGTCCGCCTGGCTTGGCGCCCTGCTCACTCGCATTCAGCCGGCCGGCGTCATCCTCTTCGCGCGCAACATCACCGGCGGAGAGCAAACCTATCAAGCTCCTCAAAGACTGCCAGGCCTGTGTCTCCGCTCCGCTTTTCACCTGCGTGGACATGGAAGGCGGCACGGTCGATCGCTTCCGCAATCTCTTTGGCCGACTCCCTCCGCCGCCGACGTCTTCGCCACCGGCGACCGCAAGCTTTTCCGCAAGCATGGCAAGCTGATCGGTGACATCTGCCGGACGTTAGGGTTCAACACCGACTTCGCGCCGGTCGTCGACCTCGCCTTCGAAGCCTCGAAAACGGTGATGGGTTCGCGTGCCGTCTCGGCCGATCCGAAACAGGCGGTACTCTACGCCCGCGAATTTCTCGCAGGACTGCGCGCTGCCAACGTCATCGGTTCCGGCAAACATTTCCCCGGCCTGGGCGAAGGCAAATCTCGACACCCACCATGACCTCCCAGTCGATCAATAAGCCTGGAAGAAACTGTGGGAGGAAGACATCTATCCCTACCGCACGTTGCGACGTGAACTGCCCATGATCCTGGTCGGACATGCCAACTATCCCGCAGTCACGCACGATCACGGCCCGGCATCGCTCTCCAAGAAGTGGATCACCGACATCCTGCGCAAAAAGATTGGCTACCGCGGCCTGGTCGTTTCCGACGATCTGGAAATGGGAGGAGTGCTGAAAGCCGCCCCCATCGAGCAAGCTGCCATCGAACACATCCGCGCCGGCGGCGACCTCTGCCTGATCTGCCATATCGAGGAATACGTCACTCGCTCTTACGAAGCCCTGATTAAGGAAGCGGAACGCAACCGCAAATTCGCGGAGAGAGTGGCGGAATCCGCGGCGCGCGTTCTGGCCTTCAAGAAAAAATCATCCGCTTTGAAGCGCAAGCCCCCGGCACCCACTCCGGAAAAGCTGGAAAAGCTTTCCCGCCAGGTGTGGGAATTCAGCGAGCAGGTCGGCTTGATCAAGCTGGGAGCGTCAGCCTCATGATCGTCGCCGGCGTCATGAGCGGCACCTCAGCCGACGGCATCAACGTAGCGTTCTTAAGCTCGCGTCTGCTCAGACCGCGTGGTCGCGGGCGACTCGCCCGCGTGCGTCCGGCTCATCGAACCTGAAGTTCAAATTTCTGGCCCACGCCGAATACCCGTACCCGAAACCAGTCCGCCAAGCCGTCCTGCCAGCCATGAACGCGAAACGAGCCAGCGTTGCCGATCTGGCCCGACTGAATTTCCTGCTCGCCGAACTCTACGCCGACGCAGTCCTAGCCACTCAACGCCGCTTCCGCATGAAAGCAGAACTCATCGGATGCCACGGCCAGACGCTCTATCATCAGGGCGAGCCCGCGAAATTTCTGGGACGCAAGCTCGCCGTCACCTGGCAGACCGGAGAAGGCGCAGTAATCGCCGCCCGCGTCGGCGTGCCGGTGGTGTCCGATTTTCGTCCCGCCGACATGGCTGCCGGAGGCAAAGGCGCGCCGCTGGTTCCCTTCCTCGACTACCTGCTCTATCGCGATCCGAAGATCGGACGCATCGTGCAAAACATCGGCGGCATCGCAAACCTCACCGCGATTCCGGCGGGCGCGTCCTCAAAACAAGTCATCGCCTTCGACACCGGCCCCGGCAACATGGTGATCGACGCCGTCACCGAGCGTCTCTTCGGCAAGTCCTATGATCGCGATGGACGAATCGCAGCCAGCGGCAGAGTTCTCGATTCGGTGATTTCCGAGATTCTGCGTCAGCCGTTTTTCCGCCGCAAGCCGCCGAAAACCGCCGGACGCGAAGAATTCGGACGCGAGTTTGTCCAACAATTCGTAAAACGCTGCGGACGAGCAAGCAAGCCGATGTAGTCGCGACCGCGACGGCGCTGACCGCCCGCTCCATCGCCGATGCTCTAAGCCGCTTCGTACTGTCACGCCGAGGAAAGTTCCGGGAATTCGTCGTCTCCGGCGGCGGCGCCAAGAATCCGACCCTGATCGCCATGCTGGCGAACGAACTTCGCCCGCTGGGCTTGACCATTCGCGCCTCCGACGAATTCGGACTGCCCTCCGAAGCGAAAGAAGCCGCAGCCTTCGCCGTGCTGGCCTACGAGACCTGGAACCATCGCCCGTCAAATATTCCCTCCGCGACCGGAGCGAAGCGCCCAGCAATCCTGGGAAAGATCTCGTATGCGTAAAGCCAAAACAAACCTGTCATCCCGAGCGAAGGTGCAGGCGCGCTCGCGCGCCGAAACAAGTCGAGGGACCTTGTGTTTGCTTTTGACTTTTGCCAAAGCGTCAAATCTCCTGGCTCTCGCAGTTCTGCTCGCCGCAACCCTCTCCTGCTCCAGCAAGCCCGACCCCAACACCCTGGTCATGATCATCGAGAGCAGCCCCACCAACCTCGATCCGCGCGTCGGCCTCGACGCCCAATCCGAACGCATCGACGACCTGATCTTCGACGACCTGCTCACCCGCGACGAGCACCTGAATGTCGCTCCCGGCCTCGCCGAACGCTGGGAGATTCCCGATCCGCTGACCTACATCTTCCACCTGCATCACGGCGTGAAGTTTCACGACGGACGCCCGCTCACCTCGCGCGACGTGAAGTGGACCTTCGACTCCCTGCTGCAAGGCAAGATTCGCAGCACCAAGTCAGCCGTCTACCGGCTCGTCAATCACATCGAGACGCCCGACGACTACACCGTCGTCTTCCACCTGAAAGAGCCGTTCACCACGCTGCTGTGGAATCTTTCCGACGGCGCAATCGGCATCGTGCCCTACGGCAGCGGCGACGAGATCAGCCGCCATCCCATCGGCTCCGGCCCGTTCCGCTTCGTCAGCGCGGAGCCGGACAAAGATGTCATCCTCGAGCGCAACGACCGAATACTGGGGCGAGAAGGCCCGCCTCGCCGAATGTCCGCTTCATCGTCGTGCCCGACACCACCACCCGCGCTCTCGAACTGCGCAAGGGCAGCGCCGACATCGCGATCAACGCGCTCACCTCCGACATGGTGTTGACGCTCGCAGCGCGATCCCAATCTTGCAGTCCTGCGCGCACCCGGCACGGTCCTACGCCTACATGGCATTCAACCTGCGCGATCCGATTCTTGAAGGACGTGCGCGTGCGGCAGGCCCTTGCCTACGCCATCGATCGCCGCCCATTCATCCAATATCTGCGGCGCGGATTCGCCCGGCCGGCCAGCAGCCTGCTGCCGCCCGAGAGCTGGGCCTACAACGGCGACGTTCCGTCCTATGATCACGATCCCGAGCGCGCCCGCCAATTGCTCGAGCAAGCGGGATATCCCGCAGGTGAATGGCGTTCGCTTTCACCTCACCATGAAGACGTCCACGGAAGAAAGCACCCGACTGATGGCGGCGGTGCTGCAGCAGCAACTACGCGAGGTGGGAATCGCGCTCGACATTCGCACCTTCGAGTTCGCGACTTTTTTCTCCGACGTCACCCACGGACTCTTCCAGATCTATTCCCTGCGCTGGATCGGCGGCAACGAAGATCCCGACATCTTCGAATACGTTTTTCACTCCTCCAAATTCCCTCCCAACGGCGCCAATCGCGGCTTCTATCCCGATCCGCGGGTCGACGCTCTGATCGATCAGGCCCGCCAGGAACTCGATCAGAACACGCGCAAAGCAGCTCTACGCCGAAATCCAGCAGATCCTGGCCGACGATCTGCCCTACATCAATCTCTGGTATTTCGACAACGTCCTGGTGCACTCCAGGCGAGTCACGAAACCTCACGCTGAATCCCTCAGGCAACTACGACTTTCTGAAAACGGCGGAGCTGGGTGACACCGTCGTCAGTCGTCAGTAGATGCACGTCGCCTTGCTGAAGACTGATGACCGACGACTGACGACTGCTCGTGTTACCATCGAAACATACTTCTCATCATGCACATTCTTTTCATCGGCGACATTTTCGGACGTCCCGGACGCAACATCGTCAAAGACCGCCTGCCCGGCCTGGTAAAAGACCACGCGATTGATCTCGTCATCGCCAACGGAGAGAACTCCGCCGGCGGCTTCGGCATCACCGGCGCGCTCGCGGAAGACTTGTTCGATCTCGGCATCGACGTCATCACCACCGGCAACCACGTCTGGGACAAGCGCGAGATCATCGAATACTTTCAGACTCGGCCGACGGCAATCCGCACAGCCCGCCCGCCGGCTGCTGCGTCCGGCGAATTACGCTCCTGATCTTCCCGGCTGGGGCTGTGTACGAAGGCAAGAAGAATGGCGTTCCCTACGCCGTGATCAATCTTCAGGGACGCGTCTTCATGGCCTCGAACGACGATCCCTTTCGCGTCGTCGATCAATTGCTGAAAGAGATCAAAGCCAAAGTGATCTTCGTCGACCTGCACGCCGAAGCCACGTCGGAAAAACTTGCGATGGGATGGTATCTCGATGGACGGGTCACGGCCGCTGGTCGGCACGCACACCCACATTCCGACCGCCGATGAGCGCGTGCTGCCCGGCGGCACCGCCTACATCACCGACGTAGGCATGACCGGCCCCTACGACAGCGTGATCGGCGTGCAGAAAGAAATGATCATCGCCCGCTTCCTGAACAACATGCCGGCCCGCTTCGAGGCCGCGACCGGCGACGTTCGCCTGTGCGCGGTAGTCGTCGATTGTGACGAAACAACCGGCCGCTCGAGAAAAATTGAACGTTTAATGCTCTCCTAGCTTGTCTCTTGTCGTCCTGAGCGAGGGCGTAGTCGAAGGACCTCAATCTCCTCGAATCCTTTCGCCCACCCAACACCTTCTCCAGTTCCTTCCGATTCCCCGCCGGCAAATACCGCAACGCCGCCCGTCGCCAGCGCCGCATACACCTCTCGCGCCTCGGGAATCTTCCTCAGCTCTTTCAAATGCCCGACGCACAACCTCAGCATCCCCACGCACAATCGGACCGCTGAAAGCTCCAGCCGGTCCGAGCTTCGCGTAGTTCGCCAGTGTCTGTCGCACAATCGGCAACATCTTCCGGCGAGCCTCGACTTTTGAAAGCCCGGCGGCACGCGCCACCTGCTCGCCAGTCACCAACAACGAAACGAACAGCGGAGCAAGAAATGCTCCCCAAGCGTGGTACGCCAATTTCTCTTTCTTGGAAATGAAGAACGCTTCGCCTCCAAGGTCTCGAACGATCCTGCCCGCGACTCGCAAGGCCGCCGCATCGCCTTCGAGTGCGAAAGGCACTCCCTTAAGCGAAGGGACCGACTGGCTCACAAACGTCATCAAAGGATGCACCGACGCTACGGCCGCACCACGCCGCCGCAACTCGCGCAGTTCGTCGCTCCCGAGCGCACCGCTGGAGTGCAACGCAATCTTGCCTTTCCAGATCCACCGTTCCCGCAAGCCGTCCCGCCGCCGCGCAATCTCGCGATCAGGCACGCAGAACCAGATCACATCAGCATCAACACTTGGACCTTCCGCTCTCCAAGTTGCATGTACCTGTCGGGCAAGTATCCGGGCCTTCCGCCGCGACGAAGCGCTGGCTCCCGAGACGATTTCGCTGACCCGATATCCCGCCCGCGCGGAGTTCCACCGCCAGCGCACTACCCAGTCTGCCCGGTCCGACAATCGCAATACGTGGTTTCCGTACCATCGCCGCAGCATAGCATTTGTAGCGCCGCCGTCTCGCCGGCTGTCCCGGAGGGCATCTTGCCCTCCGGCGGCGGGCGGGACGCCCGCCGGACAGCCGCCGGGACGGCGGCGCTACGAAATTCAACACCTGCTTTATAGTATTTCCATGCCGAAAGCCCGTAAGAAAGCCGCAACCGCCCGCGTCCTCTCCTCCCGCGAGGTCTACAACGGACCTGCCTTCCGAGTCACCGCCGACGAAGTTCTCGAACCCAGCGGCGTACGCACCCGCCGCGACATCGTGCGCCATTCCGGAGTCGGTCGTGATCCTTGCCGTCGATGAAAGCAGCGCCGAGCCCCGCATCCTGCTCGAACGTCAGTACCGCCACGCCGCGCGCCAGCTTCTATGGGAACTCCCCGCCGGACGCATCGACGAAGGTGAAAACGATTTGGTCGCCGCCAAACGTGAACTTCTGGAAGAGACCGGCTACACCGCCTCGAAGTGGAAACGCATTCTGCGCTTCTTCGCCAGCCCCGGCTTCCTGGCCGAGGCCATGAATCTCTACTACGCGCGCGGCCTGCGTCCCGGCAAAGCCCAACCCGAGGACGATGAAGTCATCCACGTTCGTTTCGTCCCGCTCTCGACCGCGGTTCGCATGGTGATGCGCGGCACCATTAAGGACGCCAAAACCATCTCCGGCATTCTCTGGTTGAGCCAGTCCCAGGCCGATGCGAAGCCGCGCCGGTAGGGCCTTCCTACTTCACAATCGCTTGACACCACCCCGGCGTAGCAGCACAATTGCGTCAATTGCTAGGGTACGACCTCACCTGTAAGAGAACGTGCCCGAGGGGGCGTAAGTGGAACGTTTGAAAGGTACGGTGAAGTGGTTTAATAACGCAAAAGGCTACGGCTTCATAGGACGCGACGATGGCAGCCCTGATGTCTTCGTCCATTACAGCGCGATCACTTCCGAAGGCTACAAGAGTCTTCAGGAAGGCGATCAGGTGGAGTTTGAGATGGCCCAGGGTGCAAAAGGGCCGCAAGCCGCAAACGTCACCAAAGCTTCGTAAGACTCAGACTGCAACCGAACGCACACGGATTACTACCGTTGTCCGTGTGCGTCTTGCTAACGCCGGCGTCCAGCCGGCTGCCGCGAGGCATTTTGCCCTCGCGCGACCCAGTGAGTTGTCTCTACGCCATCCTGATTGGCCTGTCAGGCCGCGAAGGATCCGGCATGCAGTGGCATAACTCCGCTGTGCGTGAGATCCACACGAATGTCATACTGGACGAGAATTCCGCCACCCTTCCCCTCCAGCCCCAACTTGTTTAATCTTTACCGCAATGGACAACAAAGCCATCGCCGGCATCCTCTACGAAACCGCCGACCTGCTCGAGATCGACGGCGAAGATTCCTTCCGCATCCGCTCCTATCGCAACGCCGCCGAAGCCATCGAAGCCCAGACCCAGCAGATCGCCGACATCATCGAAGAACCCAAGAAGGTCCTCGCCATCGCCGGCATCGGCAAAGGCATGGTCGCCAACCTCCAGGAAATGTTCAAAGAGGGCAAGCTCTCGCTGCACCAGGAGCTGCTCAAGAAGTATCACCCGTCCATGCTCGAGCTGCTGAAGATCCAGGGCCTGGGACCGAAGACCATCGCCCTCATCTGGAGCGCCTACCAAGTCAGCGATCTCGACGGCGTCGGCCAAGCTCGCCCGCGAAGGAAAGATTCGCGAGCTGCCGCGCATGGGCGAAAAGCAGCGAGCAGAAGACTCCTGAAGGCCATCGAAGACTACCGCCGCATCGCCGGACGCTTCCTGCTCGACGACGCCGACCGCGAAGCCCAGAAAATCATCGACCACCTCAAGCGATTTCCCGGGCGTCGAGAAGATCACGCCCGCGGGCTCGCTGCGCCGCGGACGCGAAACCGTCGGCGATCTCGACATGCTGGTCACCGGCAACGCGTGCTGCGATCGACGACGCAGCGCGAAAAGCTGATCGAACACGTCATCAAACTTCCCCGGCCTCATGGAAATCATCGCTCGGGCGAAAACAAAGTCAGCTTCCGGCTGCGCAGCGGCATGCAGGTCGACGTCCGCCTGCTTCCGCCGGAATCCTTCGGCGCGGCCATGCAATACTTCACCGGATCGAAGGCCCACAACGTCGCCCTGCGCCAGCGCGCGCTGAAGATGGGCTACACCCTCAACGAGTACAGCCTGGCCGAACTCGAGACCGAAAAGCCGGTGGCAGGAAAAACCGAAGAAGAGATCTACGCCAAGCTCAAGCTCGACTACATTCCGCCGAGATGCGCGAAAACTGGGCGAAATCGATGCCGCCGCGAGCACACGCTGCCCGAGCTGATCACCCAGGACGACATCCGGGCGACGTGCACATGCACACCGTCGAAACCGACGGCACGCAACACCATCGAGGAAATGGCCGCGGCCGCAAAAGAACGCGGCTACAAGTACATGGCCATCACCGACCACTCGAAGAACCTGGCCTTCGCCAACGGACTCGACGACAAGCGTGCCGTCGAACACATCGAGCGCATCCGCGCCGCGACGATCAGATCGACGGCATCACGCATCTTCGCCGGCATCGAAGTCGACATCCTCGCCGACGGCGAGCTCGATCTCTCCGACTCCGTGCTCGAGCAGATGGACGTCGTCATCGCCAGCGTCCACTCCGCCTTCAACCAGAGCCGCAGCGAGATGACCGACCGCCTGCTGCGCGCAGCTCGACAATCCGAACATGTCGATCCTCGGACATCCCACCGGACGCCTGCTGCTCCGCCGCGACGCCTATCACTTCGACATGGACGCCGTCCTCAAAGCCGCCGCGAAGAACAAAGTCGCGATGGAACTGAACGCCTATCCCGACCGCCTCGACCTCGGCGACCGCAATCTGCGCCTGGCCAAAGAGCACGGCGTGAAGATCGTCATCAACACCGACTCACATCACACCTCACACCTGGACAAAATCGTTTGGCATCCTGCAGGCCCGCCGCGCCTGGCTCACCAAAGAAGACGTCTTAAACACGCTGCCCTTGTCGAAATTTTCCGCCGCAATGAAACATGGATGGTAAAGTGCTTCGGTCGAGAATGGATTCGTAAAGGAACCGGAGCGACCATGACTTTCAAACTTTCTATCTGCTTGTGTCTCCTGATCGTCGCCACCTTCATGTACCGTGAAACCATGTGCGGTGAAACCAAGACTTCGCCGACCGAAGGCCGCGTGCTGGCAAATCCCGCGGAAGTGAAGTGGGACAACTCGAAGAACGGATCCGAGAGCACCACTCTGCGTGAAGATTCGAAGACCGGTTCAGTCGAACTTCTCGCCCGCTATCCTGCGGGCCATGTGTTTCCGCCTCACTGGCACAGTGCGAATGAACGTATCGTCCTCATCGAAGGCCGCATCGCGATCGAAGATAGCGCGGAAAAGCATTTCATTGAACCGGGCGGCTATGCTTATTTGCCCGCGCGACAGGTGCAGAAACTGACTTGCGTCTCCAGCACCCGTTGCTCCTTCTATGTCTTCTGGGACGGCGCTCCAGACTCCCATCCCGCCACGCAATAAGTTCCGCCCGAAGAAATTCGCATCGCTTCCAGCATGCATGCATCTATTCGCCTATGGAATTCCGACAACTTGGCCGCTCTGGCCTGAAAGTACCCGCACTCAGTTTTGGCACCGGCACCTTCGGCGGCGGCACCGAATTCTTCCGCGCCTGGGGATCGAGCGACGTCGCCGAAGCCACCCGCCTGGTCGACATCTGCCTGGAGGCCGGCGTCAACCTCTTCGACACCGCCGACGTTTACTCCAACGGCCTGTCCGAAGAAATCCTCGGCAAGGCCATCAAGGGACGCCGCCAGAAGGTCCTGATCTCGACCAAGGCCACCTTCCGCCTGGGCGAGGCCCAAACGATGTGGGATCGTCGCGCCATCATCTGATTCGGGCCTGCGAAGCCAGCCTGCGGCGTCTCGGCACCGACTACATCGACATCTACCATCTGCACGGATTCGACGCGCTCACGCCGGTCGAGGAAACTCTGAGCAGCCTCGACCAGCTGGTCGAGAGCGGCAAAGTTCGCTACATCGCCTGCTCGAATTTTTCCGGCTGGCACCTGATGAAATCGCTCGCCGTCTCCGATCGCTACGGCTGGTCCCGCTACGTGGGACACCAGGTCTACTATTCGCTGATCGGCCGCGAATACGAATGGGAACTGATGCCGCTCGGCCTCGATCAGGGAGTCGGCGCCCTGGTCTGGAGTCCGCTGGGATGGGGACGTCTGACGGGCAAAATTCGCCGCGGCCAGCCCATACCGGCAGGCAGCCGCCTTCACCAGACTGCCGACAATGGCCCGCCGGTGGCCGACGAGTATCTGTACAAAGTGGTCGACGCGCTGGATGCAGGTAGCCAAAGAAACCGAAAAGACGCGTGCCGTCAGGTCGCGCTGAACTGGCTGCTGCAGCGGCCGACGGTCTCGACCATCATCATTGGCGCGCGCAACGAAGAACAATTGCGTCAGAACCTTGGCGCCGCGGGCTGGTCACTCTCACAAGCCCAGATCGCGGTGCTGGACAAAGCCAGCGAGCAGAAGCCGATTTATCCGTACTGGCACCAGCGGCAGTTCGCCGAACGCAACCCGCTGCCGGTGCCGACAGGAGAAATAAAACAAAACAGCCACGGATTTTCACGGATGCATCACGGATAAACCCAACGAATTGATTTCTTAAAGATCTGATCCGTGAAGATCCGTGCAAATCCGTGGCTCGGTTCATTTCGCGCTCTTGTAAACTTCCCCACCCTTCATCACGAACACAACTTTCTCCATGACCGTGATGTCCGCCAGCGGATCGCCATCCACTGCAACGATATCCGCAAACTTTCCCGGCTCCAAAGTTCCAATCTCGTCCGATCTTCCAAGCAATTCTGCCCCATTCATAGTCGCCGCCCGCAACGCATCAGATCGGCGTCATTCCACCATTCACCAGCGCGCCAAACTCCTTCGAGACAAAATCCACGTCGTCGTCCACTCCATAAGCGATTTTCAGATGATGCGCCAGCGCCCGATTGAATGCCGGTCCCTGTTCTTTCACGATCGCCACACCCTTGGCAAAGCTCACCGGATCGCGCCCCTGCGAAGTCCCGGTCTGCAGATCGTGCTGAAAACAGAAAAGCGTCGGGACCAGCCACGTGCCGTGCTGTTCCATCAGCTTCGCTCCCTCTTCATCCATGACTGTGCCGTGTTCGATCGAGTCCACTCCCGCCCGCACCGCGGCCTTGATCCCTTCGGCTCCCTCCGCGTGGGCCATCACTTTCTTTCCCGCGCGATGCGCCACCTCGACCGCCTTGGCCATCTGCTCTTCGCTCAACTCCTCAACCCGGTAATCGCTGATCGGATCCATCACGCCGCCCGTCGCCATCAGCTTGATCCAGTCCGCGCCGTACTTGATGTCGCGGCGCACCGCGCGGCTGACATCGTCCACCGTATCGGCGATATTCGGACGCCTGCGGCAAAGCCTGGTCCGGCGCCAACACATCAGCATCGCCATGCCCGCCGTTCACCGAAACAAAATTTCCCGCCGAGACCATCCGCGGCCCCGGATCAGTCCTTTGTTGATGCTGTCGCGCAGCGCCAGCTGTCCATAACCCAAATCGTCCTCGCCAGCGTCCCGCAATGCGGTGAAGCCATGGTCGAGCCAGGTCTGCAGGTTGTGCACGCCCCACAAGGCTTTCTGCGCGGACGACATGCGCAATCCAGAAGCCGAAGACTGGTCTTTCGGATTCCCCAGCACATGCGCGTGCGAATCAATCAGCCCGGGAACCACGGTGTATTTGGAAAGATCGATGGTTGGAATATCCGCCGGCGCCGAATCCGCAATGCGCAGGATTCGGTCCTTCGCCAGCAGGATGTAAGCGTTCGTCGTAACCCGTCCGGTTCGTACATCGATCAGCTTTCCGGCGCGAACCGCAGAGGTTGGCACGGCCGACTGCTGGGCAGCGGCGCTCGACAACATAAGCCCAGCCTTGCCACGCAAGCGACGAAACTCAAGATCTTTCGTGAACTCATCTGTACCCCCAGTCGAAAAGAACGATCAGCATACGAGTCACCACTATGCTGAGCAACTCCCCTAATGATTGGGGGAGTCGGTCATTTCGACTGCGCAGGCGTCGCCAGTCGAGCGGAGCGGCTTCAGAGAGGAGCTGTTAAGGATGGGTTCAGAGGGTGAAGCAGGCCAAGGCGGCGAAGTCACCAAGAGGTGGAGCAGGCCTGCAGACTGCTTGCTGTCATGCGCCGGGCTTTAGCTCCTGAGGTACCTCAGCGGCCGAAGCCGCACTGGAGGCCGCCTTCCATGCAACGCTGAAGCGCTGCTCCACCCAAAATCAAGAACCGCTCAAGCGCAAGCCGACACAAAGAAAACTCCAAGCTAACCCACTGCCAATGATTCCGGACAACACAAGCCCCGTGTCCTCAGTGTCCTCTGTGGTCGATCCAATCGCAGCGTGGAGCCAAAACCGAAGATGC
>CAVSYI010000010.1:0-92891 GCA_963732045.1 Terriglobia bacterium | reverse complement strand
CCAGCCTCTTGCATTGCCGCACAACGCGACCCGGCCGCCCGCCTTTCTCGCCGGCGATGTCGTTTCCGGCCCGTCCCACGCTATCCCCACAATGGTAGAATAATTCAGCCACCCAACTCCGAGCCTCGGTGCTCCGGCAGCCGGGCGGGCCCGCATCGACGGGCGTAATCAAGTCGGGGTTGCGAGACGGAATCCTCTTCCAAGAAGGAACGTAGCCCCGACCGTTTCAGGACGCTCTCAGGACGCTCTAAGGAATGTAATAATAAGGCCGAGCTGCTCGCCTGAACGATGGGGGAATTGGCAAAATGAAGCTCCGGCGTGAGGCTCGAACTCTGAAGCTGAAGGCGCTCTCCTCTCTTCGCCGAGCGGTGACGGCGTTTAATGGTTGCGATGAGGACGGACGCGTCACCTGCGTTCTCCTGCATCTGCAACATGTCGGGGAAATGCTCCTGAAAGCGATACTGGTACAGCGGGGAGTGAGGGACGTAAAGCCATTCACCTTCATCGGTGCGACCACGCGGGCGGGACTGCTTTCGTCGCCGCTGCGTTCGCGTTTCGGCATTGTGTTGCGGCTGGAGTTTTACACTCACGAAGATTTGCGCATCATCGTGGAACGGTCAGCCGAGATTCTTGGAGTCGAGGTCGACGATGCCGGGGCGCTGGAAATTGCCAGCCGCTCGCGTGGCACTCCGCGTATCGCAAATCGTTTGTTGCGACGAGTGCGCGACTATGCCCAGGTGCGTGGCGCGGGAAAGATCGATCTGCCCACGGCCCAGGCCGCGCTGCAGATGCTGGAGGTCGATCGTCACGGTTTCGACGAAGTGGACCGCAAGCTGCTGCTGACCATCATCGAGAAATATCAGGGTGGACCGGTGGGCGTGAACACGCTGGCTGCGGCTTTGGCCGAGGAACAGGACGCGATCGAAGAAATCTACGAACCGTTCCTGATCCAGATCGGCTTTCTGAACCGCACTCCGCGCGGGCGTGTCGCCACCCAACTGGCGTACGAACATTTCGGGATCACTCCAAACCGCAAACAAAGTTCTTTATTCTAGTCGTCGGTCATCGGTCGTCAGTCGTCAGAAAAACATGGATTGGCTGACGACTGAAGACCGACGACTGAAGACTGATTTCCTATGATTGCTCATCTCCGCGGAAAGCTGCTGGCGAAGCATCCGAACCAGGCCATCGTTGAGACTGGCGGCGTCGGGTACGACGTCACTATCAGCGTTCCTACATTTTCCGATTTACCCGGCGTCGGCGGCGATGTCGCGCTGCACATTCACACTCATGTGCGGGAGGACATGCTGGCGTTGTACGGCTTCCTTCGGTCGGCGGAAAAGACTCTTTTCGAAAAGCTGATTACCGTCAGCGGCATTGGACCGAAGCTTGCCATCACCATCCTGAGCGGCATGGCGGCCGACGAGATGGTCAATGCCATTCGCGGCAACGACATTGCGCGCCTCACGCGCATCCCCGGTATTGGAAAGAAGACCGCCGAACGCATGGTGCTGGAGTTGCGGGACAAATTGCCTCCCGAAAAAGCCGGAGAGGTCGCGACCATGCCAACCCTGAGCGCCGTCGAAGAAGACGTGCTCTCCGCGCTCATGAATCTGGGTACCAGCGTGCATCTGCGGAAAAGGCCTTGTCCGCAATAGCGAAGAACGGTCAGTTTGATGCCATGTTCCGGCAGGCGTTGACCGTTCTATCGAAGTAACCCTGGGCAGTCCTGAAAGATCTTGGTCCAACGCCTGCTACGATGTCACTGCACTCCCGCCGGCGGCCGCACATTGCTGTAGTCGTAACGAATCGCAATGTGCCCGCTGCTCATAGTCAAGTCAGCTTTCAGCGGTAAGCCACGCGTCTTTGAAAGCCACACTTTCCCGTTGATCTGGGAATCTTTGTTCACTTCCGTGTAGATCGCAGCGGCTTCGCCGTTGATGTTCTCGTCGCCGACGTGCTGACAACTGCTGTACGACCGGCTGCGTTCAGCAGCTTGCTTCGCCTCGTCTTGCGGCGAGTAGCTGCTCTTTTTCCACTGGCTGCCGGTCGTACTGGCCCGCATGTATTGAGCGTCGCTGGTAGAGATCGTCTCCATGGACAAGTTGCTTGAGCCCGTTATCGTGCTGTAGATGTGACTCGGCGTCCGCGCCTGCAATACCGCGGCGTCGTAGAGCAGCTTGCAGCCGGAATCCTGAGCGCGCGCAGTGCCCACCACCACAGTGAGAACGAATAGAACAAACACTGCTGAGACGATTGAGCGGTTCATACTCTCCTCCAAAGTTCGATAACTTTTGCTGGCCTTAGTCCTGCCTCAGAACATTCGGACTGCGATCACTGCACGCCCGCCGGCGGCCGCACATTGCTGTAGTCATATCGGATCGACATGTGTTTCTTGTCCCCATCGCCGGTGTCGATGTCTTCCTCGGTCTTCAAGGGAAGTCCTCGGCTTTTGGAGACCCAGGTCTGGGCATCGGACTTCACTCCGTCGTTCTCCGCATGAGCCATGTAGAGCGCGGCTGCTTCGCCGTTCACCAATTCGTCGCGCACATGGCGGCACGATGTCTTCGCGTTTTGAATATTTTCCTGCTCCTGTTTGAGCATGTCTTGCGGCGTCGCCTTGCTGCGAATCCATTTGCCGTTGTAG
Source organism: Terriglobia bacterium (assembly GCA_963732045.1). Classification (GTDB taxonomy): domain Bacteria; phylum Acidobacteriota; class Terriglobia; order Terriglobales; family Acidobacteriaceae; genus JAIQFF01. The sequence goes on along the minus strand of CAVSYI010000010.1, from coordinate 90,244 downwards.
AAGATGTAGATGGCGTTGTTCGCATAGATCGCCTCGGCATTTCGGGACTTGCCGCCGGGCAAGGTCTCAGCCGTGTAGGAATGGGTTGGCACCGCGAAGATCTTGGTCGCTGCATCAAATATCGGCTGGCAGGCGGCATCGGCGGCCGCAACCGCTGGGATAGAAACGCAGCATGCGACCATCAGTGCTGCCAGAGCGGGCAGTAACCGCCTATTTTTGGACATATGTTTTCTCCTCGCGCTTGATGTTGTGAAACTTTCTTGGTAGATCACCGGCAGTCGAGATTCTGCGTCCCAAAAGACACGATAGTCTTGGCCGACAGGCCAGGTTGAAAGCGGTAGTACGTGACGGCATGGGTATCGACGTTCTCTCCGTCCTTGCCGGGTACTCCCACCACGATCACCACTAGCGTGCCCGCGTCGTTGTAGAACGCGTTCTGCGTACGATTCTGGTAGTAGGTGTGGCTCTTATGGAAGCCCGTGAGGTGAGCGGCGTACCAGGCGACCGTGGGGTCTACCTTGTCAAAAACGCTGTAGTGGTTGGCTTGCATCTTGCTCTTGCAGATCTGCTGATCGTCCATTTTTACAGGCGCGTTTCCAATACCCATACCGGGATCAGATTTGGGATCGATCGGCAGTCCAGTTAAGGGATCGGTGGTGAGGACTACGTTGCCGGCGGAAAGCGCAACGCTCAGGCTTGCGAGCATCATCAGTGTGCGGAAAAACTTCATGGTTAGTCTCCTATTCAGAAAGTTAGAAACGAGGCGCTCCTCACTTGCACGATGGATTGGACGGACTGAACACCGTCCACTGGTGCTCCGTGAGTCCGGTTTTCAGGCTGAGATACATCACGGAAAACACTCTGTCGCTTTTGGGAGTTCCGGTGATGTTGACGCCCTTCGTGCCGTCGGGGCTGTAGAACGTGTCCTGCGACCGGTCAGACCAGAATGCATGCACCATGTGGTATCCGGGCAGGTGAGCTTTGTACCAGGCAATATCAGTGGCAACGGTGTCATTCCTGGACATGTATTGGTTTGCCTGTGCCGGTTTGCCGCAGATAGTGATGCTCAAGGGATCGTTACTCGGCGTTCATGCCCGGCGCCAGCGGAAGGCCGCTTACCGGGTCGTTGGCGGAACCGGCAAAGGCGGGCATCGCAAGAGCCAGCAGTGAAATGACGATGAGAAGCAAGACCGATTTGGTTACAGCGTTTCGCATTGTCGATAATCCTTTCCTGTGTCGATCCCGTTACGTGACGAAAATTGAAGCAACCGCCACAATCAGAAGTGGCACACTCAACTGGATGATGGGAAGCAGGAAGAAGAAAACAGTCCACTTCGTGCACCATGTCCGGCCTTTGGGCTGGCCCATCCGTCGAGCGATTACATAACCGATTCCCACCAGCAGGCCCACCGGGTAACTCAGCACATAAATCAACAGCGCAAATCTCTTCGTTTCATCGAACTTGCTCGTAATCGGCGCATCGAAAATGAAGGCGCTGAACATCAAAAATAAGGGCCAGGCAAAGACCAGAATCGTGGACAGCACCAGGGCACTGTAGGCAGTTATTTTCATGGCCACACTGGGCTGGCCCTGATTCGGGTTAACCGATATCACCTCGTCAACGGAGATTGGCGGCATCGTGGTTCGCATTCGTCAATCCAGCGTCAGCTCGACTCTGCGGTTTCGGGCCCGGCCCTCGAGCGTGTCGTTGGTGTCGATCGGACTCGAATCGCCGTATCCGGCAGTCGAGAGATTGTTGCCGTTCACGTGATAGCGCTCGACCAGCGCACGTTTCACCGAGGCCGACCGGCGTTGTGACAGATCAAGGTTGTATTTGTCGCCGCCGATGTTGTCGGTGTAGCCCGCAATGGTCAGCTTCCAGTCCGGCCGGTCCGCCATGGCTTGCGCGATTTCCTTCAGCACGGCTTCCGACTCCGGCTTGATCGTGTCCTGGTTGAAGTCGAAATAAATTCCGTAGGTGATTGCCTTCCGCTGCTTCGCAAGCTGCTGCTCGATGGTCGGCTTGTTGGCACTGGGATACGTCACCTTTACGTACGCCACACGGAAGGCGTCATCCTGCTTGAGATTTTCCCCAAACATCCACGAGAGCACGACCGGGGTTGACGGATCATCGAGGATGTACGCATCCGTAGGCTGGTCGCGCGAGCCAAAGCGGCCCCCGCTTTCGATGACTTTCATCTGACCCTGCACATGGATGGCGGGAACATTCACCGGCTGGTCGTTGATGATCAGGGAAACGGAACATCGCCGGGCTCCACCCGTGTCAGCGTGCCCTTCCACGCCAGAAGTTCCCATTCCGTGAGCGCGTCCATGTAGTCGTAATAGCCAAAAACCATCGGCAAGGTGCCCGATGCTTTGAGCGTCTGAAATTTTCCCAGGGGGAGCAGGATGCGCGAGAGTCCGGGGTAAAGGCCTGGCGCCTTGTTGTCGCTGTTGAATACCCATCCAGTGGAAAATGCATTCCCTTCGGCAATATCTTTGCCGCATAGTCGGTTGGCAAGGTCCGCATGACCCAGGGGGCCGGTGTCTCCAAGGCGAGGGCGAGTAGACTGCTTTCCTAGAAAATCAAGGCTCTCAGGTGACACCGCACGGACCTCTTGGGTTGCCTCAAGATCTCCGGCGGGCACCGACCATGAGGTCGTCAGCACTGTTTGAGGTTTGATCTGAATTTTCCCCGCGGCCAATTGCGCAACATTGATCTCGGCTCCAGCGGGACACGGCAGCGGTGTGGTAAGCGCCGAGTAAGGAATATTTCTGATGAGGTCCGGAGGCATGTCGGGATTCTTCATCCCTGCATCCTCGAGAATGCCCTTGGCCATGTTGCTCATGGGAGTGCTTTGCCCGCCGCCGATTGCGCCCAGGATGCCGGCCAGCGGATTGTCCTGCTGATTCTTGGATTTCTGAGAATCGGACCCGCTGCTGTCGCTGGATTTATTGTCATCCGACGAGGACGACTTACTTTCATCCGAAGCGTCCCGATGGAAAACTTCATTGGCCTTCTTTTTCACGCGATAGCCGACGTACACAACGCCACCGATCACCGTGGCTCCCAACAACAGAATCACAACCAGAACAATCACCAGGATCTTGCCCCAGGGCGTCGCCGCACCCTGCGCCGGAGCGGCTGCGGAAAACTGAACAGGCGCAGTCACTGATGCTGGCACGACCGCGGCGCCGCAACTGCTGCAAAAAGCCGAGCCGTCCGGCGATCGCGACCCGCAATTTGTGCAGAAGCTCATGGGCGTTGTCCTATTTCCCTGCGCAACCAGGCGGTGTCATGTCTCTGCGATCTGCCAGCACTTTGGGCTCTTTCATTCGGGCAACGTCACCGGAAGCCGGAATCGGTTTTACGTGGACGAGATTCAGAAAGAAGTTAACGATCGATGTCACCACCTGGGGCATGCTCCATCCAATCCCGGCGTACACATTCATGTTGAAAGTTCCCTGGGTACAGGGACGCATGGCGATCGACGACTGATCCGTGGCCGTGATGGTCGAAACCAGCGCCACGTAGGGGCCGGTAGAGAATCCGAAAGCGCCCAGCCCCACCATCAAAGTCTGGTTCACCCCGAACACCAGCGAATTGATGCCCACTGAAATTCCGCTGACGGAGTCGGCAAGGTTGTGCTTCATGTCCATCTTCATGCCGCTTGCGCCCCACTTGTTGTCGATGTACCCCACGGCCAACTCTCCGCCGGCGCTGTAATCCGCGCGAGCCTGAAGCACGGAAGTCTTGGCGCTGAAGGCGGTATCCAGTTTGAAGGTGTTGATGAGTTTCAGCGAGAAGGGCACACCCAGTCCAAGCACGGGGAATTCGATGCTGAGCGGAACCTGTCCAAACAGGTGCATGTTGGTCTGGAAATCTTTGTCCGCTCCGGCTTTGAAGATGACGCTGAATCCGGCGCCGCCGCTGAGGTGGATGGCCGCGGTTTTTACGTAGCCGGGACTGACGTCAATGTTGAAAGTCAGGTGCGGCGTAGCCATGTAAAAAATGGCCCACAGGTCGGCCCTGACTCCTCCTTTTTCCGTATAGAGGTGCAGCCCCAACCCACCACAATCGATAAAGCAGGGATGCATCTGCATATTAGGCAGATTGATTTGCGGAACTCCACCAATGGTTGGCAAAGGAGCGGAAGCGATGTTCGGCCAATTGGGGAAATAATTTCCCTGCATGAAAGGCGGCCCGTCCCCGGAAATCGCGGGAGGGTGCAAGGAGGCGGGCATAAAGTGTGGCGGTCCGACCGGGGGATGCCACGCCGCATTCATAAGCCGCGGTCCGCCGGCGGGAGAAACCGTGGTCATCGATTTCCATTCGCCGGACGGCGTGACGATTGCGTATTCGACCTGTGGACGCTCGTGGAGCGTTGAAGTCTGGCCGGACCCTTTCATCTGCTGCGCGGCTTTGGAATCTGGGGCTCCTGGATAATCCGGCGCGGCTACGGCGACGAAATTATTCAGGTCGATCGGCTGGTCGTAGACGAAGTGCCCTTTCTTGATCACATCGGTGATCTGCACCGGACCGAGAATCACTTTGAGTTCATCGCCGCTGCGTTGTACATCGAGGACGCGCCCCACGCAGCGCTCGGTGGCGAATATGACTTTGTCCACCTGGATTTCATTTGCGTGAGGTGCGTTCGCGTCAATGATCCAGGTCAGACCGTCGGAACTGACGCCGCGCAGCGCCTGGTCTCCGTGTTCCATCAGAACGATGCCGTCCTGGTACGTGAGACCCGGAGCCGGTTGTGGCGCACGTCCATAGCGCAGCTCGGTGGGGCTGAACTTATGCGGGTCAGCGGGCCGGCCAACTGTCCCTCCCGCCATCGCGGCCGGAGAAAAAGCCTCGCGAACCACCGGATCCGACGACTGTGACGGGTCGTCCGCCCTCTCGCCATGACGGCATGCGGAGACCAGCAGCAGCGCCAGCGCCAACACCACTATGCCGAACCATGAGCGATCACTCATCTTTCATCTCTCTTCTCTCATCTCTCTCTTTCTGTGCGAACCAAACATTGCGTTCAATTGCGACCATTTTCTAAAGGCGGTCGGCCAGCGTTTTAGCCAGCGGCTTGATCGCTTCCACGGAGCACGGGCAGGTCGAGTACATAATGCGAATCAGCTTGTCGCCTTTTCGGACCATCATCATGGCGCCGGACTCGTCCATTGCCTGATCGCCAATTCCCGGAATGCCCACCTGACCGGGGCCCAGCGTTCCGAGCACTTTCGCATTGAGGCGCATTTGGGCGTCGGCCGCATTGTTATCGACGCTGAAACCAAAAACTGGAACATTTCCGTTGCTGTCCGTTCCCTTGTCGTGACCTTCGCTCTGGAACATCTTGCCCATCCCGCCCGCGAAACCCTGAATCATCTTCTGTGTCTGTTCGTCCGCGCCTTTCGCCGCCATCATTGAGGACATGTGTTTAGCGGTCATGTCAGCAGAATCGCCGTGCGCCAGGTAGGAGCAGCCCGCGTCCGTGGTCTCCGTGGCGACAATTGGCACGCCGATGGCGCTGCCGACTTCGTCTTTGCTCAGGAGGCGGCAGGGATCTCCGCTGATGCCGCCGTTGTTTCTGCTACCGCCAGAATCGCTGCTGTCGCTGTTGCTTGACCCGGAGACCATCTTGGAGATGGACCCCATCATCGAGTGGTCACCGGAGCTGGAACTGTCGTCCGAACTGGAGCCCAGTCCGGGGACATCGCGCGCCACTTCGTGAACTTTCTGCTTTACCCGGTACACGACGTAGTACACGCCGCCGGCAGCGAGCGCGCCGACGGTGATAACGACTACAGCGACTCCAACGAGAATCTTGGTGAGCGGACTGCCCTTGGTAGTCGTTTGAGCCACCGGCATCGGCTGCGCCGGCGGTGGAAATGACGGAGGCGGCAGCCTTTGCGGGCCTTGAGCGGCTGCTGGTTGCGGAGCCGGGCTTGCCGCTTCCCGCATGCTGGCTCCGCACTTGTTGCAAAAAGGTGCTCCGATCGACGGCGCTCCGCATTTGTTACAGAACTTGGCGGCCGGGGGATTCGCGCTCATGGACACAGGAGGCGGCAACGGGACCGGAACTGGCGCCGCAGGCGAAGCCTGGAACATAGCAGGATCGAGGGTCACCGGCTCCGTCGGCGGAGGCTCGGGTGTCGGAGTTGGAGGTGTCGGAGCCTGGGGTGTCGGAGCCTGGGGTGTCGAAACTTGGGACATCGCAGGTTGAGCCGGGGCGGGCTGAGGCTGCGAACTTGCCGCCAACCGGCTATCGGCGCCGCACTTCACGCAAAATATGCCGCCGAGTGGTGCTCCGCATTTGTTACAGAATTTCGCCATGGTCCCGCTCCTCCTGTGACTTAGTGCGGCTTCTCCAACGAGAAGCAGCCCGGCGAGCTTTATGGCCCGCCGGACAACCGGCCGGAGCCGGTCTACCAAGGTCCCCGATCAGATTCGAGAGCAGCCGCGTCCCCCAACGAAACCACCACCGAATCGTCCTTCCGGAGGCCGACGGCGACCATGTAAAGGCAGTCTGGTCAAGGAGTCAATGAAACTGCTCTTTAAGCTTTCATTAACCGCAAAGTGGCCGTCCCACAAGGGTTTGCAGGCGTGTCTTAACCGGGAGCAGGCCTGGTTCTCGTGATAAGATTTGGCCTCGTTTCTCCGTAGTGGCGACGATCATGAGTAGCTCGGCCCCTAAAACCACCCGATATCGCTTTGGCCAGTTCGAACTCGAACCCGCCGAGGGCCGATTGTCCCGCAGTGGCACCCCGGTAAAGTTGCAGGACCTGCCTTTCCGTCTGCTGGTGCTGCTGGTCGAACGGCCGGGGGAAATCGTCTCCCGCGAAGAAGTCCGGCAGCGTCTCTGGCCGGAAGACACCTTCGTGGAGTTCGACAACAGCCTGGGTGTGGCCGTTCGAAAGCTGCGCGAAGCGTTACGTGACGACGCTGACGCTCCCCGCTTTGTCGAGACCGTGCCACGCCGCGGCTACCGGTTTGTAGCTCCAGTCACCGCCCAGGATGCGCCGGATCCGGGCATTCTTGCCGAGGTTCCAATCAAAGAAGCGACTCCGGCTGCAGCCCAGTCTTCATCTCTCTCCTCGCGTGGACGGTACTGGACAATCGCCGCTCTGGTTCTGCTCATGGTCGGAATCACCGTCTACGAATTCCGATCCAATCCGCGGCAGTCAGCCGCGAAGGGCGAGGCCGTGGATTCAGTTCCCCGCGTCCGGCCGCGCCGGGCGGTCGCGGTGCTAGGCTTCCGCAATCTGGCGGGGCGTCCCGATGACAAGTGGCTCTCCACCGCATTCACCGAAATGCTGAACACCGAACTGGCAACCGGACGCGGCCTTCGCATGGTGTCGGGTGAAGACGTAGCTCGGGCAAAACGCGAATTGCCTCTCGCCGACGAGGACACGCTGGCAAAAGCCACGCTGGAGCGGTTGCGCACCAACCCGGGTGCGGACGTGGTGGTCTTGGGGTCCTACACACTGCTGCCTGGCAAAAGCGAGAATCGCATCCGTCTTGATCTGCGTCTCCAGGACACCGCTGCGGGAGAAACTATCGCCGAGGAGGCGTTGACCGGCAGCGAAGAAAACCTCTTCGAACTGGCGTCCCAGGCCGGAGTTCGGCTGCGGCAAAGCTTGGGCGCAGGCCCGTCTCCAACGGACATCAGCGAGTTGAGGGCTTCGTTGCCCTCCAACCAACAAGCCTTCAGGCTTTATGCAGAGGGCCGGGCAAAACTATGGGCGTTTGAATTTGTTGCTGCGCGCGATCTGTTGACCAAAGCAGCGGAAGCCGATCCGCAATATCCTTTGGTGCATTCCGCACTGGCAAGTGCGTGGGGACATTTGGGATATACAGCCAAGGCGCGCGCTGAGGCTCAGCGCGCAGTGGAACTTTCCGCACAGCTCTCGCAGGAGGAGCGGCTCCTGGTCGAAGGCCAGTATCAGGTCACGCTATCGAACTGGCCTAAAGCCGTAGCGGCTTATCAAACCCTGTTCAATCTTTTTCCAGACAGCCTGGACTACGGGCTTCGCCTCGCATCTGTTCAGCAACGAGTCAATCCGGCGGACGCTCTCTCCACTCTGGCCAAACTTCGTAAGCTTCCTGCTCCCACCGGCGACGACCCGCGGATCGACATGAGCGAAGCGTCGGCATGGATGAACCAGGACTTCGTAAAGGCCCAGGCAGCCGCCAAGCGCGCCATCGAAAAGGGCACAGCTCAGGGTTCGCATCTTCTGGTTGCTCGGACTTATGGGATCCTCTGCCAGGCTGCACCTGCCGCCGGCTTTTCCGCCGAAACCCTTCGCGATTGCACCAACGCACAACAGAGTTACGCCGTGGCGGGAGACAGAAACAATGAGGCGCGAACCCTGAACGATTTTGCGGGTTTCTATTTCCAGCAGGGAGACCTTGTCCGCGCGCAAGCAATGTGGCGGCAGGCAGCCAGTGAGTTTCGCCAGGTCGGAGACCTCGAGGGCCTTGCTGCTACTTCTAACAACCTGGGTGACGTCCTCCTGCTGCAGGGGAATCTGCGCCAGGCGAAACAATCGCTGGAAGAGGCCCTACCCAACTATCAGGCGATCGAAGACAAGGACGGCGTGGCGCGAGTGCTGAACGATTTGGGAGAGTTGTCCCGCGAGCAGGGTAATCTGCAGGCCGCCGAAACCACTTACCAGCAGGCCAAAGCCACGGCCCAGGAGATCGACGACAAGGATGCAATTGCGTACGTGCTGACTGGACTGGGAGACGTTCTTACCGATCGCGGCGATCTTGCTGCAGCTCGCAAGTCCTACGAAGAAGCACTTACGATCAGAAACCAGGCTGGAGAAAAACAAGCTTCCGCGGAAACTCAGATCGGACTGGCTCGCTTGGCTATTGAAGAAGGTCGTACCGCTGATGCGACCGCAGCGCTACATCAATGCAAAAAACAGTTCCACCAGGACCACGAGAGCGACGACGAACTGTCCGCAACCACTACGCTCACTCAGGCGCTGCTCGCGGCGGGTAATCATGCGGAAGCAAAAAAAGAAATTGAGGGAGCCCGGACATTAGCCTCGCAGAGTCAAAACCGCCTCAATCGCCTTCAGTTCGATCTGGCGTCTGCACGCTTGCAGCTGGCGACTGGCCAGGCGGAGTTATCGCGGGCGCAGCTGCAAAAGCTCCAGCGCGAAGCGCAAAGCCTGGGCTTTGTCGCTTTCGAGCTTGACACCCAGCTGGCTCTCGCCGAGCTGGAGAAAAACTCGCTGCACAATACCCTCGCGCGAACCCAGCTGACAGCGCTGGAGAATTCCGCTCACGCAAGAGGATTCGACCTCGTGGCACGCAAAGCCGCCGCCGCGCGTTGAGACAGCGAAAGTCGCCAAGGCAACATTCCACCCCTGATCACCATCTGACCCAAGCCGTCGTGGCCGGTGCCCGTCTCATTCATCCGGCGTAAATCGCGGACAGGAAAATCGCCGGTGGAAGGCCCATGACACTGGAAGCGTCCCCCTTGATGAAGATTCGAAAAGGATTTATGGCAGCTCTGGCAGCCTGTTTATTCTCCGTGAACGCTCTCTGCCAAACAGCATCGCCTGCCGACACTTTAGGCGACGCATCTCTCACGGAAAAGCCTCGTTTTCAGGTGAGCGCTCTTCGGATGGATGATCCGGCGGATAGCACGGGCAGTTCGCCGGCCGCCGCTTCAGATCACGGTCCTGAACACGGATTCCTCGGTCGAACAGTGAGGCGCGGACTGCAGGATCAAAAAGAACTCTACTTAGCTCCTTTCAAACCCTCCAACCTCAAGTGGGACGCATTGCTGCTGGCCGGAACCGGAGCCTTGCTGGCAACCGACCGGCGAATTGAAAATCAGTTGCCCGGTCCTCCTTACCAGCGTTATCAGAACATCTCCAACATCGCCATCGGTGGGTTGGCCGCCTCATTGGCAGGCCTCTGGATTTACGGCTTTAAGGCTGACAATCCGCACGCCAGGGAAACCGGACTTCTGGAATTGGAAACACTGACGAACACGTTTTTGATTTATGCGCCGATGCAATTCATCGCCGGAAGACAGCGCCCTGGAGAAGGAAACGGAAATGGCGACTTCTGGCGCCATCATTCGCTGAACACGTCGTTCCCAGGCGGTCACGCCATGTTCACATGGAGCATGGCCACGGTTGTTGCCCGTGAATATCCAAAGACCTGGGTACGCATACTGGCTTATGGAGCCGCTGGCACAGTCACTGTAAGCCGCTTCATGGCTCACGACCATTGGGCTTCCGATATGTTGGTGGGTTCGGCTCTAGGTTTCGCGATTGGAACGCATATTTTCCACTCGCATTGCGAGCCAGGACTCAGCCCGTCCTGTCATCACCACTCTAAAGATTGATCGGTCAGGGTTTCGCTGCGTTTGCAGCCTTGGGAGCGTGCATCTTCGCGGTGTGGCCCTTCGCCGCGTCATCGCCCATGTCAAGTCCGAACGACGGGTGCTCATATGTACCCGAGATCTTGACCGGCGCCGTGTAACCTTCCCGGTGTTTGTTCTTGAAGAAGGGATCGAGTGCCTTCAGCATCAAGGCCTTTACACCGTGCGTGGTCTTGGAAACTTCTGCTTCGGTCTTTAGAGTGCCTCGAAGATCGATCTTTTCGTCCAGCAGGTTGTAAGTTCCCTGTAGTTGAGCCAACGCACCCGGAACGCTGAACGAAAGATTGGAGAATCTGGCCGTTCCATTCTTGAGCTCGACATGTCCCTTCAGATCGGAGAGCACGGTTTCTGAGTCACTTTCCTCTTTGTCCTTGTTTTTATTCTTGTCTTGATTTTCTCCCCGCGCGCCCTGGCTAAGACTATTCACTCCTTGCTGCGTGTCGGTTTTCGTAAAGCTTCCGGCATCGATTCCAAAGTCGCCCTGCAGTTGTACTTTTTGAAGGAAACGCCGATCCCCCGGTGGGAGAGATACCTTGGCTTTAAAGCTCACCACCCCGGACATGGGCGCGCGCGGCGATTGGGCGAAGAGAAGCAAAAGGTCCTGAATCCGCCCGTCTCTGGACGTTAAATCAAGTGCGACCGTCTTGCCCGCCTGCCCAGCTTCTCCCGCTATGCTGCCGGCTGTCCACACTGTCGTTTTTCCGAAAGTCGCGGAGACTTGCTTCAGAAACGTGTCTCCATTCTCGCCATTGACCACGGCATGAAACTGGGTTCGCAGATCTACATGATGCGAGCTGACGGTGACTGCAAAAAGCGGAACGTCAGTGTTTCCGTCAACTTCAATATTGTCGAGCTGCCCTTTAAACTTGCCTGATGATGAAAGCAGCCCGCTGATTCCGTGGAACACACTCAAGTCCGCATGTTCGAATGAATACTCGCCCGACACCGGTGTCTTGCCCACGCTATCTGCGTTCCATGGGCCAAAGTTGCCGGTAGTGGATATATCTCCCGGGGGCTCCGGGTTCGAAAGCTTTGCGGCAAAAGATGCCGGGCCATTACCTCCGGCGTGGCTCAAAGTGAATTGGTGGAAATCAAATCTGAGCGGTTTTTTGTCCGGATCACTCGACGCCACTTCGAGCAGCGCTCCGTTCGCAACCAATTCATCGACTTCAACTGTCGGCCTTTGCGGGGTCTCGAAACGCTCGCCCGTCGCCTTCGCCGGAACCAGGACGTGCATGCCCTCCGCTACGACGCGAGCAACGTGTCGCCGGAACAGTCCCGAGAAGCTGCCTTCGATCCTGATCGTGTCTACGGTGACTAGTGGAGGTGTGCCTGGTTTCGGGTTGTGCTGAAAAACTACGTGTTCGAGCACGCAGCCCGGATGCGGGAAGTATGTTCCATGAAAGGCACCGACGCTAACCTTGCTGAAGCTCTCTTCCTCTAACTCACTTACGACGGCCGCACGGCTAAACGGCCACCGGAAGATAAGGAAGATGATCGCCCCCAGCAAGACCACCATGATGGCCAGAGCGAGTATGGCAAGTTTGCGCGAACCTGCAGCCCATGTCTTGTTGGACTCTGACAGTGAGTAAGTTGCCGGCATCAGGAGCGCATAAGATTGCAGGTCTTGGAGGCCGGGATCATGATACAGGTTGCTAACTGATTGTGGAGACTCGGCTTCTTCCCTAAAAAAACTGCCGAAACTGCACCAACCTAGTGGCATTGTGGCCATTCTGAGGGTGATGTCGGCGCGAGTCTGGCCGGTTCCGACAATGTTGGTTAATGTCGCCCCCCTCCATTTGGGCATCCAAACAGTTGCCTATGCGACTGCTTTCCAAACGCCTCGCCAGGATTCTTGCGGTGATCGTGATCGTTGGGATGTGTGCAGGTTCGATGTCGGGCTATTCGGTACTGACTCATGAGCAGGTTGTGGATCTAATGTGGAAAGACCAGATCCAGCCGCGCTTGCTCAAACGTTTTCCTAAGGCCAGCCCAGAGGACCTGCAGAAAGCTCACGCCTACGCTTACGGCGGATGTGTCCTGCAGGACATGGGCTACTACCCGTTCGGTAATAAGTTCTTCAGCGATCTGGTCCACTATGTTCGCAGCGGCGACTTCGTCGAAGCATTGATTCACGACTCTTCGGACCTGAACGAGTACGCCTTTGCCCTGGGAGCGCTTTCACATTACGCCGCTGACAACAGCGGCCATCCTACGATCAATCAGGTTGTGGCGATCGAATTTCCCAAGCTGAAAAGGAAATACGGCGAGACCGTTACCTACGCTGACGATCCGAAAGCCCATATCCAGACTGAATTCGGTTTTGATATGGTCCAGGTCGCCAAAAACCGGTACACCTCAGACCGATATCACGACATGATCGGCTTCGAAGTCTCGAAGCCTCTGTTGGAACGGGCGTTCCTCGAAACCTATGACCTGAAACTGGATGACGTATTTGGCGATGTCGATCTGGCGATCGGCAGTTTCAGACGCAGCGTCAGCATCATGATTCCGGAGATGACCAGGGTGGCTCTGTTGTCGCGCCATGATGTGATGGTGAAAGACACACCGAACTTCGACAAGAAAAAGTTCCTCTATCACCTCTCTCGCAGCAACTACGAGCATGAATGGGGAACGGTATACCGCAAGCCTGGCCTGGGCAGCAGAATCCTTGCCTGTATTTTGAGGCTGCTACCGAAAGTCGGCCCGTTCAAAGCTGTCAACTTCAAGATTCCCACGCAACAGACTGAAGACATGTACATCAAAAGTGTGAATTTCACTGTTGAGGATTACGAAAAACTGCTCCGCGAAACCAGGTCGAGTGAATTCGACTTACCCAATCGCGACTTCGATACCGGACGCGAGACCCGCGCCGGAGAATACGTGCTGACTGATAAAACATACGCCAAGCTGGTGGACAAACTCTCTGGAAAGAACTCCGCACCGCGCAGCCCAGCGCTGCGCAATGATTTGCTCCGGTTTTATTCCGATCCAAATGCGAACATCGCGACCAAACACGATGCCAAGGCCTGGCGCAAGTTGCAGGACGAACTGACCCAACTGAAGGAAAAATCCGCGGAACAAATCCCTGAAGGATCTTCTTTTTTGAAGCAGTAGCTCATACCAAGACGTCCAAACCCAAATACGTTTTTCCCAAAAAGCAAAAAGCCCCGCAACCAGAGTTGTAGGGCTTCCTAGATTCTACCTACTGAAAATCGACCTACTGAGATTCGCCCTACCAAGGTTCGGTCCATTCATCTTCGACTCGAGTTACTTCTGGCACGATTCGCTGACCATCTTCACGTCGGTGACCTTCAAATGGCCATGTTCGTTATCGCTTTTCGTCATGCCACTATCCTTCGCAGCATCTTTTGCGTCTTCCTTCATGTTGTGCATCTTCGCGTTCGAGACCACGCCGGTTGCGGTAACAGTGTGGCCCACATGCTCGGCCAACGCTACTTTGCTGCTGCGTACTTCCCAGGTGCTGCCGTCCTCACCGGTGAGCCGGAACTCGTTGGCGCTGTCACCCTTTGACAGGCATCCAGTGACGTCCCTCACATCGTCCTTCGCCTTGGCGAATCCGAGCGAAGAGCTGAAACTAGCAAGAAGCAAACAGAGTATCAACTTGTTGACCTTCATATGTTCCTCCTTAAGGTGAAGCTGGCGTTGTTGTCAGATGACTTAAACGGCTGGTGCGCTGCCTCATGAAGGGGGCCTGGACTCAATCGCCAAGCCAGGCGCCCAACCCACGGAGAGGTTCCACGTAGTCGCAGATGATCTTGGTCGCTCCGACCAGCGGTACGGCAAGGATCAGGCCCATCGCTCCCCAAATCCACGCCCAGAAAAGCAAAGCCAGAGTGATCGCCAGTGGATTCAGGCGCAAGCGCTTGCCGACGATTTTGGGAAAGAGAACGTTCATGCTCAGGACATGCAAGCCCACAACCGTGACCACGACGATTCCCACTCCACTCTTATTCAACAGTCCAATGCCACCAGCCAACGGAGGGAGCAATGCCAGAAAAACGCCGAGGTTTGGCACCAGGCTGGCAAAGCCGCTGATGATACCGAGGAAGTAGAAATAAGGAATTCCGAGTTGCCAGAACACGATTCCGCTAACCAGGGTATTAATGAGACCCACCAGGGCATTGCCGGCGATAAAACTCCGGATCATCGCGGAGATCCGGCCCACCGTACGGTGTGCGACTAGTCGATGCTCTTTGGGAAAGAGTCTAACCGTGGCCGAGTGAGCGTGGTCCTTCCAGGTCAGCATGAAATAGACGAGGAATGGAACAAAGGTCACAGCTAACAACACTTCCCCCAAAGTCCCGCCGCTGGCGGAAATCACGCGAGAGAGACCAGGTGCCTCTTGTACTTCGACCGCAAGGGGTGCTTTCCCGGTTCTGGGTGAGGCGATTACAGCACGAGTGCTCTCTTCGATCTGATTGGTTTGTTCTCGAAGGTCCGCCAGAGTCGAGCGTATCTTGCCGGAATATTTGGGCAGCTGGCGGGCGAAATCCACGGCACGTCCATAGAAGAATGACGTAAGGCCGCCTGCCAGACCGACCAGCAGCACCACAGCAAACAAAGCTGCTGCCACCCGAGGCACTCGAATGCGAACCAGCGCCCCCACCAGAGGCTCGAGAATGAACGCCAAAAGGACAGAGGTCAGAGTGGTGACCAGCACCAGCTTAAGCAGGTAGATCAAGCCAAGGACCGCAATGACCGCGACGACGATCTGAGCGACCGAGCCGGCCTTGATGGACGCCTGCAGTACTTCGGCGTCTTCCGCGGACTCAGTTGCAGCAAAGGCGGCGGGCGAAGCGCCTCCAGCAACTTCGGTTGCGATAAGAGATTCTTCCGCCGCTGCGGAATTCGTCTGTTGTGAAGTTGTCAGCACATAAACGCCCGAGTCACAGTTCGTCTATGAGTGCGTGCATGTCACCGCGGTTGTCTGCGATTTATCGGGCGGTTAATTTAGGAGATTCGGTGTCAACGGTCGCAATCAAGTAAGGAATATTCTCGCCCGCATTACAGAGAAGGCCCGATAGATAGCCAGTTTCCAATAGTCAATAATGATTTAGCCCAGTGGAGGACGCGCTGGGCGCCTTTGTCTCTCACTCGGTCCCATTGGTTCAGTGCTACATCAGGCACGGAAGGATAGCTGTTCCCTATGAGAATTGCCCAGGTTGCTCCGCTTTACGAGAGTGTTCCGCCGAAGCTTTACGGTGGGACCGAGCGTGTGGTCTCCTACCTCACCGAAGAACTGGTGCGGCAAGGCCATGATGTTACTCTTTTTGCCAGCGGCGACTCGCTCACGGAAGCGCGCCTGGTGCCCGTCTGCAAACAGTCGTTGCGTCTCGCGCCCGACTGCATCGATCCTTTGCCGCACCATGTACTGCTGGTGGAACGCGTGCTCGCGGAAAAGGACAACTTCGACCTAATTCATTTTCATATTGACTACCTGCACTATCCTCGAAGCCGCTACGAAGATATTCCGACATTAACCACGCTGCATGGACGCCTGGACATTCCCGACCTCGTACCTCTTTACCAGAAATTTCGCGATATGCCGGTCGTCTCCATTTCCGATTCGCAGCGTGAACCGTTGCCTTGGTTGAACTGGCAGCAAACCGTCTATCATGGTCTTCCGGTTGACAGCCTGAAGTTTCACGCTCAGCCAGGAAAGTATTTGGCATTTCTGGGCCGCACGTCTCCCGAGAAAGGCCTGGATCAGGCCATTGCGATCGCTCGGCAGGCCGGCATCGAACTCAAGATAGCGGCAAAAATCGATCGCGCCGACGCAGCTTATTTTGACGCGGTGATCAAACCTCTCTTGAAAGAGCCAGGGATCGAATTCGTGGGCGAAATCGGCCATTCGGAAAAGAGCGACTTCCTGGGAGGAGCGATGGCCCTGCTTTGCCCGATTCAGTGGCCGGAACCGTTTGGGTTGGTGATCATCGAAGCCATGGCATGTGGCACTCCTGTGATCGCGTATCCGCGCGGTTCAGTTCCAGAACTAATAGAAGACGGCGTGAGCGGCTTCATTGTTGACAACGCACAGCAAGCCGCGCAGGCGGCGATGGCGGCTTCCGCTCTGAGCCGTAAACGTTGCCGTGAATACTTTGAACGGCGATTCAGCGCGTCGCGGATGTGCAAAGATTATCTCGCTGTGTATGAGCATCTTCTGGAAAAGGAGCCGGTTCTTTCCCATCGGACTTGTCTGCTTCGGACCAGGTAATGAATGGATCGCGGATGGCGTCCCGATATCCTACGGGGTTGTGAGTTTGGACGAGAGCAGCGTAACCCAGCATTTCTACATCTCCACGGAATCCGCCCCGGCAGATGACCGCACCCGCGTGCTGAAACATGGCAAGACATTTGCCGTGTTCGACCGCTACGGCGACATTGCGGAAGTGGGTTTAAAAGAGCAGGGCATTTTTTGCGAAGGCACCAGATTCCTCTCGCAATTTGAATTTCAGTTGGCCCGGGCGCGCCCGCTGCTGTTGAGTTCTACCGTTAAAGCTGACAATTCGCTGTTCGCGGCTGATCTTACGAACGTGGACATCTCGCGGGGTGGCGAAGTGGTTGTCCCCCGAGGCACGCTGCACGTGCTGCGGACGAAATTTCTGTGGCATGGCGCCTGTTACGAGCAGTTCCAGGTGGTCAACTATGGACCCGTCCCGGTCGACCTTCCTTTTCGCCTACGCTTTGCCGCCGACTTCGCCGACATCTTCGAGGTCCGCGGCATCACCCGCGAGAAAAGAGGGTTGCGGCTGGACGACCTGGTGGATGACGACTCCGTGATTTTGTCTTACCAGGGCCTGGATGATGTCGTTCGCTGCACACGACTCTCCTGCTCGCCCCTTCCAAGAAAAATCTCTGCCTCAGAAATTCAGTTTGACGCCTATCTGGAACCGCGAACCCAAGTCACATTTGAGCTGACCATTTCTTGCGAGATCTTGCCGAACTCGAATGGAGTCCCCAAGTCATACGGCAGCGCATGGAGCGCCGCCAAGAATGAGATTGCCGAGAGCAGACGCGAGCCCAGCAAGATCCATTCTTCGAGCGACGAGTTCAACCGGTGGGTCGCGCGTTCGCAATCCGATGTGGAAATGATGATCGTCGGCAATCCTGAACCGAACTATCCCTATGCCGGAGTGCCCTGGTTCAGCACTGTATTTGGTCGTGACGGCATCATCACAGCCCTGGAATGTCTTTGGTTGAATCCAGCCATCGCACGTGGGGTTCTGGATTTCCTGGCCTCCGCCCAGGCCCGGGAAGTGGACCTTGCCACCGAAGCACAGCCGGGAAAGATTCTGCACGAAATGCGCCGCGGAGAAATGGCGGCACTGGGCGAAGTTCCCTTCGGCTGGTACTACGGCACGGTGGACGCAACTCCTCTCTTTGTGATGCTGGCCAAAGCGTACTTCGCGCGCACCGGCGATCTCGCCTTCATCGAAAAGCTCTGGCCTCACATCGACCGCGCCTTGCATTGGATTAACGCCTACGGAGATTGCGACGGCGACGGATTTGTGGAGTATTCCCGCCAGTCCAAGGATGGACTGGTTCAGCAAGGCTGGAAGGATTCCAACGATTCCGTATTTCACGCAGACGGCACTCTGGCCACAGGCCCGATCGCGCTTTGTGAGGTGCAAGGCTACGTCTATGCCGCGAAGCGCGGCGCTGCCGACCTGGCGGCACTTCTGGGAAAGCGGGAGCAGGCCGCCGCGCTGGAATCCGAGGCTGCGAATTTACGCACCCAGTTCAACGCGGCATTCTGGTGCGAGGATATCGGCACCTACGCGATTGCACTCGATGGACGAAAGCAATCGTGCCGCGTTCGTAGTTCAAATGCCGGACATTGTCTCTACACCGGAATAGCCGACGCAGATCACGCTTACGAGGTGGCCCATTCTCTGCTCAGCCAGGATTTCTACTCGGGCTGGGGAATTCGCACGGTAGCCAGCGGAGAAGCCCGATACAACCCGATTTCGTATCACAATGGTTCCATATGGCCGCACGATAACGCCTTGATCGCCGCAGGTCTCGCCCGCTACGGATTCAAGGATATGGCTGGCGAAATTCTTTCGGCACTGCTGGCAGTCAGCACATTTGTTGATCTACATCGCCTGCCAGAGCTTTTTTGCGGCCTGGAAAGGCGCAGCCGCGAAGGCCCAACACTCTATCCCGTGGCGTGCGCCCCTCAAGCCTGGGCAGCAGGAGCTGTGTTTCTGTTATTGCAATCCTGCCTGGGTCTTTCTCTGGACGCCCAGAGAAAACAGATTCGCCTCGATGGACCTTACCTCCCTGAATCGGTTCCCGAACTCTGGATCAGGGACCTGAGAGTCGGAAACGCTTGTGTCGATCTGTTTCTGGAGCGGCGAGCTGATCTGGTACGTCTGCAGATCCTGGACAAGCGCGGCGAAGTCGAAGTCATCACCACCTAGCCCGCCAAATATGTGTAAGCCACACAACGACTTGGATTGGGATTACATCCAAGACTGGCTGTGGCCAAGCCTGTCAAACTTCCGGTCAGTTCGTCGCTGCCGCCGAAATTCCCTCTGAAACAGGAGAGGATGTTTCGGGAGACACTGATGGTCTTGAATCGCTGTCGCGTCCCGTATGTCGTCTCGGGTGCTTTCGCCCTTCAGGTCCACACCGGCATCTGGCGCGCGACCAAAGACCTTGACCTGTTTCTTGCACCAGAAGATGTTCCGGCCGCCACGCGCTGTCTCAAGAAGAACGGTTTTCGCTGCGAAGTAAAAGATGCGGTCTGGCTGCACAAAGCGCATCGTCACGGATTTTTTATCGATCTGATCACCGGCATGAGCAACGCCGTGTTTCGCGTGGACCGTTCATGGATCGAGAATGCGCGACCCACCATGATTCTGGATGTGCGGGCTCGCGTGCTGGCTGCGGAAGAGCTGCTGGTGTCGAAACTTTTTGTCGTACGGCGCGAACGTTTCGACGGCGCCGATATCGCCCACATTATTTATGGCAGTCAGGGAAAACTCGACTGGGAACGCGTGCTGGCGCTGGTGAACGAGCACTGGGAAATTCTGCTCTTTGCCCTGGTCCTCTATCGCTATGTTTATCCCGCCTACAGCCACTATGTGCCTTCGTGGGTATGGCAGAGGCTGCTGGTTCGTTTCTCGAATGAGCTCACGAATCCTGATCCCTCCGCTGAGTTTCGTGGCAGCCTGGTTGATGACAAAATGTTTGCCATCGACGTGGCAGAATGGGGAATGGCGGACGCTCTTCGAGTGCACCGATCCGAGGCAAAAGTTCCCACGAGCAAGGCTGCGATCCTGCGCTTGCCGGTAGAAAGTAAACGTAGGAAACGGGCATGAGAATTGGCGCCACCGCCGACCTGCACTACTTCGCTCCGAAATTCGGAGTGATCCAGGAGCAACTCGCCCAGGTGCGGGATCAGGCCGATCTGCTGGTCGTCGCCGGCGACCTCACCAATTACGGCAAGCCGCCGGAGATGGAGCAGCTGCTGAATTCTCTGGTCCGTCTTCGCTTGCCCATCGTGGCTGTCCTGGGGAATCACGACTACGAAAGTGGGTTGCAATCCGAACTGATACGCATGATGACGGACGCGGGCATCAAGCTGCTTGACGGTACGGCGTACGAACGCGATGGCGTCGGCTTCGCCGGCACTAAAGGTTTTCCCGGAGGCTTTGGACGAGGTGCGCTGACTGCTTTCGGCGAGCCTGAGGTCAAGGCATTTGTGCAGGCCGCGATCGATGAAGCCTTGAAGCTGGAGCGCGCCATGTCACAACTGCGCACCCCGAAACGAGTTGTGGTCCTTCACTATGCGCCGATCGGCGACACCATTCGAGGAGAAGCACCGGAAATTTATCCTTACCTCGGTAGTTCGCGTTTGGCAGAAGTCATCGACCGTCATGGCGCGGACATCGTGTTTCATGGCCATGCCCATCATGGCTCACCCGACGGCAAAACTACCGCTGGGGTCCCTGTACACAATGTCGCCTTGGCCATCCTGCAAAGTCAGCAGCCGCCAGCGGTATTCCGAGTCTTCGACGTATAAGCCGGCCAACCCACTTCGCCACTTCAGTTCTCTAACCGATGCACGGCCGTAGCCGTATATCGGTGCGGGGATCCGGAGGCCTGCAGTGAGAAACCTACTTTTGGCTTTGGCATTTGGATTCGCGTTTACCGTTTCGCCGATGGGGCAAACGACGTCCGAAAACCCGACCCGTTCTATGCAGCAGGACTCTCAACCTGCCTCGTTGGCCAGCTCAGTCAATCAGGGCGAAAAGAAAATCTCAGGGTGTCTCCGGCAGGAAAAGGAAAAATTCGCGCTGGAGAACGGGCATCACAAAAAAATCTGGCTGTCGGGTCCCGAAGACTTCGCGTCGCACGCCGGCCACACAGTGACGCTCTATGGGAATTTCTTGACCACTTCGTCCCCATCAAATCGCTCTGCCCATCGCTCGAATCAAGGAACTGATTTTCAGGTGACGAGAATGGAAATGGTGTCGCCTGATTGCGAGACAGAAAAATCCAAGGTTCCCAAGAGTCAAAACCAGCATTAAATGCCTGATTTCTAAGGTTTCTTCCTCATGCGGATACAGCATGTAGCGGATCGAAACTATGTCCTCAGCAAGCTAGTCTCATTAGGTTGCGTAAGATTCTTCGTTCGAAGGAGCGTCAAATGAAATCGAACATCTTGAAAGCAGTAGCGCTTGTACCAGTCTTACTGATAGGTCTGGCGTGCTCGAGCCAGCGTGCATCGCAGACCTCACCTGCGATGGACGACAATTCCTACAAGGACAGTGTCAAACAGGCCCTGCAGCAGGCAGAACTTCAGGACGTCACCGTCGATGAAGATCGGGATAAGAACACCATCACTCTGGGCGGCAAGGTCCACTCCGAGAATGCGCGGATGCAAGCCGGACAAGTTGCGCAGGCCGCCGCTGCGAACCGCACGATTGCGAACGAGATCAGCGTCCAGCCGGTAGGCGCCGAGTCGCAATCGAAAGATATCGCTTCTGACCTTGACAGCGCCATTGAGAAGAACTACAAGGCCGCCCTCACCGCCAAAGGTCTCGACACAGAGCATATCCGCTTCGACGCAAAAAACGGTGTGCTCACGCTCAAAGGCCGGGTGAAGACTCCCTTGAAGCGCAATGAGGCCGAACAGCTCGCCCAGGCGACGCCGAACGTTCGGCAGGTCCTGAACCAGATTGACGTGAACAGGTAACCAGAACGAGTTCGTCGCGAAGTGAAAAGTGGTCGGAGCCGGACGGTTTCGTTGCCGTCCGGTTTTATTTTTTCATTTCGCTGCAAGGGGTCTTTAGCCGTGGAAAGCCATGCAATTCGAGACATCTTGATCGGATTCGACCGCCGCTCTCGGGTCACCTTATGTCCGGCAGAGTACAGCATGTTGTGTATTGTGCAATCCGTCCCCGCCGCGTAGGCTGACATCTGGAGACGGCCGATGACAGCCAGAATTCTTGTCGTAGACGACATGCAGGTCATTCGCCGTTCATTGCGGCTGTACCTGGAGCAGGACGCAGACTTAGTGGTTTGCGGCGAAGCTGAAAACGGGAAGGCAGCCGTCGAGCGAGTGCAGGAACTTCAGCCTGACGTGGTGCTGCTGGATCTATCCATGCCGGTCATGAATGGCCTCGATGCTGCTCGCGCCATCAAAGCCATTGCCCCCCACACTCACATCCTGATGTTCACCCTGCACACGTATCCTCAATTGTTGGACGAGGCGCGAAAGGTGGGGATTACGAATGTCCTCTCGAAGGGCAACGCGGCCGGGTCTGAAGTCCTGAGCGCGGTACGTTCTTTGATTGCTGCCTGACGGGCTTTTTAAACTTCTTGCAGCAGATTTGCAGTTTCGCCTACCGCGGATTTGTCAGACTTAGCAGTTGAATGCCGTTCGGATCCACCGAATCCTGACTCATCTCCCCGTGTTCAATCGAAAAAGATTCCAGCCCACTGATCTTTTCCGTGACCGCCGCCGCGTTACGGCCTTCGACCAGGTTGATGGCGAGATTGTGATGATAGCCATCCCACGCCAGGAAGCGAAACGATCCCCAGTCCAAAGTAAGCCGCAGGCCAAGCTTTTCGTAGAAAGCCTGAGAGCGATTTAGATCGCCAACGGTCAGGTGCATGTGTCCGAGGCGTGAACCAGGAGGAAAGCCCAGCCACTCCGTTCCCGCCGAACGGGCTAGTTCGCTCAAATCCAGCGGCAACGTCGCCATACTGATGCGCCCGTTATTCCATTGCCATGAACCTGCAGGACGATCGGCGTAGACCTCGATTCCATTTTCTTCAGGATCGGAGAAGTACAACGATTCGCTGACCAGATGATCGGCTGCGCCCACGAATTGCCATGGCTTGGCTTGCGCATAGCGCAGAAATGAGCCCAGAGCAGGCCGGTCGGGCAGCAGCAACGCGAAATGAAACAGTCCAGCAGTCCGGGGTGGACGACGCTCACCATTGGTCAACAGCTTCAATCGAAGGCGCGCGTCGCCGGCCGCGAAAGTTGCGTGCCGGTCGGAGCGATCCAAAAGCTGCAGTCCGAAATCCTGATAGAACTCAGACTGCCGAGGAAGATTCAGCACCTTGAGCGTAACGTCCCGCAAAGGCCAAGGCATGTCTGTCATGGTGCACCGGTTGGTACTGAATGTCGAAGATAGTGTAGATCAGCGGGAGCCATCGAGCCGCATTGCAAGTGGTAAACTGTTGCGGAAAATCACAAGGAGAAATCAGCCCATGGCGGACGCCAAAGTTCTATCGAATCAGAAAACGATTCTGTCCAATCAGGCCACCATCGTAAAAAATCAGAAAGCGATTCTCGGCAATCAACTCTCGATCGTGAGAAATCAAAAGACCATCTTGTCGAACCAGGGCATCATCAAGAAGAATCAGGCTTCGCTCGCGGAAATCCTGAAAAATCAGAAGCTGATACTCGCCGCCTTGTCCAAGTAGAGGACGGCCCGCCCAAGATGAACTGCGTCGCCCATTGCCTGTGAACGTTGCGGAGCGTTAGCATGGGCGACCATGAACAAGCCTCTCGCGATGGTTCCAGCTTTTTCTTCTGTTGGCAGTGCCGGCAACGTTCGCCGTCGCACAAAACTCACGTCCTTCCTCCGTCCCGAATGCCAACGTGTATCCCGTCCGCGAAGGCTACGTGGATGCCAACGGCCTGATGATCTATTACAAGATTTTGGGCCATGGCAAACCGTTAATGGTCCTGCACGGGGGGCCGGGAGCCTCGCACGATTATTTTCTGCCGTATCTGACGCCGCTGGCGCGCCACTACCAGCTCATCTTCATCGACGAGCGCGGCTCCGGGCGCTCACAAACTCTGGAGGACGCGTCCGGATACACCGTCGAAAACATGGTGGAGGATGTCGAGGGCGTGCGCCAGGCGCTCCACCTCAATCAGATCAGCTTGCTGGGACATTCCTACGGCGGGGTGCTGGCGGAGGCTTATGCGCTGAAGTATCAGAAGAATCTTTCTCATCTCATCCTGGCCAGCACGTTCTCCAGCACCAAGGCGATCAATGAAGTTTTCGTGCGCATGAAAGAGAAAATGCCGGCGGACGCGCGCGAACGTATCAACAAGATGGAAGCAGAAGGCCTGTACGGTCACGGCAAGGACTATGAAAAGAACCGCTACACCACCGAATACATGACTGCCGCCTGGGGCGACGGATACTTTCCCTACATCTATCAGAACCATCCGGACGCGAACTACGACCCAGTGGACAACGGAAAAATGTCGTGGGATCTCTACCGCGCGATGTGGGGATCGCACGGAGAGTTTGTGATTGACGGCAACCTGAAGTCGGTGGAGTACACCGACCAGCTGTCGACCATCAAAGTTCCCACACTAATTGTCGTCGGCGATCACGACGAGTCGGATCCGTCGATGTCGCAGACCATGCACGAGAAGATCGCCGGGTCGAAATTGGTGATCCTGCCGAAATCAGGCCACATGACTTTCGTTGATCAGCCGGGAATGTTCGAGAAGTCGGTAGAAGAATTTCTCGGCAATTAATTTAGGCGTCATTCATCCGGCGGGCATCCGACTGGACAAAACGCCTGATTGCTATTGCTTCGCAGCAGCAGGTGCGATTTCGCCTGCATTCATCGACTCAGGCGGCAGCAGTTCGACACTGCACTTTGAGTTACTGCAGGAAAGCCGGCCCCTCCGGATAAGTTTCACGGAAGACACATCCGGGAATTTCACGGGGTAATCCTTTTGCTGCAACTGGACGCCGACCGCGTTCAGAGCGGCATCGCCGTCGAGAAAATCGGCCCGCTCGGGCTTGGTAGGCGCTGTCAAAAACGAGGGCGAAATTGGCCGAGACCGCACCCGGCGCCAGCGCCGGCAAGGCAACGGTGCGGGCAGAATGCAGTTCGTTGGCGGATTGCTCAATTTCCTTATCGGCAGCGGCCGGAGTTGCAGCCAGCCTGCCGACCGCCTGGCGGGATGCATCCGCTTCGGCGCCGCCTGCGGCAAGCGCCAACGCATATGTATGGCGGGCTCTGTCACGCTGGCCTTCCTTCTCTAAGAAGTCGGGCCAGGCGATTGCCCACCGTCCCCGATTGACTCAGTATCCATGACGAATTCAGGAACTGCATGGCCTCAAGGGTTTCGCCCTGGAGGAACTTGGCCCAGCCCAGGCGGGCCCATGCCAGCGCCACCAGATTCATGGCTGAAAAAGCAGAAGGACCGAGCCGATCGAACTCACCGGAGTCGAACTGGTCTCCAATGTTATTGAGTGTCTGCCGGGCATCACGCTCAGTTTGTCTGGGGTCGATGTCGTCACGCAATGACGCCGCGTAAAGGTCAGTCCCCGAAGTCAGACTCGCCGTACCAGTGACACTCTTCATCAGCGCTTCAGCCTTGGCCGTGTTTCCTTTCTTCGCGTACAGGCGAGACAGCGCGATTTTCACCTCAGGATCGTCAGGCGGAAGAGACGCAGCGGTTTCCAACTCGGTCAGAGCTTCGTCTTCATGTTGTGTCTGAACTAGCAGCAAGCCCAGATTCTTGTGGGCTGATTTGTCATCAGGCGTGATCTCCACCTGCTTCCGATAGCTGGCAACAGCTTCGTCGAATTTTGATTGCTGCTGCAACTCCGCGGCGAGATCGCCATGGGCACGTGCGTGGAAGGCGTCGGCTTCGATCTGTTTGCGGAATGCAGCAATGGCTTCGTCGTGCCTGCGGAGGGCGGCGTAGGCGAGTCCCAGGTCCTCCCAGGCGTTTTTCTGGCTTGCGTCCTGGTCGAGGGAGCGCTTTAGCAGGTCGGTGGCGGAAGCGAAGTCCTTCCGCTCCAGCGCGGCCGTGCCGGCCTTGCGCAATTCTTCGGCGCTGCCGGTTAACTTGGAGGCGGAGGCGATGGCTACTGCTGATGCCGGAGCGATGTTGCAGTTCAGAAACTGCTGCACATCTCTGCTGCTGAGATTGCGGAATGATTCGTAATCCGAGCGGCGGGGCGGTGGTAACTCGTTCACTTTGAGAACAAGGTGACGCTCGGCATCCAGAACATTCTTATTGAGGCTGTAGGACGAAGAGTATTCGCCGTAGTCCCGCACCATTCGAACCGAATCCGGGGCAGTCACGCTGTAAGTCGCGGGAAACTGAACGTGGGCCCGAAACGTCTGCTCGATCGAGGGGCCGACATCTAGCGGCTTCGGGCCTTTGCGCGGATTCGCCGGGGACAGACCGGAGATTTGGATGGGAGGAAGAACCCTAAAATTCGCTCCCGAGCTCGGAACTCTGAAGAAGTTGTCCTTATGAAAATGATACGTCAGGTGAAGTGGTTTGCTGATGTTCTCCAGCGAGTCAACGTGGACTTCCGAGATATCACCGTCGGGATAACCCCATACCGCAGAGAAAAGCTCCAGCACTTGCTGCCAGGCTGCAGGAGGAGCGCGGCGTAAAGCGATCCGGATGGGCAAATCGCTGTCACCCTGGGCGGTCAGTTCGAAATTTGCGTCCAAAACTCCGGTCTCGGAGAATTTTCCGTCGATCTTGATAGCAAAAAGGTTTTTAAGCGGAGCGTCAGCGCGTGGTCTTGCGCAACCCCGCGTAGGAATCGTTGGAGGCCAGCAGTGCCTGCTTGTTGCGGAGCTGATACATAATCAGGCCGTAGGGAGCGACCTCGGCAGTGGCATCCAGCCAGGTAAAGTCTTCGTCTTTGCCCACCCGAGCTGCGGTGATCTCATGATTAAACTGCGCCGGAGAGGGAACATCAGGATCAATTTTGCGATAGCTGCTGATCAAGACGGGATAGCTCTGAATGTCGGCAGCCCGCAGCAATGCCTCGAGCAGAGTGTGCTTGTCCTTGCAATCACCAAAGCCGTTTTGTAGAACTTCCGACGCTGCATGTGGTTGCAGGCGCCCCACGCCGAAAGAAAGGCTCACGTAACGCACATTGCCGGCGACATAAGCGTAAAGACGGCGCGTTTTTTCCAGTGGAGTGACAGCCCCGCGGGTCAACTCGACCGCTTTTTGGCGGATGCGCTCATCGACTACCACGCGTTCGCCTTGCAGTTTGGCGTACCAGTGCGCCACCTGGACCCAGTCGGCGAAGGTCGAAAGCTGCACATCCGGCTGCTGGTCACTCGGGTCGAAATCGTCGTCATCGCGGTCGCGCTTGCGATCGGGAGCGACATCGCGAACCACCCAGCTGTAGACCCGGCGGTCGCCGGTTTCCTGTACTTCGTATTTCCGGTCCGGACTCTTCAGCTTCACCGCGCGCGATTTGGGAAGATCAATCTCCAACCGGTCTTCGCCAATGGCCACGTTTTTCGGGAAGGTGTGCTCGTACCAGAACTCATTAAGAGCAAGCGCAGTAGTGACATGAACGACCGTGTGGTACTCGAGCACATCTCCCGGATGCAGGTCGACGATTGAGACGTGCCGTTGCCGGTAATCACTGTACATGGGTGCATCGCGCAGGATCTCGGGCGCGAAATCCTGAGCGTTGGCGACCGGAGTGGGCACCACCTGTCCGTCAGGTTTGCGGACGCGCACATAATCCAGGTCCAGTCGCTCGGTGGCGGAGGAGTATCCAAAGATCAATTGTCCGAACTGCTGCATGCCCGCCTGGTTCTGGATGCGAACCGCAGCCGTGGTATCGCGAAAACCGGTTCCATCGTTCTCAAAGCGCACCCGCTCGGCAATATGCTCGAAGACGTAGGCCTCGCCGGTTGTGTCTTCTTTAGGCGGAGAAGTTGGGGGAGTCTGACTCACAACGAAGTTCGTCAGAAAGCAGAAAAGCAGCAGTGTGCCGAGACGACTTGGCATGGAGGGGTTTTAATATGGAGCGCCCCGAAAAGCAATTTTTAACCGTCAAAGGCTGCCAAAAGCACCTTAGGAATCAACAATTTCATGTCCTTTGCAGCGGCGTGAGCGTCTCTTTGCTTCCATTTGGAAGATGGAGTTAGTATCCATGCCACTTTTGGAACCGTCAGGCGCAAACCGACCTTCCGTGCAACGAGGAATCAACTGGCGATGATAGAGTTACCGCCAGTCGGCAGGGGAGATCTCCGCGGATCCGACCGGGTAATCCGCACTTGCCATCTAAGGCACTATGTATCTGACGAATCGCGGGATCGTTGTTTCTGGTTCTTGCTCTGCTGGGATCGTGCCTGGCGCAGCAGGGCGCGGCCACAGGCGAGCCCCTCATGTTTCAGACCGATCCCCTTCCTAAAGGATTTCTGCGCCGGCCGTATCACTTCAAGCTGGAGGCGCAAGGCGGCATCACACCTCTCAATTGGGAGGTGACCTCTGGGACGCCGCCTCCGGGTGTCGAGCTGGCTCCTGACGGGACGCTGAGTGGCGCGCCCACTGAAGTGGACAGTTTTCACTTTGTCGTGACCATTACCGATAGCGGTAAGCCTACCGCTCAGAAGAAAAAGGAGTACACCCTGGACGTGGTGGCTCCTCTGGTCGTCGAGTGGAGCAAGAAGCCCAAGATCACGGGCCACCGCCTGGAAGCCGCAATCAGGGTATCGAACCAGACCGGGGACGATTTCGATTTCACCGTTGTGGCTCTGGCTGTCGATGAGACTGGCCGCGCCACCGCGGTCGGCTATCAGCGATTTCACTTTGAAGAAGAACACCGATGAGTTTGAAATTCCATTCGCTGAAAACCTGCCGCAAGGGAACTATGACCTGAATGTGGACGCGGTCGGAGAAGTCGAAGCTACGAACGCCATCTATCGGGCGCGACTGGCTCCTGGAGCGAAGCTGCAAGTTGTGCAGGGACCGTGAATACTGCGGGTGGGCGGAAACAGCGGACAAAAAAATAAGAGCCCTGAGGTGGTGTTACGCCCATTCGTCTCGGCCAGTAGCTCGCTTTAGACCCTTACCGACCTGCACTCGCAGCTACCCTTGCGGGTTGCTCCGCGCGATCATGCTTGGGCTCCGGGCTTACCGCCAACCGGACAAACCTGCCTAACGCCTCAGGACTCTATCCTGCCTCCGACATATCTTCTTGTTCGCCTCGACCAGCGCTTTGCTATAGACCCTCACCCGCCTTCCCTCCGTCATCTTGCGATGCAGAGAGTGACTTGGCTTGAGCCCCGGACGCCGCACCAACCGGTAAAACTTCAGAAGCTGTCAAAGAACGAGGTTGTTTTTACTCCTTTCATTTTTATAGTCAATAAAAAATGGGGTGATTTATCTGCTGAAAAATCAATCGAGTGCAGGCCGTCCACAGGCATATGCAGCACTAGTTGTGCACCTCTCGAAAAAATAATCGCGTGTTCTGTGCCACCACTGCGTTTTTTGGATATCGAAACGGACGACACTCGAATTTGCGCAAGCAAGCAAATTGTTAAAATCGCGGTAGAAATATTGCGGGACGCGGAGTCTGGGCGTTTGCGTCCTTTACGGATTTTCTTCATGCTCTTCGCGTTCAAGCTCTCTGGTTCGCCATGGATTTCGCGACGACGCAAAGAACTTCCTATCGAGTAGAATGCACTTCCAAGCGGCGATCCCTTTTCTGGCTGAGTACTGAAATCCGAGAACTGCCACCTGATTTTATAAGTCGTTTCTATGAACACATCCGCAAGACTTCAACAACGCCCAGGCAGCCGCAGCTTTCTTGCTGGCGCAAACTGCTCTCCGCCCAAAGATCGCTCTGGTGCTGGGTTCCGGTCTCGGCGGATTTCGCCGACGAACTCACCGAAGCCACTCGCATTCCATATGCGAATATTCCGTTCTTCCCGCGCTCGACGGCCGTTGGGCATGCCGGACAGATGGTGATCGGCAACGCCGCGGGCGTCGCGGTGGCCGCGATGCAAGGACGCGTGCACCTGTACGAAGGCTACTCCGCCATGGAAGTCACATTCCCCATGCGGGTGTTTGACTGCATGAACATCCGGGCCGTGATTCTTACCAATGCGGCCGGCGGCATCAATCTGGGATACAAGCAGGGCGCGCTGGTCGTGCTCACCGATCACATTAATCTGCAGGGACAGAATCCGCTGGCCGGTCCGAATGACGAGCGCTTCGGTCCTCGCTTTCCCGACATGACGCAAGCCTACTGCAAGGCCTATCGCGAGATTGCGCTGGCAGCGGCCAAGAAGGCGGGCAAGACCCTCTACCAGGGCGTGTACGCGGGGTTGCTGGGACCGAATTATGAAACTCCTGCAGAGATTCGCTACCTGCGGACGATCGGCGCCGATCTGGTGGGGATGTCAACCGTGCCGGAAGTCATCGCCGCGCGTCACATGGGAATCAAGGTTCTCGCGATTTCCTGCGTGACCAACATGGCGGCCGGGATTCTTGACCAGGTGATCAATCACGAAGAAGTGCTTGAAACCGGGGAACGTGTGAAGGAGGATTTCGTGGCGTTGATCAGGGCCGTCTTACCGGAAATCGCGAAGGATGTGGAGGCAACAGCTTCAACACAGTAGGCCCCCTCTACGACAGCTTCGGCGTCTAGCTCCTGGCGTCTGATTCCCAATGAGTACTTACTTTCCAGCGCGTGAGAACAAAATCGGCACTGGCGGCTTGACGGAATATGTCGCCGCAAAACTTCCCTGGTTGACCGCCAGCGCCACATTGCCTCGTGAATCGACATAGATAAGCGGCTTCTTCATTGGCACGTCGCTGAAAGTCCGGACGAATGGAATGTTCATTTCCGTCTTGCCCATGGTGACGTGGACATTCTGTCCGTGCCCGTAACCCAGCTTGAGAAAATCTTCGCCGCTGATGTTGGTAACGAGGTTTCCGAAAGGACCATCGGTGGCGATCACTTCGCCGCTCAGTCCATGCTCGTCGAGCTTGGGAGCTACCAGATCGAGGCGGACCAGTTTGTTCACCGGCACTTCGGGTCCGATCTTCGTCCAGTCCTCGCCGTGGGCAAGGTGGGCGCCGACCGGAGAAAAAATGTCGCGTCCGTGAAACGTCGACGACAATGCAGCTCCCGATCATCCAGTCACGATTTGTGATTTCGCGCACTGATTCAATTCCGTCACGGTCCTGAACCAGCGTCATCAGTCCGTTGTCGGGCAGTACAAAATACTGGCCGCGCTTCGACTTCACCACCACCGCTTTGCGCGTGCTTCCAACTCCCGGATCAATCACCACCACGAACACCGTACCTGCGGGAAAGTATGGAGTCGCACCATATAGAAAGCGGGCGCCATCCAGAATCGAGAAGGGCGTGACCTCGTGAGTCAGGTCCACGATGCGCAGTTCGGGGGCGATCGTGTACATCACGCCTTTGCAGAGGGCGACCGAGTCGTCCACCACGCCGAAGTCGGTCATGAAAACCACGGTGGGAGGCGCTTTCGGGCACGCCTGCGCAGCAACGGGAATCGCGCCGCAAAGACGAGTCCGACGAGTCACAGCGATGCAGAGTGATTTCCCGCCTGATGGTCCGAGTTCGATGGAGTTTTGGACACTAAGGGCTGCTCATTGTACACGTCGCAACCGCTGCAGAGCGTCATCCGAGGCCATCCGAAATGCCTGCCCTAGCGAAGTCTAAGTCGCGCGTATCGCAACCATGACATGAGTGCATATCTGCTACACGCTAGATCCTTGGCCGAAGGCTCAGGATGACGCCGTCCCGATACAGTATGAACTGCTGATAACCACGAGATTTCAGGCCTTGGCAGGCGTCCCCGAACGTCTATAATCTCCAGACCAAAGTTTCAGGTCATTATTTCAGGAGGTACTCATGTCCTCAGCCATCCCCGACAAGTATCGTGATCTGTTCAGCAAGCGGGCATTCGCCAGCCTGGGCACGCTGATGCCCGACGGCCGTCCGCAGGTGACCCCGGTGTGGTGCGATCTGGAAGGCGATCTGGTGATATTCAATTCCGCCAAGGGGCGACAGAAAGACCGGAACGTGCGGCGAGACCCGCGGGTTGCTCTCGCCATCGTCGATCCTGACAATCCCTATCGCTATCTCGAAATCCGCGGCCGCGTGGTCGAGATCACGGAGGAAGGCGCCGACGATCACATCGACAAGATGGCCAAGAAGTATCTGGGCGTGGACAAGTATCCCGTACCGCCAGCCGACGCGAGACACGGGTGATCTACAAGATCCAACCGGAACATACGACCATGATGGGCTGATGATTAAGGCCCGATAGCCATCCGAGGGCGGCACGCGCCCGGGACACCCGGCGGGACGCCGGCGCTACGAAAACCTGACCCTTATGCCGATTGCACCGACCGACACTACCACTGCGCTCGATATTTCCCGGGTGCGCGCTCAGTTCCCTTCGCTGTCTCAGACAGTTGCGGGACAGCCGGCGGTCTTCTCTCGATGGCCCGGGCGGCACCCAGGTTCCGCAGCGTGTCATCGACGCCATCAGCGATTACCTGGCGCACTCGAACGCCAACACCTGTGGCGCATACGCCACCAGCCAACGCACCAATGCCGTTCTCGCCGAAGCTCGCGTCGGCCATGGCGGATTTCTTCGGCAGCGATCCGGATGAGGTGGTCTTCGGCCCCAACATGACCACGCTGACCTTCGCCATCAGCCGCTCCATCGGACGCGAACTCGGACCGGGCGACGAGATTCTGCTCACCCATCTCGACCACGACGCCAACGTTTCACCCTGGCGTGCGCTCGAAGAGCGTGGCGTCAGCATTCGCTTCGTGGACATTAACGAAGACGACTGCACCCTCAACCTGGCCGACCTGGAGCAGAAGATCAGCACGCCGCACCCGGGTCGTGGCCGTCGGTTATGCCTCGAATGCAGTGGGCACCATCAATGACGTGAAGGAAATTGTCCGACTGGCGCACAAGAAAGGCGCGCTGGCGTACATCGACGCGGTCCACTATGCGCCCCACGGTCCGATTGATGTTCGCGCTCTGGATTGCGATTTTCTGGTGTGCTCGAGCTACAAGTTTTTCGGACCGCACATGGGCATTCTCTACGGTAAGCGCGAGCACCTGCAGCGCCTGCAGCCCTACAAGGTGCGCGCCAACACCAACGCCGTGCCCAATCGCTGGGAGTGGGGCACGCTGAATCATGAATGCATCGCCGGCATCACTGCCTGCGTGGACTATCTCGCTGACCTCGGGCGACAGGTGGACCCTTCGGTATCCGGTCGCCGCGCCGCGCTGCTGGCGGCTTACGGCGCGATCCAGCAATACGAACGCGGACTGGCCGAAACTCTGATTCGCTGGATTGCTGACCATTCCGGGACTGAAGTTTTACGGCATTCGCGACCTGAAGAAAATGGAGCAGCGTTGTCCTACGGTTGCGGTCCGCATCGCGGGGCAGACTCCGCTGGAACTGGCGACGAAGTTAGGCGAGCGCGGCTTCTTCACCTGGGACGGCAACTACTACGCACTGAATCTCACCGAGCGGCTCGACGTGGAAAAAGATGGCGGCTTCCTGCGCATCGGTCTGGCGCACTACAACACCGCCGAGGAAGTGCAGAGATTTCTGGACGCGCTGCGTGAGATTGCTGGCTAGCTGTTCTTTTTTTCCTGCAGTTCCAAAACCTGATCACCCTTCGCGATCAAGGCGATGCTGGCCATCCCGATAAAAATCCCGTGCTCCACCACTCCCGGCATGGATTCGAGACTGCGTGCCAGCGCGGGCGGATCGGGAATCTGGCCGAAGTTGCAGTCAAGAATGTGATTGCCTTCGTCAGTGATGAACTTGCGGCCGGAGGAATCCACGCGCACTTTGACCGCAGCGCCCAGCGCGGCAATCTTCTTTGGCCACCAGGGCTTCGGCGAACTTGATAACTTCCACAGGCACCGGAAACTTTCCCAGCATCGAGACCTGCTTGCTAGAGTCGGCGATGATCACCAGCTTTTTGAGTCGCTGAAGCCACGATCTTTTCCCGCAACAGTGCGCCGCCTCCGCCTTTTATCAGACGAAGTTGAGGATCAACCTCATCCGCCCCATCGATGGTGACGTCGATCTGCTGCACTTCATCCAGCGTAGTGAGCGGAATGCCCAGGCTGGCCGCTAGTTCCTGAGTGTGAACCGAAGTGGGAATGCCGCGAATCTTCAGCCCAGCCTGAACTCGCTCGCCGAGAAAGCGTACCGCGTAAGCAGCGGTGGATCCCGTTCCCAGTCCGACGATGTCGCCATCGCGCACAAAGCGCACGCTGGCGCGGGCAGCAACTTCTTTTTCCTGATCCTGATGGTTGGCCATACCCGACCGCTACTTTACCGCGTTCGGCGGCAGAGGCCACAAATCCATGAACACAGCTGTCAGCTCTCAGCCGTCAGCTTTCAGCGAGGATCCCTTGCATTGAACCTACGGTTTCTGCTGAGAGCTGAGAGCTGACGGCTTCTTGATCTACCCTCTGGCCAATTGTGAAGTTTGTCCGAAGCGCTGGGTGGCATAACCTACGATCATGCCCACAATTCCACCCGGCAGCATGATTTCGAAATAGTAGTGTTTGCCGCCGGGGTTCGGCATGGCCGCGACCGCGTATGCCAGAAGCATGCCGATCCCCAGTCCGAAGAGAAGTCCCAGCGGCAGCGAGTTCACTTTCTTCGCGAAATAGCCGATGAGAATGCCCGCAATCAGTCCTTTCACCGTGGACCCGATCACGATGCCCGAGCAGTTGCGCCCGCACGGCCGGCGTGAACCAGGCGCTGAGCCCGTCAAAGATACCCAGGATTCCGCCGACTACCAGCCCCAGCACAATCTTGTTCATATGCTCTCCTTGCAGGCCAGTCGCCCGCTGAACGTTCTATTCAACGATCTGGAAATATCCTTTAAACCGAGGGGCTGGATTTTCGTCCAGAACTCCAGTGAAATGCAACCGTTGGCGTAGGACGTGAGCAGTGAGACAACCACTTCCGTAATCTCCTACTCTCAGGGATCCCGTTCCATACTGGGAATAGACATCTCAACCCAATTCTCCGAATGGCGCCCTCCCCCCTCAATACGCGTCGCTGGCCCCGGAAACAAGTAGACCTGCAAGTCTTTGTTATTCAACGGGATGGGGAGACCAAAGTCTTCGTCCCAGGACGTCTGACTGAAATCAGCAAAGGCGGCCTGGCTTTGTATGCCGGTATCAACCTTCAGCCCGGCGATCCCGTGGAAGTCGAGTTGCCCGCTCCCTATTCACGGGTGAAAGGGACCATCCGCAGCCGGGACGGCTATTGCTTTGGCGTGGAATTCGATAACTGGCTGCCAACCCCGCCCCGGCCGGCCAGCCGTAATTTGGCGCTCCTTCAGGAAAGACATCAGAACTATCTGCGGGAAAACGAGGAAGAGATCGATCGCCTGCAGAAAGAAGTTGCGGCATTGCGCCGGGCGTCGCAGTTAGCGGAGGAACTCAAGAAGTTGTGAGGCGCGTTGGGGAATGGAGAATTTCCCAGCCGAATTAATCCCGCGACAGATTTTTCTTTCGCCCTTTCAGGGCTCGGTTACTCTGACTTTGACCCGGGGCTTGCGCCCTGGGCTTTATTCTGTTGCCGCTTCGCGGCTGATTATTCCAGCCACTGCGGATTCTGATATGTCCCGTCAAAATTGTGTGATGTCTTGTAGAGCTCCCATTCGCCTTTTTGGGCTGCGGGCGCGGTTCGGGCCAGAAGGCCAGCAATCTGCTCGTCGCTCAGCGGCTTGAAGCTACGTGCCACTTTCAATGCCTGTTGCAGGATAGGAAGCGAATCGCAGCCGGTGATGACCACGCTCGTGGGCAGCGTCAGCGCGTACTGCAAGCACTCGACCGGCTCCGCCGTCTTGCTCTTGAGGATCAAGCCGTCCCCCATGGGCTTCATGCCCAGCACTCCGATGTTGTGTTTCACCAGGACCGGGAGGACTTTCTTTTCGAAGCTGTTGTAGTGGGCGTCCATCAGGTTGAGCGGCATCTGTACCGTGTTCAGCGTGAAGTCCCGTGCAAAGGCGGCGTCCAGCATTTTGAGGTGGATGTCTGGGCTCTTATGTCCGGTGAAACCGATGTAGCGGACTTTGCCTTTTTGTTTGGCTTCGAGGACCGCCTCCATCCCACCCTTGGCGGCGAAAATGAGTTCAGGATCGTTGTCGCGAATCACTTCGTGGAATTGCAGGAGATCGATAGTGTCGGTCTGAAGCCGGCGCAGGGACTCGTCGATCTGACGTGTCGCGCCATCGCGGGTGCGGGCATCGATCTTGGTCATGAGAAACGCTTTCTTACGATATCCATCGCGCAGGGCCTTGCCCATGCGGACTTCGCTGGCGCCGCCGTTATAGTCCCAGCAGTTATCGAGAAAGTTGATGCCTTCGTCGAGGCCGGTGCGGATAATGCGAATACTCTCCTGCTCGTCCTTCTGGCTTCCCAGGTGATATCCGCCAAGTCCGATGCAAGACACGTTCTCGCCGGTGTTACCCAATGTGCGATAGGGAATGCCGTTCTTGACTTCGGCCGCAAACACTCTGGGCAGCAGACTCCCGGCCACGGTAACGCCTGCGGCAGTTTCGAGAAATTCGCGGCGGGTAAGGGCTGGCTTGGGATCAGTCATGGGAGTGTCCTCGTCGGCATTATCCCACCGTCGAAGCCGGGTGTGCTACAAACGTGGCGAATTCATGGTCCGCGGTGGATCGCCCAGAACTAGCATTAGGTCCGGCTCTTTCTTTGACACAGCAATCGACGCACAATTGTTCAGCACCCAGTCGGCGCCTGCAGCTACAAGTTCCGTATCTTTGACCGTAGTCCGGAAAGCAATCACTCTGGCTCCGGACGCCTTGCCCGCCCGAATGCCCGCCGGGACATCTTCCACGACCACACAATCGGTGGCGGAGAATCCCAGAACAGAAGCACCTTTCAGATACGGCTCCGGGTGCGGCTTGCCGTTGGTGATGTCGTTCGAAGTAATCATGAGTTTAGGAATGGGCAGCCCCGCCGCCCGCAGACGGGTCTCGGCCAGCGGACGAGTGCATGAAGTCACGATGGTCCAGCGATCCGGCGGCAATTCCGTGAGCAGCCGCAACGAGCCGGGAAGCAGAACCACGCCCTCGAGGTCAGCCATTTCGCGCCGTTCGACTTCGCGATTCTCGGCGGCGTGATCGGCGTTGGGCAGGTATTCGCGAACTGTGGTCAGGCTGGGACGT
The DNA here is from genome assembly GCA_963732045.1 of Terriglobia bacterium. Classification (GTDB taxonomy): domain Bacteria; phylum Acidobacteriota; class Terriglobia; order Terriglobales; family Acidobacteriaceae; genus JAIQFF01. The sequence goes on along the minus strand of CAVSYI010000010.1, from coordinate 53,304 downwards.
CCGTGGGCGCGTGTGACAACCTCGTCAGGATCGAAGCCGTGTTCCACAGCCCAGCGATGCCATACCCGGGCAACGGCGCGAGTGGAGTCGATCAGTACGCCGTCCAGGTCGAACAAAACGGCCTTGCAATGAGATCTCGGGCATTGATCTTCAATAATGCCACGAAAATGTCAGAACCACGTAGGGCAGATTCCCCATCTGCCCAGTCGAGCGCAGCTCGACAGGTTCGTGCCCGCCCAAGATTGCGGAGCTTCGCTCCGCCGGGCGGATGAGGACATCTGCCCCTACGTGGTTCGTGACGGAGCCGTGGCTCGTAACGATCTATGAGCCTGCGGCGGCGGATTTTGTGGCTGGTTTGTCGTTCAGCATTTTGCGAATCTTGCGGCGCAGATCGGCTGGGGTAAACGGCTTCTGAATAAACGACACGCCTGGAATCAGCATGTCTGAGCGGACGAACTCGCCGCTGTATCCGGTCATGTAGAGGATCTTGATTTCAGGTCGCAACTCGCGAACTTGTTTGGCTAACGCCGGGCCATTCATTCCGGGCATGATCACATCTGTGACCAGCATATGGATCAAACCCTTGTGCTGGTTCAACACTCGTAAAGCTTCCTGGGCCTCGGGCGCGGATAGCACATTGCAGTTCGAACTTTTCAAGGCCTCGCAAATCAGGACACGCAGCGGTTCTGCATCTTCGACGACCAATATCGTCTCGCCAGAGAAAACCGCTTCAGCAGCTTCCTTGCCCGGGTCGAGCGCTGCACATGCCTGCGCTTCGGCAGGAAGATAGACCTGGAAGGACGATCCGCGCCCGAGCGCGCTCTGGACTTCGATGTGACCGTTGCTCTGCTTTACGATTCCGTAGACCGTCGCCAATCCTAGCCCAGTTCCTTTGCCCACCGGCTTCGTGGTGAAGAATGGCTCGAAAATGTGCGCCTGGGTTTTCTGGTCCATGCCGGTGCCGGTGTCGGTGACCTCAAGTAAAACGAAGCGGCTGGCCGACGCTCCCGGACCCGATTGGGGTACAACTCTCTCGACATTTTTCGTCTGGATGCGCAGCGATCCGCCGTTGGGCATGGCATCGCGTGCGTTGACCACCAGATTGAGAACGATTTGTTCGACCTGTCCGGGATCGGCTTTCACTCGATCCAAATGGGAGTCGAGGACAAAAGAGAATTCGATATTCTCTTTGATCAAGCGCCGCAGCATCTTGTCCAGATTGCCAATCGTCTTATTGATATCGAGAACTACCGGTTCGACCACTTGCTGACGGCTGAGCATCAGGAGTTGCCGGGTAAGTGAAGCGGCGCTCGTCCCGGCCTGTTTGATTTGCTCCAGACTGCGGCGGTCGGCGGAGGGCACATCAGCACGTTCCAGGAGAAGATCGCTGTAGCCATTGATGACGGCCAGCAGGTTATTGAAATCATGGGCCACGCCACCGGCGAGCAAACCGATCGCTTCCATTTTTTGGGATTGTTGCAAGAGCTTTTCAGAGCGGGCCAGGGCTTCCTGCGCAACTTCCTTTTCGGCCTCAGCACGATTGAGCACAAATGCCAAGCCCCACACCAGCGCCGCGAATAAAACGATCTGGGCCACCACCAGACTCGCGATGCCGAGTCGCATGTCACCGGAAAATAGTTGGCTGTTGACGCACAGGGCTCCCAACCCCGCCGGAGCCAATGCCGCCACAGGCAAAAGTTTACGCGCCAGCCAACCGCCGGGATAAGGGCTGGTAAGCACGGACATCAGGCCAAGATCCGCACGGCAAAACAAGATCGATAAACATGCGACCAGAAATCCGATCCCGGTGTGCAACGCCATCGAGGTATATTCGATTGAGCCGTACAGCACGGGCACGCCGTACAGGTATCCGATGATGGCAAAGAGGGCGCCCAGCCCTGTGATCACCGCCAGAACCTGAGAAAGCCTGGCTCGCTTCTCGGAGAACGTCAACAGCAGAATACTGAGCCCGGCGCTACAGAAACTGAATGCCGTGATGTGAGCCATCCGGCCTGGGTAGGACAATTGCACCAAGTCCTTGAACAGCAGCTGGTCGATTCCAAGATCACTGTGGAACAGGTATTCGACCGACGTGAGCAGGCCTAAGGAAATAACAACGGAGGCCGACGCCGCGCAACCCAGTTGAGTGCGACGAGTCTGCTGAGACCGAGTTAACAAGAAGAGGGAAACACCGAGAAACAGGAACCCGATGGCTGTATTCGGCTTCATCGTGATGCGCCCCGGCAGCACGTTGGTGAGAGCCGCAATATTCCACAACCAACCCAGCAGCACCAGGACGCCGAGCAGCGCCAGCAGCACGCCACAGCAACGCGCAATCGTCCGGTATACCTTGTATGGATCCTGGCTCATTCGGTCTGTGGCGCAAACCCCCGCCTTATAGTGTCTATGCCCTTACCCACAACGAAAAAGAGTACAAAAGTAACGAAATGAACGTGCGGGATCGAACAATGAGCAATCGTTGCCAGCCCGACCTGCCCGACTGGATCAAGGAGAGAAGGAATGTCCAACGAACCGTCCAGCTTTTTGGATCCCCTTTCACTGATGGTCATCATCCTCACCCTGGTGCTGTTCGTGATCGCGCTCTTCGTCAAAGGATTCAGTCACGAACTGTTGCAGGAGTGTGGAGTGTTTCTGGTTTCGGTGAAGCTGATTATGATGAGCCACAAGAATGGTGTGTCCACGCAGCGCGTTGAAGCGCGGCTGGCGAAGATCCAGAACCTGCTGCAAGATGGGCCGAAGGTCATCTGATTGGCACCGGGTTCCTGGCGAACGGCAGTGCCCATATTTCCGCTTCCAGGTTCCTTCGCGCCCTTTTGCGGAATCCTTTGCGAACTTTGCGGTTTAGGATTTTGTCTTTTCTGATGGCTGCGGAGATCAAAGTCTCAACCGCAAAGTTCGCAAAGCGATCCGCAGAGGGCGCAAAGTCGTCCAAATCAGGTCACCAGCTGGCACATACCTCAGCCTCAAACTTGTGCGCCCTGGTGTTACACTTTTTGGTCTGCTGAATATTGAGGAGCGAATGGCATGGCCGAGAAAGCTGAAGTCCGTCACACCCTGAACGAACAGCAAGCGCGCCAACTAGCGACCGTCACCAAAACGGTCCCGATGATGCAGGCGATCTCGCCGCGCTGGCTGGTCAACTTCCTGCAATGGGTCCCGGTCGAAGCGGGCACGTATCGCGTCAACAAAGTCGTGCCGTCGCGCCCTGGCAGCCGCACCATTGAGTGCAGTCCCGACGACGATGTCGATCTGCCCGAGATTTACGTTGACTACGAGGAAAAGCCTCGAGAATACACTCTGAGCGCGGTGACCACCGTCCTCGACTTGCAGACCCGCATCTCCGACATGTACCGCAGCCCGCACGACCAGATCAAAGAGCAGCTGCGACTCATCATCGAGAAAGTCAAAGAGAGGCAGGAGAGCGAACTCATCAACAACACGGAATACGGGTTGCTCAACAACATCGATGACTCGATGAAGGTGAAAACTCGCAAAGGCGCGCCCACGCCGGACGACCTGGACGAACTGATCGCGCGCGTGTGGAAAGAGCCGGCATTTTTCCTGGCGCATCCGCGCGCCATTGCCGCGTTCGGACGGGAGTGCACTCGCCGCGGCGTGCCGCCGCCGACCGTGAACCTCTTCGGTTCTCCGTTTTTAACCTGGCGCGGACTGCCGCTGGTTCCCTCCGACAAGGTCGCGATCAAGGCCGACAAGACAAACATTCTGCTGCTGCGCACTGGCGAGAAAAAGCAGGGCGCAGTCGGCCTGTTCCAGCCCGGTATTCCGGGAGAAGTGTCGCCCAGCCTGTCGGTGCGATTCATGGGCATCAATCACAAAGCCGTGGCCTCGTACCTCATCTCGCTGTATTGCTCGCTGGCGATTCTCACCGAAGATGCAGTCGGAGTGCTCGAGAACGTCAGCGTGGATCAATACTATGAGTACAAGTGATCCCAGCGATCGGCGGAGCGAGCGACCCTGAGCTCGGCTTCGGATACGGGCGTGCAACCAGGCGAGAGTCTGTCGCTCGGAACGTTTGCATTGCCCGATCCCGCGGTGATCACGCGCCTGGCCAACGAGTTCTTCGCAGCCCTGCCGGCGGCAGAAAATCCCGGCGTGAGTGCCCCGGCTCGTGCCAGCGTCTGGCTCCGGCGGTTCCCGCAGTTCCGTCGCCGCCTACAGACGTTCCAGCCAGCCCACAAGCGTTCGCTCAACCATTTTCCGAGATCCCTCAATCCCCGGCTGTTCCCGGATCGACGGGTTACGTTTTCGACCGCATATCACCGCTCAACGCAACACCGTCGTTCCCATCCCTGAATGATGCGTTCTTATTTCCCGGCGTACCAGGCGCACAAGCAATGCCCGGCATTCCCGGAATGCCTGCGACAACTCCGGGGATGCCGCTGACGGAAGTCCGACCTGCGCTCGATCCCTGCATCGCTGGGAAGCGTTCCAGCATTTGCGCCGGGTATTCCTTCGGCGTCGTTGCCGATGATGGATTCTTCTCCCTACTTCCTCGACTTCGATAAAGCTGCGCCGCTTGCGACAACACCATCGTTTCCCGATGTCGCGGGGATGTTTTCATTTCCGGGCGTGCCACTTTCTCGGCGTACCCGCCGGCGTGCCGGGAATGCAGTCGGTTCCCGGAGTTCCGGTATTGCCTTCGTCTCCGCCGACGAACGCTCCTTCTCTTTCAGACGCAACTTCAGCGCCGCCACCGCCGGGCACTTCGGCATATTTGCCGGGAGGAGAAAACAAATCTGCTGCAGTGCCGCTGAGCATCACATCATTTGAATTCCGCCCCGACGTTGTACCCGACATTGGATTGGCGGCGCGCCCGTTCGATCCTCATTTCATTCGGCGCGATTTCCCGATTCTTCAGGAGCAGGTAAACGGACGCCCGCTGGTGTGGCTGGACAACGCAGCCACCACGCAGAAGCCGAACGCAGTCATCGACCGCGTCTCTTCTTTCTACCGGCACGAGAACTCGAATATTCACCGCGCGGCTCACACGCTCGCAGCGAGGGCGACCGATGCCTACGAAGGTGCTACGCGAAAAAGTACGCCGCTTCATGAATGCCTCATCCACCCGCGAGATTATTTTTGTGCGCGGCGCGACTGAAGGCATCAACCTGGTCGCCAAGAGCTGGGGACATCGCAACGTCCAGAAGGACGACGAGATCGTCATCACCTGGCTGGAGCACCACGCCAATATTGTTCCGTGGCAGCAGTTGTGCGCGGAAAAGGGCGCGCGGCTGCGGGTAGCGCCGGTGAACGATCGCGGCGAGGTGATCCTCGAAGAATACGAAAAGCTGTTAGGGCCGCGTACTCGCATCGTGGCCTTCAGCCAGGTGTCGAACGCGCTGGGAACGATTACGCCGGCGAAAGAAATGGTCGAGATGGCGCATCGTCATGGCGCCAAGGTGCTGGTGGATGGGGCGCAGTCCATCGCGCACATGGGTATCGACGTTCAACTACTCGATTGCGATTTCTTCGTATTCTCCGGACACAAGATTTTCGCGCCGACCGGAATCGGCGTTGTCTTCGGAAAAGCCGACATCCTCGACAACACTCCGCCCTGGCAGGGCGGCGGCAACATGATCATGGACGTGACGTTTGAGAAGACGATCTACAACCTGTCGCCGGCGCGTTTCGAAGCCGGCACAGGCAACATCGCCGACGCGGTGGGATTGGGCGCGGCGCTCGATTATCTCGACCAGATCGGCATGGAGAACATCGCGCGCTACGAGCACGATCTTCTGACCTACGCGACCGCGGGACTCTTGACCGTGCCGGGCCTCCATCTCATCGGAACAGCGAAGGACAAGGCCGGTGTGCTTTCTTTCGTCCTCGATGGATTCCGCACGGAAGATGTCGGCAAGGCGCTCAACCAGGAAGGGATCGCGGTACGCGCCGGACATCACTGCGCTCAGCCTATCCTGCGCAGGTTCGGCCTTGAGACGACGGTGCGTCCGTCACTGGCGCTCTACAACACCTGCGAAGACGTTGACGCGCTGATTGCAGCGCTGCTGCGCATACAGGCCGGCCGCGGCCACCGCGGATTGTAGTCCACGAACCATAGGCAGACGCCTCGGTCCACGGTGCATTCGAACCGTCAGATAAAGCCAACGGGTGGAGCAGGCCTTTAGGCCTGCATACAGAGGTGGGGTTCGTGATGGGCTTCAGCCCCTGAGGTACTTCAGCGGCTGAAGCCGCGCGTCCTTCTCGGGTAGCGCAACGCTGCGCTGACGCACTCCACATCCACTCAGGATCGACAACGTAGCGGAGCTGTCGCACTGCCTCCTACACAACCTTCTTCTGAAACACCTTCAACTCTTTGGGCACGATAAAAACCGTTTCTTCCTTCGCGAGATGCAGGTCGCGGAACTTTTCCTGGGACATCTCGACCTTGACCGGCGCTCCCCATTCGCTGACTGCTTCGATCTTGACCAGCGGACCGGCCGAGTTGATGTGCTTGATGATGGCGCGAAACTCGCTACCGCCATTCGGTTGCCGCTGAATCTCCAGCAAATGCGGACGCACATACACAAGCTCTCCCGGTTACGCCATCGTGGATGGCCGGAGTTTCGTCGTCAGTCCGGCCGTGGAACAGGTTCACATTGCCGAGGAAGTTGTAAACAAAGGGAGTGACGGGGTGATGGTAAACCTCGTCCGGACTGCCAACCTGCTCGATGCGGCCTTCGTTCATCACTGCCACACGGTCCGAGACTTCCAGTGCCTCTTCCTGATCGTGGGTGACGAACACACTGGTGATGTGAACTTCGTCGTGCAACTGACGCAGCCAGCGGCGCAGTTCGAGACGGACTTTCGCGTCCAGCGAACCAAAGGGTTCGTCGAGCAGCAGAACGCTGGGCTCGACAGCCAGTGCGCGTGCCAGCGCGACGCGCTGCCGCTGGCCTCCGGAAAGTTGCGAGGGATAACGGCCGGCCAGATTCTTCAACTGAATGAGTCCCAGCAATTCGTGGACTTTGGCGTGGATCTGTTCCTTCGACGGGCGCACACTCCGCGGACGAACTTTCAATCCGAAGGCGATGTTCTCAAACACCGTCATGTGACGGAAGAGTGCATAGTGCTGGAAGACGAAGCCGACACGCCGATCACGCGCGTTGCGGTGCGTAGTGTCTTCGCCATCGAAAAGAATGGTTCCAGAATCGGCGAATTCCAGCCCGGCGATGATGCGCAGCAATGTTGTTTTGCCGGAGCCCGACGGGCCGAGCAGCGCTACCAGCTCGCCCGAGGGAATCGTCAGATTCACGTTGTCGAGCGCGGAGAACTGTCCGAACTTCTTGGTAATATTTTTCGCTTCGATGCTCATACGGTTTGCTCTTCTCCGTCCCAGCGGGCGGATTCCGCCAGCTGACGCCGCGCTCTCCACTCGACAATCGTCTTGACGAACAGAGTGGTCAGCGCCAGCAAGGCCAGCAGGGACGCCACGGCAAACGCAGCCGAGAATTGGTATTCGTTGTAAAGAATTTCGACGTGCAACGGCATGGTATTGGTGCGTCCGCGGATATGCCCGGAAACCACCGATACGGCGCCGAATTCGCCCATGGCGCGGGCATTGCAAAGAATCACGCCATAGAGCAGTCCCCACTTGATGTTGGGCAGGCTCACGCGGAAAAAAGTCTGCCAGCCGCTGGCGCCGAGAGCGAGAGCGGCTTCTTCCTCTTCCTGCCCCTGAGCCTGCAGCAACGGAATCAACTCGCGGGCCACAAACGGGAAGGTCACAAAGATGGTGGCCAGCACGATTCCAGGAACCGCAAAAATCACTTGCAGGTCATGACGCGCCAGCCACGGACCGAGCACTCCCTGCAGACCGAAGAGCAGGACGTAGATCAATCCCGAAACTACGGGTGAAACCGAAAACGGTAGGTCAATCAATGTGATCAGCAGGCTCTTGCCAACAAACTCAAATTTGCCGATAGCCCAGGCCGCAGCCACTCCGAAAACAAGGTTCAGAGGGACGGCAATCGCCGCTGCCAGCAACGTCAGGCGAATCGCTGCCAGCGCGTCAGGCTGGCGCAGGCTCGCCCAATAGACGGAAATCCCTTTGGCAAAAGCCTGGGAAAATACAATCGCCAGCGGCAGGAAGATGAAGAGCCCGAGAAACACAACCGCTACGCCAATCAGGACCCAGCGCACCCACACAGACTCCCCCGTCGCGGCGGTTGCAACCCGCCGGTCCGGCTGAAGCGCTCGAGTGCTGAGTGGAAGCGTTGTCGCCATCTATTACTGAATCTCCTCTGCGGCCAGCGCCGGAATCTTTTCCTCGCGACTGCTGCTCCACTTCTGCAAAAGGTTGATGGGCAGCAACAGAATCAGAGAAAACACCAGCATCACCACGGCGATCGCAGTCGCGCCAGCATAGTCGTACTGATCGAGCTTGGTGATAATCAGCAGCGGCGTGATCTCGGTTTTCATCGGCATATTTCCCGAGATGAACACCACCGAACCGTATTCGCCGACAGCCCGGGCAAAAGCCATGGCGAAACCGGCCAACGCGGCCGGCAGAATTGTAGGCATCACCACCCGGGAAAAAGTCTGCCAGCGGCTGGCTCCCAGACTGGCCGCAGCTTCCTCCAGTTCTTTGTCCATGTCTTCGAGAACCGGTTGCACGCTTCGAACTACAAATGGCAATCCGATGAAAGTCAGCGCGATAGCGACTCCCAGAGGAGAATAGGCAGACTTGATTCCGAGTGAAGCGAGCGGCCGGCCCAGCCAGCCGTTCGGGGCATAAATCGTCGTCAAGGCAATACCGGCGACAGCAGTCGGCAGAGCGAATGGAAGATCCACCAGCGAGTCGAAGAGCCGCTTGCCCGGAAACGTATAGCGCACCAGCACCCACGCCACCAGAACTCCGAACACCAGATTGATCAGAGCGCCGATCAGCGACGCTCCGAAGGTCAGGCGATACGAAGCGACGGCGCGCGGCGATGCCGCGATATGCCAGAACTGGTCCCAGGTGAGCGATGAAGCTTTCAGAAACGTCGCAGCCAGCGGGATCAGGACGATCAGGCTGAGATACAGCACCGTGTATCCCAGCGCCAGTCCAAATCCCGGCAAGTTGCTGCGTTTTTTGAAAGTGAAAGCCATATTATTGATTGGGCTGATAAATCTGGTCGAACACGCCGCCATCGGCAAAATGTGTCTTTTGCGCCTTTTGCCATCCTCCGAAAACTTCGTCGATGGTCACGAGCTTGATGTTCGGAAACGTCGATGCATACTTTTTCGCCACCGATTCAAGCCGCGGCCGGTAGTAATTCTTGGCCGCGATTTCCTGGCCCTCAGGCGTGTACAGATATTCGAGATAAGCCTGGGCCACGGCCCGCGTGCCTTTCTTATCGACGACCTTGTCCACGATCGCCACGGGCGGCTCAGCCAGAATGCTCTGCGAAGGCACGACGATCTCGACCTTTTCGGGGCCAAGCTCCTTGATCGACAGAAAAGCCTCGTTCTCCCACGCAATCAGAACGTCGCCGATCTCCCGCTGCACGAAAGTTGTGGTGGAACCGCGCGCTCCCGAGTCCAGCACTGGCACGTTCTTGTAGAGGCGCTTTACAAAATCCTGCGCCGTTTGTTCGTTTCCGCCGGGTTGCTTGAGCGCATAGGCCCAGGCGGCAAGATAGTTCCAGCGAGCTCCGCCCGAAGTCTTGGGATTGGGCGTGATCACTGAAATTCCCGGCTTCACCAGGTCATCCCAGTCCTTGATATGTTTCGGATTCCCCTTGCGCACCAGGAAAACAATCGTCGAAGTGTAGGGCGTGCTGTTCTGCGGCAACCGTTTTTGCCAGTCCGCGGGCAGTAACCCGGCGTTCTGGGAAATCGCGTCGATGTCATAGGCCAGGGCCAGAGTCACGATGTCGGCCTGCAGGCCGTCGATGACGGCGCGGGCCTGCTTGCTGGAGCCGCCATGAGATTGCTCGATCGTGACTGTTTGTCCGGTCTTTGCCTTCCAGTATTTCGCGAAGGCCTGGTTGAAATCCTGATAAAGCTCGCGCGTCGGGTCGTAGGAGACATTCAGTAACGAGACCTCGCCGCCCTGCGCCCGGCTCTGAATCGAAAACGCGACCATGAGTCCCGCCAGCAGCAGCCCCAATCCCGCTAAAACTGTGTTCCGCATCAGTTCCCCTTTAAGAGTTTCAGGCGGCACGCGACGAACCCGACAATCTGGACCCAAAAAGTAAACGGCCCACGATTCAGATTCGTGGGCCGCTTGAGAAATTGAATGTTTTACTTCGGCTACATTCCATCCCCATGCCCACGCTGACTGCGACAAGCGCAGCAACAGCAGGTGACTGGTACAAGGAGTGGAGATGTAGTTGGCTACCATTGGGAATTACTATACACAGGACATCCCGATATAGTCTACTAATGTGATAGACATTATGGAATTACGGCGTAACCGCGCAACTTTAGCGAATGAGCAAGCGGAATTACGGCTTGGCGGCCGGCATGGACTTCTGCCGTTCGCGCTTGGCATCCTCGATCCGGCCCAGATGCTCGTAGGCTTCGGCAAGTAGCGCATGGGCGTCGGACAAACTCGGGCAAACGGCTGGACGCAATCTCCAGGTGGATGACGGCAGTCTTGTAGTCGCCAGTTTTCAGGAGACTGGAACCCATTTCGAAGTGCGCCCAGGTCGAGTCGGGCTGAAGCTCGATCGCATGGCGCAAATACTCGATGGCCTGAGGATATTGATGCTGTCGCGCCAGCGACGCTCCCATAACGAATTGCGCCAGATACATTTTGGGATTCGCGGTCAGCAGAGGTTGAACAAGCGCTATTGCCTTCTCCGGCTTGCCGTCATTCAGCAGCGCCAGCGCGGACAAAACCTTATTGGCCGTCGCAATCGAATCTTTAGGATCCATTCCGGTCGCTGCCCCGCCGGCGGAAACAGCCGATTTTTGCAGGCCAACATATCCCAGCGATGCCAGCTTCTGCATTTCGCTGGAAGTCAGTTCGGGACCGCCGGAAACGTTGCCATTGAAACGCCGGTCGAAGGCTTCCAGCTGGCCGGCGATGGTATCCAGAGTTGCCTTGGAAGTCTGCGCCAGATTGCGAGTAGCGCCGGGATCGGCCGAGAGATCGTAGAGTTCCGGCTTCGGGGCTTTGATGTAGAGATACTTTCCGGCCCGCCAGGATTCGAGCGCGCTCCATCCGAATGCCTGCTGCGGAAACGCACTGATCGAATAAACGGGCTGATCGGCATTCGATTTCGCAATTCGCAGTAAAGATTGCCCCTGCATCTGGGATGGAACAGGCACGCCTGCGATTTCAAGGATCGTGGGAGCGACGTCGACCAGACGAGCCTTGGCCACTACACGCTTTCCCGCACTTTGGTTCGCGGGTAACTTCAACAGCAGAGGCACGTGGACGGTTTCGTCGTAAAGAAAGACCCCGTGAGTCTGTTCTCCATGCGCGCCCAGACTCTGCCCATGATCGGCCGCCACCACGATCAGCGCATCGTCGTACAACTTGCTGGCACGGAGTGTTGCGATCAACTTGCCCGCCGCTGTATCGGCGGCGGTCACCGCGGCATTGTAGGAAGCCTCAGATGCCACCTCAGGGTCGCTCAAGTGCACCCACAAGAAGAATGGCCCACTGGCATTGTGCGCTAGCCAGCCGTTGGCGCGAGCGACCACTTGTGTCGCGCGTTCAAAATCCAAAGCGCTCTTGTCGTTTCCACCTTGCGACGGTTTGAAGCCAGCGTGATACAGATCAAATCCACGGTGCGAAGCCGGGGGCCAGTCCGTTCTTTGGATCAAGTGCGATGGAACCGACAAAAGCGGCAGTGCGATATCCCCCGGCGCGGAGCAAGTCCGGGAATAAACGGCAGAGCGGGCCGCCAGCCCGGCGCCGAATTCACTGGCGTGGTTAGTCTGAGGATAAGTTCCGGTAAGGATTGTCGCGTGCGAGGTCACTGTCAGCGGCGCCTGCGAAAAAGCCTGCTCGAAGACCATGCTCTGGCGGGCCAGGCCGTCGAGGTTCGGCGTTAGTTTTGCTTTCGCGCCGAGAAAGCCCATGCGATCGGCGCGGGTTGAATCCAGTGTGATGAGGACGATATTCGGCTTGCCGGCTGCGTGGGCTGAAATCGGCAGCCAGAATACGAGGACAAATAAGAGTGCAGGGAAAATCCGCCGGAGCATACGGTCAAGTCTAACGCAGCCTTCGAGAAGACGGACGCACGCGGGCGAGTCGCCCGCGACCACATAACCCATTTCATCGACTATCATGGACGCGAGGATCTCAGCCTACCTTGCGCTTGCTACGAATCCGACATCTTGTCCTCTGCCTGCTGCTGGGCGCAACGGCCGCGTTGTCGCTTTCCTGCCAGTCCAGAAAGTGGCAGGGCGATCAGAAGCTCATCATTCTGGGCATCGACGGCATGGACCCGCAGCTTCTGAAGAAGTTCATGGCCGAGGGCAAGATGCCGAACTTTTCTGCCCTCGCTCAGAAAGGATCGTTCCGGCTGCTGACCACCAGCATTCCGCCGCAGAGTCCGGTGGCCTGGTCGAACCTGATTACCGGAATGAATGCCGGCGGACACGGCATCTTCGATTTCATCCATCGCGATCCCAAAACTCTGCAGCCGTATTTTTCCGCGTCGCGCGTGGAGCCGCCGAAGCACGCCATTCATCTGGGCAACTGGGTGATTCCGATCGGAAGCGGCACCGCCGAACAACTGCGCCAGGGAAAAGCGTTCTGGGAAACACTGGACGATTATGGCGTCCCCAACACGATCTTTCGCATGCCGTCGAATTTTCCTCCGGTCAAAACCAAAGGGCAGACTTTGTCAGGCATGGGCACGCCCGACCTGCGCGGCAGCTACGGCACATTTTCTTTTTACACCGACGATCCGATGACCGCTGCGGGCGTCGTCGAAGGCGGACAGATTATTCCGGTCAGCGTGGAAGATTCGCAGGTCAACGCGAAGCTGATCGGACCGGACAACACCTTCCGCAAGGGATCGCCGCCTACGCTCGAGCCGTTCACCGTTGCGATCGATCCGCTGGAAGCGGTCGCCAAGTTCACCGTGCAGGACCAGAAATTCGTCCTGCGCGAGGGAGAATGGAGCGACTGGGTCCACATTCAGTTTCAGCTGATTCCTTTTATCGGAAACGTGAAAGGAATCTGCCGCTTCTATCTCAAGCAGGCGCATCCGCGATTCGAGTTGTATGTTTCGCCCATCAATATTGATCCCGCCGATCCCGCGCTGCCGCTTTCGACTCCCAAGAGTTATTCCCGCGAGCTTGCCGAAGAAATCGGCGAGTTCTACACGCAGGGGATTTCCGAAGACACCAAAGCGCTGTCGGCCGGCGTGCTCGACGACAAGGAATATCTGGAACAGGCGCAGACCGTCCTGGCGGAACATCGCCAGATTTTCGACGCGGAGTTTCCCAAGTTTCACTCCGGCTTGTTCTTCTTCTATTTTTCCAGCCTCGATCTGAATTCGCACATGTTCTGGCGGCTGATCGATCCGCAGCATCCGGAATACGACGCTGCACTGGCGGCACAGTACGGATCGGCGCTGCCCGAGTTTTATCAGCAGATCGATCAGGTGCTGGGACAAGTCATGCAGCGCATGGATGATCGCACGACTCTGCTCGTGCTCTCCGATCACGGGTTCGCTCCGTACAACCGCTCGTTCAATCTGAATACCTGGCTGCTCAACAACGGCTACATCACTTTGAAGAGCGAACCCAATCCTGATCAGAATCTGGCCTTCGCCAACGTGGATTGGAGCCGCACTCGCGCCTACGGACTGGGATTGAACGGGCTTTACCTGAATCTGAAAGGCCGCGAGCGCGAAGGAATTGTCGAGCCGGGCGCTGCGGCGGATGCGCTGCTAAAAGAAATCAAAGAGAAGTTGCTGGCGGTGCGCGATCCTCAAAACAATTCTCACGGCGATCACGCGCGTGGATCGGGCCAGCGAAGTGTATCAAGGCCCGTACGCGGCGCAGGGACCCGATTTGTTGGTCGGCTACAACCGCGGCTATCGCGCAGGATGGCAGACGATTCTCGGCAACTTCCCCGCCGACGTCTTCGAGAACAACACCAATCCATGGAGCGGCGATCATTGTATGGACTACACGCTGGTTCCGGGAGTGCTGCTGAGCAATCGCGCCGATTGACGCGGCCAATCCGGCTTTGACCGACATTGCGCCCACGATCTTTGCGCAATTTGGAATTCCCCAGCCGGGCGGTATGATGGGACATTCAGTTTTTTCATCCACCCGCTGACGTGTCAGAACCGTCAGACAAAATGGAGACAGCCAATGTCCTCACAAAAGATCAAGATCGAAGGCGAATTGCTGGAAAAGGCAAAGCAATGTGCGGAGGCCTCGGGCTACGCGTCCGTCGATGAGTTTGTGCTGCATACGATTGAGAAAGAAGTAAAGCGCCTGTGCGCCGGATCAGGGTGGCGGCAGCGAATCCAAAGAGAAGGTGACGAAACGGCTGCAGGGACTGGGCTACATCGAGTAACGCAATCTCAAGCGCCCTGCGCCTGAGAATAGGGGTGGAGCAGCGCTTTAGCGCTGCGTTAAAGTGCTGCCAGGACGCGGCTTCAGCCGCTGAGGTACTTCCTCAACTTTCTCGCGGCGCAGAGGTCCTGCTTGGCTACCAACATCTCAATGATCGCTTCCGCCATGCCGTCAAATATCCCGCTCTTCATGGTCCTTGCTGTATCCATCGTGATCGGGTTCCTGATGGTGATCGTCTTTCGCTACACCTCAGATCAAAAAGCCATCGGCCGCGCCAAAGACCGGTTGAAGGCGCACCTGCTGGCCGTCCGCCTGTTTCAGGACCAGTTGCCCGTGGTGATGCGCGCCTACGGAAAGATCCTTCGCGGAACGGGCAGCTATCTTCGACTTGCATTCACTCCGTTTCTGATCGCGATACTTCCCATCACCTTCCTGATCGTTCAGCTGGATCGATATTTCGGCTGGATGCCGCTGCAGCCAGCACAGAGTTTTCTGGTGGAAGCGCGAGTCAATGATCCGGCAGCATTGAACGACGCGTCGCTGCAATTGCCCGCGGAACTGTCGAGTCTCCGCGCCGGCCGTCCATGTCCCGAAAGACAACGAAGTAGTGTGGCGTGTCGTGGCCGAGCGCGAAGGACAATACGAAATCAAGATCGCAGCCGCCGGCCAGACCGTTTCCAAACAGGTCGTGGTTTCGCCGGGACTGGCACGAGTTTCGCCGGTTCGGTTGAAAGACAATTTCTGGGAGCGCATGTTTACTTCAGGCGAGTCGGCGCTGGCGGATAATAGTCCGGTGCAATCGATCGCCATCAACTATCCTCCGCGCGTGATCAGCTTCGCCTGGATGGAATGGAACTGGATTGTCCTGTTCTTTGTGGTGTCGTTGATCGCAGGTTTCATTTTCAAGAGTGTGCTGGGAATTCAGGTATGAAGTTGTTTATCGCGTCGACAAAAGTCGGGCCTTGTGCCGATTGCGCTCTTGATCGTTGCCCTGGTTCTGTTGTTCCCCCTGCGCAGCGAGGCCTACGCCGGCCCGGGCGCGGGCTTTGCCGTTCTTTCATCTTTCTGGACCATCTTTGTCGCCTTCCTTTACTCCTTCTACGCGTTGGTCACGTGGCCGATTCGCCAACTCTTGCGAATGTTTCGGCGGCGCAAAGCCTACGGCAAGGCCCAGGTGAAGCGAGTGGTGATTGTCGGATTCGACGGCATGGATCCCGAACTCGCCAGCCGCTTCATGGGCGAAGGCAAGCTGCCGAACCTGACCAAGCTGCGCGACAGCGGGACTTTTCGTCCGCTGCGAACTACATTTCCCGCGATCTCTCCGGTGGCGTGGTCAACGTTTCAGACCGGAGTCAATCCGGGGAAGCACAATATCTATGATTTTCTGGCGCGCGATCTGAAGAACTATCTTCCGTATCTTTCTTCGGCGCAGATCAGCGAACCCAAACGTCATCTGAAGATTGGCAAGTACTCGCTGCCGCTCGGCAAGTCCGACGTCAAAGGTCTGCGCAAGGGAACGCCTTTCTGGCACTGGCTGGGCAAGGCAGGAGTTTTCTGCTCGGTCATTCGTGTTCCGGTAACTTTTCCGCCGGAGAAGTTTCCCGGCGTGTTGCTCTCCGGCATGTGCGTGCCGGATCTGAAAGGAAGCCAGGGCACATTCTGTTTCTGCACCACGCGCGCCAGCAGCGACAAGTTTCGCGAGGGCGGCGTACGAATTCCGGTCGAGAAGAAACGGAGCCGGGTTTCATTCCTACATTCCCGGTCCGGAGAATCCTCTGGGCACGGGCAGCGACCTGCGCGCCGAGTTCAAGATTCGTCCGGATGTAGGCCGCGGCCGGGCGCGGATCGACATCGATTCCGAAACCTTCACCGTCAAAGTCGGCGAGTACTCGGAATGGATTCCGGTGAAGTTCAAGGCCGGCATGGGATTCACCGCTCGCGGCATCTGCCGCTTCTATCTGAAAGAAATCTCGCCCGAGGTTGAAGTGTACGTGACGCCGGTGAACATCGATCCCGGCCATCCTGACCTGCCGATCTCTCATCCCGTGACGTATTCGATTTATCTGGCGAAGCTTTTTGGTCCCTACGCGACTCTGGGCCTGGCGGAAGACACCTGGGCGCTGAACGAAGAAGTGCTCGACGACAATGCATTTCTGGCGCAGTGCTACGGCAATCATGAAGACCGCGAGCGCATGTTCTTCGACGCGCTGGAAAAAACTCCGCAGGGACTGTGTGCCTGCGTCTTCGACACCACCGATCGCGTGCAGCACATGTTCTGGCGCTATCTGGACAAAGATCATCCGGCGGTAAGAGATGTGCCGCAAGACCAGAAGCCGCGAGTGATTCAGGACCTCTACGACCGCATGGACACCCTGATCGGACGCGTCATGCAGCAGATTGACGATCAAACCCTGCTGCTGGTGATTTCCGATCACGGCTTCAAATCATTCAACCGCTGCATGAATCTGAACGCGTGGCTGCATCAGAACGGCTACCTGGTTTTGAAAGACGGCAAAAGCGAAAGCGGAGACTGGTTCGAAGACGTCGACTGGTCGCGCACCCGCGCCTACACCATGGGCCTGAACGGGCTCTATATGAACATCAAAGGCCGCGAGCGCGAAGGCATCGTAGAAGCCGGAGCGGAAGCGGAGGCTCTAAAAGAAGAACTGCGCGGCAAGCTCGACGGGCTGGTCGATCCGGCGTCGGGCAAGGTCGGCATCACCGGCATGTTCGACTGCGACGCCGTCTACGCCGGCCCGTATGTCGACAACGCCCCCGACCTGATCGTCGGCTACGGCGAAGGCTTCCGCGCCTCGTGGGATTCAGTCATGGGCAAAGTGACCACCGCAATTTTCGAAGACAACCTCAAAGCCTGGAGCGGCGATCATTGTGTCGACCCGCGGCTGGTGCCGGGCGTGCTGTTTTCAAATCGCAAGATTGCGATTGAGAAGCCCGCGATTGTGGATGTCGCGCCGACGGTGATGAAACTGTTTGGGTTGGAACTGCCTTCCTACTTTGATGGGAAGCCTTGGGCTGTGGCAGCAGCCGGCGGGAAATAAGAGTCTACAAAAATCAGGGATGCGATTTCTCGCATCCCTTCGCGGGCGAGTCGCCCGCGACCACACAATCCCCACTCTCACAATCACTTTACTGCAGCAGCGTCCCTCCGTTAACCGGCTCTTCTCCCGGCGCGAGAACCACTGCCGCCGCCACGCGGTCGCCTGGCTCCAGATGCAGCAACCGCACGCCTTGTGCGGCGCGGCCGGATTCGCGGATCGTCGTTGAATCCATGCGGATGATTTTGCCGTACTGGCTGATCAGCATGACTTCGGATTTCTCTGTTACCTGCGCGATGCCTACGACTTTGCCGTTGCGTTCGGTGGTTTTCACGTTGATGACGCCGGAGCCGCCGCGTCCCTGCAGGCGGTATTCGTCGGCAGCGGTGCGTTTGCCGTAGCCGTTTTCGGTGACGGAGAGAATCAGTCTGCCTTTTTCCGGCACCAGGTCGGCTATCTGAGCGTCTGTCGCGGGCGCTTTCGTTGGATCGACTTTCGCCGGGACATCGGCCTTGGGCGTAGTCGCCATGCCGACCAGGTAGTCGCCCTTTTCCATGCGGATGCCCCAGACACCGTATGCCTGGCGGCCCATGGGGCGGACGTCTTCTTCGTCGAAGCGGATGGCCTGGCCTTCGTGCGTGGCCAGGAACACGATCTGCTGGCCGTCGGTGAGATTGGCCGCAACCAGTTCATCTCCCTGCTCGATGCTGATGGCGTAGATGCCATTCGAGCGCACGTGGGAGAAGTCCTTGAGCTCGGTCTTTTTCACCAGGCCGTTGCGAGTGGCGAAGAAAATGTACTTGCCGACTTCTTCGAGATGGCGAACGGTGAGCATGGTGCGGACCGTCTCGCCCGGTTGCAGACCGACCAGGTTGCCGACGTGCTTGCCTTTGCCGGCGGCGCTGACGTCGGGAATTTCGTACACCTTCAGCCAGTAGACGCGTCCGGTGTTGGTGAAGATCAGAATGTAGGCGTGCGTGGAATCGATGAAGAGATGCTCGACGAAATCCTCGTCGCGCGTCTTCATGCCGGTGCGGCCCGTGCCTCCGCGGCGCTGCATGCGGTAGGTGGAGACCGGCGTGCGCTTCATGTAGCCGCCGTGGCTGACCGTGACTGCGACTTGCTCGTCGGCGATCAGGTCTTCCAGATGGATTTCGGCAGCTTCGTCTTCGATGACGGTGCGGCGCTCGTCTCCGTAAAGTTTCTTTACTTCTTCGAGTTCCTTCACGATCACGGTGCGCAGCTTCTTTTCCGAACCCAGAATGGATTCGTACTCGGCGATGTGCTCGCGCGTGACATTCAGTTCTTTCGTGATTTCGTCGATGGAGAGCTTGGTCAGGCGGTGCAACTGCAGTTCGAGAATCGCGTCAGCCTGAATTCCGGTGAACGGCTTTTCCGGATCGCGCTTGGGAGTGCGGCCCGTGACGTTGATGTCAATCTTCTTGCCGCCAAAGTAGGAGACCAGGTTCTCGCGGGCTTCGGCGCGGTTGGCGCTGGCGCGGATGATGGTGATCACGTTGTCCAGGTGATCGAGCGCGGTCAGGTAGCCTTCGAGAATGTGTTCGCGGTCTTTCGCTTTCGAGAGCAGGTACGCAGTGCGGCGGCGGACCACATCGACGCGGTGGTCGATGAAGTGCTTGATCGCCTGCACCAGGCCCATTTCCTTGGGCTGGTTATTCACCACCGCCAGCAGGATCATGCTGAAACTTTCCTGCATCTGGGTGTGCTTGAAGAGCTGGTTCAGGACGAGCTGGGGTTCGCCGTCGCGCTTGAGTTCGACCACGATGCGCATGCCGTCGCGATCGCTTTCGTCGCGGATGTCGGAAATCGTGTCGACGATTTTGTCATTCACCAGTTGCGCGATGCGCTCGACCAGGCGCGCCTTGTTGACCTGATACGGAATTTCGGTGATGACGATGGCTTTGCGGTCTTTGTTGAAAGTCTCGATGCCGGCCTTGGCGCGCATGATGAAGCGGCCGCGGCCATTTTTGTAGGCGTCCACGATTCCGCTGCGGCCGTGAATGATTCCGGCAGTGGGAAAATCGGGGCCTTGCACGAATTTCAGAATCTCGGCGAGCTGGGCGTCGGGATTGTTCACCAGCGTGATGGTGGCATCCACGATTTCGGTCAGATTGTGCGGCGGAATTTTCGTCGCCATGCCTACCGCGATGCCGTCTGATCCGTTGACCAGCAAGTTGGGGATGCGCGCGGGAAGCACGTCCGGCTCGATTTCGTTGCCGTCGTAGTTCGGGCGCATGTCGACGGTATCTTTGTCGAGATCTTCGAGCAGCGCCGTCGCGACCCGAGTCAGTTTGGCTTCGGTGTAACGATCGGCCGCCGGCGGATCGCCATCGACGGAGCCGAAGTTGCCTTGTCCATCCACCAGCGGATAACGCATGGCAAAGGGCTGCGCCAGTCGCACCAACGCGTCATACACCGCGAGGTTGCCGTGGGGATGGTATTTACCCATGACGTCTCCGACGATGCTGGCGCACTTGCGGGTGGACTTGTTGGGCGCCAGGCCCATCTGCTGCATGGTGTAGAGAATGCGGCGATGTACCGGCTTCAATCCGTCGCGGACGTCGGGCAGCGCGCGCCCGATAATCACCGACATCGAATAGTCGAGATAAGACTTCTTCATCTCCTCTTCGATATTGACGGGTTGAATGTTGAGCGCGCCGGGAATGCCGGTGCCATCTCCGCCGTTGGGCGGAGGAGTCAAGGGGAGTTCGGGATTCTGATCGTCAGCCATAAGAAAGCTTCTAGCTTCTAGCTCCTAGCTTGTGTGCGACGGACACTCTTGTTCGCCGATTTTGGCTTGAACTTTTTTGTCTTGCGAAACTCATCTGCGTGGGATCACAACCACTCTTGTGACTTACTGGCCCTGAGAATCGACTTCAAAAGCGGCGGACAAGAGTGTCCGCCCCACACTTGCTTATTTGTGTCTAAATTGCTGCATTTACAGGACTTTAGGGCCGTGTCGCAATGTGATAATTATATCACGGAGAGGGAGGTTACGGCAGCCAGATCTGGCTTCCAGATGACGAAGAGGGAACCCTGCTGTCGACATCCGAAATGGGCTTCGCGGCACCAAATAAAAAGCGCCCGGCCGGTCGCCTATCTTCGATCGACCGAACCGGGCGAATGATGAATCTGCGACTCTCTAGCGCAACGACTGCAAGTTCAGGATCAGCGACAGAACATTTCCCAGAACGCCGAACGAGCCGTTTGAATTGTAGCCATACTCGTATCGGTCGTTGTAGCCATCCTGGTATCCGCGACTGAAGCCTTCGCGGAAATAGTATCTGTAGTCTTCAGGATCGACGTAATAGCCGTTATAGCCGTAGGTCGCGTCCTGATAGGCGTAGCTTTGTTGGTAGTCGGGGCGCCAGCCATCCTGGCGATCGGCAACTCCGGCGCGGAAGCCTTCCTGATAGCCGTTGTTGACCGCCTGCCGCAACAGGTCAGCGCCATACTGGTTGGTTTCGTAGTACGCGCCGCCGCGGTTGTAGCGATAGATTGGCGCGGTGTAGAAATACGGATCGTTGTTGTAGTCGTGACGCTCTTCGCGCAGACGCCTGTCCTGCTCACGCAGACGCTCCACATACTCTTCCTGGAAGCGGTACTGCGCCATCCGCCGCTGTTGCTGTAGTGTGGCTGCCTGATATTGCAACCGGCGCTGTTGCTCATCCAGATGCTGGCGATACGCTCCCAGACGCTGCTGCTGTTGCTGAATCAACTGCTGCTGCCGTTGCTGTGAAAGACGCTCCCGCTGCTCATGCTGCTGTTGTTGCTGCTGCCACTGCTGCTGGGCGCGCTCCTGTTGCTGCCGGTTCAGCTGCTGCTGACGCGCTTCTTCCTGCTGGTTTCTGTGAGTCTGCTGCATACGTTGTTGCTGCTGCTCTTGCTGGGCTACGCGCTGTTGTTGCTGGTTTTGCTGCTCGCGCTGTTGTTGGGCCCGTTCCTGCTGTTGGTTCTGCTGCTGCCGTTGCAATTGCTGTTGGCGATCCTGTTGCTCACGCTGCTGTTGCGCCCTTTCCTGCTGTTGGTTCTGTTGTTGCTGCCGTTCCAGCTGTTGTTGCCGATTCTGTTGCTCGCGTTGCTGCTGCGCTCGCTCTTGCTGCTGTTGCTGATTTTGCTGCCGCTGCCGCTCTTGCTGAGCGCGCTCCTGCTGCTGGTTCTGTTGCTGCTGGTTCTGTTGCTGCTGGCGCTCCATCTGCTGTTGCCGATTCTGTTGCTCGCGTTGCTGCTGCGCTCGCTCCTGCTGCTGTTGCTGGGTCTGTTCCCGCTGCCTCTCTTGCTGAGCTCGCTCCTGCTGTTGGTTCTGCTGTTGCCGTTCCATCTGCTGTTGCCGATTCTGTTGTTCACGCTGCTGCTGGCGCCCGCTCTGCTGTTGCTGGTTCTGCTGTTGTTGTCGTTCCTGCTGCGCCCGATCCTGTTCTTGTCTTTGCTGCTGATGTTGCGGTTCGGGTTTGGGACGTTGTGGTTCCTGCTTTTCAGGTTTCTTCTCGTCCTGCGGCTCTTGTCGTGCGTAGGCCAGAACACCGGCTCCAAGAAGCAGGAACAAAATGGCTACCGTGACTGCTCTAACGCGTTTCATGTTTGTTGCCTCCACTCGTATGCTTGGATGCCGTATTGCAGTCTGGGGCGTATCTTCTACCGGGCCAATCAGCGATGAAAGTAATCCGCAGAGCCTGAGATTTAAGGCTCGATTAAGGTTGGGACGTGCGAATCATACAGGAAATACTTGAGTGCGCATGGTTGACGCGCTCTCCGCATTGTCTGCGGGCAAACCTCACCTCACCCTATCGTGGATACGGCCGATGATGATTCCTAAACTGGTGGGATAATCAGTTCAGGAATGGATCGTCGAGGTCATTATGCATAAATCGGTCGGGACGCTGAACGGGAAAGTGGCTCTGGTTACGGGCGGAAGCCGAGGTATTGGCGCGGCGATTGCGCTGTCGCTCGCTGACGCCGGCGCCGACATTGCAATAAATTTTCGGACGCGCCCAGCTGACGCCAACGAAGTCTGCGTCGCGATCCGCAAAGCGGGACGCCGTGCCCTGGCGCTTCAAGCCGACATTTCCAAATCCGGCGAAGTCAGCGGAATGGTCGCGCAAATCGAGCGAGAACTCGGACCGGTGAATATTCTTGTGAACAATGCGGGCATGGCGCGCCAAATCAATCTTGAAAATATTGTGGAAGCAGATTGGGACGAACACATCAATGTGAATTTAAAGTCCGCGTTCCTCGTGACCCAGGCAGTGCTCCCTCAAATGCGCACCCAACACTGGGGAAGAATCATTAATATTTCGTCTGTCGCGGCGCAGACCGGCGGGTTGGTGGGACCGCATTACGCCGCTTCAAAAGCCGGGATGCTGGGATTAACCCATTCCTATGCCGCGCTCCTGGCGAAAGAAGGCATCACCGCCAACACGGTATGCCCCGCTTTGGTTGAGACCGAAATGCTGCGCGCCAATCCTCGTGCGACTTCCAGCGTGATTCCTATCGGGCGCTTTGGCACGGTGGACGAAATAGCCTCCGTGGTGCGAATGATCGCGGAAAACGCCTACCTCACGGGGCAAACCATCAACCCGAACGGTGGATGGTACATGAGTTGATTGTGCGCAGCAGGAAAGCTACGGCCGAATCACGACCTGGTTCGGGCTGGTGGGCAGAACGAACTTAAGCCCGCGCTCCTGATTGATTTTCAAGGTGGCGGGAACGTCGAGATCGGCGATCTGTATCTTTTTGGTCCACGATCCGGTGGTCCAATAATCCGCTTTCGAATAAATCGTCCCACTGATGATGCTGTACTCGCTCACTTCTTCCCTGCGGCCGTCGTGAAATACCAGGACAGCAGGCGGCAGCTCAGCTGCCGGTTGCATGGCTATCTTTTGTTTCGTGGCGGATTGTCGAGTCGCAGGCAAATGCGCCGCGGATCTTTCGGAATAGTCCGGTCCCGCTTGTTCGACAGACGTCGAGCTCTTCGACGACAGAGTAGTGCGCACGAAGTGATCGCCCTGCCATTCGATGAGCAACGACTCACGCGGTGCAGGAGGCTCGGATGGAGGCGCGGGAGCCGCAGCCGGAACCACAACGATCTGCGGGGCCGGCTGCTGTGTAGGCGCTCCTGTGTAGTAATCCGAATCAGGATAGAAATACGGATAAGGCAGAAGGACCGCGCCGCGCCCGCCTCCATGCCCCTGGTGGAATCGGCCCGGGCCGCCCACCGAACCGCCTCGAGCTCCGCCAGGTGAGCCGACGCTGATGCCGAACCCGCCTGTTCCCATACCTCCGCCGCGCGCTTGCGCCAGAGCTGGCGATATTGAGAGGGCGGCAACGAGGACAGCGAGAGCGAGTCGGTTTCGCATTTTACTTTTTCGTTTCGGGTTGCGGCGGCAGGCGGAAATCAATGCCGCGATCGTCATTCTGTTTTGTCGTGGAAGTCAGGTCCAGATCAGCCAGGAGTATCTTGTGATGACGACCTGGGGTTAAGTCGTAAAGCGAATCGCCGATCACTGCGTAGTTCTGGACTTCCAGCTGATGTCCGTCTTTGAAAACGAGCACGGTCTGAGGCAGATCGGCGACTGGAGCTTCTTCCGGTGAAGCCGCGGACGTTGGCTCTGCTTCCTTCCGATCTCGACGTGGCTGCGGCGCGAAGGCGTCTACATCGGGACGCGTTGCCGGCGTACCGGGGCCACGGCGATCGAAAATTGTGGGACCACCACGGTAATCTTCCGGATCCTGCGGCTGATTTCCCTGCTGGTCTGCCACGCCGTCGCCGGCGTCGAATTCCCCAACCACCGGATAGGCGTACGGCACATAAACCGCGCCTCCGCCTGGGAAGAACTGCCCGCGTTGATGTTGATGATGGTGGCCGCCATTCATCGGCGGGTTCGGATTCACCGGAAACTGGGTAATGCAGCAGGGCTGGTTAAAGATTTGGAGTTCTCGGCTGAATCCCAACCGGTCCCAGCGAAGTGACACTCGCAGGCACACCCTGAGTGGAGTTGACGTGTCCGCCAAAGTTGGTTGAGGTGACCGATGCCGGAGTGCCATTGATCTGGGCGAATGAAACCGCCGGCAGAAAAAACAGAGTCAAAGCAAGAGCCGCTACCGTGGCTGGGTTCAGCCGGATCACTCTGGCATCATACTCCAGTTTGAACAGCATGGCATGGGCTCCCTGGAGCGACAGTCGCTCTCCCTATTAGAGCCTGAGGAAGGATGGTTGGTTTGTCTATATTTAGTCAATTCGATTTCGTCAATTCGACAAAGCTCTAAGTGATTGAAGGGGAAGATGATTCCTCAGCCTACGCGGGCCAGTTCCCAGAGGTTCCAGGCGGCGCTCGCCACCAGAAGTCCCAGGATGGCCGCCAGGGCGATTTGGCGATGACGTGTCTCGAGGAGATCCGCTGCAATGCCTGCAACGAAAACAAACAGAAAAGGCACTGCCATGAATTGAAATCCCAGTCCGGGATAATGAGGCGTGCCGATCCCAAGAACCAGAAACAAAACTGCTACCAGCAGCGGTGCGGTATTGCCAAAATATCGGGCGCGGCGCCAGCTGAAGTAGGCGATCAACGCTACGGGCAGGGCCACAACCAACGCGGGGCTGCTCTGTCCCATTTGCGCCAAAACTTGATGATAGGCACTGGGCATGGTGTAGGCCGGCCACGAGATGCCGAGTAACGACGCATGCACCATCCCCTGCCAGAGCGCGCTTGCATGGAAAAAGTAGGACGCATACCAGAGCACGAGAGCAATCGCGCAAGCCACCACCCAGATGACAAATGCAGCGCATCCGGCGCGTAGGAGCGAGGTAAAGCATGAATGCCAGTGCCACCGGCACCACTACTATCAATGAAAACTGGGAACCGACTGCCAGCACCAGCGACAGCGCCAGCAGCAAAATGCGCCGCCAGTTCCACAAGATCACTTCGCGCGGCGCGTACAACGTGTGGGCCACGGCGATGGCGGTGAAGATTGCACCGAACGCTCCCCAGGCTGCACCGACTTCAGGCTCGGCCGAAAAAAGCGAACTGGCGCGCAGGATGCCCGGAGAGAAACAGTAGAGCATCAGCGCAACGTATCCTCCGGCATTGCCGAAAAGGCGGCGAGCCACGTACCAGAGCGATGCACCCAGCAGCAGCCCAAACATCAGAAAGGGCGCAGCAGCCAGCCAGTGGAGAGTGCGAATGTTATCGAGCTGCAGCGCTACATGCAGCAGGCGCAGTGGAGCGGCAGCGATCAGGTACCAGAGAGGCGAATGATGAGCGTCGTAGCCTCCATTCTCCGGTGCAAGCGCAGAATCGGCCGGGTTCTTCGAATCCAGCACAGGGACATTCACGCCAGGTCCGTAGCCCTTGCCCTGCCATCAGGGAAGCCCCTCGTTCCAGCCGGTAGATCTCTGCTACATCAACCGTGCCAGGCCGCGCCCCCTTGCCGACCAGCCAGAGACACTGCGCCAGAAACACCAGCAGCAGACATCCCGCCAGCACCTGGGGACGGCCAAATCGTTCGCGGGTAAAGAATCGCACCATGAAGAACCGGCGAGTGTTTTACCATGTCGGGGGACGAATCGGGAAACTTCTGCAGATGGATGAACCAAAAGACAGCCTACGCAGTGGATTCGACGAAGCTTCTCCCGCGTCTGCGCCTTCCGGCATCAGCGCCGAACCACCTCCTCCCTTCGCGCCGATGAAGCTTTCCCCCTTTGAAGCCATCATGCAAAAGGTTTTCATCGGGCAGAATGGCCTCCGAGCGATATGGCGGCTGTTGATTTATCTGATCATGTTTCGTGGCCTGCGATTTTGTCTGTTTGTCCTGCTTGCTTACGGATTACCCGATCTTTCATTCCTGTGGCGACAGACAGCCGCCGAGTTCGGACTCGCAATCATCGCGATTGTTCCCGCGCTGCTGATGGCAAAGATCGAAGGCCGGTCGTTCGGCAGCTACGGCCTGCCTTTCCGCAATGCCTTCGGCAAATTGTTCTGGGTGGGAGCTGCCTGGGGACTGGTCTCACTCACTATCCTGTTGGTAGCGTTGCGCGGGGCCCATGCCTTTTATTTTGGAACGATCGCGCTGCACGGCATTGCGCGTCCTGAAATTTGCTGTGTTCTGGGCCGGGTTCTTTCTGATCGTCGGTTTCTACGAGGAATTCTTCACTCGCGGCTACACCCAGTTCACTCTGACCGATGGCGTTGGCTTCTGGCCCGCCGCGATTTTGCTTTCGCTCGGCTTCGGCGCGCTGCACCTGGAGAATCCGGGAGAAAGCTGGGTTGGCATTCTCGGCGCCATCGTGATCGGATTCTTCTTCTGCCTGACGCTGCGGCGCACCGGGAAACCTGTGGTTCGCGATCGGCTTTCATATGTCGTGGGATTGGGGTGAGAGTTATCTTTATTCCGTCCCTGATAGCGGAGGCGTTGCGCCCGGCCACTTGCTGCATTCTTCGCTCCAGGGTCCGCGCTGGCTGACGGGAGGGTCCGTCGGGCCCGAGGGCAGCGTGTTTCTCTTCGTGCTGCTGGCGCTGATGTGGGTGGTCTTCGATCGCGTCTATCCGGAAGTGAAGTATCCGCCGGCGCGGGTGGAAAAGATTTCAGATTCTGAGGCAACCGCACTAAGCCCGTAGCGCCGGCACCCTGCCGGCTGGCTCGGGGGCATCCTGCCCCCGTGGGCGGGCAAGATGCCCGCCCGACAGCCGGCGAGACGCCGGCGCTACGAAACCCCTACCAGGAATAATGCACGGTGTAAGTCACCACCTGCTCGCCATCGGGAGCGATGGTCACCGGGAACTCGACCGTCTGTGCGTCCATCTTGCGCGACTCCTGCGACTGCTCGGTCAGCTTCCAGTTGGTCCAGCGATACAGATGCTCGACCACCCGCACGGTCACTGCTTCCTTCTTGTGATTGCGTACCCGGATTTCAAACGACTCATCCATCCAGTTTCGGGCTGAATCCACGTGGTAGCTGGTGCGCTTGCGCTCGCCCGACCACGTCGAACGAATTCCCGGTGAAGATGCGGATGGTTTCGTCTTTCGGCGTGTGGTCGATCACGTTCTCGCCGATAAATTCCAGGTGTCCGTCGGTGTCACGGCGATAGAAGCGCAGCTTGCCCTTGGGCAGCGCAATGCCAAGATGATTCAGTTCCGAGTTCTTGAACTCTTCCATCACCCATATCTTGGGGTTCGACTGCGTACCGTAATTCTGGTCCTGACGAATCTGCTCCACGTTGTAATAACCGTACTGCGCCACCTGCGCGCCGTCGTACACATAAAGCCGCTGCGCGTGAATGCCGGTGGATCGCACGAATTCGACCTGCTTGGTTTCCTGATCATGCAGCGTAGTCGGACGCGCCAGAGTGTAGAGATGAAATTCGTCAAACGATTTCTCGCTGACCACCGGCGCGGCGGCATCATTCATGGCTTTCGCTTCCGCCGCATACATGCGCCCGGCAACCGAAGCCGGCTGCAGTTTGTTGACGTCGCCCGCCATCAGCTTGATGTTGGCGTTCTCAAATGTCTTGCCACTCTGGTTTCGCATGGTGATCCATCCCACCATGTCGAGCAGATCGGTTTTCCCTTTAGGATTGTCAGAGACCACCAGGTTGTAGTCAGACTGCCAGCTCATGCCGCCGGCAACGTAGGAAATTTCGGCATTGAATTTGCCGGGATCGTTGGTCTGAAGCAGCCAGTTCAGGGTCGGCTTGAGGACGGTGTCGCCAGATAGCGCGGGAAACAATGGCTGGCCGGGCAATCCGAAACGCAGCACGCCATCGACTTCAATGATGGGCTGGGTGAAAGATGGCTGCTGATAATTCTGCGCATAGTACGTGCTGGGAATGTATCCGCTGCGCACGATCTTCCCTTTGATGATTTCCTGTCTGTCGGCGCGCTGCACCAGGAAGTCGATCGTCTTGCCTTCGTAAAACGAAAGCAGCAATTCCTGCGAGATAGGATCGTTGCGGTAGTTCTGCTCAAGAACCTGCAAACTGCGCCCAGCAGGATCGCGCAGGATGACGGAGTCCGGCTCCAGATGCGACGCGATCCCCGCAAACTGGGCGTGGTTCACGCCAGCCGTGAGATCAAGTGGCACGTATTCCCGCGCCACAAAGAAATTCTGGTTATAGATGGTGAGCGCGGGCTGGTTGCTGCTGTCGGCAGCTTTCTCCTGTCCCACCACCACCCCGCACAGCAAAAGCATGGTCAGCAGCAACTTCTTCATTGTCGTTTCCCCTTTTCAGTGGACGGGAGCATTTCCCGTCCTATGGGAAGAACGCGGGGTGAGGGGAAACTTGCAGGGAGTTTTTAACCACGGAGGACACCAGGGGACACGGAGGTAACCAAGGGTAACCAACCGCGATTACCCCGTG
This sequence comes from Terriglobia bacterium, assembly GCA_963732045.1. GTDB lineage: Bacteria > Acidobacteriota > Terriglobia > Terriglobales > Acidobacteriaceae > JAIQFF01. The sequence goes on along the minus strand of CAVSYI010000010.1, from coordinate 24,353 downwards.
TTCCTTCTGCTTACGCGCCCGGGTTCGCAGGGATCGACGACTGAGGCCAACCAAAGAAAACTCTGCTCGCCCAGCGCAAGATTCGCCAGCCGGCCGCCGCACTCAGCAGAATCGTCGTCAGCCACAACAATATCGCTGGCAGCATGAACAAGAATCCAGCCATCGCAGCGGCATAGTTTCCAAGACTGTTCAGGCCTTCGCGCATTGCCACCTTCAGTTGATAGAGCGGCCGCCAGTTGAGGCCAAGCACACGGGCATCGGCCTCGGTTCGAAGGGAAACGCTGATCGCCACGGTTTCCACCTGCTTCGAAAGAGCCTGAAACTCCGCCTGCCGTTCCTCTATCTGTCCGCGAACCTCGCTCAGCTTTTCGCTGACTTCGAGCGTGTCCTTCACCGTGTTCGCGCGTCTCATGATCGACAGATACTGGGCCTCTTCGTTCCGCAAGTTCCTTAAGCGGGCGTCCAGATCGACATATTGTCGGGTGCACATCTTCCGCTTCGACTCTCTCACTGTCGACACGCAGACCCAGTCTCCGGATTTCAGCACGCGCCTCTTCGAAATGCTCGGCAGGAACGCGCACCTGAAGGAAAGCCCCTTGAACACCCTGTCCGTTGGTCACCGATTTCACCAGAAATCCACCAAGGCGTTCCGCAAGCTGGCGAATCTTTTCAGATGTATCCGCTGGGTCCTTGGTCACGAGATCCATCGAAGAGGTTCGTTCCAACTTGCGGTCGGCGTCGGACGCTTGTGACTTCTGTTTTGAAAGGTAGGTCATCATCGCCGCGTGCGGCGCGCGTACCTCACCCGAGCTATCCGCCACCATCCTGAGCGCCCCGGTCGATTCCCCCATCTGGTTCATCCCTGCCTCGAAGACTCGGTCGTAAAGGGGCGCTTGCCACAGTGCAATAGGGCTCAAATCAGCGGACGCCACCCCGGCAACCCTTTCCGCCGCGACTTCCTTGGAGCCGAGATGGGGCTTCATCGCTCCGAAGTACAAAGCCGAGAACCCGGCCATGATCAGCCATAATGTTTTCAGCGATTTGTTGTGCTTCTGCCAGACGCCGCTCAACATGGGTTTCATAAATGTCCTCCAGAACCGTAGACCACTGCGGAGCCGGTTTTGTTCCCGCAGCGGTCGTCGTCAAAGAAAGAACGCGGGTGGGGGGAAACTTGCAAGAAGCTTTTTCCAACCACAGAGGACTACAGAGGTGAATTTCTTTCGCTCCCGGAGCTTCCACGCTGATTTGCCAGGGTCACGCCCTGGGCTTTACTATTCCGCCGCTTCGCGCGGAGTTGCGGAAACGCAAGAACTGAACACAATGAAAGGGCGACCCGAAGGACGCCCATTCGATCTGCTTTTAATCCGTGAAGATCCGCGTAAATCCGTGGCTACAGAATTTCTAGATCTTCACTTTTTAGATATCCAGGTTCTTCACATCCAGCGCATTGTCTTCGATGAACTTGCGCCGGGCTTCGACGTCTTCGCCCATCAGCGTGCTGAAGATGATTTCGCACTCGGCGATGTCTTCGAGTTTCACTGAGAGCAGCGTGCGGCGCTCGGGATCCATGGTGGTTTGCCAGAGCTGCTCGGAGTTCATTTCGCCAAGACCTTTGTAGCGGGTCTTTTCGTAACCGCGGCTGCCGGCTTCTTTTATGTACTCGAAAAGATCGCGGGCGTTGGTTTTCTCGACCACTTCCGTATCGATGGCTTTCTTCTTTGCGACCGGCTTGGCGGTTTTCTTCGGGGCCGTCGCGGATTCTTCCGATCTCGGCGCCTTCCTCGGCTGGCTTCTTCCGCAGCGCCGTTAGCCGGTGTCGGCGTCGGTGACCGCCTCGATCACGAACGGCGGCTCCATGAAGGGTTCGATCTGCTTGAACTTCGACAACAGCTGGCGATACTCCGGAGTCGAAGCCAGTTCCCAGTTGATGAGGTGCTCCGCGCCCTGGGAATTCACGTAGTGGATTGCCCACAGATTGTGTTCTTCATCGAAGCGGGCTTCCACGCTCTTGAAGTCGCGTTCTTTCTGCAGCTTCTTCAGTTCTTTTTCCAGCTTCTCGATTTTCTTTGGCGCAGTTTTCTTGTCGCCTTCGAAGTCGGCGCGCTTGGAAAGATCGAGCCGCGGCAGCAGTTCGGTGATTTTTTCGTCGCGCAGGCGCTTGTTCACTTTGTCGAAGAAGCCGAAATACTCTTTCAGCCCAGTGGCAAACTTTGACAGGCCCGCGCCTTCGAGCTTGGCCGCGCCTTCGCCGTAGCGGACGACAATGCTGTCCGCCGCACGCTTCAGCATGATCTTGTCCAGCGCATCGTCGTCTTTGATGTACTGCAGCGTCTTGCCCTTCTTGATCGAATACAGCGGCGGCTGCGCGATGAACACATTGCCGCGCGCGATCAGCTCCTGCATGTGGCGGAAGAAGAACGTCAGCAGCAGCGTGCGGATGTGGCTTCCGTCCACGTCGGCGTCGGTCATCAGGATGACCTTGCCGTAGCGCAGCTTGGCGACATCGAAATCGTCTTTGCCGATGCCGGTGCCGAGCGCCGTGATCATGGCGCGAATTTCTTCGTGCCCCAGCATCTTGTCGTAGCGGGCTTTTTCGACGTTGAGAATTTTTCCTTTCAGCGGCAGGATGGCCTGGAAGCGCCGATCGCGTCCCTGCTTGGCGGTGCCGCCGGCGGACTCTCCCTCGACCAGAAACAGCTCGCAGCGTTCCGGCTGGCGCTCGGAACAATCCGCCAGCTTGCCGGGAAGTCCGCCGCCGTCGAGCGCGCCTTTGCGGCGGGTCAGATCGCGGGCCTTGCGCGCGGCTTCGCGCGCGCGCGAGGCTTCGATGGCTTTGTTGATGATCTTGCGTCCGACCGTCGGATTCTGCTCGAGATACGCGCCCAGGCGTTCGTTCACGAACGCCTGCACGACGCCGGCGATATCGGAATTCAGTTTGCCTTTGGTCTGACCTTCAAACTGCGGCTGCGGCAGCTTCACGCTGATGACCGCGACCAGTCCTTCGCGGACGTCGTCGCCGGTGAGATTTTCTTTTACGTCCTTGAACAGGCCCATCTGCTGGCCGGCGTAGTTGATGGTGCGGGTCAGCGCCATGCGGAAGCCGGAGAGATGCGAGCCGCCGTCGACCGTGTTGATGTTGTTGGCGAAGCTGAACACCGACTCGGAGTAGGCGTCGTTGTATTGCAGGCCGATCTCCATGACCACGCCGCTGCGCTCGGCTTCCATGTAGATGACTTTGTCGTGCAACACCTGCTTGCCGCGATTCAGATGCTTGATGAACTCGGCGATGCCGCCGTTGTACTTGAACTCGGAGGACTTCGCTTCGCCGGTCTTCGCGTCGGTGGCGCGCTCGTCGGTGAGCGTGATCAGCAGGCCTTTATTCAGGAAGGCCAGTTCGCGCAGGCGCTGCGCCAGCGTGTCGTAGTTGTATTCGGTGGCGGTGAAGATGCTGCGATCGGGCAGGAAGTGAACTTTGGTTCCAAGCTTCTTGCTGGCGCCCGCTTTCTTCAGCTTGCTGGTGGGATCGCCTTTGGAATAAGTCTGCTCCCAGGTAAATCCGTCGCGCCAGATTTCGAGATCGAATTCTTCGCTCAGCGCGTTGACGCAGGAAACGCCGACGCCGTGCAATCCGCCGGAAACTTTGTAAGACGACGCATCGAACTTTCCGCCAGCGTGCAATTTGGTGAGCACGACCTGCGCGGCAGGAATTTTTTCGCCGTCGATGTCCATCATGTCGACCGGAATGCCGCGGCCGTTGTCGACCACCGTGATGGAATTGTCGAGGTGAATGGTGACATCGATCTTGTCGGCGTGACCGGCGAGCGCTTCGTCGACCGAGTTGTCCACCACTTCATAGACCAGATGGTGCAGTCCCATCTCGCCGGTGGAACCGATGTACATGGCGGGACGTTTACGCACCGCCTCCATGCCGCCGAGCACTTTGATGGAGTCAGCGTTGTAGTCGCCGTTGCCTCCATTGATGGCAGCCAGCTTTCCGTTTTTTGGCTTAGTTTCGTCGATGGGAGTGATTTCTTTCGTAGCCATTCAGCTCCGTGGAAAGGCCCGGGCGTGGGTCTTAGCCGGCGTCCTTTTCCGATGCCTTGGAATTTGCCTCAAATTACTGAAATTATTAACACTTACGGCTTCCCAGGTTGAGTTTAATTATAGCACGAGAAGGCACATTTTTCGACCCCAGAACCGGCTGGGTAAATGCCAGATTTCCGAGGTTTATGCAGCCACCCTAATAGGGCCAGCTTTTAGCTCTTGGCTCTTAGCTTGAACCCTTGGGACCCAGGCTAAGAGCCAACAGCTAAAGGCTAAGAGCTGATCGCCCCGCGCCTACATGATCAGCCCACGAGACCACCCCGACCTGATAGCATATTGGGAGGAGATCCCAGTCCAGCATGAGTGTTCCTGTATCGCAGATGTGGACGGTGGCCAGCTATGTCATCCGTCAGAAGCTCGCCCGGCGGAAGCAGTATCCGCTGGTGCTGATGCTGGAGCCCCTGTTCCGCTGCAACCTGGCCTGCGCCGGCTGCGGCAAGATCCAGTACCCGGCCCACGTCCTGAAGCGCCAGCTGACCCCCGAGGAGTGCTTCCGGGCGGTCGATGAGTGCGGCGCGCCCATGGTTTCGATCCCGGGCGGCGAACCGCTGATGCACCCGGAAATCGACAAGATCGTCGAAGGCCTGGTGGCGCGGAAGAAATACATCTACCTGTGCACCAATGCGCTGCTGCTGAAAGAGAAAATCCATCTCTTCAAGCCGAGCAAATACCTTACCTTCAGCGTCCATCTCGACGGGCAGAAGGAACACCATGACTTCGCGGTATGCCGCGAGGGCGGATACGAGATCGCAGTGGATGGCGTCCGCGAGGCCGTGAAGCGCGGCTTCCGGGTCACGACCAACACGACCCTGTTCGACGGCGCCGATCCCAAGAGCGTACGGGCATTTTTCGACGACATGATGGACCTGGGCATCGAAGGCATGATGCTTTCGCCCGGATACTCCTACGAAAAAGCGCCAGACCAGCAGCACTTCCTGGGACGAGCCCGCACCCGGCGGCTGTTCCGCGCCATTCTTTCCAACCGGGAAAAGGACTGGAAGTTTAATCTCTCGCCGCTGTTCATGGAATTCCTGATGGGCAAGCGGCAGTATGCCTGCACTCCGTGGGGAATGCCGACCTACAACATCTTCGGCTGGCAGAAGCCCTGCTACCTGCTGCAGGACGGCTACGCTGACACGTTCGAAGAGCTGATCCGGAGACGGCGTGGGAGTCGTACGGCACCGAGTCAGGCAATCCGCACTGCGCCAACTGCATGGTGCACAGCGGCTACGAAGCTTCTGCCGTGAATGACACGTTCGGTTCGCTGGAAGGCTTCTTCGCTACGGTGAAGGGGACGCTGTTCAATCGCTATCGCGATGAAGGCGCTCTGCGGCTGCTGGACGAGCCCGTCGAGCCACGGTCAGGACGCTCCGCTGGTACAGATCGGGAACGCCGCTGAGACTCTCGAGGAGACGCGGGCGTGACCGGTAAGGCCGCCGGGCACATTCATCCCGAAGCTGAGTCTGCGTCGCCTGACACGCTCGAAGTCTCTCCCGGCTGGGAACACGAGAAGCTTGAAGGCTGGGTTCCCGCGCTGGCCTCCGAAGAAGAAACCCGCAAAGCTCTGGAAAAAGCATTCGACTACCGCGGCGACGTAACCATCACGCGGAAAGACGGAACCACGGTCGAAGGCTATCTTTTCGATCGCAAGACCGGACCGACCCTGGCCGATTCTCTGGTGCGTGTTCTGCCCCGAACTTCCAACCAGCGAGTGATGATTCCCTACTCCGACATCGCAGCTCTGGCTTTCACGGGACGCGATACCGCTGCAGGCAAGAGCTGGGAAGCCTGGGTGAAGAAGTACGTGGAAAAGAAAGCCGCCGGCGAAAAGCATATCGGGCTGGAACCCGAAGCGCTGGAATAGTCACGGCACGTGTGGGGCGGACACTCTTGTCCGCCGCCTTTGACTTTGACTTCGTCGCTCCGCAAAACAGACCCGTAGCAAATCAAACCCAAAACCAACTTCAAAGGCGGCGGACAAGAGTGTCCGCCCCACACAAACGAAAATCAGCGTTTGCGCGGTGCGAAGCTCAGCTTCTCGATCAGTTCGTTCACTTCGTCTGCGCTGCCTCCGATGAAAGTGAACGAAACTGCGTAACCCTTCTGCAACATAACCAGAGACGTTTGCCGCACCGTTAGCGTCCCGCGCGCTTTGCTGAAGTCACCGCGTACCAGCCTCGCGGCTCCCACCAAAAACTCGTGAGGCTCTTCTTCTGCCTGGAAGCCTTTGGCCGTGGTAAGAGCGCTCAGCGATTGGAAATATTCTCCCGCGGACTTTATCCCGGCCAGGAGCGGCTCAGCCGCGATCACTACCGCGGAATTTATCGTGTCGCCGGTGGCTTCCGGGGGACGCTCGAAGATGGCCAACAAAACTCTGGATTTCGAAGCGTCCGCGGAGTCGTCCTGCATACCGGCGGTGCGGTCCACCCACCCAAAGGGGAGCTTGTAGCTGAATCCGAAAGCAGAGTTACGGTAGACGCCATCGTTGATGGCGCCGGGATCGGGCAAAGACGACTTTGCCTGAGTGGGAGGCTTGGAGGAAGGAGCTGGCTTGTCCTGCGCCCAGAGAGTCGCCGTGAACAGGATCGCAACAGCACAAGCCGCGAATCGCCCATAAACCATGCTACAGGATGACCAACTCGACAGTGGACTGTAGCCAGGCGAAGAGACTGGCGGGAGGTTTAGGGTCTGGGAAGCGGAAAGGTTCGGAAGCAGAAGAATGGGAAAGCAGAGGAGGTTGGGGAGCAGAAAGGTTTGGGGAAGGGCACGACTTCAGTCGTGCCGATAAGTCCCACAAAATGTTGGCGCTTTAGCGCCTGAGGTAGGCTGTCCTGCTAAATACGCTTTGAAAGCAAAGCCAACCTCAGCGGCTAAAGCCGCATTACCTGGGCTCTTTTTCGGCACGACTGAAGTCGTGCCCTTCCCAAACCCGTGCCCTGCTCAATCGCGCTCTTCGCAAACCCGTACCCTTGTTCGACCCGCCGTTTCGTCGTCTAGTCGCTCCAACGCCTCACCCCGAGCAGCTTTTCCCCCAACGGCGTCAGCTTCGCGGACGAGCAGTTTTTCTTTTCCCAATCCCGTGGATCGCCGGGGAACGCGAACCCCTGCGGCGGCTCCATCTCGCGCCAGGAGCGGACGCGTATCTCGCGCAAGTCTTCGCGCGACTCATCTGCCGGGGTCATCGAGATGTATTGCGCGATGCGGACTTTGTCTTTCGAAACGTTGGGACGAATGCCGTGCGCCAGCAGGCTGTTGAAGATCAGCAGATCGCCCGCTTTGGGCATGACCGGAACAACTTCAAATCCAGTCGTATCCGGCTTCCAGGGGTCGCGATCAGCCGGCTGGGTCTTTCTCCACTCCTCCAGCGTGCGAAATAATTCCGGCACGCCCTGGAATCCACCCATCTCCGGCTCGTGATCGACCAGAGACAGCACGCCTTGCACATTCACCGGTAGAGGATCGAGCGTGGTATCGGCGTCCCAGTGAATGAAACCGCTGAAGGGCCGCTGGCTGCGGTTGGGCGGATTCAGGTTGGCGCGGTCAATGGTGACCCAGAGCTTTTCGTTGTCCCAGATATCGACGAAGGCAGTCGTAGACGCGGGGATACTGCCGGTTGTCCCACAAATACTGGTGGTTGTAGATCTCGACCATGCCGCTGTTGTTCAGCTCTTTCATGGCATGATCGCGAAGCTGATCTTTGTACCAGGTGGAGGGATCGGCGGGATTCATCTCCTGAAATTCCCACAGCAAATCCACCAGGCGCTTTACGTTCTCGGGAGGAACGGCCTGCTTGACGACTGACGTAGCCGCGCGTGATCCAGTGCTTCCAGTCGTCTTCCGAGAGCACACGCAGCGGCAGAGTCTTCTGGATGTCGCGGAGTTGGGTTTCGGCGACGTAAGCTACGCTGGCATTTCCCGGGCGGTTCTTGCCGTATGCGTAGCGATCAGGGCGGACTTCCACTTTGTCTGACATGGCGAACACCTCCTGCGGGGGACGCGCTAGTCCCCCTTGCCATGACTATTCGGCCCTGCGCGAGCGAGGCGCTCGCGCATACACTACGCTGCGCGTGCCGTCAGAGGCTGGGTGCAGAATCCGCAGCGCCGGGCGTCGATAGGAATCTCGCTCAGGCATTCCGGGCACTTCTTGGTCGTGGGATCGGCCGGAGCGGGAGCTTTGCGCATACGCGCGATCAGGGCGTTGATCGGGGTCACCACGAAGAAATAAACAGCTGCCGCGACCAGCACGAACGACACTACCGCATTGATGAAATCGCCGACTGGGAACGGCGTGCCATTGATTGTGAAGTTGATGGACGAGAAATCCGGCTTGCCGACCAGGGCCGCGATCAGGGGAGTGAGCAGGTCCTTAGTGAAAGCCGTCACCACCGAACCGAAAGCTGCGCCGATGACCACGCCAACTGCGAGGTCAACCACATTGCCACGAAGAATGAACTGCTTGAAACCGCTAAGCATGGAATGGAACCTCCAAAACGCAAGGCGGCTAATTTACGGCGGCGGCAAGGGGTAGGTCAAGCTGAAGGTTTGTGTGGGGCGGACACTCCTGTCCGCCGCCTTTGAAGTTGTTTTTGAATTGGAATCTGGCGATTTGCAGAATGTCCGCCCCACACAATACTGCGTCAGATGCGCATGGGCATGACGATGTAGCGGTACTTGTAGTCCTCGCTGTCGGCGGGACGCAGCTGGCCGGCGGACTGGGGGTCCTTGAACTCCAGCATTACGTCTCCGGCGCCGACTGCTTTCAGAAAGTCGAGAATGTATTGTGCATTGAAGCCGACCGTCAGGGAATCGCCCTGGTAGCCGGTTTCGATCGAGTCTTCCGATTCACCGGTTTCCGTGGAAGAGGCGGAGAGCTTCACTTCGCCCTTTTCCAGCCGCAGGCGGACGGCGCGTGAGCGCTCATCGGCAAACTGGGCCACGCGAGAGATGGCGGCGCTCAGTTCGTTGCCGGGCAGCGTGACGCTCTTGTTGTTGTCCTTGGGAAGAACGGCTTCGTAGTTGGGGAATTGGCCGGTAAGCTGGCGCGAGGTCAGCAGGCGCGGCCCGATCCGGAAGTACAGCGTGGATTCGTCTTTGGCGAACTCGATGGTCTCGGCGTCTGTCGAGTCGAGCAATGACCGCAACTCGTCCATCGCCTTCTTGGGAACGAGGGTCTTCAGTTCTCCGGACACGCCTTCGAATTTTTCTCCGCTGCGTTCGATATGCGCCAGGCGATGTCCGTCGGTCGCAACCATGGTGATCGATTCAGGCTTCAACACCATCAAGCGCGCCGTTCAATGTGTAGCGCGATTCTTCGCTGGCGATGGCGAATCCGGTCTTGGCAATCATTGCCCGCAAAACCAGGCAGGAATCTTCACCACACCCGATGTGGGAAATACCGGCAGCGTGGGGAAATTCGAACGCGCCATGCCAACCATCTTGGTGTTGGACCGTCCACAGCGGATGCTGATCCAGTGATTCTCCAGCAGTTTGATGGTGATGTCGGCGTCAGGCAGAAGTTTCACGTAGTCGTGCAGTTTGCGGGCCGGGATGGTGCAGGAACCTTCTTTTTTGACCTTCGCATTACATACCGTGCGCAGGCTCAGATCGAGATCGGTCGCGGTGAGCGATAGCTTGTCGCTGGAAGCTTCGAACAGATAGTTCGACAGGATCGGAATCGTGGTCTTGCGCTCCACCACGCCCTGGGTCGCAGTCAATTCTTTTAAGAGTTCGGATTTGCTGACTGTGATCTCCATGGTGGCTGTCCCCGTGGCTGCGGCTAAAGCTTCTACCGGCATAACCGAAATCTCCCGTCGGGTATCGCTACTTTGAGTACTTCCCTTATATCAAAATAAAAACCTATAAAACTAGTAGTAACAGTAGGCAGCTCGTAAAAGTGGAAATCGTGGCAAACTCCGCATCCCACTGCGTTCTCAGCCTGCTGACTGGTGTCCAAAACTAGACCGTCATCTGGCGGAGATGAAAGTAACGTTTGGCCGTGCCCCGCGATTGCCACCGGCTCTTGCACAACTTCCACAACCGATTCACAACCTTGCTCAAGGAAGACTTTGCTGCTGGGAGGAAATGCGGCTCGAAACCGCTATTCATCCACCCAACTGCTCGGTCATTTTATTAATCAGCCTGTTCAAATCCTTGTCGGTCTTCCGGTTGACATCGATCTTGTCGACCGAGTGCAGGACCGTGGTGTGGTGCTTGCCGCCAAACTGACGACCGATCTCCGGCAACGAAGCCTCAGTGAGATGCTTGGCCAGATACATCGCGATCTGCCGCGGATAAACGATGGCGCGCGAGTTGTTCTTGGCCTTGATCTCGACCAGGCGCAATCCGAACTGTTCCGCTACGGCCTTTTGGATGGACTCAATCGTGACCTTACGGGCCTGGGAGTCGATGAAATTCTTAAGCACCTGCTGGGTGTAAGGCAGAGTGATCTCGGCGCCGATCAACGACGAGTGCGCCACCAGGCGAATCAGCGCGCCTTCCAACTCGCGAACGTTGGAGCGGATGTTGGACGCAATGTAGAGCGCCACGTCGGTCGGCAGGCTGACTTTCTCCTGCTCGGCCTTCTTCTGCAGAATCGCGACCTTGGTTTCGAGATCGGGCGGTTGGATGTCGGCGATCAGTCCCCACTCGAAACGGCTGCGCAGCCGGTCTTCGAATTCCGCCAACTCTTTCGGCGGACGGTCGCTGGCGATCACGATCTGCTTCATCGACTCGTGCAGAGCGTTGAAGGTGTGGAAGAACTCTTCCTGCGTCCGTTCTTTTTGCGCCAGGAACTGGATATCGTCCACCAGCAGCACGTCCATGTTCCGGAACTTGTCGCGGAAGCTGATCATCTTGTCGTAACGCAGCGAGTTGATCATTTCATTGGTGAACTTCTCGCTGGAGACGTAGCAGATGGAAGCCTGAGGTTGCCGGCGCTTGATCTCGTGACCGATGGCTTGCATCAGGTGGGTCTTGCCCATGCCGACGCCGCCGTAAAGGAAGAGCGGGTTGTAAGCCTTTGAAGGACGCTCTGACACCGCCTGGCAGGCGGCGTGGGCGAACTGGTTGCCGCTGCCGATCACGAAAGCGTCAAAGGTGTAGCGAGGATTCAGTTGCGCGGCGCCATCCCAGTCGAAACGCGATTGCGACGCGTGCTGGCGGTGTTAGAAACCAGGTGAGCGGAGAGGCCGCCATCGTGACGTACCGGCGTAGACGCGGGATCGTCTTCCGGCGTGACGAACTTCACTTCCTGAAACTCAAGACCAAGATTGTCGAGTGCTTCCTGAATCAGATCGGCGTACTTGTCTCCCACGTGGCGGAACTCCGCCGTGGGGACGCGCACGAAAAGAATCGGGCCACTGGAGTGACTGTACTTGGTGGGCTTGAGCCAGGTGTCGTACGAGTGCCGGTTGATCTTTTTTTCCAGCGCATCCAGAACGCGCAGCCACGGATTGGGAGAGAGGCTAGGACTTGGAACGGACATAAATAATTTTCGTGGGGCTGTGGCCAGATCAGCGCCCGGTATCAGAACTTCTACGACAACGATGCTTTCATTTTTCCAGCAGCCGAACAGCCTTGCGTCACGGGCTATTTGCGCTGGATTCAAGAAAATTTCTTTAAGCAGGATCAGTCCGGCATACTAGCACAAAAATTTTCTGTCTGCGGAATTCTTGTCGCGAACTTTTTCTGCTTTGTATGATTCATCACCCTAACGAAACTTCCTGTCAAGTATTGAAGTTATAACTGCAACGCGAGTGGTGCAGAAAATGTTGTGCACTCGCGGACGAGCTCGCCCGCCGCTCCGATTTTGGTCTCGATTCCGAGTCGAGCGTACAACGTTACGCCTCCGCTTTGGCTGAGACCAAATCCAATCACGGCAGCATCGATTTGCGCGGAAAGCCGGCGGGCGAGCCGGCCCCACGTGGTCCTCCACCTGCCGGTTTGCCCGCCTGCGCGCGGTCATTTATACTTCTACTTCGCTTTAAACGAGATTCAGGACATACGTTAGTCCATTCAGGAGCAGCGATTTTTCATGCCCAAGCGCACATTCCAGCCCAACCGTCGTCACCGCTCGAAGACGCACGGATTTCTTACGCGGATGAAGACCAAGGCCGGCCGCGCGGTGATTTCGCGCCGGCGCGCCAAGGGCCGCAAGCGCGTGTCGGTGAAGCCCGGCTTCCGTGAGTAGTGTTTCTCCCGTTTCGGAATTCGCGAAGGATTCGCAATCTGGCCTGAGGCGTGTTGTGAACGCTCTCGCACCGAATGGCAGCCCCGACGTTTCCGCATCTGGCAGGCGCAGCAAGTTTCCCCGCAGCGTTCGTCTACTCCGGCACGCGGATTTCGAGCGCGTGTACAAACAGGGACGACGGCATTTCGCCTCCCACATGACTGTGTTTTATCTGCCGCGGACGGAGGAAGGCACTCAAGCTGCGAGCCTGCGTGTCGGGTTCACGGTGAGCAAGGCGCTGGGCGGAGCGGTAGTTCGCAACCGCATGAAGCGTCGCCTGCGGGAAGCGGTTCGACTGCACGGGACGATTCCCGCGGCGATGGATGTCGTGATCAATCCCAAGAAGTCGCTTCTGACTGCCGACTTTGTCGATGTGCAGCGCGAGATCCGGCGGGCGTTCGAAGTGATCGGGAAGTCAGCAGGCAAAGCATGAATCAGCGGGCCACCAGAGTCGTTCTGTATCTGTTGCGGGGATACAAGTGGGCGCTCTCGCCAATGTTGTCCCCGGCCTGCCGCTATGTGCCGACCTGCTCTGACTACGCCATGGAAGCCGTGGATCGTTACGGCGTGTTGCGCGGCGGCCTGATGGCAATGTGGCGGGTGCTGCGCTGCCATCCGTTTGTGAAGGGTGGTTACGATCCGGTGGTGAAGTCTAAAGCCTTGAAATCAGAAAGAAACGGCGTGACTTTGACCAGCGCGCCGCCCGCCAGTTGCGCGGTCACTGAGTAGCGAATTTGCCTGAATTCAACAATCCTCAACAAGAACCCGGGATGGAGCGCCGGCTGCTGCTGGTGTTCGCGCTCACGTTCCTGGTCATCATTCTGTTTCAACCGTTATTGAAGAAGTATTTGCCCCAGTCCGCGTGCCGCACCGGAGACTCCAGCGGCGGTTCAGCCTCCTAGTCAACCGGCTGCGACGTCGACTCCTCAAATTGCGGTGCCTGCGACCGGCGTGACCAAGCAGGCTTCGGCTGAAGCGGAAACCGTCGTCGAGAACGATCTTTATCGCGTCACATTTACCAACCGTGGCGGCCTGGTGAAATCGTGGATTCTCAAGACATATAAGGACGAGCACGGCAACCCTCTCGAACTTGTCAGTAAGGCGGCGGAGACCTATGGATATCCGATGTCGCTTTGGACTTACGACGAGACTCAGCGCAATAAGCTGAATTCGGCGCTCTACGTCGCCCCTGATTCGGGCAAGTTGACGGCTCCGGCGAAAGTGACGTTCGAATACTCCGACGCGGACGTGTCGGTCAGTAAGACTTTCAGCTTCGATCACACCTACGTCGTGCATCTCGAAACCTCGGTTGTGTCGAAGGGAAGCCAGGTCTCAGCACTACCCATGTGGCCAGCCGGCTTCGGCGATCAGTCGAGTCTTTCCTCGTACGCCGCCAGCCGCATCGAGCATCAGTATGGCGACAAGACCGAGCGTCTGGACATAAAGAAGATCAGCGGCGGCGCCACGCTTCAGGGTCCGTTCAACTGGGCCGGAGTGGTCGACCAGTATTTCGCCGCGGTCTTTCTGCCGGAAGACATTCAGAACGCGGCCATGGTGACGCTGCGCCACCAGGTTGACGTGCCTAAGGACCCGCGAAATCCGAAGCCCGGAGAAACCGTCAAGGCCGATGTTCTCGGAGTCGGTGTAGGCAATCTTCGCGGACCCAGTGTCCAACGCCTGTACGTGGGCCCCAAGTCACTCGGAGTTCTGGAATCCGTTCCGGTGCCGACGATGGCCGGCGCGCCTGCTGACCTGCGCGGCCTGATCAACTTCGGTTTCTTTGGCGTGATCGCCCGTCCATTATTCTTATGGCTCAAATGGACGTACGGGTGGGTGCATAACTGGGGATGGGCCATCGCCATCCAGACCCTGATCATCAACCTGGCGTTGCTGCCGCTACGCATCTCCAGCATGAAATCGGCGCTGAAGATGCAGAAGGTCGCGCCGCAGATCAAGGCCATCCAGGAAAAGTACAAGAAGTACAGCATGCGCGATCCGCGCAAGCAGGAGATGAATCAGGAAGTCTCCGCTCTCTATAAAGCTGAGGGCGTAAATCCGGTAGGCGGCTGTCTGCCCATGGTCATCCAGATGCCATTCCTGTTTGCTTATTACAGCATGCTGGGCGCCGCGCTCGACCTGCGTCAAGCCCCGTGGCTCTGGATTCGCGATCTTTCGTCGCCCGACCCGTGGCATCTGTTGCCCATCGGCATTATCATCACCATGCTGCTGACCCAGCGCATGACGCCGCAGCCCGGCATGGACCCGTCGCAGCAAAAGATGATGACCTTCATGATGCCGCTGATGCTCGGCGTCATCAGCTGGAACCTGGCTGCGGGCTTGTGCCTGTACTGGTCGGAAGGCAACCTGATCGCAATCGCCCAGCAGTCGGTCATGAACCGCACCAGCCTGGGCCGCGAGATGCGGGAGATTGCTTTGAAGAGGGCGAGGAAGAAAGATAAGTGAGCTAGCTGTTAGCTCTTAGCTGCTTGGCTTCTAGCCAGACCCTGGCTTGAAGCGTTAGGCTCAGAAGCTGTAGCAAGCTAGAGAGCTCAGGTAGCTAGAGAGCTTCTTATGTCCATTCCCGACAAAATCGCCGCCGCCAACAAGATCAACGATCTGCTGAAAGGGATCGTCGCTAACGGCGGCTTGCGCCTGAAGTACCGCATCACCGTGGACCCGCCGCTCGCGGAACAGCGAGACTGGGAACGTCCTGAAATTCTTGTCGAATTCGTGGGCCCGGATTCGCCTCTGTTGCTGGAACGCGGCGGCGAGCTGTTGCGTGCCATCGAATTCCTGGCGCTCGAAATGCTGCGCCTGCCCGGCAACGAGCACGAGAAAATCTGCTTCGACTGCATGAATCATCGCGGCATGCGGCTGGAAGAATTGCGCCTGGCCGCCGGCGTGGCTGCCGAGAAAGTGCGCAAGTCGGGAGCTCCGTACGAATTCGCTCCCATGTCGTCGCGCGAACGCCGCATTGTTCACCTGGCTCTGCGCGATCAAACCGGACTGGTCACCCAGAGCGAAGGCGAAGGCATGCGCCGCTACGTGGTGGTGTACCCGGAGAACTACAAGCCGGCGGTGCCAAAGACCCCGCGCAGAAGTCTCCCGTAGCTTCGAGATTGCTTGAGGCGTCCACCGGGATGTGCTACCCTGCGCGGCCATCTGGCATTCGGTCCTGCTCTTTATTATTTTTTGGTCTACTGCCGTAATAGTGAAGTTGCCCAGTGCATGTAGGTCCATATGATGCGACTGCATCGGCGTGCGCCACACCCGCTACAATCTCCCTGTGAATCTCGACGACACCATCGTCGCCATTGCCACGCCACCGGGTCGCGGTGGCATTGGGGTTGTGCGAATTGCTGGTCCTGAAGCGCGCAGCATCGCGGCCCCCATGCTTGCGCTTGAAGCATCGAACTCGAGCCGGGCCGTGCAATTTTCGGAGAGCTCATCGAGCCGCGTGGTCGCGGGCGACTCGCTCGCGAAGGAACCAGCACATACTCAGAAGTTCTTTCCACTGAAAAAGTCTCGCGGGCGAGTCGCCCGCGGCCACCTGGTTCGATAAGCTCTCCACATGACCCACACGATCAAGATCAGCGCATCGACGAAGTTGTCGTCACCTACTTTGCCAAGCCGCATTCCTACACCACCGACGACATCGTCGAAATCTCAGCCCACGGATCGCCCGTGGTCCTGCGCCACGTTGTGGAACTCGCTCTGGCCGTGGCGCACGCCTCGCTGAACCCGGCGAATTCACCATGCGTGCGTTTCTCAACGGACGCATCGACCTCACCCAGGCCGAAGCTGTCCGCGATCTGATCGAATCGCAGACACTCTTTCAGGCGAAGGTTGCGGCCCAACAACTCGACGGCGCACTCTCGCGTCGTCTGCAACCGATCAAGCAAAAATTAGTGGAGCTGATCGCTGTGCTCGAAGCCGGCATCGACTTCGCCGAGGACGACGTCTCTGTCCTTCCGCGCGGACCAGATTCTTGAACACGATCGCAACCGTTCGCGCTCCGCTCGGAGCAACTAGCCGCCTCCTTCGCTTACGGCAAGCTGGTTCACGAGGGCCTAACGCTGGCGATCGTGGGTCGCCCCAACGTAGGCAAATCGAGTCTGTTCAATCGCCTGGTCGAGAGCGACCGCGCCATCGTTACCGCCACGCCTGGAACCACGCGGGACCTGGTAACCGAGACGGTTGCGATTGAAGGAATTCCGGTAAAGCTGGTGGACACGGCCGGCATTCGCCGCGCGCTGGATGAAGCCGAGAGCATCGGCATCCGCAAATCCAAAGAGGCCCTGGCTGATGCCGATCTGGTGCTGGTCGTTCTCGACTCGTCTGCCACTGTCGGCCCCGAAGATCTGCAACTGCTTGAGTTGGTGGCGCAGCGTCCGGCGATTCTGGTCGAAAATAAATCGGATAAGACCAGTTCCCAGTTCCTGGTTCCCAGTTCTCAGTTGCCCAGGGTTCGCGTTTCAGCGCTAACGGCGGAGGGTGTTCCGGAGTTGCGGGCTGAAATTCTGCGCCAAGTGGGCGGAGATTTTCAGCGCAGCAGTGAGAGCGGGTTTCTTACCAACACCCGGCATCAGGGACTAGTCCGCGATTCGCTGGCGGGACTGGACGCAGCGGCCGTGGCGGTGCGGGAAAAAACTCCGCACGAGATGGTCCTTCTCGATCTTTACAGTGCTTTGCGTCCACTCGATGAAATCACGGGCGCAACCACCAATGACGATATTCTGAACCTGATCTTCAGCAGGTTCTGCATCGGAAAGTAAAGTCACCCGCCGCTATGCACTTGCCGGTTTCAACGATGCCATCTCCGCCTCGGTAGTATTCAAAGCTGCCGGGGAGGTCGCCAGGGTGCTGGCTGAAACTTGAACGATGCTATTCCGCACTGCGTACAGCACCAGTTCGCTGACCGAGTGCAAGCCGAGCTTTCTCATGATGTTGCTGCGATGAGTCTCTGCCGTCTTTACACTCAAATTGAGATGGCACGCGACTTCCTTCGTTGACTTGCCTTCAGCCAACAATTGCACGACTTCCCGCTCACGAGAAGTTAAAGCGGACTGGCTCGATTCAGCCTTGACCGCTCGAGGTGTCTTATTAAGGAAGCCGGCCAGAACCAGGTCAGCTACTCGAGCCGTAAAGAAGGTCTTGTCATGTTGCAACGCTTCCACGGCCGTCACCAGATCTCGAGCGGCATCGGATTTCAAAAGAAAGCCGCGAGCGCCGGCATCAAGCACTGCCTTCACCGCCTGGTCGGTGTCGGTAATGGTCAGAATGAGGACCCTCACATTGGGGTTTTCGCGCACGATGTGCCGGGTCGCTTCCAGTCCGTTCAATACTGGCATGCCAATGTCGAGGATCGCGACATCCGGTTTCGTCTGAGCGGCTTTCTCGATGGCCTGGCGGCCGTTGTCGGCTTCGGCGCAGACCTCCCACTCCGGATGAGCCTTGATCATGGCAATCAGTCCGCGCCGCACGATTTCGTGATCGTCAGCAACCAGAATGCGTAGGCGATTCATAAATGTCTCCCCTTTTCCCGATTGTCTTACACTGGTGCCGGCTTCCGGCTCCGTCGAGTACTCAGAAGTTACACCCGCGTTGCAGGCAAAATTGTTGGGCCCCCACGGCGTGAAAAAAGACATTGAGTTTATCCCGTGACAGGGCATCTCGCGTCAATACAGTGGATTATGTATGACTTGGAAAAGACAGCGGCAACGGTACAAGGCCATCAATACCCGGCGCAGAAAACTGCATCCAAGGCTGAGCGGATTTGGGCCGTGAACGTTAAGTTTATTGGAATCAAAGGGGGACTTCATGACTACAAAGCAAGAGTCTGACTTGGAAGCAGAAAAGCCATCTGTAACTCTTCCGGGGACTGTGGAAAAAATTATCCCTTCGTCACATCCCGAGCAGACTGAGAAAGCGCAAATCGGTATTGAGGGTGCGGACGACCTATACCGGGAAATTCGTGTCGAGAATACTCTGCAGGACGAAAACGGTGATGAGGTCTCGTTGAAACCCGGTGCCCAGGTCGATGTCACAATTGCAGCTGATGTCGAGGAAACGATCCCCAAAGTTCCTTAGGACTACCATTCCGACACTGTCCGCGCCGACGTACCGCGGACACGTGTACGGAATTCCTGCTGCGCAATTACAGTATGCTCTCGATAGAGAACGGAAAACACGGGGGCTGCGTCCACTAAACAGGCAATAGGGATCGGACTCTCGAAGGCGCGACGGTCGGGAGTGAAGCTGGGTCCACCCAAAGGAGCGGCCTCTCTGGGTGTCTTCGTGTCGCTTGACGGACGTTTCAGTTAAGCTGCAGGTCGAGCTATTGCGCGCATGCGGGATGTCCGCAGTCGCAACCGATCTCTGTTTCTTCTGATCCTGCTTCTTTGCACAGCTGGCTGCAATACTTCTCGCCCTTCGGGGGCATGCATTGACAGGGAACGTGTGCGCATTTCTCTGCTTTGTCGGCCATTTTTAATCTCCTTAAGTTCGTCCAAATTTATCAAAGAGGAAAAATCCGGCCCGCTTCCGGCTTTGTATCCAGCAAGCGGGCCTGCTGAAAGTACGTTACCCGCTATTACGCGATGCGCTTGGTGGCGGTGCGTTTCTTTCCGGATGCCTGCTCCCGGTCCGGCTGAATACGTTCCTCCGAATCCTCACCGAGCGCCTGCTGATTGATCTGCGTGGCCAGTTCAGTGAGTTTCTCGTCGGTTTCCTTTTCCTCCGCCAGGGTCGATTCCAGCAGAGAAACCTGTTCGTTTTCGCCCAGGGTGTTAGCGAACGCGATGACGGTTCCATAGGCGGCGATTTCATAATGCTCGACCCGTTGAGCCGCCCCGATCAGTGCTGCATCGAGGACCGCGCCCTCCAGGTCTTCCTTCATGACTTCAGCGCCTTCTTCCACCAGACCTTCCATGCCCGCGCACTTCTTGCCCTTGGGACTCTCCTCGAGCATCTCGAAGATCTGTTCGAGGCGTTCGACGTGTCCCTTGGTCTGTTCAAGGTGCTCCTCGAACCCCTCGCGCAATTCGTCCGAGGAACTGGCCTTGGCCAGCTTGGGGAGTGCTTTCACCAGCTGAGTTTCCGCGTTGTAAATATCTTTCAGTTCGTCGATATAGAGTTCTTTCAATCCTTGGTCTGCCATGAGTTACTCCTGCGTTGCGGTGAAATTTGATTCCGAACTTTGGATGCAGGCGGGAACTGACGCTGTAGCTCTGTGCGAAACAATTTTGGAAACTATTTTGCATACGCGCGCAATCTCCTCGCGAAACGCATCCTAAGCGCTGTAGCGTACGGAGAGTGCCATGACAAAACGAAAAAATAATGGCTCGTCAAAACGGTGGGTAGCAAAAGTGAAGACGGATTCGACGCATCCGCCGGCTGGTCTTTTTGCCCGAAGCGCCCGGACGATCGCGAACGGGTTAGCTTCGGCGAAGGTTTCCCCTAAGGGCCCGGCATCGGGGATGCGTATGCTGAACTACTTCATCAACCGCGCCGGGAAGGGCCTTACCGCCAAACGGCGGGCAGAACTGGAGAAAGCGAAGGATTTACTCTCAACGCGGATTGAGCGTAGCCGGAAATCCGCGGGAAAAGGGCGCGGAACCAAAGCCGCTTAAATGCCGCTTAGATTTAAATAAAGAGCAGGCCCCGCATGAATCGAGGCCTGCTGCTGTCGACTACAGCTACGCTGCGGCCTTTTCTCCAAACTTAATCAGGATTTTGGTGTGGACGGCTTCACCGACTTCGTCGAGGACTCCCATGATTTCGTGCCCTACAACGGTTCCTTCTTCAAGCGGAGCACGACCGTCATACCTATGCAGATCGCTTCCACAAATTCCACTCGTGGTAACCCGCAATAGAGCGTCGGTCGGAGATTTCAACTTTGGTTTCGGGTGCTCGGAAACAGACATCTTGCGAAGACCTTTATAACTGACGGCTTTCATTGCTCAACTCCATGAAATGTGGGAAATGGAACGATTCGGATGAATACCTCGAGAGCGACAGCACAGAGTGGCTATCGCAACCAGAGCTTCGTGATGAGGAACAGATGCGTGGCCCCTCAGGCTCCCAGCAATAAGCTGAAGAAGACCCTGGCGAGGCGCGGAACGTAAAACTCGGGGCGATGTGGCGACTCAACCTGGGTGCGCAATTGAGGGCTCTGTCTTTCCTTGCGGAAGGGATTGTTGCTATTGATGCGATCGATTACTTCCTGCAACGTCAAAGGTCTCATGTCGCATTCTCGGGTAGAGGTAGGCATAGTCTGCCCGAGGGATTCAACAGTCGCAATACAGTGGATTCCTGAGGGGGATTCCCCGAGGATCCTCGCTTGCGAAGTTGCGGGAGGCCACTCGTCATCAGTGAGCAAAGTTTGCTCATCTGTTTCCCGACTACACGGTCTGGAAATCGACAGACTACAGGGACTTCTCTAGGTCTAGATCGGGCAGTTACCGTATGTGTGCAAGCCGGGCGGAGCAATTTCCCGCGCCTAACTCTTGAGCTTGCATTGTCCGCGGACGTTTTCCAAAACATTCATCAACCGGCAGGCGAGTTTGGCAGGCCTCTTGCACCATTGCACCCAGACGAAGCACAAATATCTCTCGGGAGGAACTTAATGACGAAACGTCCCTATTCCGTATTCTCGCCGGTCGCGCTTGGCCTTGTGGTAGGCATGGGCCTGTCTGGAGTTCAACTGAAGGCACAGCAGGCAGATCCTCAACAGGCACCTCCGTCGGCGCAGCAGCCACAGGCTCCGCCTGATGCTCAAAGTCAGTCGCCGCAAACTCAAACTCAGACTCAAACCTTCGCAGGCACCATTACCAAGGCCGGCGACAAATATGTCCTGCAGGACACCAGCGGAACCACTTATGACATTGATCGCCAGGATCTGGTGAAGTCTCACGAAGGTAAGAAAGTGCGTATTAACGGGACTCTCGATCCTGACGGTAAGACCATCCACGTCAAATAATTGGCGAAAACTGATCAATGGACAATTGGGAGGCTCCGGCCTCCCATCTTTTTTCTTTAGACAAAGCAAGTTCCAGCAGTCGTCAGTCGTCGGTCTCCAGTAGTCAAACCCAGCAGGTGAAAATCATTGGATTGGCTGAAGACTGAAGACTGACGACTGCAGACTAATTTGGCTCCCCCTTGACTGTCCCCTGTCTTCCACGCGTGACGATTGTCATCCGTCCATACAGGAAACACTGTAGAGTCAAGCGCAAAATTCCGTGTTTAAAATGAACAGGTTTTGGGATTTCGCTCCCCTCGCTTGACGGCCGTACGTCATCGCAAACGGTTTGAATTTCTCTGAAGTCTCGTGACAGCCGGGTACCGAAATAACGCTTTCGGTTTCGGCACGAGACGGGCATTTGTTCGCCAGAGATTCAGGACCGGCCGCATCAATTGAGGGATGCAAAGCAAGAAGCCCTTCGATATCAGGAGCAACCGTGAAACGGATCGACCGTTCCTCCGCAGCCACCCGTACCACTTCTGAAGCCGCACCTAAAAACAACAACGGACATTCCACTCTGGTGGCCGAGTCCGATTCTCCCGACCTTGCCGTAATCCTCGCGAGCCTGCAGACCATGCGCGCTGGAGATTTCTCGGTGCGGCTGCCCGGTTCCTGGACCGGACTCGCTGGGAAGATCGCCGACACTTTCAATGAGATCGTGGCTGTGAATCAGCAAATGGCGCACGAATTGAATCGGGTCGGTCAGGTGGTTGGCAAGGAAGGAAAGACCCGGGAGCGTGCACGGTTTTATGAGTCGAAAGGGTCGTGGGGGCAGATGGAGGGTTCGATCAATACTCTGGTCGAAGATCTGCTCCGGCCCACTGCGGAAGTCACCCGCGCTATCGCCGGTGTTGCTCAAGGCAACCTGACTCAAACTGTCCGGCTGGATGTGGACGGGCGGCCGCTGGAAGGCGAATTTTTACGTTCCGCCAACATCGTCAACACCATGATTCAGCAGCTCGGTGTGTTTACCGCGGAAGTCACGCGCGTGGCTCGCGAAGTTGGTACTGACGGCAAGCTGGGTGGCCAGGCGCAAGTACCTGGTGTGGCCGGAACCTGGAAAGATCTCACCGACTCGGTCAATTCGATGGCCAGCAACCTTACCGGGCAGGTGCGAAAACGCTCTGGCGAACCGGTCAATGCGCATGTTGTTGCGCCGGCGAGGGAGCCCGCACCCGATTTCGACGCGATGCAAAGGGTGATAAAAGGTCACCCCGATCAAGCCAGAAAAGGCGTTGAAGATCGTGGCAGCGCGCAACGAGAAATTCCCTCGCACGACTGATCTCCCAAGCCAGTCACCCCTGTTTTGGGTCGAGCAAAAAGACCGGTACCTCCGGCAGCTATTGATCCGAGACATTGAGGAGCTCTCCGGGCGTCGGCTCGTTGTCTACTTCGGAAACAGATTTGAGAACGCGCAAATTGACGGTCGCGATTGCGCCTTCATGACTGAACTGTTGGGCGATGTCGGAGCGACACCGGTTGACCTTCTTTTGGAGACGAACGGAGGGGGGACCGACCCGACCGAAGGCCTCATCACCCTGATCCAAAATTTGACATCCGATTTGGGTGGTTGTCGCGAATGCCGCGAAGAGCAACGGAACGTTGTTGGGGCTCGCGGCAAAATCCATCGTAATGGGAGCGTCCTCAGAGCTAGGGCCGATCGAACCGCTCGTTCAGGGAATCCCCCTGTACCATTCTGACCCAACCACAAATCGCCGCCCAAAATTTTCCGCTGCACAAGTACGGCGAGTATGCGCTGCAGCAAAGCCGAACGCTTGCGAAAAAACTCGCTCACGGCAGGGATGATGAAAGGCCGTCAGCCAAATGAAATCGATGACGTGATCGCCAAACTGTCGTCTCGCGATGTCTATTTCTCGCATGGTTCCGTGATTGATCACGTGGAGGCGGCGAACCTGGGATTGAAGATCGAGTATCTGAAGCCAGACGACCCGATTTGGCAGCGCATCTGGCTGCTTTTCTGCCTGTATGAGCACGACTGTCGAAAAGCTGGCTATCTCAAGGTCTTCGAGGGGCAATACAGAAGCACGGCCGTCGCTCTACCGACACCACGAAGCCGCCAGGGACACCATGACTTCCCCGACGCCGACCTCGCAGCCCGAGATGGCCTGACAGTCGAACGGCGTTCTGGAAACCTCCTGTGCCAATGACCTGTACTGGCTCGTTCGGGAAAGCTAAGGGGCAGCGCCTGCTGGTGGCCCACCGGCTTCGGTGCCAGGCCTTCAATCATCCCAGCGCAATGCTCGTGCAACTCGCGCCCGTAGCGGTAGATACCGTGATCATTGTCAATGGGATTTTTTTATTCGCCTAAGCTGTTTTGAGTGAAGCGTGTGTTGGAGGTCGCCATGCGATCTACTCCTTGATGTGGCTCAACCGCCCATCGCTATCGCCGCATCGAAAGTGTCCGCCCGTTTTCAGCACACCGAAGCACAGCACCAAAAGCTTGCGCATTGCAGCCACAACAATCTGTTTGGGTTTGAGGCGGCCCCGGGATTTCAACCAAGCCACCAGCGCCACGATCGCAGAATTATACCGCATGGCGGATAAGGCCGGCATGTATAGTGCAGCGCGAAGAACGGCGTTGCCAATCTTGGAGATGCGTGTCGCTCGATCGATGGACGTTCCCGACTGATGCTGCCGCGGGTTCAATCCCGCATAAGCGACCACCTCGGCGCTCGAGCGCAGTACATCTGGACCAGGCAATTCGGCCAACACTACGCCAGCCAAAGTCTCACCAACGCCGCTAATGCTCAGCAGAAGATCGCGTTTCGATTGCAGGTCGCGATCATTGTCGATCGTCAGTGCGATGGCTTTGTCGACCGCTCCGAGCTGGCTCGTGAAGTGCGAGATCGTCGCATCGGCCAGGGCTTGAGCCCCCCCGTCGACAATGCCGCTGTTCTTGCGATTTTTCCATTCCGTCAGGCCCGCGACGATGCCAGATCGGATCGTCTGCAACTCACCCAACCGACGGTGGGCCTCCGA